>NZ_JBZDPU010000014.1:0-665854 GCF_058270075.1 Mycobacterium shunyiense | reverse complement strand
GCTTGAGCTTCAATCGAAAACACCGCTGAACAGCAGAAAAGCGCCCACTAGAACACTAGGAGCGCCACATGTGTTCGATATTACGCCGATCCACTGACACGCTGCGGCAGATCGACGAACAGTTCCGCCGAGCCACCGAGCTCTGCCGGAACATGTCGTACCCGGGGAGGACTCTGGCGGCCAAGTACCAGCCAAGTACCAACGGAAGGCCACCTGATGTGCTGGATCTGCGACCACCCCGAGGCAACCAGACAGGACTATCTCGAGTGCCTGCGGGAGAAGACCTTCGAGCGTGGCTGGGCCGTGCAATACGTCGAGCACGACCGCAGGCCGTTCGGCTATACCATCGGGCTCAGCGAGGCGGGGCTACCCGAGTTGCTGATCACCGGGCTGTCACCGCTGATGACGTGGAAGCTGCTGAACACCGTGGCGGAATACCTGGTGGACCAGACCGAACCCGCCCCGGGCGACACCATCACACTGCCCGATGACTGGTTCGCCGAGTTCGTCGAAATCAGCGAGCCCACCGCCCATCTCGGTTTCGCTGTGGAGTTGTGCGGTCGCGATATCCGTGCGCTGCAGATCGTCTGGTATGACCAGCACGGCCACTCACCGTGGTGTTCCGAGTTCAATCGGGGCGGCCTCCGCCAACCTGTTCTCGGCGCACGAGGGCCCCGCGAGACCGCCTGAACATCCTTCTTTCTGCCATGAGTCGATCAATTCCTGCCAACGGAAATTGATCCCCTGAGCTCTCGGTTTACACAGGCATAACCGGCATGAGACAGAGAGAAGCAGGGAAATGAAGAAGTTCGGATTCGCCGTCATCGCTGCCAGCGGATTGGGCGCAGCCGTACTCGGCCTGGCCGCACCGGCCCTGGCCGCCGAGCCCGCTCACACCGCAACCCCCAGCAGCGTCACCATCTCCGCGGGTGTCGACCGGCTCGACTGGCTCGACCGACTGCACCCCAAGCCGATGGTTCCGAAGGTGGACACCACCGTTCGCCACAGCGGCCGCTGACACCGACAACCTAAGCGGGGCTGCCCGGGAAGGGCTGCCCCGCTTTGGTTTTCAAAGAAACGATCAGAACGCGTAGCGGTGATACTGCGCCATGTACCGCAACACCGGAACCGGCTTCATGACGGCCAGCATCATCCGGTAGTACCAGGGCAGGGTGGCGAATACCGGATCGTCGAAGGGCGATTCCCTGGTCAACAGCCGGGTGCCCGGCACCGCCCGCAGGATGTCCTCTGGTTTGTCGATGGCCCAGTGCAGTTTGGCCCCGGATCGACGTACCACGGTATTAACCAGTTGCGCCCTGATGCCGAGCGTGTTGAACGCGTCGAATTGCAGTTCCCCGGAAGGAAATCCGTCGACGATCCGCCGCAGGAGCGCGACGCCGTCCTGCTCGGTGAGGTACATCGTCAGCCCCTCACCGAGCATCAGGGTCGGCCGGTCGGCGGGAATGTCCCGCAGCCAGGCCGGGTCGGTGACCGAGGCGGCGATGACGTGATAGTGCTCGGCTGACGGATACAACTGCTCGCGCAGGTGCGCGACATCGGGGTAGTCGATGTCGTACCACTCGACGCCGGGGCCGGGCTTGATTCGGAAGAACCGGCCGTCCAGACCGCATCCGAGATGCAGCACCACGGCTTCGGGATGCACGGCCAGGAACTGCCGGGTCCAGCGGTCGAAGTGGGCGCTGCGGGTGGTCACCGACGGCGACGTCGCCTCGGTGATCGAGGTGCGGCTCCAGTCGTAGTCGATGCGGTCGGCGATCTCCTTGGCCAGCTGGTCGCCCAGGATCGGGTGGGGCATCCCGGCGTCGAGCGCTTTGGCGTAGAACGTCGCCAGCATGGTCTGCGGAGCCCCGGTGAGGTCGACTTTCAGCTTGTCGGTCATATCGCCAGGTTAGGCCGCAATACGCTTGCCGCCCAGTGGCTTAACACCTCGCGGCGTGGTGTTCAGCTGCTCTTCTGTGCGCGTTTGGCCGCCCGCAGACCCACCCAGAACTTTGCCGCCTCGGCGATCGATTCCTCGACCGGCCTTGGCTGCCAACCGAGTTCACGCACGGCCTTGGAGTGGTCGAGCTCGGCCTCGGCCCGCATCAGCCGCAGGGATTCCAGCGACAACCGCTCATCGGTACCGCGCAGCTTGCCCTTGAGGGTGCCGGCTGCAGCCAGCGCATACGACACGGGTAGCGGGATCGACCGCTGCGGGGGTGCGACGCCGGCGGCCTCGGCGGCCAGCCTGGCCACCTCGGCGTTGCTGATCATCTTCTCCGAGATGAGGTAGCGCTCACCGGGAGTGCCCCGATCGGCGGCCAACAGCATGGCTTGGGCCGCGTCGTCGATACCGACGGCCTCCAGGTCGATGCCGCTCATGACGAACGGCAGCTTGCCGAAGGCCGCTCCGGCGATGATCGCGCCGTGCGGGGTACGGCCCCAGTCACCGCTGCCGTAAGTGGTGGACACGCACATCGCGACGGCAGGCAGACCACGCTCACGCGCGTACTGCAGCACCAGCTCCTCGGCCTGCACCCGGGAGCGCACGTACGGCGTCACCTTTGACACGTCCACGGTGTCGGCTTCGGTGGAGCGCTTGCCACGTTTACGTCCGACGGTGACGTAGCTGCTGGTGTAGACGAACTTGCGCAGGCCTGGGATTTCCGCGGCGACGTCCAGCACGTTGCGGGTGCCCTCGACGTTGGTACGGAACAGCGGTGCCGGGTCGCGCAACCAACCGCGGGCATCGACGACGCAGTGGTAGACGACGTCGCAACCGGTCATCGCCTCGCGCAGGGCCTCGGTGTCGAAGACGTCGCCGTGAATCCGCGTGACGTCGAGGTCATCGATCCCGATGGTGCTCGCATTGGGGCGCACCATGGCCCGGATCTCCGAGCCATCGTCGGCAACGACCAGCTGGCGCAATACATGCGAGCCCAGGAATCCGTTGGCGCCGATGACGAGTTTGGCGCTCATCTGTGCTGTCTCCTCTTCGCGCAAGCGCTCATCGGCCACCCCCGAACTTCTTGAGCCACGCCTCGGCCTCGTCGGTGAGGGTCCCGAGTTCGGCTGCCTTACGGCACCACTTGCGGGCCGCGGAGGCGAACCGCAGGGGGTTGTAGACGTCTTCCTGACGGGACCACAGGCCGTCGCCGGCGTAGGTCAGGATCGAGATGTTGGTGGCGGTGATGATGGTGCCGTCACCGGGATCGCGCATGGGGTTGTCCAGTTCGCAGATGATGCGTCCGGTGGGTTCGTCGATCACCGACCACAGCGACGGGAACGCGGTCATGTAGCTCCCGGGGAAGGTCGTCATGGTATTCCAGATCCAGGGCCGCACCTGCTCGCGGCCCTTCATCGTGCCCACGGCATGTTCGATGTAGTCGACGTCGACGGTGTAGTGGTCGGCCCACACATCCCAGTTCTTGGTCTGCGCGGCCCGGTCGACGGTCTGCTCGAACGTTTCAAAGGCAGCGGCGAGTTCATCGCGGCTGAAAGACCTGCTCGTCACCCCAAAACTAGAACACGTTCTATCGACCTTTGTCGAGACCCGTCACTGCTCCGCCAGCACCTGCCGGGAACCCAGCGGGGCCTGCAGGGCCACCTCGGCCGTGCCGTGCACTGCCAGTGCGATACACATTCGGCCGACGGATTTGGGTGGTGTCCCGCCGCGGAGGTCGATCGTGACGGCATCGGCGGTTTCCTGTGCGACCACGTGGACGCCGAAGCAGTCCGGGGTCCCGGCGGTGAAGTTGACCAGCAGACGTTCCCCGTCACGGCTGAAGGATTCGATCCGGGTCAGGTGCGGGTCGACGATCGCCGGGTTGTCGATGAACAGGGTGCGCGCGGGATCGGGCGGCACCTCCGGCACCGCGACCTGGGACGGATCGGCCGTCGCAGTGGGGCTTCCGGCCAGCAGGAGTAAACCGGCCAGGCCCGCCGTTGCAACTACACGCATGACCACCACGGTAACCACGGAGCACAATGGGGCACATGGGCAATTATTCGAGAGCGATCCTGGCGGGCGGCTGCTTCTGGGGCATGCAGGACCTCATCCGCAAGCAGCCCGGAGTCGTTTCCACCCGGGTGGGTTACACGGGCGGACGCAACGATCACCCGACGTATCGGAACCATCCGGGCCATGCGGAGGCCGTCGAGATCGAGTACGACCCCGCGCAGACCGATTACCGGGCATTGCTGGAGTTCTTCTTCCAGATCCACGATCCCTCCACCAAGGACCGGCAGGGTAATGACGTCGGCACAAGCTACCGGTCGGCGATCTTCTACCTCGACGACGAACAGAAGCGCGTTGCGCTGGACACCATCGCCGATGTGGACGCGTCCGGGCTGTGGCCGGGCAAGGTGGTCACCGAGGTGACGCCTGCCGTCGATTTCTGGGAGGCCGAGCCCGAGCACCAGGACTATCTGGTGCACTACCCGAACGGGTACACCTGCCACTTCCCGCGGGCGGGCTGGAAACTGCCCAAGCGGCAGACCACCGGATAGCGGGTCAGTCCCCCAGCGGCGTGGCGCGGCGACGCACGACCAAGCGCCCACCCGCCGCGGGGGTGTAGGCCACGCCGCGGGAGTGCACTTTCTCCCCCGGTGCGGTGGTGGTCTCGATCTCGAAGTGGCGCAGGACCGTTCGCAGCACCACGTCCATCTCCACGTTGGCGAACACCGCCCCGACGCAGCGCCGGGTGCCGCCGCCGTACGGTAGCCAGCCCAGCCCGGGCCGGCTGCCGACGAATCGCTGCGGGTCGAACCGCTCCGGGTCGGAGAACTCCTTCTCGGCCTCCTGGATCTGCGAGATCGCCACGATCACGGAGTGCCCGCGCGGAATCTCCCACTCCCCCAACCGGATTGACGGGGCGTAGACGTGGCGGCCGGCGAAGTCGATCACGGTGCGGTTGCGCTGCACCTCGAGGATGGTGGCCTGACGGTATTCGTTGCCGTCGGTGGCCGCCTCGGCCTCCAGCTCGGCCAGCACCTTCGGATGCCGACTGATCCGCTCGAAGGCCCAGCCCAGGGTCGACGCCGTGGTCTCGTGCCCGGCGGCCAGCAGGGTCAGTAGCTCGTCGCCGATGTCCTTGCGGGACATGGCCGATCCGTCCTCGTAGGTGCTGCGCAACAACAGCGCCAGGATGTCGTCGCGCTGGTCGAAGTCCGGGTCGGCTTCGACCTTGTCGATGAGCCGGTTGATGACGGCGTCGTACTGCTGGCGGTATCTGGCCAACCGGCCCCACGGGCTGAACCGGCCGAAGGTACGGGTCGGGGTCGGTACCACCACCAGCCGAGAGCCGAGCGTGACCCATGGCGGGATGATGCGGCGTAGCTCGTCGAGTTGTTCGCCGTCGGCGCCGAACACCGCGCGCAGAATCACGTTGAGGGTGATCCGCATCATCGGCTCGAGCGTCTCGAACTCCTGACCCTGCGGCCAGTTCACCGATTCCCGCAGCGTCTCCTCTTCGAAGATCTGCTCGTAGTTCTTGATGCTCTTGCCGTGGAACGGCGGAGTGAGCAGCTTGCGACGGCGCCGGTGGTCTGTGCCGTCGAGGGCGAACACCGACCCGGATCCCAGGATGCGGCTCAAGTTGGGCTGGACGTTGCCGACATCGTCGGTGTTGGCGGCGAAGAGCTGCTTGGCCAACTGGGCGTCGGCGATGATCACCGTGGGCCCGAAGATCGGGAGTTTGAGCTTGAAGACATTCCCCTGACGGCGGGCGATCTGTTTGACCACCCGGCGCCTGGCCAGCATGAAGCCGATGGCCTGCAACGGCTTCGGAACGCGGGCATCGGGCGGCACGCGACCCGGTGTGGTGCTCGCGGTGGACTTCTCGGTGGTCTTCTCAGCTGCTGCCAGCTCGGTCATACCATCTCCAGCCAGGTCCTGGTACCGCTCGGTACCAATGGGTTATGAGGTACGGTACTCCCAGGTACCAGGCAAAGCAAGGGGGTCGGCCATGATGACCTACCGGCTGCGACTTCTCGACGGTCTCGCCGCGGCGATCACCGACAAGGGCTATCGCGAGACCACGGTGGCCGACATCGTCCGCCACGCCCGCACCTCCAAGCGCACTTTCTACGACCAGTTCGGCACCAAGGAGGACGGTTTCCTCGAGCTGCTGCGCGCCAACAACGCCGCCCTCGTCGACGGCATCCAGACCGCTGTCGACCCCGAGGCGCCCTGGCAAGACCAGATCGGGCAGGCCGTGGGCGCCTATGTCGACCACATCGCGTCCGCCCCGGCCATCACGTTGAGCTGGATTCGTGAACTGCCGGCACTGGGCAGCAGAGCTCGACCGCTGCAACGCGCGGCCCTACGCGAACTGACCGATCTGCTGATCGAACTCAGCGGCAGCGCCGGCTTCGAGCGCGCGGGTCTCCCCCGACTCGCCGAGCCGATGGCCATCATCCTGTTGGGCGGGCTTCGCGAACTGACCGCGCTGATCGTCGAGGACGGCAGGGACATCCAGGAGATCTACGGCCCCGCGGTCGCCGCGTCGACGGCGATCATGACTGCGAATTCAGCTCAGCACCAACCGCGCTGACTTCTCCAACCGCTGCGAGATGGCAGCATAGGTCTCGTATCCCATCCCGGCCCACACCAGCGTGCCGGTGTAGAGCAACTCGAGCGCTTCGATCACATCGAGGTCTACTTCGGGCCCGAGTGCCGCGACCAGTCGGCCCCGCACGTCGGCGCCGATGCGCTGGCGCAGGGCGTCCACATCGGGGTCCTTGCCGAGTAGGGCGTTGGTGACCGCACCGGCGAACTCCGGTTCGTCGGCCACCAGCGAGGCGATGTGCCGCAGCACCTCGACCACCCGCGTGGCCGGGTCGGCCGATTCGTGAGCGGCCGGCGGCGCGGCGGAAAGCCTGCGCCAGAACACCTCGGCGACGAGGTGTTCTTTCGATGAGAAGTACGTGTATGCCGTGGCTGCTCCGACCCCGGCCTCGGCAGCCACCCGGCGCACGGACAGTCCGGCGAATCCGTCCCGGGTGATCAGCTGTAATGCGGCCTTGCCCAGGCGCTCGACAGTATCGGCCTGCCGTGCACTCAGACGGCGGCGCGTCGACTCCAGAGCCGTCTCGGACACGTGTCCGGACGCTACTACAACCGCCTGAGGCCAGCAACGGTAGGTTGGGCATTCATGAGCACCGCTGACACCGCCCTGCCGCCCCGCGCCGAGCGTCTCTTCACCCTCGCCGAGCAGGTCATCGGCTTCATGCCCGCCGACGAGGGTCGTGCGCTCTACGACGCCGGGGTGCGTTACCTCGACGGTGGGGTCGGAGTGGAGATCGGCACCTACTGCGGCAAGTCGACGGTGATGCTCGGCGCGGCCGCGCAGGAGACCGACTCGGTCCTCTATACCGTCGACCATCACCACGGCTCGGAGGAGCACCAGGTCGGCTGGGAGTACCACGACACCACCATGGTCGACCCGGTCACCGGGTTGTTCGACACGCTGCCCACCATGCGCCACACCCTGGATGCCGCGGGGTTGGACGAGCATGTGGTGGCCGTGGTCGGCCGTTCACCCGTGGTGGCACGGGGCTGGCGAATGCCGTTGCGGCTGTTGTTCATCGACGGCGGCCACACCGAGGAGGCCGCACAGCGGGACTTCGACGGCTGGGCCCGCTGGGTCGAGGTCGGCGGCGCGCTGATCATCCACGACGTGTTCCCCGACCCGAACGACGGCGGCCAGGCGCCGTTCCACATCTACCAGCGTGCGCTGGCCACCGGCGCCTTCGACGAGGTCGCCGCGATGGGTTCGATGAGGGTCCTGGAGCGGACCTCGGGCGAGCCGGGTCAGCTGGACTAGCGGTCGCCGGCCTTCCCGCCGACGCACTCACAGTCGTACTCGCCCTCCAGGCCACGCGGTAGTCCGACACCCCGGAAGATGCCGCTCGCCGCGGTGGTCTGCGACAGCGCGTCGGCGGCCAGGATCATGGCCGCTCCGGTCCAGGTGGTGCGCTCCTCGGGCCAGCGCTTGCCGTCAGCGAAAACCAGCCCGGTCCAATAGGATCCGTCATCCTCACGCAGGTGCTGCATGGCCGCGAACTGTTCGTGCGCCCTCCGGGTGTCACCGATCGCGTCCAGTGCCATCACCAGCTCGCACGTCTCAGCGCCGGTGACCCAGGGCCGGTGGTCGACGCACCGGATGCCGAGCCCGGGCACGACGAAGTCATCCCAACGATCGTCGATCCGCGTTTGGGCAGCCGCCCCACTCAGGGCGCCGCCCAGCACCGGGTAGTACCACTCCATCGCGTGGGTGTCCTTGGCGGAGAACGCTTCTGGATGCGCAGCGATGGCGTGCCCGAGCCGCCCGACGGCAACCTCCCATTCGGGCTGAGGATCGTCGAGGTAATCGGCGAGCGCCAGCCCGCACCGGATGCTGTGGTAGACGCTCGCGCAGCCCGTCAGCAGTGCTTCCTCGACCGGACCCGCGGGACTTGCGGCCCAGTAGATCTCACCACCGGATGCTTGGAGACCCAGCACAAAGTCCAGCGCCCGGGTCACCACCGGCCACATCAACTCGGCGAAGGACCGGTCCCCGGTGATCAGCACGTGGTGCCAGACGCCGGTGGCCACGTACGCACAGAAGTTGCTGTCGCTGTTGGCATCCTCGATGACGCCGTTGCGCAGTTGGATCGGCCAGGAACCATCCGCACGCTGCACGGTGCGGCACCAGTCGAACGCCGCCCGGGCCGGTTCGATCAGGCCGGCCACGGTCAGCGCCATGGCGTTCTCGACGTGGTCCCACGGATCGGTGTGGCCGCCGTCGAACCACGGCAGGGCCCCTGAGGACTCCTGGGTCGCGGCGATCGACCGTGCCGTCTGTACGCAGTCGTCTGGTGTCAAAACTCCGGGCACACCGGGGATCTCAGGCAGGAGCACAGCGGAGGCCTACCCGTTGTATTCCGGCTTGCGGAAGTAGAGTGCCACGCTCTTGCCGATCACCGGGTTCAGCAGCGACTCGGCGGTGCGGGTCAGCCAGGGCCGACCCATCATGTCCCACACCAGCAGCTGGTGATACGCCTTGACCGCGAAGTGGTCGTTCTTCTCGGTGCCGACAAGACATTTGAGCCACCAGTACGGCGCGTGCAGAGCGTGCTCGTGGTGCGTGTGGGTGAGTTTGAGCCCGTGCGCCAGGACCTTGTCGCGCAGCTCGTCGGCCTTGTAGATGCGGATGTGTCCGCCCTCGTTGGCGTGGTACTCATCCGACAGCAGCCAGCACACCTTCTCCGGGAGCCAGCGCGGCACGGTGATGGCCAGGGAACCACCGGGTTTGAGAACACGTACCAGTTCGGCGATGGCCTGCTCGTCCTGCGGGACGTGCTCCAGGATCTCCGAGGCGATGACGCAGTCGAAGCTGGCGTCGGTGTAGGGAAGGTCGAGCGCGTCACCCTTGACGGCCTCACCCTTGGCCGACAGCGGAACCTCGCCCTCTGCCCGCATGGCCTGCAGCATGGTGTCGACGTCGTTGAGGTCGGACGCACTCTGGTCGAAGCCGATCACCGATGCTCCGCGCCGGTACGCCTCGAATGTGTGCCGGCCCGCGCCGCAGCCGACGTCGATCACCGTGGTGCCCGGTCCGACACCGAGACGATCGAAATCGACGGTCAGCATGAAGTCACCTTTCCTTCTCCTGCTCCTCGCGTGCGCAGCCCAACCCGCTCACGGGCCATCTCGTACACCGATACCGTCTGTGCGGCAACCGATTCCCAACTGAAGACGTCGAGCGCCCGCTGTCGTCCGGCGGCGCCGAGTCTGCGCCGTTCCGACGGCGAGTCGAGCAGTTCACCCAGGACGGCGGTCAGCTCGTCGACGTCGGCGGGGCGCACCAACCGGGCGCAGGCACCGTCGTCACCGACCACCTCGGGCAGTGCCCCCGCGCGGCTGGCCACGATCGGGGTTCCGCTGGCCATGGCCTCCACGGCGGGCAGCGAAAAGCCTTCGTAGAGCGACGGGATGCAGGCCACTTCGGCGGAGGCGAGCAGCGCGGCGAGTTCCTCATCGCTCAGCCCGCTGGAGCTGTGCACGATGTCGGAGATACCGAGCTCGGCAATGAGTTTCTCGGTCGGCCCGTTCGGTTCGAGCTTCGACACCAACTGCACGTCGAGATCGCGGGCCACCCGCAGCCGGGCCACCGCATGCAACAGATTGCTGACCCCCTTGAGCGGCACATCGGCGCTGGCGATCGCGATGATCCGTCCGCTCACCCGGTGCTCGGCAGGTTTGAACAGTTCGGTGTCCACGCCCAACGGCACGATGTGCAGCTGATCCGGCGCCACCCCGAAGTCCTCGGCGATATCTGCCGCCGAGGACGACGACACGGTGAGCAGCTCGGGGATCCTGCGGGCCACCTTCTTCTGCATCTCGGCGAACCCGTACCAGCGCCGAACCAGCGGTTTGCGCCACCACTTGGCCGCGGCGATCTCGACGACCCGGTCACGCGTGATCGGGTGATGCACCGTGGCCACGACGGGCAGGCCGCTGTCGGCGATCTTCAGCAGTGCCGAGCCCAGGCTCTGGTTGTCGTGGATGACGTCGAATTCGTCGCGGCGCTCGGCCAGAATCCTGGCGACCCGCATGGTGAAGGTCCGCGGCTCGGGGAACCCGGCACTCCACATGGTGGCCAGTTCCAGGGCGTCGATACCGTCGCGGATCTCACTGGGCCGGGGCACCCGGAACGGGTCCGGCTCGCGGTAGAGATCGAGGCTGGGGACCTTGGTGAGCTTGACCCGGGGGTCCAGGCCCTCGGGGTAGGGCTGGCCGGAAAAGACCTCGACGTCGTGGCCGAGTTCGGCGAGCCCGCGGCTCAGATAGCGCACGTAGACGCCCTGGCCCCCGCAGTGAGTCTTGCTCCGATAGGACAGCAACGCGATACGCATAATCAGATCACCCGACGGCCGAAATCGTGCTGAGCTGGGAATACACGCTCACGCGTCGACTCCGAACCCTCTGGACATGTGTCCAGACTATAGTTTGACCTGCTAGCCAACGCAACGCGTCGGCCGGCGGTCAGCCGGGAGGAAAGCCGCCCGTGGCAACCGGGCCCCAGCGCACCGGCGTGACCCGGATCAGGCACTTGCCCTGGTCCACCATCGCCTGCCGGTACTCATTCCAGTCCGGGTGCTCACCCGCCACCGCACGGAAGTAGTCGACCAGCGGTTCCACCGCGTCAGGCAGTCCGATCACCTCGGCGTCACCGTCGACTTGCACATACGGACCATTGAACTCATCGGACAGCACCGTCACGCTGGCCCGGGGCGTACGCCTGAGGTTGGCCGCCTTCGCCCGCTGCGGATAGCTCGCGATTACGATGCGCCCCTGCTCGTCTACCCCACCGGTCACCGGCGACGTCTGTAGCGAACCGTCGGCCCGGAAGGTGGTCAGCACCATGTGGTGCCTGGGGCGCACGAAGTCCAGGAGTTCGTCGATCCCTACGGCGTCAGCGGTCGCGTACTTTCTGGTCATGGTTCGACGGTAGGACAAAGGCGAAGGGCCGTGGGAAACCCAGCCCGGTCAACCGCGCGCCGCGGAGCGCCTCGATCTCGACCGGCAGCACCATGCCCGACGACGGTTCGTAGCACTCCAGAACCTCAGGGCCCTCGCCGACGAGCAACACCCAGTGCCGTGGGATGCCGCGCTCGCCGATCAGCATCGCCACCGGCCACCCCTCGGCGACCGCAGTTCGCACGTCCGACAACGAGTCGCGGGTACCCCGAAATCGCCGCCACCGGTATGCCACTCCACGTTTCGTGCTGTGATCGGTCAATGCGCGGGCCATACCCGCAGGTGTGGTCCCGAGCTGTCGCGGCCAGATCCGGTTGACAGCGGCGTGAATTCGCCCCTGCTCCGCAGCGAACCAGGTGTGCCCCTCGGGGCTCAGCAACTCCGCACGATACGTGTGATCCAGCAGGGCGCCGGCCACCACCGCCACGGTCGGGCCGCACGTGACCCCGTCGCGCTGCCGTAGCCGCAAGGCCGCCAGTTTGCCTGGCTTCACACAGATCCGGTCATCGGAGCGATCAATTTCTGCCATCGGAATTAAAGCGTCTGAACTGCCGGTTCTTACCGGTACATGGCAGCGTAAGCGACTATCGGAAGTAAGGACACTCCAGTGCGAAACACCATCGGAAACTCTCGGATCGTCGCCGCGGCGCTGGGCGTTGCGGTGGCCGCGATCATTGGTTCGGCGGGGGTGGCCTCGGCTGCGCCCAACGGCCCCAGCAATGCCCAGCAGACCATCAAAGAGCTGCAATCGCAGGGTTACACGGTGATCGTCAACCGCGTGGGCTCGTCGCCGCTGGATCAGGCGTCCGTCGTGGCCGTGCGCCCGGGCCCCAACTTCAGCCGCACCGACACTCTCAGCGCGGTCACGCAGCGCACGGTTTACGTCGACGTCAAGTAGCAGACAGCCACCGCCGTCGGCGCTGATAATGATGCGATGGCAGTGAAAGTGGCGGACCTGCTCGGCAGCGAGTTGGGTGCTTTGCGATATCAGCCAACGCCCAAGCGAATTCGGATCTGTCTCGGCGGTGAGCCGGTGGCCGACACCAGCGAAGCTGTGCTGGTCTGGGAGCCACGGCGGGTGGTCCCGACATATGCGGTGCCGCGCTCTGCGCTGACGGCGCAACTCGTTCCGGCCGGCGGGGATGTCGGGGACGACGAGATCCCCGGCTTCCTCGATCCGTCGGTGCCGTTCACCGCGCACACCTGTCCGGGCACGGCGTTCGACGTCATCGCCGGTGAGGAAACCGGGGCCGCCGCAGCGTTCCAGCCGGACGACCCGGAGCTGACCGACTACGTGATCCTGGACTTCGCGACGTTCGAATGGCGTGAAGAGGATGAGCCGATCGTCGCGCACCCGCACGACCCGTTCCACCGGATAGACGTCCGGCGCAGCCGCCGACGTATCCGCATCGAACTCGACGGGAAGTTGCTGGCCGAATCCTGCAGTCCCATGCTGCTATTCGAGACCGGACTGCCCACCCGCCGCTACCTTCCCCGCGAAGACGTGCTGGCCGTTCTCGACGTCAGCGACACCGTCACCTACTGTGCGTACAAAGGCCGGGCCACCTACTATTCACTGCCCGGCGGGCCTGCCGATGTCGCGTGGGCCTATCACGAACCACTGATCGAGGCGGTGCCGGTCCGCGACCACATCTGCTTCTTCGACGAGCGGGTCGACGTATTCGTCGACGGTGAACGGATGGATCGTCCCGTCACGGCATGGAGCTGACGGCGCAGGACTGACGGAACGTCTGTTTGCAGCCGCCTGGTTCTGGCAACATCTGACACCGACACCAATGTCAGCTGACCGGAGGTCGTGATGGGCCCATCGGACGTCACGCTCACCGCGGCCGCCGGGACAGAGGGCGGAGGTGCCGCACTCGATCAGGTGATCGGGATGTCGGTGGTCGCCCTGATCGTCACGGTCGCGCTGCTGTGGATCGGCTATCTGCACCGCAACCGGCGCATCACCTGGCTGAACAATTTCGCCGAATGGCTGGGCCGCAAGTTCCACCGGCCGCCGTGGGTGGCGCTGCAGGTGTTCCTGTTCACCGCGACGATCATCTGCGCGCTGTTCGGTTTCATCTGGGACGTCAGCCTGCACATCGGCAAGGGGCGCGATGCCGGCCCGCTGGCCAACCCCGCACACTATTTCATCCTGATCGGCCTGTTCCTGCTGTTCATCGCCGGGTCGATGGCCATCGTGCTGCCGTATGACAAGCCCGGTCCGGCCGCCATCCGGATCACCCGTACCTGGTACGCCCCGGTCGGCGGTGTGCTGATGGCGCTGTGCGGGCTGTACGCGCTCATCGGTTTCCCGCTCGACGACATCTGGCACCGGATCTTCGGGCAAGACGTCACTCTCTGGGGCCCAACCCATTTGATGCTCATCGGTGGGGCCGGGTTGTCTCTGATAGCCGTGCTGTTACTGGAACACGAGGGCCGGGTGGCCATGGGCCCCGACGGCATGGCCGAGGACAGCAAGTTCAACAAGTTCCTCTACTTCCTGTCCTTCGGCGGCCTGTTCATCGGGCTCTCGGTGTTCCAGATCGAATACGACTTCGGCGTCGAGCAGTTCCGCCTGGTGCTGCAGCCGATGATGATCGCGGCCGCGGCGGCCTTTGCCGCGGTCGCGGCACGCCTGGTCCTCGGCCCGGGTGCCGCGCTGATCGCCGCCGCGTTCGCGATCGCGCTGCGCGGCGCCGTGGCCTTCGTCGTCGGTCCGGTCCTGGGCGCGCCGATCAGTTGGTTCGCGCTCTACCTGGGTCCGGCACTGGTGGTCGAACTCATCGCACTGACCCCACTTGTGAAGCGCCCCATCCTGTTCGGCGCGGTGGCCGGTCTCGGTGTGGCCACCGTCGGACTCTGGCTGGAATCGTTGTGGATCGGCGCGGTCTACCACTATCCGTGGCCCACCAGCATGTGGGGTGAGGCGCTGGCGATGGCGATCCCGGTCGCCATCGCGATGGGCCTGTGCGGCGCGCTGCTGGCCCTGGTCCTCACCGGGCAGCCGTTACCCCGGCCCGCAGTCGGAATCTCCATCGTAGTGCTCACCGTCCTGGTGATCGGCGGTGCGGTGGCCAACGGATTGCGCACCGAAGTTCCGCAAAATGCCACTGCCACCGTCACTTTGACCGATCTCCCGGCCCAGAACGGGCAACGCATGGCCTCGGCCGATGTCCAGATCACCCCGGCCGACCTGGTCAGTGACAACCCCGAGTGGGTGTCGATCCTGGCATGGCAGGGCGGTCTGGCAAACGATCGCGGTCTGATGATCAACCGGCTGGAGCAGGTGGGCCCCGGGCACTACCGCTCGACACAGCCCATCCCGGTATCCGGGAAATGGAAGACCCTGCTGCGGGTGCAGGACGGAACCACCATGGCCGGCGTGCCGATCTTCCTGCCCGCCGACCCGGGCATCGGTGCCCCCGAAACCCCGGCACTCGCCTCCAGCAACCGGGAGTTCGTGCAGGAGATCGAGATCCTGCAGCGCGAACGCAATCTCGATCATCCGTCTTGGCTGTACAACGCGGCTTCGCTGGTTGTCCTGGTGTGCACCCTGATCCTGATCGCCGGGCTGACCTGGGGCGCGGGCCGGATCAACGCCAGGGAGCTGGCCGCGGGCCGTGAACCCGCCGGGCTCACATGACGTATCAGGCCGACCACACGCTGCTGCTGGCATTGCCGGCGTTTGCTCCGGCCGTGGTCGTGGTGGGCGTCGTGGTGTATGTGGCGATGCGGGACAGGCGCCGCGGACAGGACAGCGACGCGAACCAAGACGACGTTCAAGGTGAAGGTACGGACTCCTCAGGCGAAGATGGTTCACCGTGATCAACCTCAAATGCAGTGTCATCGTCCTGGCGTCCGCTCTCGCCCTGGTGACGGCCGGCTGTGGCGGCTCCGGCGAGTCCGAGAAGACCGACGGCTCAGCCGGTTCGGCCACTCCTTCGGTCACCACAGTGAACCCGTCGGACATGACCAACGAGCAGCAGGCACCTGCCCGGCTGCTGATCGACGTCACCATCAAGGGCGGGGAGGTCACCCCGACCAACGAGCGGGTGCAGGGCAAGGTCGGCGAGCCGATCGTGGTGCGGGTCAACAGCGACGCCACCGATGAGCTGCACGTGCACTCCAACCCCGAGCACAGCTTCAAGATCGAGGCCCGCAACGGTCAGCAGTTCCAGTTCACCGTCGATGTGCCCGGCACGGTCGACATCGAACTGCACCACCTGAACCGCACGATCGCCAGCGTGCAAGTACAGCAGTGACGTCCGGGTCGACCGCGGTACTGGCCCATGGTCTGGGCGGTTCGACCGATCTCCCGATCCCGTACACCTATGCGCTGATCGGTGCGGCGTGGACGCTGACGTTCACCTTCGCGGTGGTGGCACTGGCCTGGCGTCGGCCCAGATTCGATCCGGGCAAGCCGGGCCTGCCACTGCCGTCCTGGGTGACGACGGCCGTCGACGCCGCCGTGACGCGCTGGGTGGTGGGCCTGCTCGCGCTCGCCCTCACCGGTTGGGTGGCCTACACCGGCTTCGCCCGGGCGGCGGGCGCCAATCCGCTGCCGGGTGTCTTCTACGTCCTGCTGTGGGTTGGGTTGGTCGCGGCGTCGGTGCTGTTGGGCCCGGTGTGGCGGCTCATCTCTCCGGTCCGGACGCTGTACCGCTTCATACCTGTCGCCGCCCGGCGCCACTACCCCGAGCGGCTCGGCTACTGGCCGGCCGCCGCGGGGTTGTTCGCGTTCGTATGGCTGGAGTTGGCCAGCCCGGACCCGGGATCGGTTGTGGCGATTCGCAACTGGCTGTTGGTCTACCTGGCGGTGACACTCGCCGGAGCATTGTGCTGCGGTCCGCGCTGGCTGGAGAGCGCCGACCCGTTCGAGGTGTACAGCACGGTGGCATCGAAGCTTTCGCCGGTGCGCCGCCTCGACGGCCGGTTCGTGCTGGGCAACCCGTTCGATCACCTGCCGTCGCTGACGGTGCGGCCGGGGCTGGTCGCCGTGCTGGCGGTGCTCCTGGGATCCACCGCGTTCGACAGCTTCTCGGCGATGCCGCAGTGGCGCAACTTCGTCGACGCACATTCGGGATCACCACTGGGCTCCAGCGCGATCCGGACCGTGGGCCTGCTCGTGTTCGCCGCCACGGTGGCGGTCACGTTCTGGGCGGCCACCCGCACCACCGGCGGGGTCGACCGCCGGCTGCGCCGCCAATTGCCCGGGCTCATGGCGCACTCGCTGATCCCGATCGTCATCGGCTACGTGTTCGCGCACTACCTGTCATATCTGGTCGAGCGGGGCCAGCAGACGGTGATCCTGCTCTTCGGGCTCCACGACGTCCAGGTCAGCTACTTCCTGTCCGGTCATCCGACGCTGTTGGCCACCCTCAAGGTCGGGTTTGTGCTCGCCGGTCACGTGGCCGGGGTGATCGCGGCGCATGACCGGGCCCTGCGCCTGCTGCCGAAACAGCACCAGCTGACCGGCCAACTCGCGACGATGCTGGTGATGGTCGGCTACACCTTCACTGGTCTTTACCTGCTGTTCGGCGGGTAGCGTCGGGATCATGCACACGCCCCGGGCACTCATCGTCGTCGACGTGCAGAACGATTTCTGTGAGGGCGGCTCGCTGGCGGTCACCGGTGGGTCGGCGGTGGCGCGGGACATCACCGCACTGCTCGCCACCGACCACGGATACGACCATGTGGTGGCCACCAAGGATTTCCACATCGACCCGGGCGACCACTTCTCCGACACCCCCGACTATCGGACGTCGTGGCCGCGGCACTGCGTGGCCGGCACCTCGGGTGCGGCGTTCCACCCCGATTTCGATCCGGCCGCGGTCGAGGCCGTGTTCGAGAAGGGGCACCACTCGGCCGCCTACAGCGGCTTCGAGGGCGTCGACTCTTCGGGGACGGCGCTGGCGGACTGGCTGGCCGGGCGGGGCGTCGAGGCGGTGGACGTGGTGGGCATCGCCACCGACTACTGCGTCGCGGCCACCGCCGCCGACGCGGCCAGGGCGGGCCTGCGCACCCGCGTGCTCACCAGCCTCACCGCAGGTGTGGCGCCCGAGAGCAGCACTGCGGCAATCGATGAACTTCGCAGCGCCGGAGTGGAAGTCATCTAGTCGGATCGACGGGCCGGCCCGACCAGCGCGGCTCCCGACGCTCGACGTAGGCACGCACGCCTTCGCGCGCGTCGTCGTGCGCCATCAACTGCAGGTGAATCTCGGTCTCCCGGGCGCCGACACCCGCCCTGTCGAGGTCATATGAATCCCACAGCAGCCGCTTGCTGGCCGCGACGGACATCGGCGCGGTGTTGACCGCGATGTCGTGTGCCAGTTCCAGTGCGGCAGGCAGCACCTGCTCCCACGGCAGCGCCCGGCTCCCCAGGCCCAGTTCGACGGCGCGATGTCCGTCGAATGTGGTTCCGGTCAGCAGGATCTCCGCCGCATTGGCCAGGCCCACCAGCCGGGGAAGCACCCAATGTGAGTAGGCGTCGCCGACCATGCCGCGCCGGGCCTGCACCACGCCGTACCGGGCATCGGCGGCGAAAAACCTGATGTCGCACTGCAATGCGATTGTCAGGCCGATCCCGATGGCATGTCCGTTGACGGCCGCGATCACCGGCTTGCCGAGGGTCCAGGCCGGTACGGCCAGGCCGGCGGCGCTGAACTCCTGCCCCGGCTCGGTGAAGGTCTGCTCCCCCGCGCCGAGATCCGCGCCGGCACAGAACGCGGGTGGCGCCCCGGTCAGCACGATCACCCGGACCGCGTCGTCGGCGTCGCATCGCAGGTAGGCATCGGCCAACTCCTCGCGCATCCCGCCGCCGAAGGCGTTGCGCTGCGCTGGGCGGTCCAGCGTGATGACCGCGACCTGGTCGTCGACGGTGAGCCGCACCGTCTGATACTCCGGCGGTTCAGAGCGAAGGGTCACAGCTCGTAAGGTACCGCCGCCCGTTCGTCCGGCCGCAGATCCCCGAGCGCCGTATCGTCGAATTTGTGACCTCCACGGATCAAGTTGACCGAAGCGCTCTGGAAACGTGGCGGGGCAAGCCGTACCCGCTCGGTGCGACCTATGACGGCTCGGGTACCAATTTCGCGTTGTTCAGCGAGGTCGCCGACCGGGTCGAACTCTGCCTGTTCGATCCCGACGAATCCGGGACTCTGCACGAGACGCGGGTGACGCTTCCCGAGGTAGACGGATTCGTCTGGCACGGTTTCGTTCCCGGCATCGAGCCCGGGCAGCGCTACGGCTACCGGGTGTACGGCCCGTACGATCCGGCGGCCGGGCACCGCTGCAACCCGAACAAGCTCGTGCTCGACCCGTATGCCAAGGCCATCGAAGGTGCCTTCGACTGGGGCCAGCCGCTCTTCTCCTACGACTTCGATGATCCTGATACCCGCAACGACGACGATTCGGCGACCCACATGCCGAAAGCCGTGGTGATCAATCCGTATTTCGACTGGGGCGTCGACCACCCACCCAGCCACGAGTATGCCGACACCGTCATCTACGAGGCCCACGTCAAGGGCCTCACCCAGACCCACCCGGACATTCCCGAGCAGCTGCGCGGAACCTACGCAGGCGTTGCCCACCCCGTGATCGTCGAGCACCTGAAAGCCTTGGGGGTCAACGCCGTCGAGCTGATGCCGGTGCACCACTTCGTGGATGACTCCACCCTGGTCGACAAAGGTCTGTCGAATTACTGGGGTTACAACACGATCGGGTTCCTGGCGCCGGACCCGCGCTACAGTTCGGCCGGCACCCCGGGCGGGCACGTGCAGGAGTTCAAGGCCATGGTGCGTGAGCTGCACGCCAACGGCATCGAGGTGATCCTCGACGTCGTCTACAACCACACGGCCGAGGGCAACCACCTGGGGCCGACGCTGTCGATGCGCGGTATCGACAATGCCGCGTACTACCGGCTGGTGGACGACGACAAGCAGTACTACATGGACTACACCGGTACCGGCAACAGTCTCAACGTCGGTCATCCCCACTCGTTGCAGCTCATCATGGACTCCTTGCGGTACTGGGTGACGGAGATGCATGTCGACGGTTTCCGCTTCGACCTGGCCGCAACGCTGGCCCGCGAGTTCTATGACGTGGACCGGCTGAGCGCGTTCTTCGAACTGGTGCAACAGGATCCGATCGTCAGCCAGGTCAAGCTGATTGCCGAGCCGTGGGACGTCGGCCCCGGCGGTTACCAGGTGGGCAACTTCCCGCCGCAGTGGACCGAGTGGAACGGCAAGTTCCGCGACACCGTGCGCGACTATTGGCGGGGCGAGCCGGCCACCCTCGACGAGTTCGCCTACCGGCTGACGGGTTCGGCCGATCTGTACGAGCAGACCGGCCGTCGCCCCTTCGCCTCGATCAATTTCGTCACCGCACACGACGGCTTCACACTGCGTGATCTGGTGTCCTACAACGAAAAACACAACCAGGCCAACGGCGAGGACAACCGCGACGGCGAGAGCAACAACAAGTCGTGGAACTGCGGGGCCGAAGGTCCGTCCGACGATCCTGCGGTCAACAGCCTGCGCGCCCAACAGCAGCGCAACTTCCTGGCCACCCTGCTGCTGTCCCAGGGTGTTCCGATGCTCTCCCATGGCGACGAGTTGGGCCGCAGCCAGCGCGGGAACAACAACGTCTACTGCCAGGACAACGAGATCTCCTGGATCGACTGGGCCACAGCCGATCTCGACCTGGTCGAGTTCACCCGGTCGGTGTCGGCGCTGCGCGCGGCGCATCCGGTGTTCCGGCGCCGCAGGTTCTTCGACGGTCGACCGGTACGGGAAGCGGGCGCGGCCGCACTGCCCGACATCGCCTGGTTCGCCCCTGACGGCTCCGACATGTCCGCCGAGGACTGGGAGACGGGATACGCCAAGTCGGTTGCCGTGTACCTGAACGGTCAGGGCATCGCCGACCCGGATGTCCGGGGCCAGCGCGTGGTGGACGACTCGTTCCTGTTGTGCTTCAACGCGCACTACGAGCCCATCGAGTTCGCGTTACCACCGGCGCAATTCGGTGCCCGCTGGATTCCCGCGATCAGCACTTCGGCAAACTCCACACGCGATGCCGCCCCGGCCGGCAGCACGGTCAGTGTGGATGCGCGCGCCGTCCTGGTGCTGCAGGCCGAATCAGATTGAGCGTCAATTCAAAGCGTTGCTAATTGGTCCAATGTCCGTGCCCTAACCAGGAAATCTGGTACCTTGAACATGTAGCAGCCGTGGCCGCCTAAGTAGACGTTGAGCGCTTGCTTGATGTCACCGGCCGGGCGGGCTGGGGGGTACGAGCCGAAGAGCGGCGGCAACTACCCTGCGGCCACGGCTGCGGCGTCTCAGCGGGTTTGCCGCCCCCCCTTTCTAGCCCCGCGAGTTGGTTCATTCAACGTTCATCTCACCGTCGCGCACCATGCAATACCTCTGTTACAGAGGTATTGTGTCGGCGTGGAAACACATCGAGATCTTGTGGGCGAACTCTTCACCGTCGTCGGCCGGTTCCGTAGGCAGTTACGCCGGTCCACCGGCGGCGGATTCGATGCCACCGGGGTGACCCAGTCCCAGGGCGAACTGTTGCGCCTGGTCGGCCGACGGCCCGACATCTCGGTGCGGGAAGCGGCCGCCGAACTCAGCCTGGTGCCCAACTCCGCCTCCACGCTGGTGTCGCGACTGGTCGGCGACGGACTGCTGGCCAGAACCACCGACGACTCGGATCGGCGAGTGGTCCGTCTACGACTCACCCCGCCCGCACAGGCGATCGCCGACGAGTCAAGGGCGGCCCGCCGCGCCGCGCTTTCGGCCGTGCTGGCACAACTCGACGACGACCAGATCAATGACCTGGCAAACGGATTGGACGTGATGACCGAACTGACCCGGCTCCTGCACGAGGGGGACACATGACCGACCCGGCCATCGACTGCCGGCACCTGACCCATCGTTACGGCACCTTCACCGCCGTCGACGACCTCACCCTGCAGGTACATCGCGGCGAGACCCTGGGCCTGCTCGGCCCGAACGGGGCAGGCAAGACCACAGCGGTGCGGGTGCTGACCACACTGACGCCGGTGCAGGAAGGCGAGGTGCGGATCTTCGGTCTCGACGCCGAGCGGCGCACCATGGACATCCGACACAACATCGGCTATGTGCCGCAACAACTCTCGATCGAGGCGGCACTGACGGGTCGACAGAACGTCGAGTTGTTCGCGCGACTGTACGACGTGCCGCGGGCCGAACGCAGGGAGCGGGTCGACCGGGCGCTGGAGTCGATGCAGCTGCTCGATGTTGCCGATGCCGTGGCGGGCACCTACTCAGGAGGCATGGTGCGCCGACTCGAGCTGGCCCAGGCACTCGTCAACCGTCCACTGCTGCTGATCCTCGACGAGCCCACGGTCGGGCTCGATCCCATCGCCCGCGACAGCGTCTGGACGCAGGTCGGCCGGATGCAGGCGGAGTTCGGGATGACGGTGCTGCTCACCACGCACTACATGGGCGAAGCCGACGCCCTGTGTGACCGGGTGGCGCTGATGCACCACGGCCGGTTGCAGGCGGTCGGAACGCCGGCCGAACTGAAGGAACGGGTCGTCAAGGCCACCGATGCCCCCGATGCCACGCTCGAGGACGTCTTCCGCCACTACGCCGGTTCGGACCTGACCGACGACGGGCAACAGAACGGCGGCATGCGCGAGGTACGTGCCACCCGCAGGACGGCCCGCCGTGTCAGCTGAGTCCCTGGTCCTGGCGCCGCGCGGGATGCGACGGGTCCGCGCGATGGCGCTGCGGATGTCGGCCTTCGCCCTCGTCGAACTGCAGAAGCTGCGCCACGACCGCACCGAACTCTTCACCCGCATGGTCCAGCCCGCGCTGTGGCTGCTGATCTTCGGCCAGACCTTCAGCCGACTCCATCTCGTAGACACCGGTGGCGTTCCCTACCTGACATTCCTGGCGCCGGGCATCATCGCCCAGTCGGCCCTGTTCATCTCGATCTTCTACGGCATCCAGATCATCTGGGACCGCGACGCCGGCATTCTGGCCAAACTCATGGTTACGCCGGCGCCGGCCTCCGCCCTGGTGGCGGGCAAGGCGTTCGCAGCCGGGGTGCGCTCGGTGGTCCAGGTGCTCGGAGTTGTGCTGCTTGCCTATCTGATGGGCATCGCGATGACGGTCAATCCGCTGCGCATCCTGGCCGCGATGGCCGTGGTGGCGCTGGGTGCGGCGTTCTTCGCGTGTCTGTCGATGACCCTGGCCGGGTTGGTGCGCAAACGGGACCGGCTGATGGGGATCGGCCAGGCCATCACCATGCCGTTGTTCTTCGCGTCCAATGCGCTCTATCCCGTCGACATCATGCCGACCTGGCTGCGATGGCTGTCCACGGTCAACCCGCTCAGCTATGAGGTGAACGCGCTACGCGGGCTGCTGATCGGCACACCGACCAATTGGGCACTCGACATCAGTGTGCTGATCGTGGCTGCGGTGCTCGGAGTCGTCGTCGCCTCGTCGTTGCTGCGTCGACTGGTGCGCTAGACGCATCCCCGGTGCACCCAACCAACCGGGTGGTTTAGGGTGCAGACAGATCCACCGACAGGGAGACGGTCATGCAACTGGCGCTCACACCGGAGGAAGCAGCTTTCCGCGATGAGCTGCGCACCTTCTACACGACGAAGATTCCCGCCGAGCTTCGAGAACGAAACCGGCTGGGGCTGCCGATCGGCAAAGAGGGCATCATCACGGCGCACAAAATCCTCCATGAGCACGGTCTTGCGGTGCCCAACTGGCCCGTCGAGTGGGGCGGCAAGGACTGGACGCCCAACCAGCATCAGATCTGGCTCGACGAGATGCAGTTGGCCAGCGTTCCCGAGCCACTGACCTTCAACGCGAGGATGGTCGGCCCGGTGATCGCCGAGTTCGGCTCGCAGGAGGTCAAAGAGCGCTTCCTGCCGCCGACCGCGGCGCTGGACATCTGGTGGTGCCAGGGCTTCTCCGAGCCCGAGGCGGGCTCCGACCTGGCCTCGCTGCGCACCACCGCGGTGCGCGACGGCGACAGCTACGTCGTCAACGGCCAGAAGACGTGGACGACGCTCGGTCAGCACGCGGACTGGATCTTCTGCCTGGTCCGCACCGACCCGCAGGCCCCCAAGAAGCAGGCCGGCATCTCGTTCCTGCTGTTCGAAATGGACACCCCCGGTGTCACGCTGCGCCCGATCAAGCTGATCGACGGCAGTTACGAGGTCAACGAGGTCTTCTTCGAAGACGTCCGGGTGCCCGCCAACCAGCTCGTCGGCGAGGAGAACCAGGGCTGGACCTACGCGAAGTTCCTGCTCGGCAACGAGCGGACCGGCATCGCCCAGGTGGCCCGCACCAAGGTTCGCCTGGCCGAGGTCAAGGAACGTGCCGCGGCCAACGGCCTGCTGGCCGATCCGCTGTTCGCCGCCCGCCTGGCCGAGGCCGAGAACGACGTCCTCGCACTGGAACTCACCCAGATGCGGGTGACGTCGGATTCGGCCGACGGCAAGCCCAGCCCGGCATCCTCGGTGCTCAAGCTGCGCGGCAGCCAGCTTCAGCAGACCGCCACCGAGCTGCTCGTCGAGGTGGCCGGCGCCGACGCGCTGCCGTACGAGGCCGACGACATCGCCTCACCGGAGTGGGCCCAGCACGCCGCCCCGCACTACCTCAACTACCGCAAGACCTCGATCTACGGCGGTAGCAACGAGGTGCAGCGCACCATCATCTCGTCCACCATTCTCGGATTGTGAGTTGAGCCATGGACTTTCAGCTGACTGACGAACAGACCCTGCTGGCGGACACCACCCGTGACCTGCTGTCGGGCTACGACACCGAAAAGCGCAACAAGGTGGTGGAGTCCGAGCCCGGATTCGACCGCCAGGTCTGGGGCCAGCTCGCCGAGATCGGCGTTCTGGGACTGGGTTTCGATGAGGACTCCGGCGGCCAGATCGAGATCATGGTGGTGCTGAACGAGATCGGACGCCGGCTGGCACCCGAACCCGTCCTGCACGGGGCGATCGGCCCCGGCGCGATCATCGCCGAGGTGGGTACCGACGCCCAGCGCGCCCTGCTCGACGACGTCGCCGCGGGTGAGCGGATCCTGGCCTTCGCCCACGCCGAACCTGGCTTGCGGGGATCGGCCGGGGTGACGACGACCGCGACGAACAGCGGCGACGCGTGGACGCTGAGCGGCACCAAGAACCCGGTGCTGGCCGGCGACGTCGCCGACACGCTGATCGTCAGCGCCGCCCTGCCCGATGGAGGAACTGGACTGTTCCTGGTCGACGCCGCGAACGTGACCCGCACCGGCTACCGCACCTTCGACGGCCAGCGCGGCGCCCAGATCACCTTCGATGCCACGCCTGCCGAGCCGCTCGGCTCGGCCGCCGACGCCGGTGAGGCGATCACCAACGCCCTGGTGCGGATCTCGGCGGCGCTGTGCGCCGAGGCGGTCGGCGTGATGGAGGAATCGCTGCGCCTGACCACCGATTACCTCAAGCAGCGCAAGCAGTTCGGGGTCACACTGAGCAAGTTCCAGACGCTGACCCAGCGCGCCGCCGACATGTACATGTCGTTGGAGCTGGCGCGCAGCATGGGCACCTACGCCGCAATGTCGATCGCCGACGGCGAGCTCAACCCGGTGATCGCGGCGCGCGCCAAGCTGCAGATCGGCCGCTCGGGTCGGCACATCTCGCAGGAGTCGATCCAGCTGCACGGCGGCATCGGCGTCACCGCGGAGTACCCCGTCGGCCACTACGCCGCACGACTGACCGCGATCGAGCACACCCTGGGCTCGTCGTCGGATCAGCTACGGACGCTGGTCGGCCAGCTCGACAGCTACGAGATCGCCACGCTCTGACATCAACCGCTCAGCGGCTTCTGAGAGCGCCTCGGCCGGTTCTTCTACGACCTCCCGGCCGGCCGGCGCTTTCGGTATCGCCAGGGCGATCAGCGCGGCACCGGCAGCCGCGGCCGCCGCGATCAGCAGCGCAGTGCGGAACCCGGCCGGCGACGGCAGCGCGTGGCCGGCGAACGTGATGGTCATCTGGGCCAACACCGCGGTCATCACCGCGCTGGAGGTCGAGGTTCCCAGCGAGCGGGCCAGTGAGTTGATGCTGTTCGCGGACGCGGTCTCCGACACCGGCACCGCGGCATTGATCAGGGCGGGTAGCGCAGCGAAGGCGAAACCGACGCCGAAGCTGACGATCAGGCCGAGCACCATCAGACCCACGGGGCTGCCCAGCAGCAGGGTGCCGGCCAGGTAGCCCGCGGCGATGATCGCGCTGCCGATCACCAGGACGATCTTCGGCCCGTGCGCCGACACCACCCGTGCGGCGACCGGCGCCGCGGCCATCATCGCCAGGCCACCGGGCGCCATCCACAGACCGGTGGCGACCATGCTCTGCCCCAGACCGAAACCCGTCTCTCGAGGCATCTCGAGCAGCTGGGGCCCCACCAGCGACAGCGCGAACATGCCGAAGCCCACCGCGATCGAGGCCAGGTTCGTCAGCAGCACAGGCCGTTTCAACGTGGTGCGCATGTCCACGATGGGTGAAGGCACCCGGTACTGCCACCAGGTGAACACGCTGAAGGTCGCCACCGCGGCAGCGAACATGCCCAACGTGGTGGCGCTGGTCCAACCCCACATCGCGCCCTTGGAGATCGGCAGCAACAGCAGCACCAGGCCGATGCCCAGCGTGACGGCGCCGACGGGGTCGAAGCGGTGATCGGCGGACACGGGTTCCAGGGCGGGCACCAGCACGACGAACAGGATGCCCGAGGCCAGGCCGAGCCCGGCCGCACACCAGAACAGGGCGTGCCAGTTGAACTGTTCGGCGATCACCGCCGACAACGGCAGGCCCAGCGCGCCACCGACACCCAGGGACGCGCTCATCAAACCCATGGCCGAGGCCACCCGCTCAGGAGGCAGGGCGGCGCGCAGCACGCTGATGCCCAGTGGGATCACCGGGGCCCCGAAACCCTGCAGCCCACGCCCGATGATCAACGGGATCAGCGAGGTGGTCATGGCGGCGATCACCGATCCGGCGAACAGCAGTACGGCGCACAGCACGAGAATCCACTTGGGGCCGAACATGTCCCCGAGACGGCCCAGCATCGGTGTCGCGACGGCGCCGGTCAGCAGGGTCGCGGTGATCGCCCACGAGGCGTTGGCCCCGGTGGTGTCGAGCAGGGCGGGCAACTGCGGGATCAGCGGGATGATCAGGGTCTGCATGAGCGAGACGCTGATACCCGCGGCCGCGAGTACGGCGATCAGCAGCCCACCGGACGCCGATCGGCGCGTAGGCTGATTAGGCATGCTAATGAAGATAGGTGATCGGCGGTCCTAATACACAATCGCCGGTGAACGTGGCCGCACGAGGCCAGGCACGGCGATCAGGATCCCGACCAACCCGTTACCCGGCGATGGACAAAGTAGCGCAGGCGGCGTTTTCAAGTCGACGGTAAGTCCTGCGCATGCACATTTCGTTGATGACCAATAATAATCCGCGCTGTTCGACCATTTTCCGGTTGCTCTGACTCCAGGAATAGTCGCGCATACTGGATGTCAGAATCATTCCAGCGCCTTCAGAGCTACAGATAGTTCCCTCCGTGAAGGGATTGACGACTCATCGTAGTTAAGCCGGTTTACCAGTCGGTCAAGAATCGCTATTTTGCGTGCTTTGCGGCGGCCAACCCCAGTTCTTCCGCGCATTCGCAAGGCGCAATTGAACCAGCTCTTCGCAGACACGCGGGGCGTTCGCCGGGTCCGCGAACAGTTCCTCGATGCGAGCCAAGTTCACGGTCAACCATGCCGCCAACTCGACAGCGGAGCCTTGAGTGCTGTCGTCCCCGCCCTCTAGGTATTGACGCAGCAGAGAAAGCCAGAAGTGATTCTCCTCGCTCGGGTACCGGAGTGGAGTCAGAATCATCTCGACCAACCCACGATCGTTCGTGATATCCCAGCGCAATGATTCACCCGATAGCGTGATCGACGCATCGATGTCGGCGATACCGCGAGAACTTGAATCCGTGAACCGATACGCTGGGTTCAGATAAAGCACCTGCAGGTAACCAACGACAAATTCAAGAAGTGCTCTCACGGCTAACCTCCAGCCTTCGGGGGCGTGAGCGATCTACCATCGCTCGCAATCTCGTATCCATGCGCCTGTAGATATCTGATCTCGGCGCCGGTAAACGTATCCTGTTTTATCATGTCGACAGAGACAGACAGCCTGATCGTGTCGCGGTTAGTTATTGCCATGTCGAGCACATGCTGGTTGGCGGCGAGTTGCTGAGTCGGCGTGGACACGTCCCACGCGTCGCCGATGTCGAAATAGCTCGCTCCGTATTGCTGCGCTAGTTCAATGTACGACGGGCCACCGGGTATCGGGTTGCGGTAGGGGCCGAGAACTGTTTCGCCACTCCCGGTTAGATGTTGCTCCGATAGAACCCGCAGTTCAGGACTCATGTGCTCAAGCGGGTTAACGATATTGAACTCTGGGCGCGCAGTCGGGATCGGGTTGTCAATGTCGAAGGGCACTGGGTTGCCTCCGGGTGCCCCATGCCCGCCCGGATCGATTGGGTGATGACCACCTTCAGATGTCGGGTGATCGACGTGCGGTGATGACGTGTCGACGTGGGGAGGTGTGTGTACCACCTCGTGTGGGACGCCTGGGTGAACAACGTCGCCGAGTGCGCCACGTGCGGCGGCTACTTCGCCCCCGAAGGGGAGGGTCGCCGCAGTGGCCGCTGCATCGAAACCTTTTTGTCCGAGCCAATACTCGGGATTGTTGCGAAACGCTTCGATCTCGGATTCGATGGCCCTGAACGCGGTGCCGTACGGGTCCTTAACCGTCTCGACGACACCGGAACCCATGTCTTTCCACGCGTCTTTAAAGCTTTCGAATCCGTTTTGGCCGGTGAGACTATGGACGCCGTCTTCCATGCTGCGCCAGGCGTCGCCGAAGCCGTCACTGTAACTGGGTCTGGCCGGCGGCGGTCCTGCTGGCGGGGTGTACGGAGGTAGGTTGTCAAGCTCGGATTTGATCCGCTGTGTTTCGGTCAGCATGGCATCGACCCGCGACTCGATCTGGTCGGGCGACACGCCCTGTTGCTGCAACAGCTTTCGCGCCTGAGTTTTGAACTCGGCAATCTGTGCCGGGCTCAGCGGAGGCGGCGCGTTGGAATCCGGTTCAGCTCGGCCTTCGGGTAGGAGCATGTCTTCCAGTGAGTGCGGCGTGCGCAGTTCTGGGTCCGCACCCGAAGGCTTGCTTTCCAGCTTGGCCGCCGGTTTCTTAGCAGCGGCCTCAACCGATTTGGGTACGGCGAACGGGCCGATCTGGCCTGGCGCCTGCCCAGCGGCCGCGGGCTTCTTGTCGCCTGGCCGGTCCTTGTCCTCGGCATCGTGTTTGATCGTGTGGTCGACGAACCGAACGGTGCCGTCACGTTCCTCGCCCTCGCCCTCGCCCTCGAACTTGATTGCGTCCAGTTCGGCGGCTTTGCCCTGTAGGCGTTCGCCGACGAACGAGTCGGTCTGCGCGAGCCGGTCGGCGTACCAGCGGATGTCCTCAGCGTGCTCGTTGGCCGAGTTCTGCCGGGCCCGCATGGAAAACACATCGACGCGCTTGGTGTCAGTGAGCGTTAAGTCCTCAGCAACCCGGAACCGGTCGTCTTCGGCAGCGGTGATCGCGGCAATCGCCTCCGAGGCGGCCGCGTTGATGTCATGGCGGCCCTCCTCGGCAATGTCGGCGGCCTCACGCAAAACACCGGCCTGACGACCCACCACCACGACGTCCCCGGTCACCCGATCCAGCGCGGCGTCCTTCGCGTCGCCTTCCCAGGTCGTGCCGCCCGGCGAGGCAATGTTCTGCCGGTGCTGATCGAACGCGCCCTCCGATTGGGTGGCGGCCTGCCTCCATGCTGTCGCCGCGGCGTCCAGGTAGGAGGTATCCCAGTTCTCGATCTCCGAACGGGTCAGCCCTGCGCCGTCACTGGGGGCGGCTGGGCTCACACCGTCACCGCGATGGCATCGCCACCGTCAGTGTCGGTGGCGTCATAACGGGCGCTACTGCTCGACAGGTCGCCGGCCTGCCCGGTCATCCGCTTCTCCTGACGACCCTGCAACGCGGCCAGTGCCGCGTTGACCGCGGCGACACCGGTCGCGCTGGGATATGAGGATGACGGCCGGCCGGGCTCAGCGCCGTTCAGCGCCGTCGCAACAACAGCCCCACTACTTGCGGCGGCCGCTCTCAAACCACTCGCGTCTACGTTCAATTCGTTTGCCATTGCCGATCCCCCAACTGGACCACCCACCCAGACGTGAGGATATCTCAACGCCCCCGATCAGGCATATGTCGCTGGGAAGCTGTAACCGCGAAACCCGGCGACTGACGTTCAACGTCGAGCTCGCCAAGAAACATCCGGACTGTTTGGAGTACATCGTTGTTCACGAGATGATGCACTATTTCGAGCGCAACCATGGCGAACGATTCACCAAGCTGATGGATGACGTGATGACAGACTGGCGGACTCGCCGCGATCAGCTCAACGATGCTCCGCTGGCCGATGAGAAATGGGGGTAATAGCGGTGCGGAGATGGGCGTTCCCGGCCATATTGACATTCGCCGCAGGTATTGTCGCTGGGCCGAAGCGCACTTCAGCACATAGACAGTCCGCCGAATCGTAGAGAGCTGACTAGTGACAAACCAATGGCCGTTGCTCGTCGCCGAACCGCTTGAGGGCGAACAGTTGGTCAGCAGTCAACTGCGGCCGCCAGCCGGGGCCGTGGCGATCGACCGGTCGGACTACTCGACGGCGTGCGATCGCGTGCGTGACCTCTGCGGAACCTGGGGCGGTGCCGGCATACCGCTCATCCCGGTCGGCTCGTCGGAGAATATTGATCCGCGCTGGTCGAGAATTCTCAATGAAAGCAATATTGACGGAGTCGATCGCTCCAATCTTCTGGGCGATGATGCAGTGGGCGCGTATTCCGACCTTGGGAGTCCTGGTGCAGCACAACTCATCCGCATCGTGGTAGACCTCGAACAGAGACCTGAAGTCCAGACCATTCGAGGTATGGCGGTCGATGATCCCTGGCATCTCGCGTATCTTGCTGTCACAGGCGATCTCTCGCCCCATCCACATCCACAAAACACGTGGAACGATCTCCGCCGCGACCTCACCTTCGACGACGTCTTGACGATCCGAGGCGTTGCTGAAACCGGTTCGGCAGCAGGACTTCTCGCGTTGCTCCGGGATTTCACTACAGCGTCGGCAGTCGAGCTAAGCAGATCGAAGCTGCCGAGTGGGCTGCAGGGCGGTTACAACAAAGGCTTTCCATCGTCGTCGCGCTTCGAGTGGAGCGACGACGTTATCTCCCAACAGTTCGGGCCCAATATCGTCGTCGTCTACGAGCCCGGAAACCCCGAAGACCTTGCGCTTATTTGGAACCTTCGCGCGAGATTCCTTCACCCGCCGCGGTTTCCACTCGCTGTGCCGATGACAGCGACAGTTGAAGATGACATCCGACATCTGAACGAGGCTGGCGCCGCTCACTACTTCGGTTTCGGCCATAACCTCGCACTGACATCAATGTCCATCGCACGAGATCGCATCGCGACACTAGCGGCAAATGTCAGATTTGATGCCATCGACCCGTGGGAACTCCTGCGGCCGATCGGCGGCTACTGTTCAATGTCCAACGACGTCGTGCGATTCACCGGGGGCGAGACCAGGATCGCTTCTTTTTCACCGAGCGACTTTCAGGCGATCGGAGGTAAATACCTCGGCAGCCACCAGGGCACCTGGATGAAGCGCAAAACGGTGGTAGTCGACGCGCCTCTGCCGCCGTCTCGGACAATGGGACGCCAGATCCATCACGGTGACGCGCACTATCTCGACGGACCAATCACCAGCGGTGGCGAATCCGATGGATTCACGACGATACGCATGCCATCGGGTTTGGAGGTTCTGTCCGCGCTAGCAGTCGACCACGGGCTGCGATTGACTGAGAGCGCTCCGGGTAAGGCAGCGGAACATCTGATTCGCGCGGGGGGCCGGTACCTCTCGATGTTCGCGGCGCCTGGTGTCGTTGAGACGTTGAGCGAGCTGACGCGCGGGCGCAGCGTCAGCATCGTGAAGCGGCGGCTGAATCGGTTCCTCGCTGATCCGGAACCGGACGAGTCGTCCGATCGCTATCAGGCGCTTCTCGACCGCCTGGACCGAGGACTCGGGTCTCCCGATGCCGAAGAACTCAGTTATCCCACGTTCGATCGGATGCGGCAGTTGCTGCGCATGCGTCGCGACGCAGCCCAACGGTGGGTCAGCTGGGCGATGGCAGGCGGCCTGGTCCTCCGGGGCGTGGAAGCGAACTGCACCAGATGCGCCCACAAGCAATGGCGGCCGCTGAGTGAAGCTATTCCGTCGCTCGTGTGCCATGCCTGCGGCCACACGATAGACAGTCCCCACGGCTTTAACCAGATCAACTACCGCTACCGGGCCAGTGAACTCCTGTTGCGCGCAATGAGTCACGACGTCCTTTCGCACGTCTTGGCCATGCGGTACGTGTGTCATGAGTTGGGCGGCAGGTCCTCTGTGTTCGGCGGCTATCCGGGAGTGGAGTTCCGGAAGCCTGACAACGATCGCGTCGAGGCAGAGGCTGACGTGATCGTTGTTCTCCGTAACGGGGAGATAGTTCTGGGAGAGTGCAAAGCGAACGCGCGTGGCCTTTCTCCGGACGAGTTGGACAAGTTGTGGGACGCAGCCGATCAGTTCGGTGCGCGAGCGACTTTCGCCGCAACGCTGGATCGCGCCGCCAACTGTGGCGAAGAATGGCGCGTGACCGAGGGACCCACTGGACGGCCGCACTTCGCCCTCACCGCCGAGCACCTGTTCGATCTCCGCGGCCGGATGGGGTCACACTAGGATCTCTTTGCTTGGCGGGCCGACTACTCCCCGAGATTCAACGCGGACCGCGAGGAACTTACAGGGGCAGAGCTCGCGCGTCGGATCGACGATGAGTTCGGTGAGTACGTCGAGCGGACCGCCACAGACTACGACCAACACGCCCGTGCCCCGTGGACGAGATCGCCGAATGATTGACCGGATCCCGCTGAGTTCTCATGCGAATGTCAGCCGCTTGAGCTGACCGACTCCCATACGTGACAGCAGGGCCGCCTCGGACCTACCTGCTTTCGACCAGTCCGTCGACGATCTTCATCGTTTCCACCGCAGCCCTCAACCGATCAGGCGGGTCACCGATCCCAGTGGGACGGGTAGCCAACTCGGCCGGAACCGGGCCTCGTAGGCCGCCTCGTACACCGCCTTGTCCAGCTCGTAGGCCGCCAACAGCGCGGCCTGCTCGCGCGGATCGGTGCCGGCTGCCTCGGTGTAGCCGTCGCAGAATGCCGCGCTGTTGCGGTCGGCCCACTCCCGGGCCCGCGCCGCCAACTGCCGGGCCCGGTCGTCGTCGGTGGCCAGGTCCACCAGGCGCGCATACGCCGCGTAGTCGAAGGACCTCAACATGCCCGCGACGTCACGCAGTGGCGAGTCGGGGCTGCGCCGCAGCTGCAGCGGCTGGCCGGGCTCGCCCTCGAAGTCGATCAGCAGCCAGTTCTCCGGGGTGCGCAGCACCTGCCCGAGATGCAGATCGCCGTGTACCCGCTGGACCCTCACCTGCTCGTCGGCGAGCTTGCGGTAGCGGTCCTCGATCAGCGAGACATGCTCGCGCAGTTCGGGTACCGCCTCTGCGGCGGTGGCCAGCCGGGCGGTCATCAGCTCGGCCGGGAAGGGCACCGACTCGGTGCCGAGCTGCTCGGCCAGACAGGCATGTACCGAGGCCACCGCCTCCCCCAGTCGGTGGGACTCGGCGGCGAAGTCACCGCCCACCTCGTCGGCATAGAGGTCACCCTCGGCGAAGAGGTCACGGGTGCTGGCGTTGGCCATGTCCCAGCCCTCGGCAGAGTTGGCGGCGAATTCGGTCACCATCCCCAACGCGAAAGGCTCACCCTCCCAATCGATATCGATCGATCCGAGCAGCCTCGCCACATGCGGGTTACCGGCCCGGGCCAGCACGCGGTTGAGTTCGATGTCGGGGTTGATGCCCGGGGTGATCCGGCGGAACACCTTGAGCACGGCATCCTGCCCGAACACCACGCTGGTATTGCTCTGCTCTGCCGCCGACACCCGGGGCAGCGCATCCAGCGGCAGGGTGGCTCCTGGCTCCTTGCTGCACGTCAGCCCGCCCACGGTGGCCGAACGGTCGACCATCTCCAGCAGATATCGCGCGGCGTCCTGGTCGTAGAGGGCGTCGGAGGCCGTCCGCCCGTCGTCACTGCCGATCGTGGCCACGGAGCTATATTCCTCGATCAGGTCGGCATCCCACTTCACCAGTACCTGGTACCGCTCGACGGTTCCGTCGGCGTAGGACACCTGCAGCAACGTCAGGTCGAGATCCTCGTTCAAGTCGAGCACCAGACCTGGTGTGGCGGTCGCCAATTCGCGTCCGCGGCCGGCGTACCAGCGCTGCTGACTCAGCCAGTCAGCGAATTCGAGACTCATTGCTGTGCAGCCTCCCGCTCGGGCTCGCGGAGCTCGAACCAGTAGAACCCGTGCCCGGGCAGCGTCAGCAGGTACGGCAGCTGACCGATACTGGGGAACTCGACGTAGCCGGACATCTCGATGGGCGTATATCCGCTCCACTCTTGCAGATTCAGTTCGATGGGCTGCGGGAACCGCGACAGGTTGTTCACGCACAGCACCGCATCGCCGTCGCTCTCGATCTGGCGGACGTAAGCCAGTACCGACGGGTTGGAGCCGCCCAGTTCACGGAACTCCCCGACCGCGAACGCATCGTGGCGGCCGCGGATGGCCAGCATGCTGCGGGTCCAGTTCAGCAGCGACGTCGAACTGTCCCGCTGCGCTTCGACATTCACCGACTGGTAGCCGTACACCGCGTCCTGGTTCGGCGGCAGGTACAGCCGGCCCGGGTTGGCCGTGGAGAATCCGGTGTTGCGGTCCGGCGTCCACTGCATCGGGGTGCGCACACTGTCGCGGTCACCCAGCCAGATGATGTCGCCCATGCCGATCTCGTCGCCGTAGTACAGCATCGGCGATCCGGGCAGGGACAGCAGCAGCGCGGTGAACAGTTCGATCTGGTTGCGGTCGTTCTCCAGCAACGGGGCCAGCCGACGGCGGATACCGACGTTGGCCTTCATCCGCGGATCCTTGGCGTACTCGGCGTACATGTAGTCGCGCTCGTCGTCGGTGACCATCTCCAGCGTGAGCTCGTCGTGGTTGCGCAGGAAGATCGCCCAGTGCGCCATGTCCGGAATCGCCGGGGTCTGCGCCAGGATCTCCGAGATCGGGAACCGCGACTCCCGCCGCACGGCCATGAAGATCCGCGGCATCAACGGAAAATGGAAGGCCATGTGGCACTCGTCGCCACCCGTGCTCGGATCGCCGAAGTACTCGACCACGTCGGCCGGCCACTGATTGGCCTCGGCCAGCAGCACCCGGCCCGGGAACTCGTCGTCCACCACCTTGCGGCACCGCTTGAGGAAGGCGTGGGTCTCGGGCAGGTTCTCGCAATTGGTGCCCTCGCGTTCGAAGAGGTAGGGCACCGCATCCAGCCGAAAACCGTCGATGCCGAGATCCAGCCAGAACCGCAGGACGTCGATCATCGCTTCCTGCACCGCCGGATTGTCGTAGTTCAGATCGGGCTGGTGAGAGAAGAACCGGTGCCAGTAGAACTGACGGCGCACGGGGTCGAAGGTCCAGTTCGACTCTTCGGTGTCGACGAAGATGATGCGCGCATCTGCGTATCGGTCGCTGGTGTCGCTCCAGACATAGAAGTCGCCGTAGGGACCGTCGGGGTTCTGCCGTGACTCCTGGAACCACGCGTGGGAGTCGGAGGTGTGGTTCATCACCAGGTCGGTGATGACGCGGATACCCCGGCGGTGCGCGCCGTCGAGCAGCGCGACGAAGTCCTCCACGGTGCCGAACTCGGGTAGCACCTTGTAGAAGTCCCGGATGTCGTAGCCACCGTCACGCAGCGGAGAATCGTAGAACGGTGGCAGCCAGAGGCAGTCCACACCGAGCCACTTGAGGTAGTCGAGTTGCTGGGTCAGACCGCGTAGATCGCCGACACCGTCGGCGTTCGAGTCGTAGAACGCGCGAACCAGAACCTCGTAGAACACCGCCCGCTTGAACCAGTCGGGGTCCGTGGGCAGCGTTCTGGCATGGCCGAAGTCCTCGGCGGTCGGATGTTCGACCAGTGGGTGATCGTCCTGAGCGTTGTCCATCAGCTTTCCAACGTACCCACTTCATCCGGCCTCGACACCTGGACGAAACCTCGCACCGGACGTGGCGATCCGAAACGATCCTGCAGCAACGTGATTCGCCACCGGGCGCGTGTTTGCGGAAAAACTAACGGTTGAATAAGAGACAGCAACGGGTTACGTTTTTCCCGCATTTGATCTCCTCGTCGGCTATGGGCCGGCGAGCACAAACTTTCGACGAGGGATGGCCTGTGGGTGAGTCGGCACCTAATGACGGTGAAGCACCAGTAATCGTTGGACTTTCTGATGCAGCGATGCACATGTACATCGCCGCGATCGACGCGCTACCGCCGGTCGGTGACCCGGAGTACGCCGACCGCGCCGCAGTCGTCCTCAGCGGTCTGCGCAAGCTGCAGACGTCGCTGTCGGAGGCAGCGGGCCGCAGCCGCGTCACCCCGTCGGTCATCGTGGCGCTCAGCGGTGTGCGGCACCGCTACGACGAGCTGATGACGACCGCGTCCGAAGGCCCTGGCGCCACGCTCGGTCAGCGTCTGTACGTTGCACGCGGCAACGCGAAGCTGTCCACCGAGGAAGCCGCCAACGGCGTCGGGCTGCGTAAGGACCTCATCGAGGCTGTCGAGGCCGAGGAGCCCGCGACCGAAGCCGAGACCGCTCAGATCAAGGACCTCATCGCCGCGCTCGGCGGCTGAGCCCACAGCGGTAGGGTCGCTGCGTGACGCGCGATCATGGCGACCCCGGTGATGCCCCCTCGGTTCCTCCCCCACTGACGGAGGTGATCGCGGGGGCACGTCCGTCTGCAGCCGAGGAAGCCCGGACCGTCGCCGCATCGACCAACGCGGGCACGCTGGCCACCCTCACCGCTGACGGCGACCCGTGGGCATCGTTCGTCACCTACGGACTGCTGGCCGGTGCACCGGTGCTCTGTGTGTCGAACATGGCCGAGCACGGCCGCAACCTCGCCGGCGACCCCCGGGCCAGCATCTCCGTCGTCGCCCCCGACAACGGGTCAGATCCGTTGGCCGGCAGCCGCATCACGCTGGCCGGTGTCGCCGAGCGACCCATCGGCGACGAGCTCGCCGCGGCCCGCCAGGCCCATCTGGACGCGGTCGCCGCCGCCCGCTACTACATCGACTTCAGCGACTTCTCGCTCTGGGTGCTGCGCGTGCAGCGCGTGCGCTGGGTGGGCGGATACGGCCGGATGGACTCGACCACCGGCGAGGCCTATGCGGCCGCCGGACCCGACCCCGTCGCACCGCACGCCGCCGGTGCGATCGAGCACCTCAACGCCGACCACGCCGATTCGCTGGCCGAGATGGCCCGTGCCCTCGGCGGCTACCCCGACACGACCGCGGCGGTGTGCACCGGCGCCGACCGCTACGGCCTGGATCTGCGGGTCACCACCGAGCGCGGGATGGCTTACACCCGAGTCGGCTACGCCGCACCGATCAGCTCCTTCGGTGAGTTGCGGGCGGCCACGGTCGAGTTGGCCCAGCGCGCTCGGGCTTGATCCGCGCACCGCGCCGGCTGGGCCCGCGACCCCGTCAGGCCGTGCAATACGATCGCGGGTATGCCTGAGCGCCCGGACACCTGGCAAGCCGCCTTCGACCTGATCCGCACCCGCGGCTACGAACACCGCGAGGAGCCGTTCCGGCTGGCCAGCGGGCAGCTGAGCCACGACTACATCGACGGCAAGTTCGCCATCGACACCGGCGAGCGGATGGCCATCGTCAGCCGCGCGGTCGCCGATCTGGCCGCCGCGAGCGGTATCGAATTCGACGCCGTCGGCGGGCTCACCATGGGCGCCGACCCGCTGGCCCACGGGGTCGCGATCGTGACCGGCAAGGCCTGGTTCTCGGTGCGCAAAGAACAGAAGTCCCGCGGCCGCGAGCAGTGGATCGAGGGCACCCGGCTCGCGCCCGGTACCCGCGTGCTGCTGGTCGACGACGTGATCAGCACCGGTGGCTCCACCGAGATCGCCTACGAACGCGTGACCGCCGTCGGCGCCGTCGTCACCGGCGTCATCCCGATGGTCGACCGCGGCGACGTCGCGACCGGGCGGTTCGCCAAGCGCGGGGTCCCGTTCGCGGCGCTGGTCACCTACCGCGATCTGGGGATCGAACCGGTCAAGGACGTTTAGGGCAGAGAACCAACCGCCGGGAGCCTCACGTTCGTAACGCCATGGCGGTCCCGGGCGGGATTTTTCGCCATGCTGTTACGAACGCGAACCAGTCGGACCGGGCACGCTAGATCACCAGGACCGGCGCCCGCTCCAGAGCAAGGTTGACGACGACGCCGGGCCCGAAGGCCCGGGCCCGCGAGCTGGGCAGCTGCGCGTGGATCAGCGAGCCGTCGGGCAGTGAGATGTACACGTGCGACGTCGGGCCCAGGAACGACACGGATTCCACCACCGCGGGCCCGTCCGGATCGGCGCGCACCCGGATCGATTCCGGCCGCACCATCGCGATACCCGACCCGGAACTGATCGATCCGGGCAGCGTCGGCAACTCGGCGCCCAGCAGTCTGGCCCGTCCGCCCGCCACCCGCGCGCGCACCTTGTTGTGCAAGCCGACGAATTCGGCGACGAACGGCGTCGACGGGCGAGCGTAGACCACGGCAGGGGTGGCGAGCTGCTCGAGTTTGCCGTGACTCATCACCCCGACCCGGTCCGCAACCCCGAGGGCCTCCTCCTGGTCATGGGTGACGAACAACGTCGTGATGCCGACTTCGAGCTGCACCCGCCGGATCTCGTCACGCAGTTGCGAGCGCACTTTCGCATCGAGTGCCGACAGCGGCTCGTCGAGCAGCAGCACCCTCGGCTCGATCGCCAGGGCCCGGGCCAACGCGACCCGCTGCTGTTCGCCCCCGGACAGCTCGCTCGCATACTTGCCCTTGTGCGCCGCCAGGCCCACCAGATCGAGCATGTCTGCAGCTCGAAACAGCCGGTCCTGCTTGGACTTTCCACGCATCTTCAAACCGAATGCGACGTTGTCCAACACGGTCAGGTGCGGGAACAGGCTGTAGGCCTGGAACACCATGCCCATATCCCGCTTGTTGGCCGGCACCGAGCTGATGTCACGGCCGCCGACGAACACGGTGCCGGCGCTGGCCTCTTCCAGCCCGGCCAGGATGCGGAGCGCCGTGGTCTTGCCGCAGCCCGACGGGCCGAGCAGCGCGACCAACTCCCCCGGCTCGATCGACAGGCTCAGCCCGTCGAGTGCGTGGACGTTGCCGTAAGTGCGGGTGAGGTCACGAAGTTCAACGCGCACACCGGCCCCGAGACTCATGTCTGAACTCCCAACCTCCGGCGGCGGCCCCGCGTGAGCGCCGCCAAGACCAACAACAGAGCGAAGCCGAGCAGCAGCGTGGCCAGCGAGGCCGCCACCGACGTCGCGCCGTCACTCTTCCCGATCGCCACGATCTGGACGGGGAGCGTCTCGAAGCCACTCAGCGAGGCCACGGTGTATTCACCGAGCACCACCGCAATGGAAATGAAGGCAGCGGACAGGATCCCAGACCAGATGTTGGGCACGATCACCCGGGTGATTGTCGAGATCCAACCGGCCCCCAACGACCGAGCTGCCTCCGACAAGGTCTGCAGGTCGATCGCGGACAGCGCGGAATCGATCGCCCGGTAGGCGAACGGCAGGACCAGCACGACGTAGACGAATGCCAGGGTGAGCGCCGACTCGCCGAGAAGATAAGTGACCCACAGGTACACGTTGCGCAGGCCGACCACGATCACCAGCGCCGGAATGGTCAGCGGCAGCAGGCACAGAAACTCCACCAGCGGTGCGGCCCAGCGGACCCGCACGCGCACCCAGATCATCGTCGGCACCAGCAACACCAGCATCGCGATGACGGTGAACACCGCGAGCAGCAATGAGATCAGGATGGCGTGATACAGCGCCTCGTCGGCGACCAGATTGCGCCATGCCGCGCCGGTGCGCCCGCCGGCGATGAGATTCCGGGTCGAGAAGTCGGCCATCGCGTACAGCGGAAACAGGAAGAACAGGCCGAACAGCACCCAGAGCGCCACGCGGGCAGCGCGGTTCATTTGAGCCACCTCGCCGTGCGCCGGACCAGGGCGTTGTAGGCGATCATCACCACGGCCACCACCACGATCATCTCGCAGGCCAGCGCATAGGCGAAGCCGGACTGACCCAGCACGACCTCACTTGTGAGTGCGGCGCGGATCAACAGCGGCACGATCGGACTGCCCTGACTGACCAGTGCGGCCGCAGTGGCGTAGGCGGCAAACGCGTTGGCGAACAACAACAACGCCGACCCCCAGAATGCCGGGGTCAGCAGCGGCACTGCGACCTCCCGCAGGTACTGCCACCGTGACGCGCCGAGGCTGACGGCGGCCTCGCGCCACTGCTCACGCAACCCCTCGAGGGCGGGCAGGAACACGATCACCATCAACGGGATCTGGAAGTAGCTGTACACCAGGATCAGCCCGCCGAGTCCGTACAACCAGCCGGAACCGGCCAGATCCCAGCCGAGGTTCTCCTTGACCCACAGCGTCAGCACGCCGTTGAGCCCGATGGTGGCCAGAAATGCGAAAGCCAGTGCCACACCGCCGAACTGGGCCAGCACACTGCACAGGGCCAGCACCGTGCGACGAACCATCGACGCGTGTGGGCTGCTGACGATCAGCCAGGCCAGTACCGCGCCCAGCACCGCCCCGATCAGCGCCGTACTGGCCGACAGGGCAATGCTCTTGGCCAGAGCCGCCAGGGCGGTACCGGAGAACAGCGCGGCAATCCGATCCAGTGAGAAGGATCCATCGGCGAAGAACGCCATGACGATCACCGTCGCCGTGGGGACGATCAGAAAGACTGTCACCACCGCCACGAACGGCAGCAATGGCAGCGCGTCACGGATGTCTGCGCGGAGGTCCCGACGAGTTGTACTACCCGGCACTGGCGACCTAGCCGATCGCTTTGGCCCAGTTGTCGGCCAGATACTGGTTGGCTACGTCGGTTTGGGCCTGGCTCGCGACCGTCACCGGACCGTCGATGGGAGGCAACTGACCGAAGGCCGCGCGGTCGGCGGTCCCGGCCAGGATCATCTTGTCGGCGCGCACCGGGCGAACCCCGCCCTTGGCGTACAGGTTCTGCCCCTCGTCGCTGAACAGGAATTCCTGCCACAATCGGGCCGCCGCCGGATGCGGTGCATCCTTGTTGATCGCCTGATAGTAGTACCCCGCGACCAGTGCCTCGTGCGGAACGATCACCTGCCATCCCGGGACCTTCTGACTCTCGGTGCCGTTGAGGTAGTTCCAGTCGATCACCACCGGGGTCTGCCCTGATTCGATGGTGGCCGGGGTCGGATCCAGCGGCAGGAAGTTGCCTGCCTCGTTGAGCTTTTCGAAGAACGCGACGCCGGGGGCGATGTCGTCGGCCGACCCGCCCTGTGCCACCGCTGCCATCAGGACCCCGGCGAACGCCGCGCCGGCCTGGGTCGGGTCTCCGTTGAGCGCGACCTTGCCGTGGTACTCAGGCTTGAGCAGGTCTTCGACGGAGGTGATCGGTGGAACCTTCGTGGAATCGAAGCCGATGGACATGAAGCCGCCGTAATCGTTGACCCAGGTGCCGTCCGGGTCCTTGAGGTTCTCCTGGATGTCATCGAAGGTGGCCACCTTGTACGGAGCGAACATCGAGGTGTTCGCGAGCGCGACCGACTGCCCCAGGTCGAACACGTCGGGTGCGGTGCTCTTGCCCTTCTGCTGGTTCGCCGCGTTGATCTCTTCCTGACTGGAACCGTCGGGCAGCGCCGAGTTCACCTTGATGCCGTACTTCTCCTCGAAGGCCTTGATGATGGCGCCGTAGTTGGCCCAATCCGGCGGCAGCGCAATGACATTGAGCTCACCTTCGGCCTTGGCCGCCGCGATGAGCTTGTCCATCCCGCCGAAGTCGGCCGCAGACTTGGCCTCGGCGACCTTGACGCCGGTATCGGTGTCACCACCGGCAGCGCCCTTCTGGGGCGGCGCGCACGCCGCCAGACCCACCGCGACGAGTGCCGATGCGGCCAGAGCCGCAGATGCTGTCACGATCCGGGACGTCATCATTACCAAACCCTCCGTTGGCCACCAAGCGCGCGCACCGGCACCCTATCGTGACCTCGCCGAACGTGAGAGGCATCGCAAGCCGCCCGGTGGTGGACGATGGCAACACCGGCTGACTAGGGTTGGCGCCCATGACGCCCGTCCGCACGACCCTCGCACGTCGGCGGCGTCTGCTCGCCACATCTGCCGCGTTCGTCGGCATCTGCGCCGCAGGTCAGTTCACGATCCCACCCGCCTCGGCGGCGTTCGACGTGCAGGGATATGAGACCTGTACCGCGACGGCGGCACCCGGTCCCGACCAGAACATCGACTCCGTCGCCACGACCTGCTGTGTCGACAACGCCGGAGTCCCTGCCACCACCACCTACGGCGTCGGTTGCGTCGCGCCGGTCGAGAATCCGCCAGAGGACTACCGGCCCACGATCATCATGCCGACCCGGCCCATGCCACCGGGTGCGGGCGACCCGACCTATGACGAGCTCATGAAGCTCCCGCCACTCCCGGACGAGAGCGCGCCCCCCGGCGATGTCCCGCCGCCCTGAGACGCAGACGGTGTCATCCACATAATCTCGACTGATGGCTGATCTCGCTGATCTCGAAGCCGCAACTCGATTCGCCGCTGCACCCACTGCCGTCCTGGCGACACTGCGACCGGACGGCGCGCCGCACCTGGTCCCGGTGGTCTTTGCCGTGCACCGATCCGCCGAGGGCGACACCATCTACTCCGCTGTGGACGCCAAACCCAAGTCCACCCAGCGACTGCGCCGGCTGGCCAACATCGAGGGCGATTCCCGGGTCAGCCTGCTGGTCGACCACTACACCGACGAGTGGGAACACCTGTGGTGGGTCCGTGCGGACGGACGGGCCACGGTCCACCGCGGCGGTGACGCGATGGCCACCGGCTACGGGCTGCTGCGCGCGAAGTATCCGCAGTACGAGCGAATTGCACTGAACGGCCCGGTCGTCACTGTCGAGGTCACGCGCTGGTCGTCCTGGCAGGTGTGACAGCGCCCGGAGCAGCCAAATTGGTGATCAGCGGGCCCACCGACCTGCCCTAACATCGTTGATGATGCAACGAACCAACGGCTGAACGGAGCTGTCATGGAGGTCGACCCCGAGGTCCTGCGCGCCTTTGCCGGTCAGGTGGAGATCGCGTCGGGGCTGATCCGCGAAGCCGACGTCGGCACCAAGGTCGCCACCGCAGCCGACGGACTGGACGGATCGACCACGCAGTGGGCGGCCCGACTGGTCGGCACGCATGTCAAACGGGTCGCCGAGAAGATCGCCACCAATGTCAACAACATGGGTACCGCGGTCCGAGGCGCGGCCGGCACTTACGAGGTGAGCGACGCTGATCTGGCGGGCAGCTTCAAGGGAATCTTCTGACCCGTGTTGCCCTCACGCCCACGTCTCCAAGGCTGGAACCCGGACTCGCTGACTCCCGCGGGACAAGCCATCAAGAATTCCGGCACGGCCGTTGGTGAGGCCGTATCCCGGATCAACAGCAACCTCAAGACCATGCCGGAGACCAAGGCGTGGTCAGGTGATGCGCACAACGCAGCCACGGCGATGTTCGACCGAGCCAAAACACAGACCGATGACTTCTCGAAATACACCACGGCCGTGGGTGATGCGCTCAGCGGCGCCGCCGGCCCGATCGGTAGCGCCCGAACAGCTCTACTGAACAAGGCCGACGAGATCGACAACAGCGGCCAGTTGCACGTCAGCGACCAGTGGGTGGTCCTGGTCAAAGGCGGCCAGATGACCGTCGAACAGGCGGCTGCGCTGGAGAAGCGTGCTCAGACCGAACAGGCCAACGTCAACTTGTTGCTGGTGAAGGTGGGTGCGGCCGATGAGGATGCGGCCGGGAAAGTGACGAGCGCGGCGCAGCAGCATGGATTTGAGGTGCCCAACCCTGGCGGTCTGGGCAGCCTGGTTCCCGGGATCCAGAAACCCGGCGACGAGGTGCCGAACCCGCTGTCGACAATCGGAATGCTGCAGCAGGGCATGCTCCGCGACACCGACATGTCGCAAACCGTCCGGGAAACGAAAGTAGAGACGCAGTACAACCCGAACACCGGAGAAGCGGTAGCAACGACCACGACCAGATACATGATGGACGGCAGCAAGCACATCGAGACGGTCGATGCCAAACCAAATTTCTCTGATCGAGGGCCGCTCACCACCAACGTGCATATCGACAAGAACGGGAACGAGGTTTCCAGGACAACAACTGTCACTTTCGCCGACTGGGCTCAGTACGGGATGGCCGGCAAGACCATCAGCACCACCCAATACGCGAATGGCACGATCGCCGAAGTGACCAAGTGGCCGGACGGTAAGGAAACCGCCTACGTCCGCACACCGGATGGTCGTCAGGCAGATGTTCCCATCAATCTCATCGACCACCCCATTTTGAGTCCGCTCGGCGCGACGGGAAAATACTTCGGTCCGGGGGTGAGTATTGCCACCTCGTTGTGGGACATAGCCGTGGCAGAGACGAGTTTCCAGAAGTGCGTCGCCACAGCTGAGGGTGTCACCTCGGTCACCGCCGGTACGCTCGCGGGAATCGCGGCGTCGGAGACGGGTCCGCTGGCCATACCAATCGGCCTGACCGCGGCGCTCGGCGGCGAAGCCCTCGGCAACTGGATCGGCAATACGTTTTGTCCTCGATGAAGACCTCCGGTTATCTGCGCCTGGCGTTGGTCTGCGCCATTTTGGTCGGCGGCGCCGGCTTCAGCATGGTCTGGACTGTCATTTGGTTCACCCGCGGCAGTTATTTGACCGCAGCTCTCTGTCTTGGCGCATCACTGCTACTTTTCAGCTTGCTGTTTCACCTTGCTTACCCGGTCTCGGGGGCAGCCCATCCAAGGGTGGATTCCGGACTCGGAGGCACAAAAATACGTCCACAGAGATATGCCGATCTGATATTCAGCGGCGGTCTCTTGCTGGGCGTTCTATCTGCGGGTGCATTTCTCCTATTTGCACAGTTCGATATGGTCGATTTCATCCCATCCGGCACCAATCGGCTGATTCTGCCGGCCGGTTGCATTTTCTACGTCATCTACGGCGTGCCGGTCCTCTACCGGATTTACAGACACCGGGACGGAAAGCACCTGCGATTGGATCCCGGCGGTTTCGAGGTGTGGGATGGTCAGTGGAATTCATTCGCACATGGAACGTGGGAAGATGTCGAACAGATTCTGGATCACCCACTCAAGGGCAAGGTGTCATTCACCGATCTGATCGTTTTCGTGCTCCCCGCAGGCCGCAGCGCAAAGCTGGGCTCCGGCACCATCACCGCCAACAGCCACGCACTGCGCGAGTGGGTGCGGTTCTACTGGCAGCACCCCGACTGTCGTGACGAACTGACCGATGGTCGTGCGCTACAGCGGCTCGACGATGAGAAGTTCACCATCCGGTGACTCCGGGGATCCGGTCTCGGCATCACTCGTCCCACCCGACTGACTCGTCCCACTGGCCTGACATCTCGCCGCCCATATCGACAATGGCATGGGCGACAGGTCCATCGAGGCACGCACGCAGTGTCTCGGCATCAAGCGGTTCGGCATAACCGGCACCGTCGGGCGCGTACAGGTAGTCGCCATCAGCGTCGACCGTGACCCAGTAGCGAGTCGAACCGGAGAGCGACTGCACTGTCCCGATCGCTGCGACATCACGCCCGTCCACCACGTGGACGGGCGGACCTTCCGACTCGGCATGTGGAATCAGGAAGCCGAAGTCGTCATATTCGTCGACCGCCTCAGGTGGTGGTGCCGGAAGTCGATCGTCCAGGCCTGCCACCGCGATACGCGGATGGGAGCCGGCGCCGGCCAAGCCGACCGAATCGGCGATCACCGCGCCCACGGCCCCCGGCGATACCGCATAGACGTCGACGGCGTCGACGCCATCGGGGTCACTGCGCTGCACCGCGACAAACCCTGACTCGCCGGCCAGCAGGCCGTTCAACCGAAGATCGGGAGTGTCCCCGTCGGAGGCGCTGACCCGGCATCCGACGCAAACATCAGCCCGCACAAAGGCTTCCACCCACGCGCGTACGCGAGCAAGATCGCCGCCGTTGAGACGATCTTCGATCGGTCCCACGTCTCTGGTGAGCAGCCATACCGACCCCACCGGTCGGCTACGGCCCAACGGGTATGGCAACGTGTCGCGGCCGTACAGCTCGCACGCCGCCTCAAGATCGACCACCGCGACAGTGCCCACCGCATCCAGCGCATGCGTCATGACCACATTCTGACAGCTTGCTGTGCACTTCCTCGGAACGTTCACCTGCGGCCCGGGCCGGCAGCCCTTGTGCTCCAGATCACATCGGGGAATGGTGGAGAGCAGGTCCGGCGGGCCGCAGGGGGCGCCCCGGGGACACCAGGAGGAGTGCCATGGCGGACAAGACCCATTCGGCCGGCAACGGGGCTGTTCCCACCGCGGACAGCCCCGCCGCCATTCGCAACGTGGCGCTCGTCGGCCCGTCGGGTGGCGGCAAGACCACCCTCGTCGAGGCGCTCCTGGTCGCCGCCGGTGTGCTGACCCGGGCGGGTTCGGTGGTCGACGGATCGACGGTCTGCGATTTCGACGAGGCCGAGATCGGCCAGCAGCGCTCGGTCGGGCTGGCACTTGCCCCGTTGCAGCACAACGGGATCAAGGTCAATCTGATCGACACCCCCGGATACGCGGATTTCGTCGGGGAACTCCGCGCCGGGTTGCGCGCCGCCGACTGCGCACTGTTCGTGATCGCGGCCAACGAGGACATCGACGAGCCGACCAAGGCGTTGTGGCAGGAATGCGCGGCGGTGGGGATGCCGCGGGCGGTGGTCATCACCAAGCTCAATCACGCCCGCGCCAACTACGCCAATGCCCTGGCCGGCGCCCGGCAGGCGTTCGGTGACAAAGTCGCGCCGCTGTACTTCCCTGCGGGAGAGGGAGTCATCGGGCTTCTCACCCGCACTTATTACTGCTACAGCGACGGCACCCGCACCACCCGGCCGCCCGACGGCGCCTATGACGACGAGATCGCCGAGCTCCGCGGCTCCCTGATCGAGGGAATCATCGAGGAGTCGGAGGACGAGACGCTGATGGAGCGCTACCTCGGCGGCGAGGAGATCGACGAGGCGGTGTTGATCGCCGACCTCGAGAAGGCGGTGGCCCGCGGCTCGTTCTTCCCGGTGATCCCGGTGTGCAGTGGATCCGGGGTCGGCACGCTGGAGCTGCTGGAGATCGCCACCCGCGGCTTCCCGTCGCCGCCCGAGCACCGTCTGCCGGAGGTGTTCGCGGCGAGCGGCGCGGCCCGCAAGCCGATGGCCTGCGACCCGTCCGGGCCGCTGCTGGCCGAGGTGGTGAAGACGATGTCGGATCCCTATGTCGGCAGGGTCAGCCTGGTCCGGGTGTTCTCCGGCACCATCAGGCCCGACGCCACCGTGCATGTGTCGGGCCATTTTTCTGCCTTCAACGACGCTGTGGCACCTGAGGGATCCCACGGCCACGCAGATCATGATGAGGACGAGCGCATCGGCACCCTGTCCTTCCCGCTCGGCAAGCAGCAGCGCCCGGCCCCGTCGGTGGTGGCCGGGGACATCTGTGCGATCGGGCGACTGAGCCGAGCCGAGACCGGTGACACGCTCAGCGACAAGGCCGATCCGCTGGTGCTGCGGCCGTGGACCATGCCCGACCCGCTGCTGCCGATCGCGGTGCAGCCACGCGCCAAGACCGACGAGGACAAGCTCTCGGTCGGGTTGCAGCGGCTGGCGGCCGAGGACCCCACGCTGCGCATCGAGCAGAATCCCGAAACGCACCAGATCGTGCTGTGGTGCATGGGTGAGGCGCACGCCGGGGTGGTGCTCGACGGATTGTCGCGGCGCTACGGAGTGTCGGTGGATACGGTCGAGCTGCGGGTACCGCTGCGAGAGACGCTCGGCGGCAAGGCAAAAGGACACGGCAGGCACGTCAAGCAGTCCGGCGGGCACGGACAGTACGCGGTCTGCGACATCGAGGTCGAGCCGCTGCCGGAGGGCACCGGGTTCGAGTTCGTCGACAAGGTCGTCGGCGGATCCGTACCGCGCCAGTTCATCCCGAGCGTCGAGAAAGGCGTCCGCGCGCAGATGGATAAGGGGGTCGGTTCCGAGGTCGGGTATCCCGTCGTCGACATTCGGGTGACGCTGGTCGACGGCAAGGCACACAGCGTCGACTCTTCTGACTTCGCCTTCCAGATGGCCGGCGGCCTGGCGTTGCGGGAGGCGGCCGAAGCTGCCGGAGTGAACCTGCTCGAGCCCATCGACGACGTGACCGTGGCGGTGCCCGACGATCTCGTGGGCGCGGTGATGAGCGATCTTGCCGCCCGGCGCGGCCGCGTACTCGGCACGGACAAGGCCGACGAGGACCGGACCGTGGTGAAGGCGGAAATTCCAGAGGTCGAGCTGACCCGGTATGCGATCGACCTGCGGTCACTGTCGCATGGCGCCGGGACGTTCACCCGACAGTTCGCCCGCTATGAGCCGATGCCAGAATCGGCCGCCGCCCGGATACGCCGCTCCGCGTAGTCCTCAGTCAGCTCCCCATCGTGGCGTAGAACTCGTCGCTGCCTGCGCCGTCCTCAAGCTGGACGTCAAAGGTGTTCAGGGCGAAGGCAAGTGTGCTGTAGCCGCCGAAGGTGAACATCAGGTCCATCCGCTGCCGGTCGTCCAGCCGCTCCCCCAGGCGCTCCCAGACCCCGGCCGATATCCGGGATCCGGCGTGCAGTTCATCGATCGCGTCCAGCACGGCCTGGTCGAATTCGTCTGCCGCTGAGCCGCTTTGGGCCGAATCGATATCGGCCTCGGTGAGCCCGGCCGGTAGGGCCATTGCACTGTGATGACCCCACTCGTACACACAGCCGTGGTGAAAGGCCGTACGCAGGATCACCAACTCCCTGATGCGCTCGGGCAACGTGGAGTCCTTTTGCAGGTAGGTGTTGAACGGCAAAAAAGCCCCCGCCAGCACGGGATGGCGCACCAGCGTCGACAACGCGTTGCCCACCTTGTCCGGGCGGCGACGCTCCGGCGGCACCGTGGAGGCCAGCGCCTCGCGTGCCTGATCGTCCCAGTCCTCGGCCGGCAACGGCGTCAACATCCATGGCCCCACTTTACGATCGACTAGTAATCTCCTTTACGATCGTAAAGGAATTTTTGCCGCAGCGCACACGAGGGGAAGCACCGATGGACGCCGCCACGGCCGAACCGGCCGGCTCGAGCACCACCCGCGAACGCCTCGTCGAGGCTGCGGTCCGGCTGTTCACCCGACACGGCTTCGCGGGTACGTCGCTGCAGATGATCGCCGACGAACTCGGCTTCACCAAGGCCGCCATCTACTACCACTTCCGTACCCGCGAACAGCTGCTGACGGCCGCGCTGGACCCGCTCCTGCGGCAGATGCAGCAGATCGTCGAAGAGGCCGAGAACCTCCGCGGCGTACACAACCGGGCCGATCGCATGGTTCGCGGCTATGCCGACCTGGCCGTGCACAACCGCGCCGTGGTCTCGGTGCTGGGCACCGACCCGAGCGTGAACGAGGCCCTGCGCACCCGGACCGAGTGGGACACGGTCATCGACCGCCAGATGGCTCTTCTGGCCGATGTCGATCCCGGGCCGGCAGGCACCGTCAAGGCGGCGCTGGTGTTCTCAGGGATCGCCGGGGCCGCAGGCATCGCCTCGGCAGGACTCACCGATGAGCAGCTCTACCACCATCTGACCGAGGCGGCTCGCCGCGCCCTCGGCCTGCGCATCACCCGCACAGTCCACCGAAAGGAACAGGGATGACAGTCAAGACAGCATTGGTCACCGGGGGCGCCTCCGGAATCGGCAAGGCGATCGCCGACCGGCTGGCGGCCGACGGTTACCAGGTGGCCACCCTCGACCTCAACGCCACCGACGACCCGCACTCCTACGCGGCCGACGTCACCGATCGAGCCCAGGTCGACGCGGTCTTCAAGGCGGTCCGCGAGCAGTTGGGCCCCGTCACGATCCTGGTGAACTCGGCCGGTCTCAGCGATTTCACACCATTCACCGAACTCACCTTCGAGCGTTGGCAGAAGGTCGTCGACGTCAACCTCAACGGCGTATTCCATGTCGTACAGGCGGCACTGCCCGACATGATCGGCGCCGGCTGGGGCCGCATCGTCAACATCTCCTCGTCCAGCACCCATTCCGGCGTGCCGTACATGTCGGACTACGTGGCCGCCAAGTCCGCGGTCAACGGGCTGACCAAGTCGCTGGCCCTGGAATTCGGCCCGGCCGGCATCACGGTCAACGCCGTTCCGCCGGGTTTCATCGACACGCCGATGCTGCGCGCCGCCGAATCTCGTGGCGAGCTGGGCGACATCCAGAACACCATCGACGCCACCCCGGTACGGCGGATAGGGCGGCCGGAGGACATTGCAGCAACGTGTTCGTTCCTCGTCTCGGAGGAGGCCGGCTACATCACGGGCCAGGTCGTCGGCGTGAACGGCGGCAGAAATACCTGATCAGCGCTTACGCTGTGACGGGGGTCTCCCAGAGTTGGCAATTTGATGTTCGCCGCACTGGACGGCCTGTAGTTGCAGTTGTCTCTGGTTGTTTGCGACAGTTTTGCTCACTTACTAGCTGGCTGCGTCAATATGTCGGAGGTTTGCGCGTGGCCTCATCCACCGCGACAGTGCGGGACCGCTTCCAGCAGCGGTTCAAGCACTGGCGGTACGACCCGCCGTACAAGTCCGCATGCGCGGGCATGGTCATCCTGCTGATCGCGGTGCTGGTGTTGACGTGGATGCAGTTCCGCGGCGTATTCGAGGAAAAGACGCAGCTCACGGTTTTGTCCAACCGTTCCGGTCTGTCGATGGATCCGGGCTCGAAGGTCACGTTCAACGGGGTACCGATCGGCAGGTTGACGGCCGTGGACGTGGCGGACGTCGACGGCGAGCAGCAGGCCCAACTGACGCTGGACATCAAGCCCAAATACCTCAAGCTGATCCCCGAGAACGTCACCGCCGAACTGAAGGCCACCACGGTGTTCGGCAACAAGTACATCTCGTTCGTCGCGCCGGACAATCCGTCGTCGGCACGGGTCGACCCGGCCCATCCGATTCGCGCCAAGGGCGTCACGACGGAGTTCAACACGCTGTTCGAGACGATCACCGCGATCTCCGAGCAGATCGACCCGATCAAGCTCAACGAGACCCTGACCGCGACCGCGCAAGCTCTCGACGGCTTGGGTGACAAGTTCGGCCAGTCGATCATCAACGGCAACGACATCCTGGCCGACCTCAACCCGCGGATGCCCCAGATCCGCCGCGACATCTCCGGCCTGGCCGACCTCGGCGAGGTCTACGCCGAGGCCGCCCCCGACCTGTTCGACGGCCTGACCAACGCCGTCACCACCGCCCGCACCCTCAACGAGCAGCGTGGCAACCTCGACCAGGCGTTGGTGGCCGCGGTCGGCTTCGGCAACACCGGCGGCGACATCTTCGAGCGCGGCGGCCCGTACCTCGTCCGCGGCGCCCAGGACCTGCTGCCGGTCAGCGCGATGCTGGACCGCAACAGCCCGGCGCTGTACTGCATGATCCACAACTACGCCGAGGCTGCGCCGAAGTTCGCCCAGCAGACCCGTAACGGCTATGGATTCGAGCTTCAGGACTTCCTCGTCGGTGCACCCAACCCGTGGGTCTATCCGGACAACCTGCCCCGGGTGAACGCCACCGGCGGCCCCGAAGGGCGGCCCGGCTGCTGGCAGCCGATCACCAAGGACCTGTGGCCGGCTCCCTACCTGGTCATGGACATCGGTGCCTCGATCGCGCCGTACAACCACTTCGAACTCGGCCAGCCGCTCGTGTCCGAGTACGTGTGGGGCCGCCAGATCGGCGAGAACACGATCAACCCGTAGCGCGTCAGCCGTTACGGACCTTGGTCACCTGCTCGGTGAACACCGCGTTGAGCATCTCGACATCCGGCATGACGCTGCGGCTGCTCGACTCGCCGCCCACCGCGATGCACATGACGACGATGTCACCGACCTGTGCCGTGTAGCCCTTGATCATCATCTTCATGGTCTCGCCGACGACGCCTGCGGTCGACGTCATGTCGAAGCCGACCTGGGCATCGGCCTTGCTGGCCGGCGGTTCGAGGCGGTGCACCGCCGCTTCGGCTTTCACACCGTCCTTCTCGACGCTGAACGCCTGGCACTGGCTCAGCCATTTCTCGGTCTCCGCCACCAGTCCGGAGCCCGGTTCACGGCTGAGGGTGGCGATCACCCCCGGGGTGCCCTGCCGTTCGGTGACCATGGCGGCCACCCCGCTGGACAGCGAGGTCTTGTCCGAGGAATCGCACTCCGGAGGGTCGGCCGGGCCGGTGCCGGACTTGCCCGACTCCTCGGCCATCTTCTGGCTGACGTCCTCCACATGCCAACCGGCCGGGAAGTCACTACCGGTGACCAAGAGTCCGGTCAATGACGAGTCGACCGTCACGGTCGGTTCATCGGTGCATCCGGCCAACACCACCGTGGCGGCCAGCAGTGCCCCCGCCACTTTGCTGAGCTTCCGGGTGATTCGCTGCATAGCGGTACGGTAACCGGCCCACAAGGCCGCTCGGCGCACCAATTTCAGACGGGCCGAGTGGTCTTGACCTCCAGTTGGGCCTCGAGCTTCTCCTCGTACGCGCCCTCGTCCCGGCCGAGCGCGATGGTGGCGGCGGCCATCGCCCCGATTGCCACCGCGAGTACGACGGGCTCCCACCCGGTGATCGACAGGTGCTCCCCCAGCACCACGGAACCGAGGACGACGGCCACGACCGGCTCGAGCACCAGCATGGTCGGCACCGAGGTCTGCAGCGAGCCGGCGTGAAATGCCGACTGCTGCAACAGCGTCGCAACCACCCCGAGGGTCACCACGAGGTACAGGGCCGGCGTGGTCAGCACGGCGAGCACACCGTCGACTGCGATCGTGTGCATCACGATCTTGGTCAGTACGGCGACCACGCCGAACATCACGCCCACGGCCAGTGCCAACAGCACCGCGCGGCGCCAGTTGGTGCTCCGCGTGGCGGCCAGGACACACAGGCCGACGGCCGCGGCGCACACCACGACGACGGTGACCGTGGTGGCCACCGACACCCCATAGGTTCCGGTGCTGGCCCTGGCCAGCGCCACGAACACGGTCAGCGCGCCGGTCAGCAGCAGGGCCCACAGCCATTCGGCGCGGCTGACCTTGCGGTGGGCCAGGCGGGCACTGAGCGGAAGCGCGAACAACAGTGCCGAAACCAGCACCGGTTGGACAAGGAGCAGCGAGCCGAATCCGAGTGCCAGCGCCTGGAACACGTACCCGGCCACCGCCGATGCGGTCCCGGCCCACCACAGCCTGCGGCGCAGCAGGGTCCGCAGCATGACGGTGCTGACGCCCTTTTCGGGCGGAACGTCCATGGTGGCGCGCTGCCGCACCACAATGCCGACAGCCGCGAAAACCGCTGCGCACAGGGCGAACAGCACCGCAAGACTGTTGCCGAGCAAGCCTCGTCAACCCCTCCCGGGCCGATGTGTCGACCTCTCGAGAAGAGAAGGCCAGTGCCCTTCAACCGTAGAGCGCGGACGCGCTGCGCGCTGCTCCGGGCTAGACGACCTGCAGATGCCGCTTCGGGGGCTCGTCGGCAGAGTCTGTGGGAGCGGTCGGCGGGGCGGGAGCGATCTTGTCGTTGACGCTGGCCACGGCCAGGTCGACGCGGTTCACCGCGTTGTCGCACATGTCGCGGACCCGGCCGCTGGCGGTCTCGACCTCGTCGGCGGCACTACGCAGGTAGGCCCTGAGATTGATCCGGAGCCGCTCACCGGCCCGGCGTGCCCGCAGCCGTACCCGGTCGTCGACCTCGACGGTCACGTAGGGCAACAACCGAAACCTCATGACAGAAACCTCATAGCCGCGCTCCCATCTCCGCTTGCCTTGGCACACAGTAACCGCGCCCGGCCGGTGTTCGAGCCAGACGTGATCGGCGCCGCATTCCGCCAGTTTATGGCGGGTAGATCACTTCGTCAGCTAGCTTCCCGCGCCGTCCCAGTCGGTCAGGGTCCAGCCGTCGGTCGGATTGCCCTTGATGACGACGTATCCGGTGTTGTCGAGCGGGTGCTGCATCAGCAGCTGAGGATTGGGATTGCGGACGTTCATCTGCACCCACAACATGATCGCCGCGCCGTGCGAGTACGCGACCGGATCGTCGTCGCCGCTGTCGTAGATCTGCTGCACCGCCCCGTCGAACCGGGCGTCGAACTCGTTGCCGTCGATCGAGCCGGGGACCCGGGCGGTCCGGTCACCACGCAGCCACTGCTCGGGGGCGGTGAAGTACGTCTGGACCGCGCTCGCCTCGGGCTGGCCCTCGTAGATGCCTGCCTCGACTTCGTGGAGCCCGGGCAGCACGGTGATCGGCTCGTGCAGGGTGTCGGCCATCGGCTGTGCGGTCTGTTGGGTGCGGATCATGGTCGAGGCGAAGATGCCGTCATAGTGGTTCGGCGCCAGGCGTCCTGCGCTGGCGACGGCTTGCTGCCGGCCCAGGTCGGTCAGCGGCGGCCCCGGCGTGGAGCTGTCGATCAGGCCTGAGGCGTTCCCGGCCGACTGGGCGTGCCGGACGAAGGTCAGGGTGATGGAGCGGTAGCCGCCCGCCGCCGCGGCCGGCGCCAGCAGCGTGGCGAGGACAAGAACGATGGCGGCTGACAGCGGGAGTGCTCGTAGTTTTCGCACACCGGCCATAATTCACCCTCCGGCGTAGGTTCGTCAGGGTGACTACCACTCTCGATGACGCCCGCGTCGCGGACGCGCTGGACCGGATGTACGCCGCCTCCGACGAGCAGTTCAAGAAGATGCGCGAGGGCGGGTCGGGCCGGTTCGCCGATCTGTCCGGTGCCACTGCGCAGGAACGTGCGGACGCCCTCAGCGACATCTACATGCCGGTGACGCGGGAGGCCGGCCGGTTGCTCTATTCGCTGGTTCGGGCCACCAGGCCCGCGATCGTGGTCGAGTTCGGGATGTCGTTCGGTCTCTCGGCGCTACACCTGGCATCGGCGGTGCGCGACAACGGAACCGGGCGGGTCTTCACCACCGAGCTCAGTGCCGCGAAGATCGCCGCGGCCAAGCAGACCTTCGCCGAGAGCGGCCTCGACGACGTCATCACCGTGCTGGAGGGCGACGCGCTGGAGACGCTCAAGACGGTGACGGGTGACATCGGCTTCGTCTTGCTCGACGGCTGGAAGGAGCTCTATCTGCCGGTTCTCAAGCTCGTCGAGCCCCAGCTCGCCACGGGGGCACTGCTGGTCGCGGACAACACGTCGATGGCTGACACCCAGCCGTATCTGGACCACGTCCGCGAGCCCGCCAACGGGTACGTCAGCGTGAACTTCCTGGCCCGCGACAGCGACAGCATGGAGCTCAGCTGCCGCGCTTAGCCGGTTCGGCCGGGCTACGGTGCTGACATGGTGGATTTCGCGCTGCGGTCATGCGGGCTGCGCGGTCACGCCACGTTTGCCCCGGATGAACCGGAACTACGCGACCGGTTGCGCGTAGACACCCCTGTCGGCGAGGCGTGGCGTTGTCTGCGCTGCGAGACGTTCGTGGTCGGCCCTCCCCGAGGTCACGGGCCCGCCGACACCGCACCGGAGATCCCCCGCGGCCGGCTGCTGCGAGACCGCACCATCATGCGACTGCTCGCCACCGAGCGGGCGGTGCGCGGGATCGTGTTCACGCTGCTGGCAGTGGGCATCCTCAAGGTGCGCGCATCCCGCAGTGAGCTGCAGGACGCGTTCGAGAAGGACATTCCGCTGATGCGGCCGCTGGCCGACCAAATCGGTTGGAACATCGACGATTCCAAGATCGTGCGGCACATCGGCGAGGCGTTCACCTTGTCGTCGACCACCCTGCTGTGGATCGCCGTCGGTGTCGCCGCCTATGCCCTGGTCGAGTTCACCGAGGCCGCCGGCCTGTGGCTGATGAAGCGATGGGGCGAGTACTTCGCGGTGATCGCCACCGGCGTCTTCCTGCCGCTGGAAATCTACGAGCTCACCGAGAAGGTGACCGCCCTGCGTCTCGGCGCACTCGTGATCAACCTGGCCGCAGTGGTCTGGTTGCTCTGGAGCAAGAGGCTTTTCGGGATCAACGGTGGCGGCGAGGCGTACCGCACCGAGCATCACACCGAGAGCCTGCTCAGTGTCGAACGGGCCGGGTTGGCCACGCCTGATGCTCCTCACGCGAGCGGTTCCGATACGCCGACGGTGTCTGACCACAAAACTGGGTGAAGCACCGGGTGAACGAGCTGAGATTCTCGAACCCCACCGCCGTGGCGGTCGCCTGCACCGACTGATCGGGCCCGGCCAGCAATGCCATCGCCCGCAGCATCCGAGCATGCAGAAGATATGTCCGCCAAGAGATTCCGATCGTGTCGGCGAACAAGCGGCGCAGCGTCCGTTCGGACACCGCCACCGCCCGGCTGACGTCCTCGGCGGTCACCGAGGCGAGGTGTTCCTTGGTGTACGCCAACGCGGCAGCGACGATCGGATGATCGGTGGTCGGCAGGCTCAGCGGCGCTTCGTGATCGAGCGCCTCGACGACGAGGTTGGCCAACGTTCGGAAAAACGTGTCGGATGTGTCATCGCCATGGGCCCGGTCCACCGGCCAGCGCAACCCGTAGATCATCATCTCGCGGATCAGCGGGGACACGGCGATGATCCGAGCCCGGTCGCCGCCATCGGCGATCATCTCCGCATCGAACATCACCGCGACGGTCTTGACATCGGGGTTCATCACGGCCTGGTGTTGCAGGCCGGCGGGAATCCACGCGGCCTGCTGCGGCGGAAGGAGATAGTGCGCGGCGTCCGTCTCGACCTCGACCACACCGTGCAGCGCGTACTCGATCTGGTGCACCTCATGGGAGTGCCAGCCGGTGATCAGCCCGTCGCCTTGGTAGAGGTAGCTGCCGGCCAGCGCATGTCCGCCACGGCGCAGTTCGATGACCGGCCTCGACATGTTGGCCGGTTCAGTCAAACCTCTGTCCGAAAGTGCAGAGACGGTCACACCGTCCGAGGGTACTAGTTGATTTATGCAGACCGACGACCTGATCCTCATCAGCATCGACGACCACGTCGTCGAGCCTCCCGACATGTTCCTCAACCATGTCCCGGCGAAGTACAAGCCCGAGGCACCCATCGTCGTCACCGACGACAAGGGCGTCGATCAGTGGATGTACCAGGGCCGCCCGCAGGGTGTGTCCGGTCTCAACGCGGTGGTGTCCTGGCCTGCCGAGGAGTGGGGCCGTGATCCAGCCGGCTTCGCCGAGATGCGGCCGGGCGTCTACGACGTCCACGAGCGGGTCCGCGACATGGACCGCAACGGCATCCTGGCCTCGATGTGCTTCCCGACCTTCACCGGGTTCTCCGCGCGTCACCTCAACATGACCCGTGAGGACGTCACGCTGGTGATGGTGTCGGCCTACAACGACTGGCACATCGACGAGTGGGCCGGTTCGGCGCCCGGGCGCTTCATCCCGATCGCGATCCTGCCGACGTGGACTCCCGAGGGGATGTGCGCCGAGATCCGCCGCGTGGCCGCCAAGGGTTGCCGCGCGGTGACGATGCCCGAACTGCCCCACCTCGAGGGTCTGCCGAGCTACCACGACGAGGAGTACTGGGGCCCGGTGTTCCGCACCCTGTCGGAGGAGAACGTGGTGATGTGCCTGCACATCGGCACGGGCTTCGGGGCGATCAGCATGGCGCCCAACGCGCCGATCGACAACCTGATCATCCTTGCCACCCAGGTCTCGGCGATGTGCGCCCAGGACCTGCTGTGGGGACCGGCGATGCGCAACTACCCCGACCTCAAGTTCGCCTTCTCCGAGGGCGGAATCGGTTGGATTCCTTTCTATCTGGACCGCAGCGACCGCCACTACACCAACCAGAAGTGGCTGCGCCGCGACTTCGGCGACAAGCTGCCGTCAGACGTGTTCCGCGAGCACTCACTGGCCTGCTACGTCACCGACAAGACCTCACTCAAGCTGCGCCATGAGATCGGTATCGACAACATCGCGTGGGAGTGCGACTACCCGCACAGCGACTGCTTCTGGCCCGATGCCCCCGAGCAGGTGCTGGCCGAGCTGAATGCCGCCGGCGCAAGCGATTCCGACATCAACAAGATCACCTGGGAGAACTCGGCACGGTTCTTCGGCTGGGATCCGTTCGCGCTGACCCCGCGCGATCAGGCCACCGTCGGCGCACTGCGCGCCAAGGCCACTGACGTCGACACCTCGATCCGTCCGCGCGCGGAGTGGGCCCGCCTCTACGAGCAGAAGCAGCTCGCCAAGGCCTGAGTCGTTCGATCTGCCGTTGGCTCTGCGGTGAGGGCGCGAAAGTTCGAGTAACCCACGCCCTCACCGCAGACTCAACGTTTGGTGCTTCGGCGACCCCGCTCGGTGAGTGACAATGTGACCACTCACGCGAACGAGGGGTCGTCACGTGCCGTACACGGTGTCACAAGTGCTGGGGTCGAACCCTGAGTCCCTGCTGACCGCCTCCCTCGACGCACGAGCAGCTGCGCAGCGCGTCAATGCCCAGATCGAGAAGTCCAAGAGCGAGTTCGCTCAGCTGAAAAATGATTGGCTCGGCACGGCCGCCGACGCGGCCCAGAAGCAGGCCCGCGAGATGTTCGAGGATCAGACGGCTTACCGGGACAAGCTGTACGAGGTGGCGAAGCCGCTCGCTACCGGCGGCAAGGACCTTTCCGAGCTCCGCGGCAGCCTGAAGTCCGCAGTCGATTCGGCTGAGGACCTATGGGATGTCGCGGACAACGGTTCGGTGACGCCAGGCTTCTGGCTCCGTAGGCTGGCCGCCATGTCGAAGGTGACTGCGATGGTGATTGAGTCCAAGCGGATCACAGTCGAGTGCGACATCAAGTTGAAGCTCGCACAGTTCGAGGCCGCCGACCGCAACACCGCCTACAAGGTCCGCAAAATCGGATGGGACTTGACGTGACCGTGCCGCTGGGCGTGACCGTCGGGTCGCTGCGCGATACCTCCACGGGTTTGGAGAACCTATCGAGTGGGTTCTACAACGACGGCGCCGGCCCACAGCTAACTACCGCAGCCGGGTCCGTCGCGGGTTTGGATACCGGGTCCGCGTGCCGGGAAGTCGGGGATGCATTTCTGCGGCGGGCACAGGCACTCGGCGACGCAGCGTCGACGTTCGCAGGCAAATTGGATTCCGCAGCGTTCCTGTATGAACACGGGGACAGTGCCGCGGCCGGACGCATCGACTTCGACCCACCGGAAGAGGAAGAGGAACGCGTCGGCGACGACCCGGGCGAGCCAGGATACGACCCGGTCAACGAGTACTTGGACGCGTTGCATGACGCCGGCTTGCTCAGCGGCCCGTCAGACGGCTTCTACCGCGAGTGGTTGGCCAACGCCGCGAAAAACGATGTCCCACCAGAGGTGATCGTGGACATCGCCCGGCGTCACAACATCACGCCCCAGAGCTTCGACGTGCTCAAGGACCTGGAGCGGATCACCGACAACAACGGCACAGCGGATGTCAGCGACGACAAGACGCACTTTCTGCTGCCGAAGGGTGTCAGCGCTGAGGACGCCAAGAACGCAGCCCTGATGACATACATCCTCAATGCTGGAACTGGCTACGGCAGTTCAGATCCCAAGAACAGCAATCCGAGCGGTCCCGATGAAAACGACTTCGCCGAAACGCCGTACACAGCCGAAGAGGTACAGCGCATCATCGACAGGCAGAACACAAATGGATGGAGCTATGCGGCGGCCGAACACTTCACCGGGCGCCTCACCACTACACCGAATGGCATGTTGATGGGATTGGGCGGCAATTTGATCGAAGATCCGCTGAGCCAACAAGGCGGTTCCACGTACGGCGACGTCTTCGTGGTGAACATCGACAACCCCGAGGATCCTGCGGAACAACTCCGCACCATCATCAAGTCGGGACGTATGTGGTACGACGGCGACGATGGACCGTTCAGGGGCGCACTCGATCTTGATCGGATCTTGCATCACGAGGAGCGCCATTCCCAGCAGTGGGCTCAGCTCGGCTTCAAAAACTTTGTCGAACAGTACGGGCAGAAGATGCTGGAGGAGCCGGTTACCGGTAGCCGCAACCCATTCGAGGACAATGCCGGCGCCTCCGACGGTGGTTATCACGAATGATCTGCCGGACCCGCGCGGTACTCATCCTGCTCATGACTTGGATTGCCGTCTGCGGCTGTGACCCGCTGGGAAAGCCGTCGCTGGAACCGAGTTTCGGAGTTCGTGTGACGGACGGAAAACTCCGGATCTGGACTGGTTCGCTGTGTAACGGCACTACGGGTGTCGATCTCACTTTCGATATGTCCCAAGACAGCGAGGCGACGCTGCAACTCCGAACACCCGCGACTGCACTGAAGCAGACGTCCCAGGCTGCCGGCTCGGAACCCGCCCTTGGGCCAGACCCCGGCGTCGCAGTCGAGTACATCACGGTCGGCGGACCATACCCCGGCCTCGAGATCACAAAAGCACTGCCGCCCGATTTCGATTGGCACCGTATGACATCTCTCTTTGTCGGCATCGAGGGCCCACCCACCGCGTGGGGGACTACAACCGATCTCACGAAGGTGCTCGCCGAGTCCGCACAGCACCCCTCTGATGCCTACTGGTTCCAGGGCGTCGGTTGGCTGACTTCAACCGATGTCGTGGCCCAAAATGGCAAGACTTTCATGACGTTGTGCACGCCCGACCCGTCCTGACCACTTGCGCAAAGAAGATGAGGTCAGGCGCGGAGACTGGTGCCGATGGCCTTCGCATTCATCGATGTGAACGTCTCGGCAGCGGTCACAATGCTGATGGATTCGGCGGCATTGGGTCGAGACCAGTTGGGACACCAGGGCGGTTCCACCATCGGCGACATCTTTCTGGTCGACATCGACAACCCAGCTGATCCCGCTCAACAGCTCCGCGACGTCATCGGCCGGACAAGCTTGGTACAGCGAACAGCGTCCCCCATCGGGTTCGATGACCGATCTCGAGCCGTCGCTACCCCGGGCATTTGGCGCCCGCATCACGGCAGGGAAGCTTCAGATCTGGACCGGATCGCTGTGTATGCGCGTCAACACGATCAAGTTCCAGTTCGACTGGGACGAAGACGCCAGAGCAGAACTGGCTCTACAAACACCGGTCAAGTCGCTTCAGCTACATCCGCCACCAGGCCAAATCCAAGGCGGCATCGGGCCGCCGGAGTAGACGTCGAGCACCTCACCTTCGGTAGTCCGTATCCCGGCTTCAATGTCCTCAAACCTCTTCCCCCCGAGTTTGATTGGCGCAAGGCCAAGTCGCTGGGTGTCCTGACCGAGGTGTTCGAACAGTCCGCACATCACCCGGACGACACCTACTGGTTCCAGGGAGTCGGCTGGCTCAACCCGGCCGATGTCGCCGAGCACGACGGCAAAGACTTCCTGACCGTCTGCGCCCAGGTGAAATGAATTTCAAGCGTGCAGGGTGACGCCGCGGCCCTTGGCGTTCATCGAGGTGAAGGCCTCGGAGATCGCGATCTCACCAGCCGGAACGTGGGCCGCGACGACCGCCTGGGATTTGAATGCCACTGCGGCGGCACTCAAGCTGTGTCCGAATACGTGGTTCTGGTCCGGGGATTCACCCCAGACCAGAATCTCGGCACACCCGGCGGGAAGCTGTCGGCCGTCATCCGAGACCACCTGGGCATAGGCGTCGGGTCCCATGACCAGGACGCATTGCTCCTCGTCCGGTAGGCCCGGCGCTCCCCCCGCATCGACCAACTCGGCACCGAGGATCTGCACCGGCCGAACGTCGACCGCATCGGACAGCGCCACGCTGACCCGCCAACCACTCATCGTCCTGTCGACGATCAGTCCCCCGGCGTTGACAGCCAGTTCCGCGGCGTCCCGTGCCACCACGTGCATACGGTATCCGACTGCACCGCCGCCTTTTTCGCCCTTCATCGCAGTACTCGCACCGGGACGTGGGCCCATCCCGCGACGTTCTGCATACTCACTCGCTCGCAGCGGTCCCACGCCACCTCGTAGCGGGGCATGAAGTCCAGGAGCTTGTCCAGGGCGATGCTGCATTCCAATCTGGCCAGTGCAGCACCGAGGCAGCTGTGGATCCCGTATCCGAATCCGAGGTTCTGAGCCTCGGTCCGGTCTCGGTCGATGTCGAACACGTCGGGATCCGTCCAGGCATCGGGGTCACGGTTGGCCGAACCGCCGACCAGGAACACCGGCTTGCCCGCCGGAATCGTCACACCGTGCAGCTGGATCTCACGTTGCGAACGCCGAACGTTGTACTGGGCCGGAGCCTCGTACCGCAGCAGCTCTTCGATCGCGGCCGGTATCTTGCTGCGGTCCTCACGCAGACGCTGCCACTGTTCCGGGTGGCGGGCGAACATCACGGTGGCCGCACCGACCAGCTTGGTCACCGTCTCGGCCCCGGCACCGCCGAGAAGTGTGGCGAATCCCGCGATCTCGGAGTTGCGCAGGCGGGTCAGCTCGCCGTCCTCGCGTTCGATCTCGGCCGAGATCAGCCGGCTGATCATGTCGTCGCGCGGCTCGACCTGGCGCTGTTTGATCAGGTCGTAGTACAACAGCCAGGACTGGGACATCGCTTCGATCCCGGATTCCGACATCTCGATCTGGCCCGGCTCCCGGTGCAGCGAGGCATCGATCCACAGCCGTACCTGCTGGCGTGATTCCGGCGGGACCCCGAGCATGGTGGTGATGACCTCGACCGGGAAGTACGCCGAGAAGTCGGACACCACATCGAATTCCGCCGGATCGACAGCCGCGAGGTAGCGATCGATCTGCTGGGACACCATGTCCTGCAACGCGGTGATCGCCCTCGGGGTGAAGACCTTGTTCACCAGGCTGCGCATGTGCCGGTGCTCGGGCGGATCCAGCGAGATGATCATCTTCGCCGGTGCCTTCTGTCCTGTCCGGACCATGGCGAGGTCGACGCCGTACGCCGACGAGTACGTCTCGAAGTCCTTGAATGCGGCCGCCACGTCGACGTGCCGGGTCAGCGCGTAGAAGTCGTATTCGGCGCTGTAGTAGACCGGAGCTTCGGACCGCATGCGCCGATACGTCTCGTACGGACCGTTGAAGAAATCCGCCGAGAACGGGTCGAACACCACCTGCGCCGTCGTCAACATGGCCTCCCGCCGGAACACCCAACCCGCCCCGACATCATTGCGGGACGCCCAACTGTAATAGTTACAGTAGGTCTTTTTCAAGTATCCGATCGGCTAGTACCTCGGCTGGCGAGCTGGTGGCACCCCACTACGCCTGGTCAGCACCGGCCTTCGAGTTACCGCTGGAGTCACCTGGTCGGCGGTACCAGCGCGGTGAACTCGGCGCTCTGCGGCAGTAGCTGCACAAGGGTTGATCCGACCGCCCACATGGCAGGCGGATCGGCGATCTGCCATAGCGTCTCGCAGGTATTGGTGTCGACTGCCGTCAATGCCCCGTCACGTTCGAATCGACCGATCACCACCGTGCCGTCGGAGCCGACGAAGTCCATCGCACCCAGCGGTACCCCGGAACACGCCGAGACCTGGTCTCCAGTCGTCAGGTCGAACTTCTTCCACACCACGTCACGTCCGTGGACACCGAGATCGTGGTTGATGAAGAGGTGTTCGCCGATGAATCGGTCCGCTACGGCGTTCTCGGTCCTGACCACCGACATCGGAGTGCCGTGATTGTCGAGCACCAGCTGCGCATCGTCGAGGTTGATCGCCAACACCGGCAGCTCACCTTCGCCGGAGGGCACAGCCGATGCCCCCTTCGGTGGGCGATACTCGCCGACCTTGGTGCCCTTCTCGTCGTAGAACCCGAACACCTGGGAACCACGGCCGCGCCGCTCATCCACCATGAAGCCGCCGATGACCGGTTCGACTTGCCGGTCGACGTTTTCGGCCAGCACCGCCCCGTCGACGACAGAGAACACGGTCTCCGGACCGTCGGCATTCATGGTCGCCGCTACCGTTGCCGGTGGGTCGCCCGGGAATCGGCTTCGGTCGAACGTCGACAGCAGGTCACCGTCGCCCGCCACCGACCACGTCAGCTGTCCCTGGTCGCCGATACCGTGCGCTCCGACACCGGTTTCCAACGCGACCGCATAGTTGCCGACCTGCTTCACTTCAAGAGCTCGCGCGCCTTCCTGTTGTGGACGAAGTCCGGTCGGAACGTGCGCGATGATTGCACCTGCGTCACTGTCGACGACCCACACATCGTCGCGATCATCGCTCAACAGATCGTTGACACACACCAGCCGTCGCGGGCCGTTGAGAAAGCAGTCGGCGGATCGGGCATCGGGAATGTCCACCGGAGGAAAGAGCGTCGTACCGTTCGAGACATCGATGCCCAGCACCGCGGTCTTCCTCAGTCCCTTTGTGCGGACAAGATACTCGACAGTGAAGTAGGCGCGGTTGCCGTCGTTGCCGATGAATTCCGGGTTGATCCTGACCGGTTCGGAAAGGATCTTGTTGAGATCCACCCGCCACCCTGGTATCGGCTCCGATTGCAGCGACGGCAACAACACCTGACCTGGTACGCCGACCCGGCCGGGGTAACTGACCGGATCGAGTTCAACCGCGGACGGAAATGGGAGCCAACAGCCGCTGACGAGGCCTGCGATGCCGACGAGCGTCGCCGGCCACCACTTCCGACAGTGCCCACCGGATTCCGCCTCCGACCCACGCATGCGATACCCCCAAATCTCGTCTGCCTGGACACCGGTGACATTAGCAACGGTGCGACGCCGGCCCGGACATCAATTTGTGTTCAAGGGATAACGCACTCCGTCAGTGGGTGATCTGCCAGTCGGCGGCCTCGCGCTGCTGATTCCAGAACTCGTCAAAACGTCCGCGCGCAGCCAGCAGTTCGTCGATACTGCCGTCCTCGACGATCTTTCCGCCGTCGAGGAACAGCACCCGGTCCGCATGCCGGATGCTGGCCAGACGGTGCGCGACGATGACGCGGGTGCGCGACTTCTCATCAGCGGTCAGGGCATCGACCACGGCGGCCTCGTTCTCGGTGTCCAGCGCGCTGGTCGCCTCGTCCACCAGCAGCACCGGCGCCGGCTTGACCAGGGCACGCGCGATGCTGACCCGCTGACGTTCGCCACCCGACAGTGCCGTCCCGGCTTCACCGACCTTGGCACCGTCACCGTCGGGCAGCCGCGCAGTCAGCTCGTCCACACGGGCCAGTCGCGCCGCGGTGGCGAGCTGCCCGGCGTCGGCGTTCGGATCGCCGACCAGAATGTTCTCCCGGATCGTGCCGTCGAACAGATAGGGATGCTGGAACACCACACTTGTTGCCGCCCTGCGGGTTTCAGCGTCCATCTGGGCCGTGTCGACACCGTCGATCAGCACTCGCCCCGCGGTCGGCTGGTGCAGGCCCGCGATCAGCGAGAGGATCGTGCTCTTCCCCGAACCGGACGGGCCGACAATCGCGGTGGTACCGCCGGGCTCCAGGACGAAGCTGATGTCCTGCAGCACCGGGGTGGTTCCGTAGCCGAAACTCACGCCTTCGAATTCGATACGCGGTGCGGCGGTCGTGTCCAGCGTGGCGCTGCCGGTGGCCATGACGGGGGCATCGAGGACGGCCCGGATCCGGCCGAGGGAAGCCCGGGTGGTTTCGATCGCCGGGGCCAGCTCCGACAGCGAGGTGAACGGCTCGAGGTAGCGCGCAGCGACGACGATCATCGCGATCGCCTCGGGCACGCCGAGAGCGCCGCGCACCGTCAGAACCGTGGCCATGCCGGCCAGGATCAACAGTGCCAGTTGGCTGGCCAGGCTGAACAGCAACTGTCCGGGCACCTGCATGAGCAGCAGCCGCATGCTCGCGCCGTGCTGGGCAGCCAGGGCGTCGCCGACCATGCTGCGGGCCGGCTCCACCCGCCGGGCGGAGCGCAGCGCCTGCTGGGTGCGGGCGAACTCGATGATGCGTTCGGTGAATGCCCGGTTGGTCTCGTCGGCCACTGTGTCCGCCTTGCGGCTCAGCCGGCCCGAAGCCCAGAACGCACCGAGCAGGATCACGACACCGGCAAGCGCGGCCAACCCGAGCGGGACCGAAATGAACAGCAGCGCAATACCGATGGCTGCGGGCAGCAGAATCGCCCCGATCAACGGCGTCAGGAGGTTGACCACCATGCCGACCAGTTCGGGGCCGGTCGCCGCGATCGCCTGACGGGCGTTGGCGGTGTTCGCCCCGTTGTCACCCCCCAGCCAGTCCATCCGGATGCCGGGCAGCCGGTCGGCCACATCGTGTTGAGTGTTGTCGAGCAGGGCGAAGCCCAGATCGAATCCGAGCCGTGACGTTGCGGTGTCGATGATCCAGCCGATGACCGTGGCGGCGGTGAGCCAGCCCAGCCACGGTAGCGCGTCACGTGGCACATCGCTGAACAACGCTGCCACAAGGGGAATCAGCAGCACGGTGCCGGCCGCGCGGATCACCACCGAAACGAGGGTCAGCGTGGCGTAGACGCCGACCCGCCCGCGGCGGTCTGCCGGGATGAGAGCGATCAGGGTGCGGATCATCGTGCGGCCTCTCCTGCGGTGACGGCGTCGCCGGGATGCAGTGACTGACCGGTCTGCCAGAGCTGGTGGTAACGCCCACCCGCGGCGAGCAGTTCTTCATGGGTGCCGGTTTCGGCGATACGGCCGCCGTCGAGTACCACGATCTGATCGGCATGGGTGATGGTGTGCAACCGGTGCGCGATCACCAGCACGGTCCGGTCCTTGGTCAACCGATTGAGCGCCTGCTGCACAAGGTATTCCGATTCCGGATCGGCGAAGGCCGTCGCTTCGTCCAGGATCAGGACCGGGGTGTCGGCCAGGATGGCCCTGGCGATGGTCAGACGTTGCCGCTCACCGCCCGAGAGTGCCGACGACGCCCCGAGCACCGTCTGATATCCGTCGGGCAGGCGCAGGATCCGGTCGTGGATCTGGGCGTCGCGGGCGGCCTGCTCGATCCGGGTCTGGTCGGCTTCCGGATCGGCCAGCGCGATGTTCTCGGCAACGGTACCCGCCACCAGCTGGGTCTCTTGCAGCACGAACCCGACCCGACGGTACAGCTCGTCAGCCGGTAGGGACCGGATGTCCTTGCCGTCCAGCCGGATCGACCCCGTACCCACGTCATGGAACCGGGCCAGCAGCGCGGCCAGGGTGGACTTGCCCGAGCCCGAGGGACCGACGAGCGCGGTGACAGTGCCCGGACGTAAGGTCAGCGAGACATCCTGGATCACCGGCACGCTCGGCCGGTACCCGAAGGTCACCTCGTCGAACACCACTGCGGCCGCCGCACCCGCCTCGTCCGGTTGCTCGAGCAGCGCCAGGTCCGCCTCGTCGAGCGCGTTCTGGATGCGGCGGGCGGCCAGCATGCCGCCGCGGATTCCACCCAGCCCGTAGCCCACACCGAGCAGCCGGACGCCGAATGTGGTGCCCAACAACAGGAACGGCAGCAGATCGACGGGGTCCATCGAGCCGCCGATGATCATCGGGGTGCCGACGGCGGCGATCAGCCACAGGAACGTACCGGGCCTGGTGACCAGGTCCATCAGCGACTTCTTGCCGGTGAACGGGCGCTGCCAGCCGACCAGGAAGCCGATGTACTCGTCGAGGCGGCGACGGAAACTCGACGATGCCGCACCGCCGAACACCCGGACGACGGGCTGGCCCTCGAGGTAGGCGCCGGCCTCTCCACTCATCCGGTCGGCCCAGCGTTGCGCCTGGCCGATCTTGGCGCCGGACTGGATGGTCATCACCGACATCAGCACCAGATAGGTGAGCACCGGGATGAACAGCACCAGCGCCAAGCGCCAGTCGACGGTGAACAGGTAGACCAGCACGGCCACCGGAGCAACCACCGCCGCAACGGCATCCGGGATCGCGTGGGTGACCAGGTAGTGCAGTGACAGGGTGTCGTCCTGCACCAGCTGTTTGATCGATCCCGAACCCCGGGCGGTGAACCAGCCGAGCGGCAATCGGGCCATCTTGGTCAACAGCCGGGTCCGCAACTCACGTGCGAACTTCGCGTCGAGCCGGTGCAGCCACAAGGTCAGGCCGGCACCCAGCAGCGCGCCCAGACCCAACAGCCAGACCGCAGTCAAACCCAGTGTCCACAACCGGGATTCATCAGCACCGGACAACAGCAGCCGGGCCAACTCGACCAGCAGGACGAAGGGCGCCAGCTGGACCAGGGTGATGATCGCCTGCAACACACCCGACACGATCAGCGGGGTTTTCAGTGGGGCCAGCAGCCGTCCCGCACCCTGAGCGCGCCAGGTGCCGCGTGCGGGCGCAGCCGTGGCTGCGGCGGCAACAGGCTCGGCCACAACAGCTTCGGGGCCGGCGGTTACGGACTCGGCCTCAGGGCCGGGCTCGGCTTCGGTGCGATCGGTACCCATTGCCCGGCCCTCGGTCCAGTAGGCCTGGGCGTGCAGTTCTGATTTGGGGAAGCCGAACTCATCCTTCAGCCGCGCACGCAGATGTTTGAGCGAGCCGGCCTCCGGTGTCACCCAGCAGTACCAGTCCGACCAGTCCCTGGCCTCGATCGCGGCGGCCAGTGAGGTCGTGTCGTGGCGCTTGACCCAGTGCACCTGTAGCCGTGGGTGCTCGGCGATCGGGATCAGCAGGTCGTTCTCGTCGTGCTGTTCGAGATAGGCCTCGATCGGGATGTCGCGCGGCAGGGCGCCGATGATCCCGTTGATGGCGGGTATGGCCGCCGCGTCGCCGATCAGCAGGTAGCCGGCGGGCAGGTCGTCCGGCACGGTGAACCCCGTGGAGCCCAGGGCCATCACCGGGATCGTGTCGCCCGGCTTGGCAGCGCGCGCCCACTTCGACGCCGGTCCCGACGGCTCGTGCAGCACCACGTCCACCGCGAAATGTCCGGTGTCGGGATCCATTTCGGACATGGTGTAGCCGCGCTGGAATTCGGTCTTCGAGCCGTCGGGATCCGGAACCCAGAACCGCAGGTACGACGTCGGCTCGGCGATGGCGTCCTCGAACACCGTCGGCGACACCAGGCGCAGGCGCAGCATGTTCGGTGTCAGATAGGTCGTCTCGACCACGGTCGCCTGGTGATCACGCGCGCCGAAGCCGCGCATCATCACTCCCTGAAATCCGCGTGCCATCAGCGGTCCTCTCCCTGGGCGGTCAGATCCGCCACGATGTCGGTCATCGGCCTGCCGGGGGCCACGGACATCAGCAGTCCCCGGATCAGCGCGTTCATCAGAAGTTCCAGATACTGCGGGCCACTGAGTTGCATACCCGCCGTGTGCACCGGCCCGAGCGCCGCGTCACCGGCCAGTCGTTGGGCGGCGGCATCGCGTTCCACAACGAACTCGTCGCCGCCGCTGGCCTCGGCCTTGAGTTCGTGCTGGGCCGCGAGCCCGATCGCGAGCACGGCCACCGAACTGCTGAGCAGCGCTGCCCCCTCGGCCGTGTAGCCGCGCCTACCCAGTGCGGCGATCTCGTCGGTCAGCAGCTGGGCGCCGGCTTCCCCGCGCGGGAACAGCACCTGCATGTAGGTGGCCAGGCCCGGATTGTCCAGGGTGAACCGGTGCAGGCTGACCCCGAACGCCAGCAGATGGTCTTCGACGGAGCGGGTCGGATCGTCGACGAACTCCAGCTCGGCGAGCAGGCTCTCCCCGACCAGGCGCTCGAGTTCCCAGCGGCCGCTGATGTGGCGGTACAGCGCGGTCGCGGAGACCCCGAGTCGGGCCGCGACGGCATTGATGCTCAGGTTGCGCATGCCGAGCTCGCGACCGGCGGAGACGATGTCGGACACCGCGATCAGCGGCGGGCGCCCACCCACGCGCGCGGGGACACCGGTTCCGGCCACGACTACCTCCACAGGAAAGTTACCCCCACAAACTAAGGGTCACCTTAGTGCGCGTCAACCCCGCGCTTGCATAACAGAGCGATTGCTCTGTTATCGTGACCGAGTGCCCCGCCCTCGCGTCTACGATCCGGATTCGGTGCTCGACGCCGCCGAAGCCCTGGCCGTGCACTCGGGACCCGCCTCGGTGACCATCCGCGCGATCAGCGAGGCCGTCGGCGTTTCCAACGGCGCGCTGTATCACTCGTTCGGGTCCCGGGCCGGACTGCTCGGCCAGGTCTGGCTCCGGGCCGGGCGTCGGTTCCTGGCCCTGCAGCGTGAGCTGGTCACCGCGGCGCACCGCGGCGCCGACGCGATCGCCGCGGCCGCCTACGCGCCGGTGATATTCGCCGAACGACACCGAGCCTCCGCGCGATTGCTGCTGCAGGTCGGTCGCGACCAGGTGCTCGGCCATGATCTCCCCGCCGAGCTGGTCGAACAGATACGCGAGCTCGAAAGACAGCTGGTGGACTTGATGATCGAACTCTCGATGGCCACGTGGGACCGGCGCGACCGGGCCGCGGTGGACACCGTGACGACCTGCATCGTCGACCTACCGACCGCGATCCTGTTGCACCGCAACCGACTCGACGACCAGACTTCCCGCCACCACCTCAGTGCCGCCGTGGCGGCCGTGCTGGCGGTAGGACCCGCCCCCAACCCCAGAAGGAAGGAATCCCATGGCCACAAATCTTGATTACGACGGCGAGATCGCCATCCTCGACCTCGGCGACGACGAGAACCGGTTTTCCCCGGAATTCCTCGACGAAGTCGATGCGCAACTCGACGCGGTCCTCGCCAGGGGCGCACACGGCCTGGTGACGACCGCGGACAGCAAGTTCTATTCCAACGGTCTCGATCTGGATTGGCTTGGCGCCCACAGTGATCAGGGCGATTGGTATGTCGGCCGGGTACAGGGCCTGTTGGCCCGCATGCTGACCCTGCCCATTCCGACGGTCGCGGCCGTGGTCGGACACGCCTTCGGGGCGGGCGCGATGCTCGCCATCGCCCACGACTTTCGCGTGATGCGCGACGACCGCGGTTTCTTCTGCTTCCCCGAGGTGGACATCCGGATTCCGTTCACACCGGGCATGGCCGCACTGATCCAGGCCAAGCTGAGCCCGCAGGCCGCGGTCGCGTCGATGACCACGGGCCGGCGGTTCGGCGGCGTCGATGCCAAGGCGTACGGCCTGGTCGACGCCACGGCCACCGAGGGTTCGGTGACCATCACGGCCACCGAACTGCTGCGGCCGTTGGGCGCCAAGGACTCCGGCACCCTGGGTGCGATCAAGCAGGGCATGTTCGGCCCGGCGGTCCAGGCCCTGACCCGGGCCGGGCAGGCCGGCTAGACCGGGATGGCCGTGCCGGTCTCACGTTCGGCGAATTCGACGACGCGGGCGGCGATTTCGTAGTCGCACGCCACCGCGGAACGTCCGATCAGTACAGGACCGCCACGGAGCCCGAAACGGCCGTCCACCCCGACATAGCTTCCGGGCGGGATCGGTTCGCTCAGGCAGTACAGCGTGGGCGCCGCCCCCGCGTCGATGTCGTTGGCCAACACATCGGCCACCGCCTTGACGCCGCGCTGTACCGCGCTCATCAACGGTTTGTCGGAGACGTTCGGCAGATTGGACGCGACCCAGCCGGGATGCGTGAGTTGGGTGACCACCGGCGAATTCGCCGTACGCAAGCGGCGGTCGAGTTCGAGGCCCCACAACATGACGGCCAGCTTCGACCGGCCGTAGGCACCCATCACCGTCCACTTGTGGTGGCGCAGGTGCATGTCATCGAGGTGCAGCGTCGCGGACTTGTGCGCTTCGGAGCCGACGTTGACGATCTGCCTCCGGACCCTGCCGAACAACAGATTGGTCAACGCGAACGGTCCGAGCAGGTTGGTGCCGATGGTCGTCTCGAAACCGTCGACCGTGTCCGTGCGGTGCTGGCTCAGTGCCCCGGCGTTGTTGATCAGGATGTCGACGTCACCTTCGAGGCGCCCCGGAAAGGCTTGCACCGAGGACAGATCGGCGAGGTCGAGTTCGATCACCTCGGTGGACCCGCCGATCTCCGCCGCGCGTTCGGCGCCCAGCGCAGTGTTACGGACTGCGAGGACCACGTGCGCGCCTGCGCGCGCCAGCGCCCTGGTCGTACCGAGGCCCACCCCATTGGTCGCGCCGGTCACGATGATGCGGGTGCCGGTGAGGTCGCCGAGACGACTCGGCGTCCAATGTGTGGTCATGGCAGGGTGATCCATCCCGGCAGGCTCAGGCCGGGATGGTCACCTCGGGGTGTCAGTTGCCCCAACCGCGCTGGCCGTCCCAGCCACCGCAGATGCCGTTCAAGCAGCCGTGGCCCCAGCCACCCTGGGCCGGGTTCCAACCACCGCAACCGTTCCAGCCGGGGCCGCTGTCGCAGCCACCGCCACCGCCGGCGTCACCGCCGCCGCTGGGTTGAGCACTGATCGTCGTCGCGGGCGCGTCAGTCATAAGTGCGGCGGTCGGTCCTGCTGCAATCGCCACCGCGGCTCCCGCTACGAACACTGACCCCATGAGTTTTCGTATGGTTAGCATGACTCCATACTCCACTCCTGTGAGCCTCCTGCCAAGTGATGTGATCAAGCCCGCGTGTAGCGCAGCATTGTCACACCGGTCCCAGCAAAGGCGTCCGGGTAGTCGCAGAAAACGGGCTTGACCCGCATACCGACACAGATTTCCTCGGGTGCGGCGTCAACGAGTTCTGTCGAGAACCGCGGACCCTCATCCCATTCCACGATACCCAGAATTTGCGGAACGGCATCGGCGAAGTGCGGGCCCACCGGACGGCGGGCCACGGTGAACGAATACAACGTGCCCATCCCCGAGATCTCCCGCCACTCCAGGTCACCGGCGAGGGTGCGGGGCGCCAGCACGCGGGGGTAGAACACATAGGCCTGCGTCGACGGCGAGTACTGGATGACGATGCGGTGCTGCGCGAGCGCATCCCAGAAGGGCGCGCTGGTAGGGGTTTTCACCGGCATCGGCCGGGTGAATCCGGTCATCGGTTTCAGTCGCCTTCCAGGATCAGAGTGGTTTGCTCGGACAGGATGCCGCCGTTACCGGACACGAACGCGCGATTGCAATCGCTGACCTGGGCCGCGCCGGCACGGCCCATGATCTGGCGGGTGGCATCACACACGTGGTGCATGCCGCCAGCCAATCCTGCTTGCCCGAAACCGAGTTGGCCGCCTGCGGTGTTGAGCGGGAAATCACCGCGGAAGGTCAGGTCGTGATCGGACACGAAGGACATGCCCTTGCCCTTCTCGCAGAATCCGGCGTCCTCCAGGCTGAGCAGCACGGTGATCGTGTAGCAGTCGTAGATCGACACCATGTCCATCTGGTCGCGCGTCAGCTCGGTCATCCCGAACGCGGTATCGGCAGCCTTGCGCATCGGCGTGTCCAACAGATTCTCGGCGTAGGTAGGGGTCTTGAAGGGCACGTGTTCACCAAAACCCTTGATCCACACCGGCCGGTTGCGGGAACGAGCCGCCACCTCGGCGCTGGCCACGACGACCGCGGCCCCACCGAGGCACGGCATCACGATCTCCAGCATGTGCAGCGGATCGGCGATCACCGGGCTGGCCAGCACATCCTCGATGCTCAGCGGGGTGTCTTTCCAGATGGCACCGTCGGTGTGGTTGGCATTGACCCGTTGGTCCACCACGATCTTGGCCATCGCCCGCTCGTCGTAGCCGTACTCGTGGGAATAACGTTGGGCCACCTGCCCGTATGGCCCATTCTGACCGAGGTTGCCGTAGGGAATCTCGAATTCGGCCTGCGGCGAGCCGAATTGGTTGCTGGACGATCCGAAGAACACCGCATCGGTCAGCGTCTTGGGCTTCAGCTCGGAGGACGGTGTGATGTAACGCGCAGGCAGGGCACACAGCACCACGTCGCACAGGCCGAGTTCGATTGCGGCGGCCGCCCGCCACACCATTCCTGCGGCGCTCGCCCCGCCGAGATCCAGCAACTCTGCGAAGTTCGCTCGTACGCCGAGGTATTCGGCCACGGTGGACGGTACGAAGATCTCCGACTCGCCCAGATGAGAGGTGACGATGCCGTCGACCTCCTCGGCGGACAGACCGGCATCCTCCAGTGCCGCTGCTGCCAGCAGTGCCCATTGTTCGAGGGTGAACGGAGCCGGTGCGGCCTTCGACAGACGTTCGGGCGGCAACTCGACGTAGCCGACGATCGCGGCGTCGCCCTGTAATCCCCTACGCGGTCTCATACTCACTCCTCACTTACGGGGTAGTCCCAGGATCAGCTGGGCGATGATGTTGAGCTGGATCTCGGTGGTGCCGCCGCCGATCAACTCGGCGGGAAGGTCCAGGTAAGGCGCCACCACGGCCGGTTGGCTGTCCTGTTCCAGGGCAAGCGGTCCGGTGAGGCCGAGGGTGAGTTCGGCCGCACGGCGCAGCATCACGTTGGTGGCCACCTTGGCGATGCTCGACGCCGGACCGGGGGGCTGCCCGTCGAGCAGGCGCAACGTCTCGCGGACCCCCAGTGCCTTGAGCGCGTTGGTGTAGGCGTCGATCTCGCCGATGGCGTGCAGGACAGGGTCGGGATCGGGGCTGACCGCGACGAGTTCACGCAGTGCGCCCATCCGGTCGATGTGGACGTAGCCGCTGATCGCCACCCGTTCGTGGGCCATGGTGCTGATCGCCAACTGCCAGCCCGAAACCGGGTCCCCGAGCAGCATCTCGTCGGGCACGAACACGTCGGTCAGGAACACCTCGTTGAACTCGGCGCGCCCGCTGGACTGGGTGATCTGCTTGAATTCGACTCCGGGTGAACGCATGTCGAGGATGAAGTAGCCGATGCCGCGGTGCTTGGGGGCGTCGGGGTCGGTGCGGGCCAGCAGCGCACCGTAGTCGGCCCGATGTGCGAGCGACGTCCAGATCTTGTGCCCGTTGATGCGCCAGCCGCCCTCGACCCGCACGGCCCGGGTGCTCAGGGCGGCCAGGTCGGAGCCGGCACCCGGCTCACTGAACAGCTGGCACCAGGACAGGTCGCCCCGCAGCGTCGCGGGCACGAAACGCTCCTGCAGTTCGGCAGATCCGGCCGCGATGACGCTCGGCAGGATCCATTCGGCGATACCGATCGAGGGTCGCGCCAGGCCGGTGCGCTTGCCGAACTCCTCGTCCACGATGAGCTGCTGGCGCACGCTGGCATCGCATCCCCACGGCGCGGGCCAGTGCGGTGTGATCAGTCCGGCGTCGGCCAGCAGGTTGCGCCGGTCGCCGACGGGGGACTCACCGCGATCGTCCTGTAATCCGAAGCCCTTGTCGGACAACGACAGTGCGCGGTCCAGGATCTCGGCGACGCGCGCCCGGAAGTCGGCATCGGAGTCGCCGAGTTTCACCGTCAGGTCGCGGGTGACGGTGGCCGACAGCTCGCCGAGTTCGCGGGTCCAGCGCGACACCGGACCGATCGAGGCGGCCAGACTGGTGGCTCGCCGCCAGTACAGATGCAGGTCGTGTTCCCAGGTGAAGCCGATCGCCCCGAGCATGGTGAGTGCCTCAAGGACGAGGCCGGGAACCGGCATGACCGCTCTCACCGCGGCCGAGCAGGCGGTCAGCCGGTGCTGGTCGGTGTCCGCGGACCCGTTGAGGGCACGCACCGTATCCCAGGCCGCGGCTGTCGCCAGCGCACCGTTCACGAGCAGCATCGCCGCCTTGTGTTGCAGCGCCTGGAACGTCCCGATCGGCTTGCCGAACTGTTCTCGCGTGCGCAGATGCTCGGTCACGGTGTCCACACACCACTGGGTGATGCCGGCTGCTGTCGCCGCGGTGAAGGCGACGGTCAGATCGCTGAGCCGGCCGGCGTCGAGCCCGGGCAGGACCGCACCGGCAGGCACCGCCAGATCGTGCAGATGCAGGATGCCCAGATCGGTGGTCAGATCGGTGCCCCGACGCGATTCGACCTGCGCCTCAGCCGGATTCAGCACTGCCCAGGTCAGGCCGTCCGTCTCGTCGGTGAAGGGCACCACGACACGCTGTGCCGAGCAGATCCCCAGGGCCGGCCCGGACGACCCGGTCAGGCGCCAGCCGTCACCGTCACGCCGGGCCGCGAAGGCACAGTGCTCACCGGACAGCACGACCGCGCGGGCGCCCGCGGCGATCTCTTTGAGGAGGGTTGATGCGGCCGCGCCGTCCAGGGCAGCCACCGCAGCCCCGGCGATCGCGGTGGTGAGCAGCGGCCCCGGCAGCAGCGCCGAGCCCGCAGCCTCCAGTACGCAGGCCATGTCCTCCAGTCCGCCGCCCTGACCGCCGACCGATTCCGGTAGATGAACAGCATGGAAGCCGTTGTCCACAAATATGTCCCACCAGGCTGGTGGTCGGCCCGCTGCCAGATCGTCCAACTCGGCCCGGGTGACATCGATCGGCGCGTGCCGGGCCGCGAACTGCTCGACGGCCTGACGGAGCTGCTGTTGCTCCGGGGTCAGAGCGATGGACACGTGGGTCATGCGCGCCTCCTGGCGGCGAAGAATCGGGCGCCTTCGACGATGGACTCCGTCGTCGGCCTCGGCTGCCAGCCGAGTTCGCGGACCGCCTTGCCGTGATCCATCGGCGACATCACGTGCATGAGCCGCACGGTCAGCGGGCTGAGCTGGTTCTCCTTCTTGCGCAGCCGGGCCAGGGGATCGACCGCCGCGCCTGCGGCGGCCAGCACACGGACCGGAATCCCACGCCGGGGCGGCTCGACATCGACCGCCGCGCAGGCGGTCTGGTAGATCTCCTGAGCGGTCATGAAGCGTTCGGACACGATGTAACGCTCGCCGACGCGGCCCCGTTCGCCGGCCAGGACCAGTGCCTCGGCGGCGTCCGCGATGCCGACGGTCTCGGCTGCCGCGCCCTTGACGTAGAACGGCATCTTGCCCCGTACCGCGGCGGCGACCAGACCCCCGTGGGGCGTCGGCAACCAGTCGCCAGGTCCGTAGGTGTTGGACACACACATCGCGACCGCGGGCAGACCGTGCTCGCGGGCATAGCGCAGCACCATCTGTTCGGCGAGCACCCTGGTGTGCACGTAGTCGCCGCCCACGTCGAGCCAGTTGTTCGGCAGATCCTCGGTGGCAAGCCCGGATTCGGCGATGCCGATGGTGGCGATCGAGCTGGTGAAGACGAACTTCCGTAGACCAGCCTCGACCGCGACGTCCAGAACCTCTTGCAGCCCTTCGATGTTGGTTCGCCACAGCGGGGCCGGGTCGCTGAGCCAGGCCCTGGCGTCGACGACGCAGTAGTACACGACGTCGCAGTCGTCCATCGCGGAACGCACCGACTCAGGGTCGAAGATGTCCCCGTAGACCCGCTCCACGTCGAGGTCGTCGATCCCGCGGGTGGAGCTGGTGCTGCGGATGAGCACCCGAACATCCTCGCCGCGCTCGACGAGTCGCCTGGCGACATGCGACCCGAGGAAACCGCTGGCCCCGATGACCAGTTTCTTTGTTGCCATGCGCCCTTGCGTTCGTTGCTCTCCGAATTCACGAGACGCTACGTCTCGTCTTGTGGGAGACTACGGTGGGTAGCTTTCCGTGTAAAGATCCCTGCAAAGGACCAACGAGGACATGCCGAGAACCCCTACCACCGAGGAAGCGACGGCTCCGCGACGACGGAGCGAGAAGTCGCGGGTCGCCATCATCGAGGCCACCCGAGCACTTCTGCTGGAGCGGGGTTTTGACGGGCTGAGCATCGAGGCCGTCGCCGCCCGAGCCGGGGTCGGCAAGCAGACCATCTACCGCTGGTGGCCGAGCCGGCCCGCGCTGGTCGCCGACGTGCTCCTGGAAGACGCCGACAAGATCCTGGCCACCATGCCGCGCACCGACGACGTCACCGCGGACCTGGTCTCCTGGGCCCGCACGCTCGCGTCCGCCCTGACCACGGAACGCGGCAACGCCATGCTGCGCATCCTGACCGCCGCCTCACTGGAACACGAGGACACCGCTGCGCGGCTGCGGGCAGGTTTCAGCCGTCCACTACTCGACTCGGTGCGCACCCGGCTGCTCGCCGAGCAGATCGATCCCGACCTGGCGTCAGCGGCCGCCGATGCGCTGCTCGGCGGGGTGGTCTATCCGGTGCTTTCCGAAGGACAGAGCTACTCGCGACAGCGCGCCGAAACCATGGCCCACACCATCGTCGCGAGCCTGCTCCGCCCGCCTTCCGCCTGACCTCAGACGGGTCAGACGGGTCAGGCCCGGGGTGCGGCCCCCGGGGCCCGCACCACCATCGGCACAGCAGGAAAGTACGTCGCCATCTCCGAGCGGCACTTGCGCAGGGCGGCGGTACCGTAGCCGCGCTTGCGGAAGTCCGGATGGATCCAGATCCGGACGTTGACTTCTCCGTGCGTCAGCTCACCGAACACCATGCCGACCTTCTCGTTGCCCTCCAACGCCACGAACCAGACGGCCTCTTCGGCGTCCACCCGGCGCAGCGCCGCGCGGATCTCGTCGTCGACATCGGCCGCCGGGGCACCCGATCCGTCGCCGGAAGCACCCACGTCAGTGGTCCGGGCGACGAAGATGTCGCGGTCGGTGTCGGCGGCGAACGCCCGCAACTCCAGCGATTCACCCGAGGCCGCCGGACGCTCGGACACCGTGAAGCTGAGCTGGCTGTTCAAGTCGTCGAGTTCGGCGGCGATCCCCCGCCGCGAATCCTTCGTGATCTGCGCGAACGACAGCCCCACCACCGCCTCCGACGCCAGGTGTGAGGTGCCGAGAAGCTGGGCAACCGCCTCGACGGCGGCAGCCCGATCGTCGGCATCCACGATCACGTCGAGCACCTCGTGGCGCCGGTTCAGGGCGTTGAGCAGAGCGTCGGCAATTTCGCGCCGCGCCGCGGCTTTGTCGTGATCGGTCATACCGCGAGCGTAGATCAGCGGTCTGTGCTCTGTGGAGTGCAATCGTCAGCTCAGAGTCGGTCCATTTCTCGCACCAGGTGGCCTGAACTCAGCCGACCAACTCCTGCCCCAGGTAATCGTCGGGTGTCCGCACTCCACCGGGCACCACGAACACCGCCGAGCCGATTGCGGTGGTCCACTGGTTCAGCGCATCGAACTGCGCAAGACGCCGTTGCACCGGCAAGAACTGCTCGTCGATGTCGCGTTGGAAAGTCGCGAAGATCAACCCGCTGTTCGACGTCTGGCCGGGTTCTGCCGGATCGTCGTAGTTGTAGGGCCTGCGCAGGAACCGCTCGCGGGTGCCCCGATGGTGGGCCAGCGCGACGTGCGAGTTCTGCGGGATGACCGGAATCCCGTTATGTGTCAACGCGAAATCTGGCTCGTCATGCTCGCGGCTGCCGGTCAGGGGAGCACCTGAATCCAGGGTGCGCCCGACGGTGAACTCCTTGCTCCGGCGGTCCAGCTCATCCCAGGTGTCCAGGTGCATCGCGATGCGTCGGATGACCAACAACGTGCCGCCGACCAGTCCCGGGTGTGCCGGTCCCGACATCCAGACCAGATCGTCGAAGTCGGCGGCCGCCAGATTCGCGGTGCCGTCGACCTGCCCCATCAGGTTGCGCATGGTGGTGCCGCCGGCGTCGGCCCCGCGGGCATTGCGGAATCCGGCCTGCCGCCACCGCGGCGCCGCCATCGACCGGACGTTCTTGGTCAGTACCCGGTTGGCATGGGCCACCGTCACCGGATCGTCGGCACAGATCTGCAACAGCAGGTCGCCCCCGGACCACCGCTGTTCGAGCCGGTCCACGTCGAACAACGGCAACTCACGCGCCGACGGTGGCCGGGCACCGGTCGCGCCGATCCGGTCGAGCAGCCCGACCCCCAGGCCGACCGTGATGGTTAATCTGGCTGGGCGGGTGGCGAGTTCGGGCTCGGTGTCGGCCAATGCGGGCGCGCCCTGCGTCAACCGGGCCGCATCCGTCGTCCACAACCGCAGGATCGCGGCGACGGTCTCCCGCTCGGTGCGCCCTGCGGGAGGCCTTCCGCCGTCGCTCAGATCGAACGCCACGAACAGCCCGTGTGACTGCGGCGCGGTGGCGATCCCCCCTTGATGCGGTCCGTAGAACGGTTCGACGTCGACTCCGAAACCGTTGCGCACGGTGGCGGAATGGGCTGCACCGGATTGGTTCAGCACCGCACCGCCGGCCAGGGCGGCGGCGCCTCCGGCGAGGAGTCGGCGCCGGTTGACCGACAGACGCGACCGATCAGCCATGTCCGTGAGGTGACGGCGGCTGATAGTTCTCGTCACCCCCGGCGAAATCACGCACCTGGGCCGTGACCGGAAGCGACGAGCCGTCCTCGAACACCAGCGAGACCGGGACGTCCGCACCGGGTTGCAGCGGGGCCTTCAGGTCCATCAGCATCAGGTGGTCCCCGCCCGGCGCCAACTCGTGCGTGGCCCCGGCCCCGATGGCGAGCCCGCCTTCCTTGGGCCGCATGGTTTTCGAACCGCTGTCGTCGCCGACGACCTCGTGTAATTCCACCGTGCCCGCTGCGGGCGAGGTCGCCGAGACGATGCGGGCGTCGTGGTGCCCGGTGTTCGTGAGCCTGCCGAAGACCGCGGTCATTCCACCGTCTGCCGCACTGGCCCACTGCTCACTCACCTGAACCGTCTCGGCCATCTTCTCCTCGTGATGGCTCTCGGTGCAGGCCGCCAACCCGACCGCCAAGGTCAACGCGGTCGCCGTCAGAACAGCTGCAACCCTAGACATTTGATCTTCCTTTCCACCACGCCACGGCGACATCGACCAACAGGAAAGCCAGCAGGCTCAGCCCGAACAACGGCAGGGCCCACCCGATGCCGACGGCGACGGCAACCACCGCCACGCCGGCCCAGGGCGGCAATTGGCGCAGCGTGCCGCGCAGCGGTGCGCGACCCACCGCCCAGGCCGAACCCCGGGTAGGCCGGCGCTGCCACCACATCCGATAACCGCGCACGATGACCGAGATCAGGCCGACCATGGTGAGCGCCAACACGATCTGGTTGGCAACCCCGAACAACAGGCCCATGTGGGCGTCGATCGTCCAGTCGGTGAGCTTGGCCAGCAGGGGCCACTGTGACAGGTTGACCCGATCAGTGACCTTGCCGGTATCGGGGTCGACCGCGATCGCGTCGGCGCGCGTGGGCCAATCACGTTTGCGCTCGGCCACTTTCCAGGCCTGACCGGCTTCGGCCGGCGGGTACATCCACATCGGACCACGCAGCCCGGCCTGTTCGGCGGTGCGCAGCACGGTGTCCGCGCCGCCCAACTCGGACCTGCCGCCGTGGTGGCCGTGATGTGCCGGTTGGGCGGCCGGGGCTCCGGAGAGCGCGGTGTCCACGGCAGGTGCCGTGGTGTTCAGCTGCGCCTGGATGCCGTTGACCGTCTCGCCGCCGTACCGGGACCAGGTGATACCCGAAATCGACAGCGCCAGCAGCACCGCCACTATCCACACGCCGACCGCGCCGTGCCAGGACAGCGTGCGTCGTCGCCCCGAGGTCGTCCGGTCGGGCAGGACCAGGTCGCGCATCGCGCGGTTCTCCCGACGCCGCATGATCCACAGCGCCAACCCGGCCAGCACGATCACCCACATCCAGCTGGCCGCCAGCTCGCTGTAGTTGCGGCCGACTGCCCCCAGATGCAGGTTGCGGTGCAGCTCGTCGAACCAGGCCCGCACCGGCATCCATTGCCCGTAGGTGGTCAGCGCCCCGCGCACCTCGCCGGTGTACGGGTCGACGAACACCGTGCGGGAGTAGTCCGGCGGAACGTCCTTGAACTCCGGGCCCACCAGCAGGCTGATCTGGGTGGTCTCGTCAGGCGCGGCCGGCGGGCGGATGCTGTCCACCGTACCCTCGGGATGGGCATGGCGGGCCGCGGCGAGTTGGTCCGCCAGTGGCAGGCGCTCGGTCCCCACCTGCGCGACCGTCAGCTCGTGCCGGTTGACGAATGTGTCGATCTGCGGGATCAGCGCATAAAGCAGGCCGGTGACAGCCGCGATCAGGATGAACGGTCCGACGAATACGCCGGCGTAGAAGTGCAACCGCACCAGAAGGGGGCGGATCGAATGGCGTTTGACGGGCGGAGGTGATTCCTCGCGTAGTTGATCGTCAGGGGTGATGGTCATGGTGACGCTTTCGCTCAGGAGAACCCGTGGAGAGGTGCGCACGGGGCACAACGCGGAACAGCCCGTCACCGACGGGCTCAGCTCAAGGAGTGGGCGTTAGCTGCCCATGGCGGGCGCCGCCGGCGGTGCCCGCATCCCCAGCCCGGTGTGCAGCAGAACAGGCCGCGCCACAACCACATTCGAAGGCCACCAGAGCGCACGAACCGACGGCCGGATCCTGGCGGCAGCGAAGATCCGCAGCCAGGACAGCACCGAGGCGCAGACCACGTAGAGGTACTCGGCCAGACCGATGACCAGGCCCAGACCCACCGCGGCAGCGGCGTGCAGACCGACCATGGGGGCGCTGAGCAACGATGCCGCGTGATGGTGCCCGCCGGCCGTTGCCAAAGCGAAGTGACCGAGCAACTGCCCGGCGCCCAGGCCGGCAATGAGCAGGCCGCTCTTGGCCCGGCGCGTCTGCGGGTTCACGCCACCGACTGCGGCACCGAGTGCCGCACACAGCAACAACAGCACGATCAACGGACTGCTCGCCGGAGCCATGCCCCCGGCCGCAGTATGGGCGACCGTCGCGGTCAGTGCGGAGCACGCGCCGACAAGACCACCGCGCAGGCGCGCGGCATGCTCGACAGACGTGCTCACCTGCGGAACCCTACCGTGCAGTCTGAGCAGGGCATCTGCCATGGCGCCCTAGGGTGACCCTGTGGGTAGCCCGGCATACGACCAGTACGAGTTGATCGCCCCCGAGTACGCCCGGACCTTTGCCGGCGAATTCGAATCCCGGCCCTTCGACCGTGCGGTTCTGCGGTCCTTCGCCGACCTGGTGGCGCGGGCCGGCGGGCGAACCGCCCTCGATGTGGGCTGTGGGCCCGGTGAGGCCGCCGCCGAGCTCGCCGGGTGCGGATTGCAGACCGATGGAATCGACGGCTCGGCTGCGATGGTGTCTCTTGCCGAGCAGCAGTGGCCGGAGGTGCGGTTTCGGACCGCCGACATGTTCGACCTCCCATACGTGCCGGGAACCTTCGATGCGGTGTGCGCCTGGTACTCGATCATCCACACCCCCGCCGCGGCGCTGCCGGAACTGTTCACCGAGTACCGCCGGGTCCTGAGCGATCCCGGCTGGGTGTTGCTCGGCTTCCAGACCGACGGCGAGCCCGCGGTCTATGACCACGCCTTCGGCCGGGACGTGGAGCTGACGTTCCTGCGTCACGACACGGCCGCGGTGTGCGCTGCCCTGGAGGCCACGGGGTTCATCGTGTACGCGACCACCAAGCGGGCGCGTCAGGCGCAGCTCGATGAGCCCACAGCGCAGGCCATGGTCATCGCGCACACCTCTTGATTATCACCCTTGACTTATATAAGTAATAACTTTTAGATTGGTCACGTGCAGGCCTTCGACATCCTCGGAGACCCGGTGCGCAGGCGGATCCTGGAGCTCATCCAGGCGGATGAGCTGTCGTCCGGCGCCATCACCGAGGTGATCCGGGCCGAGTTCGATATCAGCCAGCCTGCGGTCTCGCAACATCTCAAGGTGTTGCGAGACAACGGCTTCGCCAATGTTCGCGCCGAAGGCACGCGTCGGCTGTACAGCGTCGACACCGCGCCACTGCGTGAGGTCGACCAGTGGCTGGAGCGGTTCCGGCGCAACTGGACACCGCACCTCGATGCGCTGGCGACCGAGATCGCGCGCGGCAAGCGGGACCGAAGAACAACCACGAACAAGGGGGCTTCCCAGTGATCGACGTCCAACATCAGCTCAACGAGGTCCGCCGCAGTGTGGGCCGCACGACGTTCGAGGCCCGGGAGGCACGGGTCGTGAGCGTCAGCCAGACCTATCCCACCGATGCCGCCGATCTGTGGGATGCCTGCACCAACATCGAGCGGATCCCCCGGTGGTTCCTGCCGATCACCGGCGACCTGCAGGTGGGCGGCCGTTTCCAGCTGGAAGGCAACGCCTCGGGAGAGGTACTGACCTGCGAACCGCCCCGCTCCTTCACGACCACGTGGGAGGCCATGGGCGCCACCAGTTGGGTCGAGGTCACCATCAACGAGGCCGGCGAGGGCCGGGCCAATTTCACGCTGGATCACATCATGCACTCCGGCGACGACGACGAGTTCTGGTTGCAGTTCGGCCCCGGGGCGGTCGGAGTCGGTTGGGACTCCGCACTTCTCGGACTCGCCGGATACCTCAGCGGCGGCGACCGCATCACGCCGGAGGAGGGTGCCGCCTGGGCGGCCGGCGACGAGGGCCGCGGTTTCATGACCTCTGCGAGTGAACTCTGGTACCAGGCCGACCTGGCGGCCGGAGAAGATCCGGCGCAGGCACGCGCTGCGGCAGATCGCACCGCCGCCGCCTACACCGGCGGCTGACCTGGGCGGACGCGACGTGATGGGGTGCGGCCGGACCACCGCCGTACCCTGTCGGTGTGCCTGACCTCCACCCGAACCTGACCGTGCTGGCTCCCCTGCTCGGCACCTGGTCCGGTCCCGGCGCCGGTGAATATCCGACGATCGAGTCGTTCGAGTACCTCGAAGAAATCACCTTCGGCCACGTCGGCAAGCCGTTCTTGACCTACAGTCAGCGCACCAAGGCCCGCGATGACGGCCGACCGCTGCACGCCGAGACCGGATACCTGCGGATCCCGGCGCCGGGGCGGGTCGAATGGGTACTGGCGCATCCGACCGGCATCACCGAGATCCAGGAAGGCACCGTGCGGGTCGTCGACGGGCGCATCGGCATGGAGCTGGCGGCGACCACCATCGGACTGACCGCCTCGGCCAAAAACGTTGCGGCACTGTCGCGTTCCATCCAGGTGGCGGGCGACGAACTCACGTACAACCTGCAGATGGGCGCGGTCGGACAACCACTGCAGCACCACCTGTCCGCCTCCCTGACCAGGAAGACCGAATGAACCAACAAGCCCCGACGGGCAAGATCGCCCTGCCCTCCGACCTCGACGCGGTCACCGACATCGGCGACGAGGACCATTCGGACATCGACCCGTCCGCCGTCGAGCGCGTCTGGGAATCGGTCCGGTACTGGTACGGATCCGGCATGCACCCGGCCATCCAGGTGTGCCTGCGCCGCAACGGAAAAACCGTGCTGAACCGGGCCATCGGCCACGGCTGGGGCAACGGCCCCGACGACGCACCGGACGCCGAGAAGATCCCCGTCACCACGCAGACCCCGTTCTGCGTCTACTCGGCCGCCAAGGCGATCAGCACCACCGTCGTGCACATGCTCGTCGAACAGGGGCACTTCTCCCTCGACGACCGGGTCTGCGACTATCTGCCCAGCTACACCAGTCACGGCAAGGACCGCACCACCATCCGGCATGTGGTGACCCACAGCGCCGGAGTCCCGATCCACACCGGTCCGCGTCCCGACGTCACCCGCGTCGACGACAGCGAGTACACCCGGGAGCAACTGGCCCTGCTCAAGCCCGTGTACCGGCCGGGCCTGGTGCACATCTACCACGGACTGACCTGGGGCCCACTGATCCGCGAGATCGTCTCGGCGGCCACCGGGCGCAACATCCGCGACATCCTGGCCGACGAGATCCTGGATCCGCTGGGTTTCCGGTGGACGAATTACGGCGTTGCCCCAGAAGAGGTTCCGCTGGTCGCGCCGAGCCACGTGACCGGCAAACCGCTGCCCGCGCCGATCGCCGCGGCGTTCCGCGCGGCAGTGGGCGGGACACTGGACCGGATCATCCCGCTCAGCAACACCCCGTTGTTCCTCACCAGCGTGATCCCGTCGTCGACCACCGTCTCGAACGCCGACGAACTGTCGCGATTCGCCGAGATCCTTCGTCGCGGAGGCGAACTCGACGGGGTCCGGATCATGAAGCCGGAAACCCTGCAGGCCGCCACCACGCCGTGCCGGCGAATGCGGCCCGACGTGGCGACCGGACTCAAGCCGATGCGCTGGGGTACGGGGTACATGCTCGGCGGAAAACGCTTCGGGCCGTTCGGCCGCAACACTCCCTCGGCGTTCGGCCACACCGGGCTCGTCGACATCGCGGTGTGGGCCGATCCGCAGCGCAGCCTGTCCGCCGCGATCGTCAGCAGCGGCAAGCCCGGCGCGCACCGCGAGGCCAACCGCTATCCCGCGGTGCTGGACCGCATCGCGGCCGAGATGCCGGTCGGCTGAGTCCCTCAGGTCAGCGCAGCTTCTCCCCGTACACCCGCTCCACGGTCAGCTTCATCAGGACCCGCCGATCGGAGACCATCACCGACCGGTACTCGTCCCAGTCGGGGTGCTCCCCTGCCGCGCTGCGGTAGTAGTCGACGAGCGCCTCGACCTCAGGGCCGTGCGGATCGGTCCCCGGCCCGGTGAGCGTCACCGGCCCTTCGGCCGTGGCCCAGGCCCAGCCGTCCGGGCTGGTCACCTCGAGCGCGGCCCGGGGATCACGGCGCAGGTTGACCGTCTTGGCCCGGCCTTCGGTCATCGACACGTAGATGACGCCGGCGGCCCGGTCGTAGAACGGTGTCACCGGCGACAGCTGCGGAATGCCCGAGGCCTTGATGGTGGCCAACACGCCGAGGCCGGCCTCGGCCAACAGTTCGTGCGGATCGAACGACGGGTTAGATGAGGTGGCGGTCACATCTGTGCGCAACCGCGGACCGCACGCCCGCTATTCCAGGAGCCTGCCGATGCCCGACGACGCTGTCCGCGACGATCTCGCCGAACTGCTGCGCCGGAGGGCGCTGACGGAGGATGCCGGCCGGCCCGACGCGGTCGGCCGCCGTCACGCCGCCGGTGGCCGCACCGCCCGGGAGAACATCGCCGACCTGATCGATGACGGTTCGTTCGTCGAGTACGGGCGGTTCGCGATCGCGGCGCAGAAACAACGTCGCAGCCTGGACGACCTCATCGAACGCACCCCCGGCGATGGCCTACTGGCCGGAACCGCGCGGATCGACGGCGCCGCATGCGCGGTGCTCTCGTACGACTACACCGTGCTGGCCGGAACCCAGGGCGCCATCGGCCATCGCAAGAAGGACCGGCTGTTCGAGATCATCGAGCGGCTCAAGTTGCCGACGGTGTTCTTCGCCGAGGGCGGGGGCGGCCGCCCAGGTGACACCGACATCCCGACGGTCTCGTCGCTGGAGATCCGGGCGTTCGCGTTGTGGGCCGGACTGTCCGGCCTGGTGCCCCGCATCGCCGTGGTCAAGGGCCGGTGCTTCGCGGGCAACGCGGTGATCGCGGGGGCCGCCGACCTGATCGTCGCCACCCAGGACAGCTCGATCGGGATGGGCGGACCGGCGATGATCGCCGGCGGTGGCCTCGGCGAGGTCGCCCCCGACGACGTCGGCCCGATCTCGGTGCAGGCTCCCAACGGCGTCGTCGACGTCGTGGTCGCGGACGAGGCACAGGCCGTCGCTGCCACCCGGAAGTTGATGGGCTACTTCACCGGACCGACCGGACCTGGCCCCGTGGCCGATCAAACCGACCTGCGCACAATGATTCCCGAACGAGCCCGGCGCGCCTACCCGGTGGCGCCCATCGTCGAGACACTGGCCGACGCCGACTCGGTGACGTTTCTGCGCGAGAAGTTCGCCCCGGAGATGGTGACCGCGCTGGCCCGCATCGACGGCAGACCCGTGGGCATTATCGCCAACAACACCATGGTGATGGCCGGTGCCATCACCGCCGCGGCCTCCGACAAGGCCGCCCGGTTCCTGCAACTGTGCAACGCATTCGGCCTGCCGGTGGTGTCACTGGTGGACTGTCCCGGATACATGGTCGGCCCGGCGGCCGAAGCCGAAGCCCTGGTACGGCGCGGTTCCCGGATGTTGGTGGCTGGGGCAGCGCTCACGGTGCCCCTGGTCGCGGTGATCCTGCGACGCGGTTACGGCCTTGGGGCACAGGCGATGTGCGGCGGAAGCCTTCATGAACCGCTGCTCACCGTGGCCTGGCCCGGCGCGCACCTCGGCCCGATGGGATTGGAGGGTGCCGTCCGCCTGGGTCTACGCAAGGAACTGGAGGCTATCGCCGACGACGACGAACGCGAGCAGGCCGTGCGGGCGGCCACCGCGGCCGCCGAAGAGAACGCCCGGGCGCTCAACTCCGCATCGTTGTTCGAGATCGACGACGTCGTCGACCCGGCCGAAACCCGGTGGCTGATCGCGGCCACGCTGGCCGCGGCCGCGCAGCATGAACGCCCTGCACCTCGTGCACGGTTCATCGACACCTGGTGACCGCCCCGCCCCTACGACCGAACCGTTGACTACACGCTGTAGTAGACGTAACGTCCGGACTGTGTCCAACAGTCCTCCTCGCGTGCGGGGTCGGCAGTGGAGTTTCGCGCAATGGGGACTGCTGATCATCTCGCTGTTCCACGTCGTCCAGGCAATCATCGGATTCATTGCCGAGCCGAGTTTCGCCATCGGACCGGATGCGCCGACCACACCGATTCTGGGCATGGATTACAACGGTTGGCATGCGGTGGCCGGCCTGGCGTTGTTCGGCCCCGGCCTGGTGCTGTGTTGGCGAAAATCGTGGGCCGTGCTCTATCTCCTGCTGGCCGCGGTGGCTGGGGCGCTGCCCGGAATCTGGGCGTTCTTCTCCAATCAGGTGGCCCTGATATTCGCCTTCCCCAACAACACCACGGATGCGATCGTGCACCTGGCAACCGCTGCGGTGATGCTGGCCGTGGCAGGCGTGCAGATCTACCGCGATGGAGGGCTGCGAAACTCGCTTGCCGGGCTAACGCTCAAACGGTAGACCACAGCGGTTTGCTGAAGGTCGGCCGGATAACGATTCGGTTACTACGCCCGTAGCCGCACATCACGATCAATTAAGAATGACGCCCGGTCTCTGAGACATTTCAAGATCATCGGCCCGAATTGGGCGAGACTGAGGCGCAATTCACGGTCGCCCGGCGTAACACATCCACACCCGTCACAGCTGTTTCACAGTGCAGAGGTTTTGCTCGACGACGATGCGGTTACTTTCGAATTCGGGCCGGGGAAAGCGATCACGGATCGCGACCCAATGAGAATCCCAGAATCCCGAAGGAAAATGATCATGAAATTCACTGGTATCACCGCGCGCCGTGGAATTGCCGGCGCTTGTGCCGCGGGCCTGCTCGGCGGCGTCGCCGCCGCGATGATCGGCGCACCGAGCGCAGCTGCCGCACCCGACTGCAGCGCCAGCGGGGTGGCGGGCACCGTCAGCAGCACCACCGGTGCCGCTCGCGCGTACCTCGACAGTCACCCCGGTGCCAACCAGGCAGTGACCACCGCGTTCACCCAGCCGCGTCCGCAGGCCGCGGCCACGCTGCGCGGTTACTTCACCGCCAACCCGCAGGAGTACAACGACCTGCGCGGCATCCTGGCCCCCATCGGGGACACGCAGCGTACGTGCAACGTGACGGCGCTCTCCCCCGAGCTGGCCTCGGCCTACTCGGAGTTCATGGCCGGGTAGTCCACTGGATAGCGTGGAGGTAAGCCGACACACGTCAAGGAGGACGGATGGCGAACCCGTGGCAGGTGGTCCGAGGAAACCGGGGCAAGAAGGTGGCCGGGCAAACGGCGACCCGCGTCCGTAAGCGCAACCCGTCTCCGCTGGAACCGGCCTGGACACCACCGCCGGCTCGCTATGGGATCGGCGTCCACCACAACGTCGCGATCCGCGCCTCCGACGGCACCGTGCTGCGGGCCGACATCCACTACCCGACAGTTCCCGAGACCGGGGCGCCGGCACCGGGACCGTTCCCGGTGCTGTTGTCCATCACCCCCTACGGCAAGAAGGCCCCGCCGCCGGCCGCCCAGATCGGCGGCGGGGCCACCCCGTACCTGATCCGGCGCGGCTACATCGAGGTGATGGCCGACGTCCGGGGCACCGGAGCCTCGGGCGGATCGTTCGAGATGCTGGGCGCCGTGCAGGTCCAGGACGGCGTCGACCTGGTGAATTGGGCTGCAACGCTGCCGAATTCCAATGGCAGGGTCGGAATGTTCGGCATCTCGTACCTGGCCATCAACCAGCTCCTCACCGCCGCCGCGGTCGGCCCCGACTCACCGTTGAAGGCGATCTTCCCGGTGATGGCAGGCAATGACTTCTACCGCGATGTCGTCACGATGGGCGGGGTGCCGCACATGCGCACGGTGCGCGCCTACGGGGCTGTCTACTCACTGCTGAACGTGGTCAACCCGGTGCTGGAGTTCGCCAAACGCGGCACTCACGAACGGCCTCGCGCCGGAGGCCTGGCCGCGGTGCGCCAACGCGGACGTGATCAGCGGCAGTACTTCAAGACCATGATCGGCGACGCCACCGCCGGTGGGGACACCGCGTTCGACGGGCCGTTCTGGGACACCATGCGGGCGTCGGACGTATTGCCCGACATCGCGAAGAACAAGGTCGCCGTGTTCCTGATCGGCGGCTGGCACGACGCTTTCCAGCGCGGCGCTCCGCTGAACTACACCGCGCTGCAGAACGCCTACACCGGCCGGCCGCCCAACGCTCCCATGGAGCCCGGCCAGCCGCTCTCGGACCGGGTCCAATTGATGATGGGGCCTTGGTACCACGTCTCGGACATGGACGGGTTGCACGTCCATGCGTTGCAGCTCCGCTGGTTCGACCGCTGGCTCAAGGACGACACCGACGCCGCAGTCACCGGCCCGCCCATCCGCTTCCAGGCCATCGGCAGCTCGAAATGGTTTCAGGCAGAGGATTACCCGTTCCCTGAGGCCACGCCAACCCGGCTGTACCTGGCCGAGGGCGGGCAACTCGTCACCGAGCCGACTGCCGAGCAGACCGACGCCGTCCTGCGCTATGCGGTACGTGGGCCCATCTCCGGCCGCAGCCTCGAACAGTGGACGCTGGGCATGGGCAGTTTCATGGCCGCCCAGACCGGACGGCGCATCCGCTACGACCTGGACAACCGTCGCCTGCAGCGTGAGGCCCTGACCTACACCACAGAAGAGTTCACCGAAACCCGACTGATCGCAGGTCCGATCACTCTGACCGTGCACGCAACGGCTGACACGACCGAGACCCTGTGGGTGGCCCATCTCGACGATGTCGCCCCGGACGGGGCCAGTCGGCCGCTGACCCAGGGTGCGCTGCTCGGCTCACATCGGGCCCTGGATCCGGACAAGACGTGGTACCTGCCGGATGGGCCAGAAGGAGAGGTGCTGCGGGCACATCACATCAGTACCCGCGCCGCCGCCGAACCGGTCGTGCGTGGCGAGCTCACCCGCTATGACCTGGAGATCTTCCCCACCGCCGCGTCGATCGCACCGGGCCACCGGTTGCGGCTGACCCTGACCACCTATGACTTCCCGCACCTCGTCCCCACGCAGCCCGCGCGGGAGGCACTGGTCGCGGGAACGTACCGAATCCGTCAGGGCGGAGACGCACCGTCGAGACTGCTCATCCCGTTGGCTGAGCCCGCCGCGTTCACGCCGGACGAGTAGCGCGGAGGTACGTAAGCTTGCCGGCCAGCCGGATGTTCCCGTAACCCACTACCGCGCAATCGAATCCGGCCTTCTCCAACAGCTGCGGCAGAGCGTCGCCGCGAACGTCGACGACGTGTAATACGCCGCCGGGCTGCAGGACCCGAAACACTTCGGCGGCGGCGGCCGCCTTGGTCGCCTCGTCGAGGTGGTGCAGCATCATCGAAGACAGCGCCACGTCGAACCCACCGTCATCGAACGGCAATTCCTGCGCGTAGGCACGTTCGAAGCGGACACCGGTCATCCCCTTGGTCTTTCGCTGCGCCCGCTGTAGTGCCCGTGGGTCGGGGTCGGTGGCGACGATATCGGCCGTGGCACAAGCCTTCTTTACGCGCACAGTCAGATTTCCGGTACCGCAACCTATTTCGATCACCCGCTGGCCGGCTGTCAGCCCGGCCTGGGTGACCAGTTCGCGATAGGCGGGGTTCATCCCCAAGACCCGCGTCAGCAGGTCGTAGCCGGGCAGGAAGGCGTCGTGGCCTGCGGCAGGCAGGTAGTCATGCCGGCTCTTCAGAAGATGTGGACGATGTTCTGTCATGAAATCCATGATCCAGCCTTCTGGGCAGGGTTAGTTGGGTGAAGGTTGGCGATATCAGGATTATCTTTGGCGCTATGTCCGATGCGTCCCGATTGGTTCGCCACCGCGATGGTGTCCCGGTCTACCGATATTGGACCGACCGCGACGCGCCGCCGGTGTCGGTGACCCGCGGCCGGCGTGCGGAATTCCCCGAACACCGGCCACACATACACGACTTTCCGGTGCTCTGGTACGTACCGACCGACGGGGTCATCTACGTGGTCGCGGCAGGCGAGGTGATCGACCCACGGCCGCTGACCGCCGACGCCGACGGCGTCGGCGTGTTCTTCGACCCCGCTGCGCTGGGGCACGACGCCGCCTCGCCCTGGCCCACCTGGCAGGCTCATCCCCTGCTGTTCCCGTTCCTCCACGGCCGGTCCGGCGGGCTGCTGCAACTGCACGTTCCGGCGGATCGACAGCCACTGTGGGACAACACCATCCGATCCATCGAGGACGAGCTGGCCGCCCGGCGTGAAGGCTACCGCCAAGCGGTACTGGCCCATCTGACCCTGCTGCTCATCGATCTGGCCCGCCTCGCCGACGACGTCGTGAGCGACCTGCGGCGCAGCGGCGAGCCATTGCTGGCCGAGGTGTTCTCGGTGATCGACCGCCGGTTGTCCGAGACTCTCTCGCTCAGCGACGTCGCTCACGAGGTCGGGATGACAGCGGGTCATCTCACCACCCTGGTGCGCCGGCGGACCGGTCGCACGGTCGGCGAGTGGATCAACGAGCGCAGGATGAGCCGGGCTCGCGACCTGCTGGGTGAGACGGACCTGGCCGTCTCAGAGGTCGCCACGCGGGTGGGAATGGCCGACCCTGGATACTTCAGCCGCCAGTTTCGCCGCACGCACGGCGTGCCACCACGCGAGTGGCGGCGGCGCGGCCACGGGCATCAGAACTGAATCACCTTGATAACAGAGGGGTTACGCCGGGCGCGGCCCCGGTAGTCGCAACTCAGGCGTTGTTAGCGTGCCGGTGTGAGACTGAGAATGTTCGGTCGGGTGGCGCGCCGCGTGGCGGCCGCGGCGATTTCAGGTTTGATGTTGCCGGCACTGGTGATGGCCGCGCCCACACCGACCGCCGCGGCGTATTCACGCGATGGTCTGCCCGTGGAACGCCTGCAGGTGCCGTCGGCCGCGATGGGCCGCGACATCACGGTTCAGTTCCAGGGCGGCGGACCGCACGCCTTGTACCTGCTCGACGGCCTGCGCGCCCAGGACGACAACAACGGTTGGGACATCAACACCGCCGCGTTCGAGTGGTTCTACAAGTCGGGCATCTCTGTCGTCATGCCCGTCGGAGGGCAGTCCAGCTTCTACAGCGACTGGTACCGCCCCGCGGCCGGCAGTGCGGGCACCACCACCTACAAGTGGGAAACCTTCCTCACCCAGGAACTTCCGGCCTTCCTGGCTGCCAAACGCGACGTCGCGCCGACCGGCAATGCCGTCGTCGGGCTGTCGATGTCCGGTGGCGCGGCCTTGACCCTGGCTATCTGGCATCCAGCCCAGTTCATCTTCGCCGGCGCCCTGTCCGGCTTCCTGAATCCGTCACAGGGCCTGTGGCCCACCATGATCGGCTTCGCGATGAAGGATGCCGGTGGCTACAACCCCACCGACATGTGGGGCATGTCCAGTGATCCGGCCTGGCGTCGCAACGACCCGACGGTCAACATCAACCGGCTGGTGGCCAACAACACCGCGATCTGGGTGTACTGCGGCAACGGTGTTCCTTCCGAACTCGACGATCCCGGCGGTAACTTCGGCACGCTGTACAGCGCGCAGTTCCTGGAGAACATCACGATCAACTCCAACAAGGAGTTCCAGCAGAAGTACGTGGCTGCGGGCGGACGCAACGCGAAGTTCGAGTTCCCGCCGAACGGCACCCACAACTGGAACTACTGGGGATCGCAATTGCAGCAGATGAAGCCCGACCTGCTGCGGGTGCTCAGTCAGAACGCTGCGGCGGCCGCCGCTCCCCCCGCTCCGGCTCCGGCCGTGCCGGGTCAGGTGCCGCCGGCTGTGCCCGGTCAGGTTGCTCCCGCCCTGCCCGGTCAAGTAGCTCCCGCCCTGCCCGGTCAAGTAGCGCAGGTGCCCGGTCAGGTTGCTCAGGTTCCCGGCGTGGCGGCAGCGCCCGCTGCACCGGTGGTACCCGGCACGGCCGGAGTGCCCGGCCAGGTGCCCGGGGTAGCCGGGGTGCCTCGGGTGGCCGGGGTGCCGGGAGCGGTTCCCGCCCCGGTGAGCCCGGTGAGCCCCGGCCTGCAGACCGTGCCCGTCGCGCTGCCCCGGGCCTGAGCCGCGTTCGTAACCCCACGGCGGAAAATCAGCCGAAATTTCGCCGTGGCGTTACATACGCGAAAGAGTCAGCACCGAACCGCTCCTACCGCGCTCGCCGACGATCAGACTGCCGGGGTCTCCCGCACCGAACTTCAGCGTTCTGGGGCTCCCACACCGGGTTTCGAGATCATCCAGACCCGTTCCTCATCCCGGCGGGCGTCGTGCACAATGCCCACAATGTCGGCACCGTGCGGACCCTGATGCTGTCCACCTATGTGGTGCCCGTCGATCAGCCGTTGGTGACGATGGATTGATCTCCGGGCCGCACGCCACGGTAGATGCCGCGGCGCACGATCCACGGCTGGAGTACCCGCTCGATCGACCAGGACGGAAATCGGAAGGCAAATCCGTTGGGAGCGAACACCTCCAACCCATCCGGCTGCACTCCGAGCACCGAGCCCCACCGGCTGGACGGCGGACGGTAGCTGCGCGTCGTGCCGCCCGTGAAGTAGGCGGTCACGTTTCGGGCCAGCAGTCCGTCGGCCCGGTTTCGGGCCGAGGAGCGCAGCGGGTCGGTGGCCGCGACATCGCCGACAGCGAATACGCCATCGTGTCCCGGCACCCGCAGTTCCGGTGTCACCCGAACGAACCCGCGCTCGTCGAGGACGTCCGCCGGCAGCCAGTCCGTGTTCGGCCGGACCCGGCCGATGGTCCACAGCACCGCATCGGCCTGCACCGAAGGTTGTCCCGTGCTCCAGTGGACGGGTTCGGAGGTGATGGCCGCGCAGTCGAAGCCTTCCGGTACCACGGCGCGATGCCCCGGGTGCAGGGTCACGCCCGCCGCAGCCAGCCTGTCTTCGACCCGCTTCCGGGCCCGCCAATGGTGCTGCGGCAGAGGATGCTCGCCGGGGTAGTACAGCCCCACCTGGTTACCCGGCCACCGGACGGCGATGTTGGCCGCACTGCTGGCCGCCGCCGCGCCACCACCGATGACAGCAACCGAACGTGCCGAACCCAATCGCTCGTGTGCAGTCCTCAGCCCGGCATCGACATCGCCTGCCGACTGCAGAACCGCCTGCCGCCAGAAGCCGTTCGTCACACCGGTCGAGATGACCAGCGCGTCATAGGGTTCCACCTGCTCGTTCCCGCCGGCATCCTGCACGCTGACCGTGCGTGCCGAAAAGTCGACGCCTGCCAGCGTGCCGTGCACCGTGCGGACCCGGTCGAGTTCGCGGAACCGGTCGAAGCCGATCCAGTAGTTGCGTGCCCAGTCTTCGGGCCGGGCCAACCGGGTGCCCAGCTCCTGACCGCTGACCAGGCCAGGGTTGACCGAGATGCCGACGACGTCGAAACGACGCGCCAAGCGGATCGCGGTGAGCACGCCGGTGTCGCCGAGTCCCGCAATCACCACGCGCTTTCGGTCCACGACCGTGGACGCTACCGCCCGCCTGCAGGCCGGCAGACCCCTTTCCCTATCGTGGCTGGATGAGCAGCGTCGCTGATGCGGACCGGGTCGCCGACCTCGCCCGCCGGGTCGTGGCCGACCACGACCCCAAGAAAGTCCCCATCCCCGAGTACCTGGCCGCCTGTTACGACGCGGGCCTGTCCTGGGTGCACTTCCCCGAGGGCGTCGGTGGTCTCGGGGTGTCACGTGGTCTGCAGGCCGTGGCCGACCGCATCCTGCAGGGCGCCGGCGGGCCCATCCCGCTGAGCTTGAACCCGATGGGCTACGGCATGGCCGCACCCACGGTGCGCGAGCACGCACAGTCCGATGAGCTCAAGAAATCCTGGCTGCGGCCGCTGGCCAGCACCGAACACATCTGGTGCCAGCTGTTCTCCGAGCCAGGCGCCGGATCAGATCTGGCCGGGCTGGCCACGTCGGCGGTGCCCGATGGCGACGAATGGGTGCTGAACGGGCAGAAGGTGTGGACCAGTCTGGCGCACCGCGCCCGCTGGGGTCTGCTGCTGGCCCGTACGAATCCCGATGTGCCCAAACACAAGGGCCTGACGTACTTCGTGCTGGACATGCACGGCCCGGGCGTCGAGACCAGACCACTGCGACAGATGACCGGCCAGGCCGAGTTCAACGAGGTGTACATCACCGACGCCCGCATCCCCGATGCGCACCGGCTCGGCGCAGTGGGCAACGGCTGGAACGTCGCGATGACCACCCTGATGAACGAGCGCAGCGCGCTCGGTGGCAGCGGCAATCGACGCGGAGCCGGGACCATCTCGGATGCCGTGGCGCTGTGGGCATCACGCCCGGACCTGCGGACTCCGGTGCTGCGGGACCGGCTGAGCCAACTCTGGCTGCGTTCGGAGGCCCAACGGCTGACCGCCGAGCGGTCCCGGGCGGCCGCCACCGTCGGCGGACCGGGACCCGAAGGCTCGATCGGCAAGCTCGTCGGCGCCGAGCTCAACCAGCACATCTACCAGTGGTGCATGGATCTGCTTGGGCCCGAGGGGATCCTGTATCACGGCTACGGGACGGGTGATCGCGACGACGAGCAGGACGGCAAGGACTGGCGTGGGCCCCTCCAGCAGCGCTTCCTACGCAGCAAGGCCAACACCATCGAAGGCGGCACCTCAGAGGTGATGCGCAACATTCTCGGCGAACGGATCCTCGGGCTGCCCGGTGATCTGCGCGCCGATGCCGGTATGCCGTGGAAGGAGATCCCGCGTGGTTGAGAAGCTTGCGGATCAACCCGACGAGCAAGCTGAGAAGCTTGCGGATCAGTCCGAGTTCAGGTTCACCGACGAGCAGGCTCAACTGCGCACCGCGGTCCGAAAGTTCTGTACCGAGAACTTCTCCGAGCCGACGGTGCGGACACTCATGGAATCCGAGCCACGGTTCGATCCGAAAGTGTGGGGCCGGTTGGGCGCTGAGCTCGGCGTGCTCGGCCTGGCGGTTCCCGAGGCCGACGGCGGAGCCGGCGGGACGCTCGTCGACCAGGCCATCGCGGTCGAGGAACTCGGGGCGGCACTGGCCTGCGGACCGGTGTTCGGCACCGTGTTGCTGGCCGTCCCCGCTCTCGTCGCAGCCCCGGCCGGCCCGGTGCGCGACGAACTCATCGGCGCACTCACCGAAGGCACGCGGACCGCGGCGTTCGCGGTGTCGGATCGGGCCGGCGTGTTCGATCCCACCGCGGTGAATATGACTGTCGCCGAAGACGGGACGTTGACCGGCACGGTCGAGCGCGTGGTCGACGGCGACGCCGCGGACACCTTGTTGGTGGCGGCCGCCGGATCCGGCGGCGTCGGCCTGTACGTGGTCGACGCGTCAGACGCGGGAGTGCAACGCACCCCGCTGACCACGCTCGACCTCACGCGGCCGCAGGCCACCATCGTCTTGACCGCGGCGCCCGCCCAACTGGTGGCCGGTCCCGACGAGGCCGACCGCGTCATCACCCACGCATTCCAGGTGGCAGCGACACTCCTGGCCGCCGAACAGATCGGAGCCGCACAGCATCTGCTGGATCTGTCCGTGGAGTACGCGAAATCGAGGCTTCAGTTCGGCAGGCAGATCGGGTCCTTCCAGGCCGTCAAGCACCGGTTGGCGGATGACCTGGTCGACCTCGAGCACGCCCGGTCAGCGACCTATCACGCGGCGTGGGCGCTGACCGACGGCACCGACGACCCGGCGCTGGCAGCCAGCATTGCGCAGGCCACCGCGTCGGCGGCATTTGCCAAGATCGCGGCGGACACCATCCAGGTGCACGGCGGGATCGGGTTCACCTGGGAGCACCAGGCGCACCTGTACTTCAAGCGGGCCACCACCGATGCCGCCCTGTTGGGCAGTGCCGAAGCCCATCGGTCACGCGTGGCCGACCTCGTGCTCGACGATGCCCGGGCCGATCGCGTCCCGTGGGTGGCGACAGGCACACAGTGATCGGTTGAAAAGACGCGGCGGACCTTCTGCGACCGTAAGATTCCGCTGATGGACAGCCCCGTCGAGCACCGCACGCTGGCGGTCGACGGGGTGCGGTCGCCGGTGCTCGTCGCCGGCGCGGCGGGACCGGACGCCGGCGAGGCAGTGGTGTTCGTGCACGGCAACAACGCCGGGGCCAGATGGGACCGTTTGCTGATGCCGGTCGCCGGTATCGCTCGGGTGATCGCCCCGGAGATGCCCGGATTCGGTGCGGCCGACAAGCCGGCACAGTGGCCGTACACCGTGGCGGCCTACGCCGCACATCTGGGCGCGCTTCTGGACCAACTCGGTGTCGAGCGCGCCCACCTGGTCGCCCACGATTTCGGCGGCCCCTGGGCACTCGCCTGGGCGGTCGACCATCTCGATTCCGTCGCCAGCATCACGCTGATCAACACCCCCGTGGTGATCAACCACTTCGCCGCCAAGCTGTGGCGGACACCCGTACTGGCCGAGGCATTGTCGCGGATCGGCAACCCGGCAGTGCTGCGTCGTGTGCTCGCCATGCGCGATCCGGGGCTGCCGGCCGATGCGCTGGAGTCGATCGCCGAGCACATGTTCGCCCGTGGCACACCCGATGCGGTGCTGAAGCTGTACCGATCCACCGGCCCGAATGCCCTTGCCCCGTATGCCGATCGGCTCACCGAGTTCACCGGCGATGTCCTCGTGGTGTGGGGCGCCGATGACCACTACGTGCCGTACGCGCAGACGGACGAGTACCGCCGGATCTTCCGGAGCTGTGAGGTACAGCCGGTGCCAGGCACAGGCCACTGGCCATGGCTCGAGCAACCAGACACGGTGGCCGGACACGTCACCGAGTTCCTGCGCAGGCAGCTCGGGAGGACTCGGTGAAACTACGCCGTGTCCGCACCGCCACCGGCCTGAGGGTGCAATCCCTTGATTCCCAGGGTGATTGGTCTGAGCACTCAGACCGCACAGCCCTTGGTGGTCCGGTTTTCGACGAGGCCTGGCTGACAGCAGCAGCCGACCGCCAGCTGCAACACAGCGACCACCTCCTGCCGTTCCAGCCGGTGTCATTTCGCGACTTCATGTTGTACGAACAGCACAACATCGACGCGGCCCGCGGGCTGATCCGGCGCTTTCACCCCGGCCTCTACCGGGTGACGTCGCTGTACGAACGCGTCACCGGTCGTCCGGTGCCGCAGTTCAGGCCGAAGCCGCTGTTCTATGAGCAGCCGATCTACTACATGTCCAACGCACAGACCTTCGTGCCGACCGGCACCCCGGTTCCGGTCCCGGACTATTCACAGGCGCTCGACTTCGAGTTGGAGATCGGATTCGTGTTGGCCGCACCGTTGTTCAACGCGACACCCGATGAGGCCGCCGAAGCGATCGGAGCGTTCGTCGTACTCAACGATTTCAGCGCCCGCGATGTGCAGCGACCCGAGATGCTCAGCGGCTTCGGGCCGCAGAAGTCCAAGCATTTCGCCAGCTCGATGTCGGACACCGCGGTCACCGCCGACGAGATCCTGCCGCGCATCGAAACCCTCACCGGTTCGGTGGCACTCAACGGGTCGGTGGTCAGCACCGTGAGCAGCGCCGGCATGCAGCACACTTTGGGCGAGGTGCTGGCGCATGCGTCACGCAGCGAACCGCTCTATCCGGGTGAGCTTTTCGGCACCGGGACGCTGCCCGGGGGAAGCGGCATGGAGACCGGGCACTGGCTGCGCAGCGGGGACACCCTCACCCTGATCCTGGACGACATCGGGCAGATCGAGCACACCATCCTCTGATTCTCGCCGAAACCGCATTCCAGCACAGAAAGTGCGAGAGAGGGCCTGCCGGAATGCCGTTTCGGCGGAGGGGCTGTCAGCGGGTGACGCCGTCGATGGCCTTGTAGATGCGCTGCTCGCTGACCGGGCGCGGCGTACCCAGCTGCTGGGCCCACAGGCTCACCCGCAACTCCTCGATCTGCCATGCGATGTCACGGATGTCGGCCGCTGCGGCCCGGCCTGGCGAAAGCGCCTGAACCAGTTCGTCATAGGCATCCTCGACCGCGTGCACACGCGACATCCGGTCTCGGTCGGCGCCGAGCGCCTGGGGCAACCGCTCGAGCCGGCGGGCGATCGCGGTGACATATCGGGCCAGGTCGTTCAGCCGCGCTATCCCGGTCTCGGTGACAAAACCCTTGGGCAACAGGCGTTCCAGTTGAGACCGGATGTCGGCTACCGCATCGGCCTGGGCAGCTGACGGCTTGTCGGGCAGCGCGACCTGCACCTCGTGCGCCGCGGCCAGCACCTTCTCCACCCGGTTCACCCCAGCTTGGGTGGTGGGGCCGAGTTCCTTGCCTGCCCGGGTCAGAACCCCGGCGAACTCCGTCTTCGTCCACACCGGCTTGGGCACCAGCACGTCAGCGGCCGCGTCGGCGCAATCATCGAGCAACGCGGCCAGCGAACCGTCGGGATTGGCGTTGAGCGCCAGCCGGGTGCGGGTGCTCAGGCCGCGTTCGATCGCCTTCACCGGTGAGGGTGTGGTCAGCCGCAGTAGACGCCGCAGGCCCGGCCGCATGGCCGCGGCCTGGTCGGCCGGGTTGGCGAACACCTTGATATCGACGGCTTTTCCGGCGTCGACGAAGGCCGGATAGCCCCTGACTGTGTGACCGCCGCTGACGTTCTCCACTGTGCGTGGCAGCTCGTCGAGATCCTCGGGCCATGCCCGCAGCCCGGTGCGTTCCAGGTCGCCGCCCAGCGCGTCGGCCACAGCCTGTGCGACGGGCACCGCGAGCTGCTCACGCAGCGCGTCGATATCCTTGCCGCGGGCCACCTCTTTGCCGTCGACTGATTCCACGGCGAAGGTCATCCGTAGATGGTCCGGTATCTTGCTCAGGTCGAATGCATCGATGGACACCAGAATGCCGCTGCGCCTGCGCAGTTCGCGCTGCACCTCGTCCAGCAGGGACCCGGCGGACGGATCGATGTCACCCAGGATGGCCCGCGCGGTGTCGGGCGCCGGGACGAAGTTGCGGCGCAGGTCCTTGGGCAGCGATTTGATCAGTGCGGTAACCAGTTCCTCCCGCAGGGCCGGTACCTGCCAGGCGAAACCGTCACCACCGAGCCGCGCCAAGACCCCCACCGGCACATGCACAGTGACGCCGTCGTCGGCCGCCCCGGGCTCGAATCGGTACGTCAGCGGCAGTTCGAGATCGCCGGCCTGCCAGGTATCGGGATTGTCCGCGCCGTCCTCGGACCGCAGCAGATCGTCACGGGTGAAGGTGAGCAGGTCGGGTGTCTTGTGGCGCTGCTTCTTCCACCACGCGTCGAAGTGACGCGCCGATACGATATCGGCCGGGATCCGGGCGTCGTAGAGCGCGTAGATGTCGTCGTCGCCGACCAGCAGGTCACGCCGACGGGCGCGTTCCTCGATCTCCTCGAGTTCGGCCCGCAGCCGCGCGTTGTCGCGGAAGAAGTGGTGGCGGGTCTGCCAATCCCCCTCGACCAAGGCGTGCCGGATGAACAACTCACGGCACAGCTCCGGATCGATCTGGGTGTAGCCGATCTTGCGGCGCGGGACCAACGGTAGCCCATACAGCGTGACCCGCTCGAAAGCCACGACCGCACCACGTTTGGCTTCCCAGTGCGGCTCGCTGTAGTTGCGCTGCACCAGATGTCCGGCGACGCGCTCGATCGCCTCGGGCTCGACCTTGGCGGCGATGCGGCCGAACAGCCGGCTAGTCTCCACCAGGTCGGCCACCACGATACAGCGCGGCGGCTTCTTCGTCAGCACCGAGCCGGGAGCGAGCACGAACCTGGAGTTGCGGGCACCTTGATAATCGCGGGACTCACCCTCGCGCAAGCCGACGTGGGACAGCAGGCCCGCGGTCAGTGCGGCGTGAATGCTGGCCGGCTCGGCGACCTCATCACTCTCGCGGATCCCGATGTCGCGGGCGATGCTGCGCAGCTGTCCGGTCAAGTCCTGCCACTCTCGGATTCGCAGGTAGTGCAGGAATTCGTCGCGGCACATCCTCCGGAACGCATTGCCGGAGAGCTGGTTTCGCTGCTCTCGTAGGTAGTTCCAGAGGTTGAGATACGAGATGAAATCCGAGTGCTCGTCGGCGAACCGGGCGTGCTTCTGACGCGCCGCCTCTTCCTTGTCGCTCGGACGTTCCCGGGGATCGGGAATCGACAGCGCCGCGGCCAGCACCAGTACCTGACGCACGCAGCCCTCGGTGTCGGCCTGCAGGATCATCCGGCCGACCCGCGGATCGAGTGGCAGCCGGGCCAGGCGCCGACCGACGTCGGTCAGCGCACCCGCGGTGTCGAAGGCGCCGAGTTCCTGCAGCAGTTGCACACCGTCGCGGATGCTGCGGGCGTCTGGCGGATCGAGGAAGGGGAACTCCGCGATGTCGCCCAGTTGCAGAGCGGCCATCTGCAGGATGACCGCGGCCAGGTTGGTCCGCAGGATCTCCGGATCGGTGTAGCGCGGCCGAGATTCGAAGTCCTCCTCCGAGTACAGCCGGATACATATGCCCGGAGCGGTGCGCCCGGACCGCCCCGCCCGCTGGGCTGCCGACGCCTGCGAGATCGGCTCGATGGGCAGGCGCTGCACCTTGGTGCGGCGGCTGTAGCGGGAGATCCGCGCGGTGCCGGGGTCGACGACGTAACGGATGCCCGGCACGGTGAGCGATGTCTCGGCCACGTTGGTGGCCAACACGATTCGCCGCCCGCTGTGGCTGGGTTGGAACACCTTCTGCTGATCGGCGGTGGGGAGCCGCGCGTAGAGCGGCAGCACCTCGGTGTTCCTCAGGTCCTTCAAGGCTTCTGCGGTGTCGCGGATCTCGCGTTCGCCGGACAGGAAGACCAGGACGTCTCCCGGGGGCTCGGACTCGAGCTCGCGAACCGCGTCGACGATGGCCTCGGTCGGATCCCGTGGTTCAGTGCGCACGATCTCGTGGTCGGGATCGTCGGGGTCGTCGTCGTCCGAGACCGGTACGGGGACTTCCAGTGGCCGGTACCGGATCTCGACGGGATAGGTCCGGCCCGACACCTCGACGATCGGGGCGTTCGAGAAGTGTGCCGCGAACCGCTCCGGCTCGATGGTGGCCGAGGTGACGATGACCTTCAGATCGGGACGGCGGGGCAACAGCTCGCGCAGGTAGCCCAGCAGGAAGTCGATGTTGAGGCTGCGCTCGTGGGCCTCGTCGAGAATGAGGGTGTCGTAGCGCAGCAGCCGGCGGTCTCTTTGAATCTCTGCGAGCAGAATGCCGTCGGTCATCAGTTTGATCAGGGTGGAATCGCTGGCCTGGTCGGTGAACCGCACGGTGTACCCGACGGCGTCGCCGAGCGGGGTGCCGAGTTCGTCGGCGATGCGTTGGGCGACGGTGCGGGCGGCCAGCCGGCGGGGCTGGGTGTGGCCGATGGTGCCGCGGATACCGCGACCCAGCTCCAGACAGATCTTGGGCAGCTGCGTGGTCTTGCCGGATCCCGTCGCGCCGGCAACCACCACCACCTGGTTCTCACTGATGGCCTTGGCGAGCTCGTCGCGGTGTTCACTGACCGGCAGATCCGGGTAGGTGATTGCCGGGACCGCGGCCTGGCGGGTGAGTACGAGGCCCTCGGCGGTGGCGATCTGTTCGGCGATCTTGGCCGTCTCGCCACCGCGCAGATTCCGCAAGCGGCGGCGCAGCCGGTCCGCGTCACGAATGGTCAGCCCGTCGAGGCGGGAGCGGAGCTCGGCGACTGACGGTTCGGACACTCGGTCAAGGATAGGGGCTTGACCCGGTGTGATGCAGATCACAGCAGATACTGAACTGGCAACCTCCGGTTCCGTAGCCGTAGGTTGCTGCAACCTACGCTTGCGTACCCCGTCAGGACTGGTCGACGCTGGCGGATCGTGGGTCACTACATCGCGAACGTCCGCGACATCGAATTCAATCTCTTCCAGGTTCTGGCCTTGGGGCCGGTCATCGACTCGGGCGCATTCGGCGACCTCGACACCGAGACCGCGCGCACCATGCTCGACGAGGTGGCGCGCTTTGCCGAAGGTGTTGTCGCAGAATCGTTCGTCGACGCCGACCGCAACCCTCCCGAGTTCGATCCGGCCACCCACGACATCACCGTGCCGGGACCACTCGCCAAGACCGTGCAGGCCGTCAAGGACGCCGAGTGGTGGCGCGTCGGGCTCGCCGAGAACGCCGGGGGCACAGCGGCGCCCGCATCGTTGGTGTGGGCGATCCAGGAAATGATCATGTCCGCCAACCCGTCGGCGATGTTCTTCTACGGTCTCGGCCCGGCGATGGCACACACGCTGGCCGAGGTCGGCACCGAAGAGCAGCAGCGCTGGGCGCGCATGAGCATGGACAAGGGCTGGGCCGGCACCATGGTGCTGACCGAGCCCGACGCGGGGTCTGATGTGGGCGCCGGGCGCACCAAGGCCATCGCACAGCCCGACGGCACCTGGCACATCGACGGGGTGAAGCGCTTCATCTCCGGTGGCGACGTCGGCGATACCGCCGAAAACGTCTTCCACCTGGTGCTGGCCCGCCCCGAGGGCGCCGGGCCCGGCACCAAGGGGCTGAGCCTGTTCTATGTCCCGAAGCTCCATTTCGACTCGGAGACCCTCGAACTCGGTGAGCGCAACGGCGTGTACGTCACCGGGCTCGAGCACAAGATGGGCATCAAATCTTCGCCGACGTGCGAGGTCACCTTCGGCGCGCACGGCACCCCGGCCGTCGGCTATCTCGTCGGCGACGTTCACAACGGCATCGCCCAGATGTTCCGGGTGATCGAGAACGCCCGGATGACCGTGGGAGTGAAGTCCGCGGGCACTCTGTCCACCGGCTACCTCAACGCGCTGGCGTACGCCAAGGACCGCATCCAGGGCTCCGACATGCTCAAGATGACCGACAAGACCGCACCGCGAGTCGCGATCATCGAGCACCCTGACGTGCGACGCAGCCTGCTCACCCAGAAGGCCTACGCGGAGGGCCTCCGGTCGGTGTACCTGTACACCGCCGCGCACCAGGATTCCGTGGTGGCGCAACATGTCTCGGGCGCGGACACCGAATTGGCCCATCGCGTCAACGATCTGCTGCTGCCGATCGTCAAGGGTGTCGGTTCGGAGAAGGCCTACGAGGTTCTCACCGAATCGCTGCAGACCCTCGGCGGATCCGGTTACCTGCAGGACTACCCGATCGAGCAGTACATCCGCGACGCCAAGATCGACTCGCTGTACGAGGGCACCACCGCCATTCAGGCGCTGGACTTCTTCTTCCGCAAGATCGTCCGCGACCAGGGCAGCGCGCTGGCCCACGTCGCGGCCCAGATCTCGGCAACTTTGGAAGCCGGGGGTGGGCTGGAGCCTGAAATCGCCCGGCTCGCCACCGCGCTGAACGACGTGCAGTCGATGGCCGCCACCCTCACCGGCTACCTCATGGCGGCACAGGAACAGCCCGAGCAGCTCTACAAGGTCGGCCTCGGTTCGGTGCGGTTTCTGCTGGCGGTGGGCGATCTGCTGATCGGCTGGCGGCTGCTGGTCGGCGCGCAGGTCGCTCAGGCGGCACTGGACACAACGAGCGATCGCGACCGGGCCTTCTACGAAGGCAAGATCGCGGTGGCGAAGTTCTTCGCGCACAACATGTTGCCGCTGCTGACCGCGGTGCGGGAGGTCGTGGAATCGGTCGACGGCGACGTCATGCACCTGGACAACGACGCATTCTGACGCGGGCCCGGGGAAGATGGTTCCCATGGCCGACTTCGTGATCCCACCTCCACCGCAGGCGTCGCTCCCGGTCAGTACCGGGGATGGCCGCTTTCCGGTGCGGCGGGTGTTCTGCGTCGGACGTAACTACGCCGCGCACGCGCGTGAGATGGGCAAGGATCCCGACCGGGAACCGCCATTCTTCTTCATGAAGCCGGCCGACGCCGTGATCGACGCGGCGGGCACCGTCCCGTATCCGTCGCTGACGTCGTCGTTTCACCACGAGATCGAGCTGGTGGTGGCGCTGGGCTCCGGTGGCCGCGAGGTGGCACCGGACGACGCGCTGGAGCTGGTCTGGGGCTACGGCGTCGGTGTCGATCTGACCCGGCGCGATCTGCAGGACGAGGCCAAGAAACTGAGCCGGCCCTGGGATTGGGCCAAGGGTTTCGACGCGTCCGCCCCCTGCACCCCGATCCATCCGGTCTCAGACGTCGGTCACCCGGACAGCGGCGAGATCTGGCTGCGGGTCAACGGTGAGCTGAAGCAGCACGGCGACCTCAGGGACCTGATCTGGTCGGTCCCCGAGGTCATCAGTGCGATCTCGGCGGCCGTGGGCCTGGCCCCCGGCGACCTGATCTACAGCGGGACCCCCGCCGGGGTCGGGCCGATGCAGCCCGGTGACGTCATCTCCGGTGGCGTCGGAGGAGTCGCGGAGTTCAGCTTCACGATCGGCCCAGCCGATCGGCGGCCCGCCTGACCCGCTGGCCGGCGGTGTCCACCTGGCGAGCGGTCATGGATCGCAGCGGGTGTACCGACAGGATCAGCGCGACCCGACCGTCGGCATCGAAGACGGGTGCGGCAATGGTGGCCACCGGCTGCGCCTTGCCTGCCATCCCACCGGACGGCACCAGACCGATCGTGGCGAATTCGGCGAGCAGTTGATCGGTGATGTCGCGAACATGGTCGGGCAGTCCGTCACTCGACAACGTGCCGACCAGTTGTGCCGCCCGGGTCAGATCCGGTGTCGTCCAGTCGATGTCGTAACCACGTTCCCGGGTCTGGGCGAGCACCTCCTCAAGGCGGCCGGCCAACTCCTCGCTGAGGCCAGGTGCCCGTCCGATCCAGCTGCGTTGCTCGTCTGAGCCGCCCCAGGCCGCAAACGCAACGCCGAACGGCGGTGCGTATCGGATCCGGTCACCCGGCGCCGAGGCCGGCTGCCGGCCGGCCCCCTCGAACGCGGTGATCACCAGCTCGTCATCGAGCCGTTCGACGACCGAGGCCGCACAGTCGAGTTCTTGCGAAAGTTTTTGGGCAGCAATGCGAGCCGCATGCGCCAGGGGTCGCGCCGCCTCCGTCCGGGCCGCCACCACGGCCAGGCCCGGTCCGAGAGCGAACGTCTTGTCAGCGGGATCGCGGATCAGCCAGCCGCGGTCGCACAAAGTCTTGAGGATGGCGTGCGCGGTGGCCTGAGTCAGGTCCAGCGCGCTGACCACATCGGAGAACCGCAACCGGGTATCGCCGGCACCCGCCAGCAACTCGATCACATCGAGCACCCGATTGGTCGGCGCCGAGCCCGCACCACGCACCCTTGACTCCGTTCTGGACGGTTCCTACAGTCGACCTTGTCAATTCGAGAGACTATCTCGAATATTAGAGAATTGGTATGCGATGCGCGCAGTTGTCCTCCGGGCCGGTCAACTCCAGGTCCGCGAGATCCCTGATCCCGTACCGGGTCCCGGCGAGCTTCTCTTGCGGGTGCTCAGTACCGCGATCTGCGCGTCCGACGTCCACTTCATGGACCACCCCGAACTCGGTCTCAACGATCCGACCGGCCGATCGCTCTATGACGCGGACCGTGACGTCGTGCTGGGCCACGAGTTCATCGGCGAGGTCATCGGTCACGGGCCCGGCTGCAGCGATCAGTTCCCCGTGGGTAGCCGAGCCACGTCGATCCCCATCAGGCTGGTCAAAGGTGGCGCCGACGGCGCCCACATCATCGGCCAGCACCCGGACACCCCAGGGAGTTTCGCCGAACTGCTGGTAGTGGCTGAATCGATCGCCCGCCCCGTCACCGGCGGCGCCTCGGATGACGCCGTCGCGCTGACGGACGCTTTCGCAGTCGGCGAGTTCTATGTCCGATCCGCCCGGCTCGAGCCCGGCGAGATCCCCATCGTGATCGGCGCCGGGGCGATCGGGCTGTCCGCGGTCGCGGCATTGGCCCGCCGTGGCGTCGAACCGATCATCGTCTCGGACTTCCAGGCCGACCGATGTGCCCTGGCGTGCAAGGCGTTCGGCGCCCACGTCGCCGTCGACCCGGCCGAACGCTCACCGATGGACGTCTGGCGCGAGGTACGCGCCGAACGCAACCTGTGGGGCCCGGCGGTGGTGTTCGAATGCGTCGGCGCATCGGGTCTGATCCAGAAGATCGTCGAGGAATCCGAGATGGGTACCCGGATCTACTGTGCGGGCGGTTGGTACACCGGCGACACCCTCGACATCACCACCGCCACCCGGCAGGGCGTGACCTTGCAGTTCGGCGGCGGGCCGTGGCCGCAGGACTGGTACGGGACGCTGGACGCCATCGTCTCCGGAGACCTGGACCCGACACCCAGCATCGGCATGGTGGTGCCACTCGACGAAGTTCCCGACGCGCTCGACCTGGCCCGCCGCTCGGCAGGACCCGCGCGAATCATTGTGCATCCGAACGGAGACCACGCATGACCACCCACGAAGACCACCTGGACATCATCGACGTACTGGTCCGCTACGCCACCGGGATCGACCGGCGGGACTGGCCGCTGTTCCGCACCGTCTTCACCGATGACTGCGTGCTGGACTACGGCGACATCGGCAAGTGGAACGGAGTCGACGCCGTCACCGAGTTCATGGACCAGTCCCACGCCATGGCCGGGCACACCATGCACCGGCTGAGCAACCACGCGATCACTGTTGACGGGGATACCGCCACCGCGCGCACCTACATCGACGGACTGATCCTGGCACAGGACAACAACTCCGGCGTCAACGCCGTCGGCTTCTACGACGACGATTTGGTCCGAACCTCAGCGGGCTGGAAGATCGCGCGACGACAGTTCACCGCGGTACGGATAGCCAATGTCTGACTTCACAGATCGGTACGGTCCGTGGGCGCTGGTGGCGGGCGCCTCCGACGGGGTCGGCTCCGCAATGGCCGAGGAGTTGGCGCGGCGTGGCCTCAACGTGGTGCTGCTGGCCCGGCGACAAGAGGTTCTCGATGACGTGGCAGCGGCCATCACGGCACGTACCGGCGCGCAAACGCGAACGCTGGCAATAGATCTGGCTACGCCCGGGGCAGCCGGCGAAGTGATCGCTGCGACCGAGGATCTCGATATCGGCTTCCTGGTCTACTGCGCGGGCGCCGATCCGAACTTCCGGCCGTTCCTGTCCAGCCCTCTGTCGGACGCCGAATCGCTGGTGCAACGCAACTGCCTGGTGCCGATGCAACTGTGCCATCACTACGCCCAGCCCATGGTGGAGCGAGGCCGTGGCGGCATCGTCATCTTCGGGTCCGGGGCCGGATTCGCCGGCGGACCGAACATGGTGGCCTACGGCGCGAGCAAGGCCTTCGACATGGTGTTCGCCGAGGCACTCTGGACCGAGCTGCAGCCCTCGGGTGTCGACGTACTCGGGCTGATTCTCGGTAAGACCGATACTCCTGCCCTGCGCAAGCTGGAACATGAGCGAGGCCAGATCTCCTCACCCGAGCACACTCCGCCGGGTGCGGCGGCCGTCGATGATGTGGTGGCGGCGGCATTCGCCAATCTCAGCGAGGGACCGACGTGCCTGGTGGGTCCCGAGATTCAGGCGGCGGCCCAGTTGATGGCCTCCGTCAGCCGCAACGATGCGGTGCGGTTCATCGCGCAGGCGGTCACCGCCGCGATGGGCTGAGGCGAACGGGGACGGTCAGCGGCCCTCGGATGGCGGGGGTATCGCGCCACGTAGGGCTGCCCACCAGCGTCGGTCGGCGTCGCAGCATGTGTCGCAGGGCGGCCGTTGTTTCCAACCGAGCCAACGGGGCACCCAGGCAGTAGTGCGCGCCGTGTCCGAATGTCAACGGGGCAGGTCCCGACCGGCCGGGACGGAATCGGTCTGGATCCGGGTAGAACGCGGGATCGCGGTTGGCAGCCGCGACGCAGGCCAGGACGGTTTCACCCCGTCGGATGTCGATGCCGGCAAGAGTCTGGTCGGCGGTGGCGGTACGACCGGTCGCCTGGACGGGGCCGTCGAGGCGCAACAGTTCAGTGACTACTGCCGGGTCGGCAAGGTCGATCCCGTCTGCCGGGCATATGCCGTCGGGGTCCGGAGTGAGCAGGCGGACAAGGCTGGAACCGAGCAGGTTTGCGGTGGTTTCGTGTCCGGCTACTGCGACGAGAATGGCGGTGACGACGACTTCGTCGAGAGTGAGGCCAGGGTCGGCAGCGATGTAGCTGAGCAGGTCGTCACGGGGATGGCTGCGCCGATCAGCGGCAGCGGGCAACATGTCGGTGAGTAGCGCCGCGGCCGCTCCGATCCCCACTTCGAGTTCGCCCCGATCGGCGAAGCCACCGAGGAGGCGGATGATCGCCGGTGAATTCTCGCGCAGTGCTGAGCACTGATCGACGTCGAGCCCCAACCATGCGCCGATCACCGCGATCGGCAGTGGGAGGGCAATCTGCGCCATCGCATCGAAGGGTCGGTCTGCGGGAATCGTGGAAATCGTTTCATGACATATAGATTCGATGCCTTCGGTCAGTCGGTTGATGAATGTCTTGCCGAAGACATCCCGAACGGCGCCCCGCAATCGGCCGTGGGCGGAGCCGTCGGTGAACAGCATGTTGGCTTCCACGAATGACGAGTTGAAGAATTCCGCTGCGCCGGCGGTCGCCAGGTTTGCGCGGGGGTCGCTGGTCCAATGCTGTCCGGCCAGCACCTCGCGGACTGCGCGATAGCCGAGGACCAGCCATGCCCGCGCGGTGTCGTCCCATACGACGTCGCCGTCGCGGCGCCGTGCGTCGTAGAACAGATAGGGATCGGCCGCGTCCCAGGGAAGTCGTGCCTGCGCGAGATCAGGGATGGTCATGGTGATCCAATCCGCAGGGCAATCCGCGTTCGCGGACCCAGGCATGGTGCAGCTTCCCGAGTTCGGTGGTGGGCTCGGCGACGCCGGAGAGGTCTTCGAGTATCGACCGTACCGGCAGGGTCGCCCGCAATCCGGCCGCGATGTGATCGAAGGCGATCTGGAGGCGTGGCAGGAACACGAATTCGCGGGTCACCGTCATGTCACCGGTCGTCCGATAATTCTGGTCACCGCCGAACATCGACTGCAAGGTGCGCCGTGCGATTTCTGGGCCGTAGGTCACTGGCTGAGGAAGGTTGGTCGCGAAGGCTATGTCCGACACAATGCGCCGCAGTTCTTGAGGTTTGAGCGATGCCTCGTCTGATATCAGTCCCATTTGAAGCATGAAGTCGCGGCAATCGTCATAGCGGCCGTCCATCCCGGCGTGCATCAATGCCAGGAACAGCCAGCGGGGTCTCTCGGCGAAGGTCTGCACGCAGCCGAAATCAAGACAACCGACAGTTCCGTCGGGGTTGAAGCGGAAGTTGCCGGGGTGTGGGTCCACCTGGACGAGGTTGCCGTGGCGGGAACCGCTGTTGATGAACCGGAAGATCACCTCGGCCCAGGTGTTCCGCAAGTCTTGGTCAGCGTTTTGAGCTGCGGCCCAATCCACCCCGTCGAGATAGGTCATGGTCAGTACCCGGTCACTGGATGCCTCCGGGATGACGTCCGGGATCCGGATGAACGGGTGGCCCCTCAGCAGGGCAGCGAACGCCGTGATCATCGCGGCCTCGTGCCGATAGTCGACTTCCTCGGTGATCCGCGCGGTGATCTCGGCGGCCATGGCCCTGATGTCGATGGTCATGCCGGTCGCGGCGGCCCCCAGGCGCATGAATGTCAGCAGTAGCTCGGTGTTGGCCAGGTCATCGCGGATCGCCTGCGCCACACCGGGGTACTGAATCTTGACCGCCACCACACGGCCATCGCGCAGCACCGCCCGGTGCACCTGACCGACCGATGCGGCCGCGATCGGTTCATCGTCGAACTCGGCGAAACAATCGTTTTCTGGGCCGAGTTCACCCTCGAGGACGGTATGCACGAGCGCGGCGGGCATCGGCGGCGCTTCGGCCCGTAACCGAGCCAACGCTTTCTGATACGGGGCGAACCCCGAATTGCCGATCGCGTCGGCGTCGAACATCGACAGAATCTGGCCGGCCTTCATCAAAGCACCCTTGGAATGACCCAACAGCTCGGTGTAATGCTCAGCCGTGCGTTCGTGGAACCGCTCGACGGCGCCTTGCGAACCGGTCTTCTCCCGGATTCCCGCAACCAGCCGCCCACCGGCAGCACGAGCCGTGAACCCGGCCAGCGGCATGGTTCGGCGGAGCCTGCCGCGAGGCACCACATTGTCGGCCGGGGTCATCCGACCTCCCTCCTGAGCCTTGTGTGGTCATCGAAGGCGCCGGGTAGACTTCGTTCACGCACCCAGGCGTGGTGCAGCTTTCCCAATTCAGTTGCGGGTTCGGCAACTCCGTCCATGTCATCGACGATGCTCCGCGCCGGCAGCGTGGCGTGCAGGTCGGCGCAAATATTCGTCAGGGCCTGATTGACCCGCGGAGCGAAGGCGTAGTCATCGGGCACTTGCATGCGAGAGAGCGGATTAGCGGAGTCGGGGCTGAACATCCAACGCGTGGTTCGTGCGGTGCTCTTGGGCGTGTAAGTAACCGGCTGCGGGGCGGCGATGACGTCGTAGAACACTTGAGTCCAGAAATCGCAGAGCTCTTCGCCGGTGATCTGGTAGTCGTCGGTGATGAATCCGGCTCTGATTACGTCAGCACGCAGGTCGTCGAGACGTTTGTCGATGGTGTTGCGCACGATGGAAATCCACATTCTGCGCTTCTGTTCCGCCAGAACCTTGATGCAGCCGAAATCGACGAAGCCGACACTGCCGTCCTTGCCGAACCTGTAATTGCCGGGGTGCGGATCGGCGTGCAGCAGGTTGCTGTGCCGTAGGTTCGAGTAGCTGAACCGTGTGACCACTTCCGCCCAGCGGTTCTTGAGATCTTGTTCGGCTTGTTGCGCTGCAGCCCAATCGATTCCGTCGATGTAGGTCATGGTGAGGACCCGGTCCGTGCAAGCATGTCCGACGATGTCGGGGATACGGAAGAACGGATGGTCGACATACAGCTGATGGAAGGTGGCGATCATTTTCGCCTCACGCTGGTAATCCACTTCTTCAGCGATACGAGCGGCGTACTCGCGCGCCAGCTCGCGTGGGTCGAAGACGATCCCCGAGGCCGAAGTGGCGAACCGCAAGAACGTGGCGATGAGTTCCGTGTTGGCGAGATCCTCTCGGATGGCCTGTGCCACACCGGGGTATTGCACCTTGACCGCAACGTCGCGTCCGTCGGGCAGAACGGCGCGGTGAACTTGTCCGATCGAGGCCGACGCGATCGGCTCGTCGCTGAACTCGGCGAAAGTCGCCACTCCGCCGTCGAGCTCATCGTTCAAGACGTCGCGGACAAGCGCCGGCGCCATGGGAGGAGCATCAGCCTGAAGCCGGACCAGTGCTTGTTGATAGGGCCCGAATCCGCCCGTACCGACATCTGAGGAGTCGATCAACGACATCAGCTGACCAACCTTCATCAGGACACCCTTGGAGTGGCCCAGCATCTCGACATAGCGCTCGGCGGTGCGCTCATGAAACCGCTGTACGGCACCACCGTCACCGGCGAGTTGCTGCACTCCCGCGACGAGGCGGCCGCCGGCAGCACGGGCAGTGAAGCCGGCCAAGGGCATGGTCCGCCGGAGTCGGCCTTGCGGCACATGGTTGTGCTGTTCTGCCATCGAACCACTCCCACCGGGTTGGACTCGTAGTACAGTGCATTCATACGAAGAGTAAGTGATCACTTGCAGGAGGTCAACGATGTCGGCCGGATCAACCCGGGAACGGCTGGTCACCGAGGCGATGAAGTTGTTCAGCGACAGGGGTTTTGAAGCCACAAGCGTCTCCCAGATCGAAGCCGCAGCAGGCTTGTCGGCCGGCTCGGGGGCCCTCTACCGCCACTTCAAATCCAAGGACGCCCTGCTGTCAGCCGGCATCGACCGCCAACTGGACCGCCGCGCAGCCATGCAGGACATCCGCGCTCTCTTCGCCGGCCTCGGGGACCTCCACAGCGAACTGACCGTGCTGGGTCGCTACCTGCTCACGGTGATCGACCAGGAAAGCGAACTACTCCAGATCGCCGCCCGCACGCCGGCAGGTCTGTCCGACCGTCTCGACACTGCGTACGCCGCGCTCGCCGACGGGCTGTGCGCCGAACTGAACGGGTGGATCGGCGCATGGGCGCCGAACAAGTCACCTGACGAGACCCGGGTGCTGGCCTCGCTCGGCATCAACAGTCTGCTCGGAGAACGGCTCGCGTCCAACCTTTTCCGCCGGCCGACGGCGCAATCTGCCGACGACGAGTATCTGCGGGAATGGACCGGTACCCTCGCCGCGCGCGTGGAGTCATTCAGCTAAGCGTGCCATCGAGGTTCACACCACCCGGTGGGGCTAAGGCCCGCGTACTGCCTTGCCGCTGACGGCATTGCCATTGCTTATGGGCTGCCATGGGTCGGGAGTGTCGAGCGGCAGCCACCCGAGCGGAATTTCCGGCTCCACGGCTTCCAGGGCGCATGGTTCTGGGTCCCAGAGGTGTTCGAGGCTGGGAAGGTCAGGTTGGCAGAATGTGCTGTCCCAGTCCGTGTTCCAGTCGAAATCCCACTCTGCGTCCGGCTCGAACTCGGGACCTGGCTTCAGGTCCCAGTCCGGGTCTGGGTCAAGCATCGGCACCGGCCACGGCTCCGGGTCTTGGGTGAGGTTCAGGTCCGGCTGAGATTGTTGTTGGGGGCCTGCTCCCCGTTCCCATCCCCATGTGGGATCCGGTGTGAGGTCGGCTGGTGCGCGTCCGGATTCGGGTGGGGTGAGCAGCAGTTCGGGGCGGTGAAGGTAGTTGATGCGGTTTTGGCCGTGATCCAGCTCTGGCGGCGGGTGCCACTGCACGACACCGTCGGCGGTGATAGTGGTGCTGTAGCCGCCGTCGTCATCGACCAGGCGATTGTCGGGCCCGCAGGCCAATGCCATCACGTCGACATTGGTGTTACCGCCGGCAGCCCAGTCGGCCTCGCCGTGATGGGCTTGACAGCCGTAAGCACCGACGGTGCAGCCCGGTTTGGTGCAGCCCCCGTCGCGGGCGATGAGCATGATGCGTTGAGCCGGGCTGGCGACACGCCGAGCCCGAAAATAGTTCAACGCCGTCCCGGTGGCCCGATCGAACACCGCCAAGTAATGACTGGCGTGAGCACCCATGCGGATGACGTCGCCGATGGGCACCTTCGTCCCACCCCCGCTGACCCCGATCCCGGCACGCGATTCCAGGTCGTGCAAGGTGGTACGCACGATGATCGACACCGGTAACCCGTTGAGCTGACCCAGATCCGTCATCAACGCGATCCGCCCGATCACCACCAACGCGTCGTGCTGACGCTGAGCCAAACTGCGCTGATCATTGTCGATCTGGGCCTGGGTGGGGGTGCCCGACGTGCAGGGCTGCTCGTCGTCGGGGTTGCACATCCCGGGCGCGGCGAACTTGGCGAACAGCACCTCCCACACCGCAGCCGCCTCCGGGGTCAGGTTCGCCGTCAACGCGGTCATGGCATCACGGCCCTGCTTGCCGACACTGACCCCGCGTTTGCGGGCCCGTTCGATGTCATCAGGTTCGGGGCCGTCCTGATCGAGCAGGAACAACCGCAACTCGGCGGTGTCTTTGAGTTCTTTGGGACCCACCCCGACCGCGACCCGCACCAGGTCGGCTTCGAACTGTTCGCGGGTCACCTGATCGACGAACCCCGGTAGCCGGTGCACCGCATCACGCAAAACCTTCACGTGATCGGCGGTGATCAACCCCGCACCTTGCGCGGCAGCCACCACCGGCAACACCGCAGGCAACGGGTCCCCGGTCAACGAACGGCGCGGCCCCAACTCGGCGGCCTCACCCAATCGCCGGCCGGCCTCAGCGGTCGACAGCCACCACCGGATCCGCAGCACCTCATTCCAGGATTTGGCACCCAACTCCTGCGAGGTGGCTGCGGCCTGCAACTGCGCGAGCAGCCGATGCATCGGCGAGGGCATCTGACACAGCAGTTCCTCGTACTCGTCGAGCACCGCCACCAGCTCAGACCGGGTCAACGAAGCCAAATCACACCCGGCGAACGCGTCGAAAGCCGCGCGTAACCCCGCTACCGCCCGGACCGCACCCGCCTCCATGAATCGAACATACATTCGACCACCGACAAGTGCGGCCGCGTGCGCTAGATGTTATGTCTCAGGACATCGGTGACAGTTCTGCATCAGGACATCGGTGACAGTTTCGGTGGTCTTGGTGGTGACACTTCTGCGCTCAGGCTCAGGCGGTGGCTGTCAATGAACCAATCGATCCTCGGATCCGTCTGGCGATCGCGCAGTGGCCCGATGACGCACCCCGCGGCGCGGTCTCGACGTTCTGCGCCGAGCACGGCATCTCGCGAAAGTCGTTCTACGAGCTACGCAAACGCGTTAAGTCCGATGGGCCGGCCGCGGTACTGGAACCCCGGACCCGACGCCCGAAGTCCAGTCCGTCGACTTTGAGCGATGAGCTCAAGCAACAGGCCGTGGCAGTGCGTGCTGCCCTGGAGGCCTCCGGTCTGGATCACGGGCCGATCAGTGTGCACGAGAAGATGCACGCGATGGGCCTGCAGCAGGTGCCTTCCACGGCGTCGCTGGCACGCATCTTCCGCGAGGCCGGAGTGGCACGCCAGGAGCCGAAGAAAAAGCCCCGCTCAGCATGGCGACGGTTCGTGTATCCGGCCCCCAACGCGTGCTGGCAACTCGACGCCACCGAGTACGTCTTGACCCGTGGACGCAAGTGTGTGGTCTTCCAACTCATCGATGACCACTCCCGCTACGCCGTGGCCTCGCACGTGGCCTGGGGTGAAACCGCCGAGGCTGCGATCGCCGTCTTCGACAAAGCTGTCGCCAATCATGGGGTGCCCCAACGACTCCTGTCCGACAACGGAGCAGCACTGAACCCGTCGCGGCGCGGGTGCATCGGCCAACTCGTCACCCACGTGAGCGCTCTGGGCGTGGAGGCGATCACGGGCAAGCCCTACAAGCCCACCACCCAAGGCAAAAACGAACGCTTCCACCAAACCCTGTTCCGCTACCTCGACAAACAGCCTCTCGCCGAGACACTCAACGAACTGCAAGCCCAGGTCGACGAATTCGACCGCATCTACAACACCGAGCGCCCTCATCAAGGGCTGCCCGGCCGCGTCACCCCGCTGACCGCGTGGGAAGCGACCCCCAAGGCAGATGCACCCCGACCAAAACCTGACCGACCCATCTTCCAGCGCATCCCCAGCCGCCACCAACGGCCCCGACCGCAGCTGCCCGCCGACCTGCCCGCCGGCACGCACCTCAGAACGGTGACCACATCAGGCACGATCGGCCTGGACTCGGTGTCCTACAAGGTCGACGTGAACCTCACCTTCGAGCACGTCCTCGTCGTCAGCACCGGCAACAACACCGGCGATGCGGTCATCATCACCGACCTGCACGGCGAAGTCCTCGCCGAGCACACCCGCCCCGCACCCGGCATCACCTACGTCGGCAACGGCCGACCCCCAGGAACCCGCCCCAAGACCACAGAACCGTCACCGAAGTCCTGATACACCAACTGTCACCCATGTCCTGATGCAGAACTGTCACCGATGTCCTGATACATCACAGCCGCGTGCGCTAGACCCGGTCCGGGGCCCAGTACTCCAGCATCTCGGCGAAGGTCTCGAACGCCGGCTTCGACACCCCGTAGGCCGCTTCGAAGTGGATGCTCAACGGGAAACCGAGCTCGGCCACGCCGTCGATGACCCGCTTGTAGAGGTCGAGCATCAGGCGGCGCTTGTCCGCGGGCTCCCGCTGGGCCAGGTCGGTGACGAATGCCTGCTCAGCGGCGACGGCCTCGTTGCCCGGGTCCTGGATGAGCCAGTTGATCAGACCGACCTTGGTCTCCATCTTCGGCACGAACCCGAACGACAGCAGGATCTCTGGGCGGTGATCGGTGGTCTTGGCGAGCTCGGTCAGGAACTCGACGATGGCGTCGGAGTACAGCAGCTGGGTCATGCCGTATGTCGCGCCCCGGTCGCATTTGAAGTTGAACCTGCCCTGCTCGCCCTCACGGGTGGGGATCAGGATGGCGCCGCGGTTGGGCACCAGCTCCTCATAGGTCGACAGGGCATCGGTCGGGGCCACACCCTCGCCCTCGCCGTCCTTCATCGTCCGGGGCACGCCGACGAACGCGATGCCCTCGAAACCCGCCGCACTCAGATCGGTCAGGCGCTTGCCCAGCGCCTCGGAGTCCAGGAACGAGGTGACCTGTGTGCACAGACCGCGCATGCCGGGCAGCTCAGGCCGGAGGATGTTCCAGTAGTCCAGGACATCCATCCGTGGCTTCATCTCGATCGGACGGTCGTCGTCCTCATCGATCATCCCGGGGATCATCACGTGGCGGATCCGGCCTTCGATACCGGTCTCAGATGCCAAGGCGAGCACTTTTCGCGCCTCGTCAACGGGGTACTGCACACCGCGGTCAAGGGTGGGCGGGACGAGTTCCAGCGCGATGGTGTTCAGAGGCACCTGATTGCTCCACACTCTCATTACATTCAGACACGGCGTCATGGGCGGCGTTGACCATGACCGGCCGGTCCATCCACCCTACGGAGCCAGGCCGTGCGACCACACAGGTACCTCCGCCAACCCGCAGCGTGGTAGACCACCTGCATGGCTGAGCGCGTCACATTCCCCAGTTCGACAGGCCCGATGCTGGCCGGGGTGATCGATCGGCCCGACGGACCGGTGCGCGGCTGGGGCGTGTTCTCCCATGGCTTCACCCTCGGCAAGGACTCTCCGGCCGCCTCGCGCATCTGCAAACAGCTGGCTGCCGACGGCATAGGAATGCTGCGCTACGACGCACTCGGCCTGGGCGGATCCGAGGGCGACTGGGGTGACGGCTCCTTCACCCACAAGACCCAGGACATCATCGAGGCCTGCAAGTTCATGGCCGAGCGCGGCACCCCGGCCGACATCCTGATCGGACATTCGTGGGGTGGTTCGGCCGTCATTGCCGCGGCCCGCCGATCACCGGGTGTCCGGGCCGTGGTGACCGTGGGTGCACCGTTCGATCCCACACACGTCGAGCGTCAATACGACGCGGTGATCGAGCAGGTCTGCGCCGAGGGCAGCGGGCAGTGGATGGTCGGCGGGAAGACCCTGACCCTCAAGCGCGCATTCGTCGAGGATGTCCGGGCCACAGAGCTGCTCGACAAGATCAAGGGCCTCAAGATGCCACTGCTCATCCTGCACTCCCCGACCGACAACACCGTCGGCATCAAGAACGCCAGCGACATCTTCTGGGCCGCCCGCCATCCGCGCAGCTTCGTCTCGCTGGAAGGTTCCGAACACCTGTTGACCGGGCCCGGGCAGGCCAAACGCGCCGGACGAATCATCGGCGCCTGGGCCGACGCCTACCTCGACGTGCGATAGCGTCGCTACATGTCTGACGCAGCCACTCAGATCGCGTTCGTGCAAGCCACCTGGCATCGCAACATCGTCGACAAGGCCCGCGAGGGGTTCACCGAGCAGATCGGCACCCATGGCTTCGACGGCGCGGCCCTGGAGTTCTTCGAGGTTCCCGGCGCCTTCGAAATTCCGCTCACCGCAAAGCGTCTGGCACTCACCGGACGTTACCGGGCGATCGTCGCGGCCGGGCTCGTGGTCGACGGCGGCATCTATCGCCACGAGTTCGTGGCCACCGCGGTGATCGACGGACTGATGCGCGTGCAGCTCGACACCGATGTGCCGGTGTTCTCCGTCGTGCTCACCCCGCATCACTTCCACGAGCACGACGAGCACATCGAGTACTTCACCAAGCACTTCGTCAAGAAGGGCGCGGAGGCCGCCAACGCCGTCGCGGCCACCCTGGCGTTGCACAGCTCGCTGGATTAGTCGCGCACCAGGGCGTCCCGGCCGGCCTGGATCACCTCGTCTCGCGCCACCACCTTCACGCGCTCTCGCCCCTGGACCTCCCCCAGTGAGATCTCGTGAGAGTCGAGGCGCTCCCATTCCGCCCACGTGGTGTAGTCGACACCGGTGGCCGACAGGTGCTCGAGTATCGCGTCAGGATCGCGAGTTTCGGGAGTACGCAGACCCGGCAGGTCGTCGAGCAGGCTCGCAACGGTTTCGGCCGCATCGGACTTGGTATGTCCGATCAACCCGATCGGGCCTCGCTTGATCCAACCCGTCACGTAGGCGGCATCGATCAGCCCACCGTCGATATCCAGCACCCGGCCCGCGTCATTCGGCACCACGCCCGCGTGGTGGTCGAACGGCAGCTCCGCCAGATGCGACGACAGATAACCCACGGCACGGTACACCGCTTCCACCCGCCAATCGGTGAATTCTCCTGTGCCGCGGACATTCCCGTCGCCACACAGTTCGGTGCGCTCGGTGCGCAGGCCCGCGACCCGCTCTGTGCCCAGTACCGCCACCGGCGACTGGCACAGGTGAAGGTGAATGCGGTGCGGCGCACCGGTGGGTTCGCGCTGCAGATACTTCATCATGGTGTCCACCACGAGCCTGGTCGACTTGCTCGTGTTGATCGCGTGCTGGCTGGCGTCGTCGATCTCGAAACCCTCCGGATGCACGATGACATCGACGCTGGGCGAGTGTGACAGCTCGCGAAACTCCATGGGGCTGAACTTGATCTGCGCCGGACCGCGGCGGGCGAAGACGTGGACGTCGGTGGCCTGGTTGGCGGCCAGCCTCTGGTAGACGTTGCCCGGGATCTCGGTGCTGAGTTGTTCGTCGGCCGGCTTGGCCAGCATCCGCGCGATGTCGAGTGCCACGTTGCCCGCACCGAGCACGGCGACGCGCTTCGCGGTCAGCGGCCAAGTGCGCGGCACGTCGGGATGCCCGTCGTACCAGGACACGAAGTCGGCGGCACCGTAGCTTCCCGGCAGATCGATGCCCGGGATGTCCAGCGCCCGGTCGGCCCTGGCGCCGGTCGAGAAGATCACCGCGTCGTAGTGGCGGCGCAGATCGGCCAACCGCAGATCCGTGCCGTAGTGGACATTGCCGATGAACCGCACGCTGTTCTCGTCACGGGAGAGCACGCGGCGCAGTGCCTTGATGATCTCTTTGATCCGCGGATGATCCGGGGCGACTCCGTAACGCACGAGTCCGTACGGGGCAGGCAACCGGTCGAATACGTCGACGCGCGCGTGCTCGTACTCCTTGGTCAGGATGTCGGCGGCGTAGATGCCGGCCGGGCCCGCGCCGATGACTGCTACCTGGATCTTCCTCATGCCACCCCTTCTATTTAGGTAAGGCAAGCCTAAATAGAAGGGGTGGCCGTGTGAGGGCTTCCCTACGAGATCCCTGTCACGGTGCGGTGGCGCGCCGCACGTGCCCGGCGATGTGGTCGTAGACCTTCCTGGTGACGTCGACGTTGTTGCTCATGATGTTGTAGCCGTGGTCGACGTCGGGCACTTCGTAGTACTCGGCCAATGCGCCGACCGCGTCGAGTTTCTCGGCGTATCGCCACGCCTCGTCGCGCAACCGGTCGTACTCGGCGGTGACGATCAGCGCCGGGGCGATGCCCTCGATTCCGTCGGCGTTCGCGCCCCAGGCCGGGGACGCCAGCCGGTCGGTGCGACGGGCGCGATCGGGTATGTAGGCGGTATCGAACACCTCGCCCATCCACGGCTTCAACACGGCCTTGGCGCCCACCGGGGAGTGTTTGTCCTTGGTGGCAGTGACCAGGTCCAGCGGCGGGTAGTGCAAGACCTGTAACGCGATCCGCGGTCCACCGCCCTCCAGCGCCAGCCGCGCGGCCGCCGCGGACAAGCTGCCGCCCGCACTCTGCCCACCCACACACAACCGGCTGCCGTCCCAGTCATGTTCGGGCTTCGAGACCCAGCTCAGCACGTCATAGATCTGTTCGGCCGGGGCGGGAAACCGACGATGCGGGGCCAGTAGGTAATCGACGTTGATCACAACGACATCCGCGTGTGCGGCGAGGAAACGGCACCACGGGTCGTCCTGCTCTCGGTGTCCGACGACGAAACCTCCGCCGTGCACGTTCACGTACACCGCGGGCTTTCCCTCGCCGGCCGCCGGGTGATACACCGTGGCGGCAACGTCACCGTGACGGGTCGGGATCGCGATCAGCGTTGTGCGGCCGGGTATTTCGGGGAACCGAACGGCACTCATGGGCCCCGGACGCACTCCTACGGAGAACAATCGGGCCAGGGCATCAGCCACCATCGGCGTGGACAGTATGGACACGTTTTCCTTCGCATGAGCGGTGAGTTCAGTTGGTTCAACTGAGGGTGTCGGACGGATTCTCACCGAAGGTACGCCGGTAGGCAGCCGCGAAACGCCCGGTATGGGCGAATCCCCATCGAGCCGCGACGGCTTGCACCGTCGTTGTCGCCGGATCGGCGTTCAGAAGCTGGCGCCGCGCGAGGTCCAGACGCACCCGGCGCAGATATCCCATCGGCGAGACCTCGAGATGGCGCCGGAACATGTATTGCAACGCGCGGGGCGTGACGTAGACCGCCTCGGCGATGTCGGCAAGGGCGATATCGCGGTCGGCGTTGGCTTCGATGTAGGCGATGGCTCGCCGCAGCAGCGCCGGTTTCGCGTCGCGCCGATCGGTCGGACCGGGTTCGAGCCCGGCGTTGGTCGGCATCGTGGAGACCACGGTCGCAGCCAGCATCGAGGCGGTGGCCGAGGCCAGCAGAGGCGGTACGGGCCCACTCCTGGCCTGCACGACCGAGCGCACGTACTCGATCGCGACGGTGAGCTGGTACCCCGCCTGCGCCGATACCGGGCGATGGCCGGTGAACCGCACGGATCCGCCCGGTTCGCTGGGGCCCGTCGTCGCGACGCGCCCCAGCAATTCGGTGTCGAACATGGTCAGGTCGTAACCGGCCCGGCAGACCCGGCCCGAGTAGGGCAGCTCGGGCGGCGAGAACAACGTGACGTCTCCGGGCCCGAACACATCCTGCGGTTCGCCGATGAAGTTCTCCTCGATACGGCCCGAGTGCACTCTGCACAAGCAGATCCGGTTCAGCGGATCAGCGTCGTACGACATGTGATAGTCGAGCTCGAGTTCGTCGAAACTGATCGACCCCAGCCACTTCCGGACGATGCGCGTCGTCGGGCGCTCGCCCGGACCCCGGCCGATGGACATCTTCGTGTACGCGCGCGCCAAGAAGTCCTCGGTGGCGCCGAGGTTCGTACTGGTGAAATCCAGATCTTCGTTCGCCGTCATCACGTTTCGCTCGAGGTGGACTCACTGGGGCGCGGTCGCTGCCCCAGAAAGCCATTCTACCTGCATTGCTTACGTTGTATACGGCACCAGCGGGAGGGTCAGCCAGAACCGGCCGTCGCGCCCGTGAGGCCCACGACGGGCAGGTGATGGTCCGCGAACACCTTCAGCAGCGGACGCAACGCACTTCCGACCACCACATGCCAGGCCGCGCACTTCTGGTTGCACTCGTCGGCGAAGGCCAACAGTTCGCGGAAACCACTGATCGCCATGAAATCCACCGCGCGTAGATCCAGGACGAAAGGGGTCCCCGGCTGAATGAGCCGGCGGATCGCGGCGATCAATCGGTCCGCGTTGCAGATATCGATTTCTCCCTCGACCACCAGCACAGTGGCCGGGCCACGGATATGCGCCGAGACCCGCGCTCCGGCGCAGTCGACGACTGCGGTGTCGGAAGAACGGACCGGACGCAGCCGATCCGCGTAGTGAACAGCAGTCATGACACTCCATCGCCTAGCTACAAGGGAGCGAGGTGCGACCCTCGATCACGTAACTTTGGCTGTGTCCTCAACCGCATTGAGACTATCGCGATCACCGCCGGCAGGGATCGATTCGGATCCCCGCGCACGAGCCTTCGATAACTCGAAACGCCTTCACTCCCAGCCTTTTTCGCCGCAGAGCACGCGGTTCTGCAGGTGACGAGGATTTCGTTGCCTGGATCGGCTCGTACCTCTGGATGTTCGTTTATTGACCCGCATGCCCGAGGCGCCGTGTCACAGGCCATGTTCAGTTCTTTATGTGAATCCGGCCACCCGGCGATCGCCAAGGACCCGGAAACTCCTGGACATCGACCCAATCCCCACAAACGTGAACATGGCTCATGTCAGCGATGTGCGACGATTCAGGCGTGGTCACCCACAAGCCACTACGGCGCCGCCAACCAGTACAGGAGCGCAGCAGACGACGCGTCGAGCGCATCCGGGCTGCGGCGCTCGAGCTGCTCGAGACTGAGGGCGTCGACGCCGTCACCACCCGCGCCATCGCCCACCGCGCCGAAGTTCCGGTCGCGACGGTGTACCAGTTCTTCCCGAACCGGGATGCGATCCTGCAGGAGATCGTCACCGACCACCTGGACCGTCGCGATGCCGAAGGCGCAGCAGTCCTGGCCGCGCTGGCGCCGACCAGCCTCGCCGAGGTCGCCCACGGCATCTTCGAATTCCACTACGAACACCTGCGGAACCATCCGCACCTGGTCAACTTGCACTACACCAGCCTGGCGAGTGGACAGATCGCCGATCCGCGAGTGCGCCGGGCCGAGTTCGCCACCGCGCTGCATGCCGGCCTGCTGCACTGGGGGCTGCTGCGGGAGGATACCGATCCGCTTGTGACGATGGTCGCCGTCGAGATGGGTGATCGCCTGCTGGAGATGGCCTTTCACGCCGGCCCCGAGAAGGACCGCGCGATTCTCACCGAGGGCGAACACGCGCTCACCCAGTATCTGCAGGCCTACGCCGCACCCACCGCCTGATCAAAGCCACCGGCGCGGAGTTGCTTGGCCAGCGCGAACCGGGTGAGCGTGCCGACGAACCGGTCGAGTTGCGTTGGCCGGGCGCGCATCCGCGGGCCGAAGGCCCATTGCCCATCACAGCGTTCGAGTACGAGCTCCTCCACCGGCTCGTCGAACACCGGGGTCGCCACGCCCGGCGAGCTCGCATCAGTCCAGTTTTCGACGATGTGCGCCTGCAGGCGGCCGCCGTCGACCCGCCGGACCCGTACCGACGTCGGCGTGACCGATACGGCGAGTGTGGTGGTTTCGAAATCGCCGCCGATCCCGACCTGGACGACGTCGTCGACGAGGGGAACACTCAGCCAGGTGGTTTCGGGCCGAAGTTGGTCCAGCAGCCGGTCCAGACCGGCCGTCTGCAGGGTCGACGAACACGCACGCATACCGTTAATGATTATCATTTTCACCAACTGCCCTCAACTTCTCGGGCAACTGCGCAGCTCAGCAGGTCAGCGGCGGGCCCCGCTGCCACCGACTTCGGCGGCCAGTGGCGGCGGCAACGGTGTCGTCGGCGTGGGCGACGCGGTGGCCGGAGCGGGAGCCGCGCCCGGACTCTTCACCGAGTCCTGTGTGGCGGGGGCGCCGGGGCGGTGAAAGTCGATCATCGCCTCCTCCCGGATCACCTTCTCCCCCACACTGAGCACCAGCGACTTCGCCGTAACCAGGTACTCGATCCCGGCGTTGTCCACCCGGAACGCGCCGTCGTCGTTCCGCGTCGCGGGCACGATCAGCTTGGCGCCGTCGCGCAGCCGGACACCGCGGTACTCGTACTTGCCGCCCGACACCGAACAGATCGCAACCCTGGAGGCGTCAGTGCTGCCGTACAGCACGGTGGCGTCCGCGCTCGGACACCGTGCCGTCGAGTCGACATATCCACGGCCATCACTGGCCGGCGCGGCCGAGACCGACGGAACACCCACCGCGAGCAACGTGACACCCGCCGTCACCGCAGCGGTGAGACAGCGACGCGGGGACCAGACACCAGACATCGGTTACCACTGAACCACGGCTTTGCTGTTTACGAGAGCGTCAACCCCGAGACAGCACCGAATCGTTAGGTCCCCGCAATACAACCGGTTCTGACGGGGAGAACACCACCGCGATCCGGCCGTAGCCCTGCGTCACCCAGGACACGGCTGGGTCTCGGAGATCAGCCGGTCCTGTTCCCCATGGCGTGGTCAGGCAATCAAGAGCGAACGGCATTGCGCTGGAGGTGGTTCGAGACTAAAGCGCCAGGCTGCGCATGGTCCTGACCACGAAGTCGTCCAGCAGGGCGTCGCGGGTGGGCCAGTCGTTGGTGGTGATCAACAGGGCATAGAAGCCGAGCAGGAAGAAAACCGCACTGTTCCACGGGCTGACGTCGGCAGCAACCTCACCTTGCTGCTGGGCCAGTTCGATCTCGCGCGCGACACCCGAGATCACCGGGTGCTCCTGGCTGTCCGGCGCGGGGGGACGGGTCTGCGAGAAATGCAGGGCCAGAAAGTCTTTGAACAACACGTCACCTAGCCGTCGTTCCAGGCCGATGACGAGCCGCATCGACTCGCGCAGCCCGTCCTCCAGGGTGTGCGGCTTCTTGAGGAACTGCGTGTACAGCTTGGCGATACGTACCTCTTCGCGCTGCTCGAGTTCGAGCAGCACATGTTCCTTGGTGGGGAAGTGAAAGAAGAACGTGCCGTGTGCGACGCCCGCCGCAGTGACGATCGTGCCCACATCCGCTTCGGCCATCCCGGCGCGCTTGAACTCGGCGATCGCCGCACCCATCAACCGCTCACGCGTCTGTAGGCGCTTCGCCTCACGCGCGGACAGCCCGTCTGCCACAGCCATTCCATTCCTTCGTGTTGACCGGGCCCAACGCGCCCGACTCACCCGAATCTAACCCGTGGCCGCGTCACGCAAGATCTGCTGCAGCCGGTCCAACGGATCACCGGAGGTCGGGTCGAGCCGATTCGGGGGCTGGGTAGGCGCCGTCCCGCCGGCCCCCGGCGGCAGTACCGGCGCTGCCGGTGCTGGGGGTGGCGGGTTCGGCGGCACGATCGCTCCGGCCGCACCGATCTTGCTGTTCAACCGCGCGGGGGCCTCGTTGTCGGCAAAGCAACCCGCAGGGGCACGGTCGATCACCTCCCGTGCGGACAGGTAATGGCTCAGTGCCGTCCGGCCATCGGAAGCCGCGGCGGCACGGTCACCGAGTGACTCGCGTACCAGTTCCAGATTGATCCTCGCCGAACATGATTGAGCTCCATTCAGACGGGCCACCGCGTCACTGAAGTTCTGATCGGCGTCGACGAGCCGGCCCTCGAGAACGGCCAGTGCGCCCGCAGCGAAACTGGCCTTGCCGGGTTCGACGACGTTGAGCATCTGGAGCCGACCCACCTCGCTCCTCAGCGCCTCGGTGTCCCGGTCGGTGAAGCTCGCCGCCGTCGAATTACCGATCAGCACCACCGAGAGGAGTTTGACGATCGCGATGACGAGCACCAACGCCACCGGTGCCGAGTACACCAGAAGGCGGCGACGCACCGTGCTCATGACCGCAGCCCCATGTCGATCAGTCGAGTGCGACGGAATTCACGAAGCACCCGATAGAGCTCGACCAGGATGAGCAGGGCGGCCACAGCGGCGAACACCCAGTACAGCTCCACGGCGATGGTCACCGGTACGGCCGCAGGTGACTGACTTCGGGTTTCGTCGCCCGGCAACGCTTCGGCCAACGGTCTCGCATCCGTACGCGACACGAACGGCACCCCGATCTGCTCGGCCACCCCGCGAAGCGCCTGCGCCCCGGCGTCGTCGTACCCGAGTACCGCGCCCCCGTCCACCGCATTCTCGGTCAGCTGGAATTCACGTTGCGGTGCCTGCGATTCCGGGGCGCCCGCGCCGAGATAGAACACGAGGTTCTGGGCGCGCGGAAATTGCTGTACGGCGCTGATCAGCTGGTAGCGCAGGATGTTGGCGGCGGCGCCGACGTTGGCATCCGGGGTGTCCGACGCCTCGGGTGCGGCATTGGTCGCGGCCACCACGGGGCGCAGGCTCCAGGTGTCGGCGGACAGTGGCCAGTCCACCGACGGGCGGTCGGCGAAGGAAATCAGGGCGAAGCGTGCCTGAGGGTAGCGTTCGATCAGGGCCGTGATGTCGTCGCGGGCCGCCGCGATCCGTTTCCCCGACATGTCCGGTGAACGGTCCAACAGCACAAAGATATTCGGGTCGCGATCGCCGGCGGGTCGGGGCACGGTGTCGTGCGTTCTTCCGGCGACGGGGCCGAGCGCAGCCACCAGCAGCAGCAGGCCGGCTGTGGTGAGTGCCGACCAGCGCCACACCGAGGCCCAACCACCACCCTGCGCCCGGACCCGCCCGAAGCTGATCGCGCGGGCCCCGAGCAGTACCACCGCGAGCACCGCGACCAGCAGCGGCGGCAGGATCGGTTCAAACCTCATCCCCGCATCACCACCGGCCACCACCACAGCACCGCCATGGCCAGCAGCGCGAGCAACACCGGAACCCCCGGCGTTTCGGCCGATCGGACGTCCGCTGACTCACCGGTCGATCCCGCTTGCGGCGGATGGTCCCGGATCTCGGTCAGATGCGAAGCGACATCGGCCGATCCAAACGATCTACCACCGGTGGTGCGGGCCAGTTCGCCGGCAGCGCCATCTCCGGATCCGGGGGTGATCGCGTTGACCTGAACACCGGCCGTCACCGCCAGATCGCGGAGTCGGTCGGTGTCGAACAGCGGTGCCACGTCACCAGGTCGGGGCAGGGACTCAGGGCCCACATAGATCATCGACCGGCGCTGCGCGGACGGCTCGGAAAAGGACGGAAACCCGGTCAGACACATCGCCAGCACATCCTCGACACCGGCGGCGTAATCGACGTAGGACACCGGCGCGACGAACGGCCGCGCACCTTCCTGCTGCCCGAATGCGGCGAACTGTGCTGCGGCGTATTGGTAGTCCCGGGTCAGTGGAATGACCCGCCGGTTCGCCGAGGTCAACCCGACCCGCTCGGTGCCGAAGGAGCCGGCCCGATCGGCGAAGTACCGCAGCGTGGTGCTGACGGCGGGATCGGTGAGCGGGCCGCCGACGCACACCATGATGTCCTCCGGGGTCGCAATCTGGTTGGCACGGCTCCACGACGGCAGGCCGGTGGGACGGGCCGCGATCAGCGCCGAGGCCGCGAAGGCGACCGTCAGCGTCACCATGGCGACGACGGCTGCCACGGTTCGCCGGCGCGCGGCGCGCACGTACTCGGGCAGCCGGGTCAGCCGCCGGGTATTGGCCAGCGGAACGAATTCGTCCGGGTCCACCGACTGCTTCGGCAGCAGGGCCAGGCCAACGCACCCGGCAAGTGCGAGGCAACCGGCGGCCGCCACCGCCCACCAGATCAGGTCCATCCGCGGATCAACTCCTCGGTGGTGGCGCTGGCCGTACCCGCATCGAGCGTCGAACGGTGGTTGAACTGAATGTCGGTGAGGTCTTCCAGAACCGGCGCGGCGGGCGCCGCGGCACTGTCCGCGATCGCGTCGACCTGCATGTACTGTGCCTGCACTCCGGTGGCAGCATGCAGGAATGCGCGCAGTTCGGCACTCAGCGCCGAACCCGCGCCTGCCGCGGTGAGATCCCCCGCCCGGTAACGGTTTCCGATGAGCCGCACCGCGCGGGCCGACCGTCGGCGCAGCAGTTCGGCCCGGGCGGCACCGAGGACGGGCAGCTCCCGCACCGCTCGCCGTCGCGACGTCAGCACGAAAACCCCTCCGTACCACGCGCACAGCAGCAGGGTCAGGCCGATCGCGATCCACAGCCACACCGATGAGTAGGGTGTCGGGCCGATAACATCCTGCAGCAGGTCATCCGGCACGGGCGTACACCCCGGTCATCGCGGTCAATGCCGCCCTGATCCGCACGCTCCCGGTCACCCGGGCATGAGGTATTCGCTGCCTGGTCAGGAATTCGGAAAGTTGGTCGCGCCGTTGCGCTTCTGCCCGCCGATAGGCCTCGATGACGTCTTGGTCCAGCCCGGTCAGGATGGGTCGCCCGTCGGCGACCTCATAGCTGCGGCCGGTGTCGCGGTGTGCGCTCACCGCAGGCATGTCACTGACCAGGGCCCACAGCACGTCGTGGCGGGCGGTCAATGAACCAAGGACCTCGGCCAACCGGTCACTCATCTCGGGCTCGTCGGAAACGACGAAGATCAGCAGCCGGTGACGGTAATGGCGGGCCACCCACTCGAGCTGAACCAGGATGTCGCTCGGACCGGGATGGTCGGTGGCGTGGTGGTGGAACCGGTGCAGCATGCTCTCGATGTGGGTCTCGCCGCGACGCAGCCGGATGTCCACATTGCCGCGATGGTCGCCGAGCACCATCGCGATCTCGTCGGATCGGGGCAGCGTCATCAATCCGATCGCACCGATGAGATGTTGGGCCACAGTCCTTTTCACCTCACCCGACGGCGCCAGTGCGCAACTGTTGCGCCCGGCGTCCGCGATCACCAGGACCTTGTGGTGCTTCTCGGAGACGAACCGCTTGATCAGGGTGTGCCCAGAGCGTGCGGTGGCCTTCCAGTCGATGTCGCGGACGTCGTCACCGGGCACGTAGGGGCGCAGCTCGTCGAATTCCAGGCTGCGGGTGTGCACCAGCGCGTAACGGCCGCCTTCGAGCAGCCCGCCGATGTCGCGGCCGGCATACGCCTTGGCGGAGTCCAGGTATCTGCCCATCGCGACCTCACGGGACCTGCACCGCGCGCAGCACCGCATCGATGACGACATCGGGGGTGATTCGGGCGGTGGCGGCTTCGAAGCCGAGAATCAGCCGGTGCCGCAGCACGCGGTGGGCCAGGCGGGCGATGTCATCGGGCACCACGTGGTCCCGTCCGCGCAGCATCGCCAAGGCGCGTGCCGTCCGGCACAGCGCCAGCGTCGCTCGCGGGCTGGCGCCGTAGTCGATCACCCGTGCCAGGTTGGCGGGCAGATGCTGTCCGGGCTCACGGGTGACCGCCACGAGGCGGCTGGCGTACTCGACCAGCGCCCGGTCGAGATATACCGTCCGGACGATGTCCTGCACGCGACGTATGTCGTCGATGGTGACGACGGGAGCTGCACGGTTACCCCGGTCGTAGAGGCCTGCGTCCATCCGGGCGGCGATCTCCACCTCGTCCTCGACCGAGGGGTAGCCCACGATCTCCTTGAGCATGAAGCGGTCGGTCTGAGCCTCCGACAGCGGATAGGTGCCCTCCTGGTCGACCGGGTTCTGGGTGGCGATGACGAGAAACGGTTCGGGGATGGGATATTCGACGCCGGCGATCGTGGTCTGGCGTTCCTCCATCGCCTCCAGCATGGCGCTCTGGGTCTTGGCGCTGGATCGGTTGATCTCGTCCAGCAACACGATGTTGGCGTGTACCGGGCCCAGTTGTGTCGCGAACGAGTTGCTGGCCGCCTCGTAGATCTGGGTGCCGATGATGTCGCTGGGCAACAGGTCGGGTGTGCACTGGATGCGGCGGAAGCTTCCGTCGATGGACTCGGCCACCACTCGGGCGGCCGTGGTCTTGGCCAAGCCGGGCACGCTTTCCAGCAGTAGGTGTCCACCGGCGAGCAGCGCGACCAGCATCGATTCGCGCAAATGGTCCTGGCCGACCACCCGGGCGGAGAACGCCGAGGTCACCGCACCCACAATGCGCTTAGCTTCGGCGGCATCGCGCTGGTCAGCCTGCAATCGCGGTGCGGTCATGGATCCTCTCCGGTTCGGTCGTCCCCCTTCCCCAGACCCAGTCGATGTACCCAGACTTTGCCGATGTCATGCGCGCGGGATTAGTCGGGCTCCGCGCCCGGGTATCCGGGCCGTACGCCACGCGGAGAGGAATTCCGATGGAAAGCAAGGACCTTCCAACTCCTGAGACGGGGATGCTGTTGACCCACTTCCTGACCGTCGCCGACGTGCCGCGATCGAGGGCTTTCTACCGCGACGTGCTCGGCGGCGAGGTGGTGATGGCCGAGGACCCGTGCATCGTCAAACTGGCGAACGGTTGGCTGATCATGAACCCCGGCGGCGGCCCCACACCCGACAAGCCGGACGTGACGCTGCACCCGCCGACCGATCCGCACACCGCGACCAGCTTTCTGAACATCCGGGTGGCCGACATCGACGCGTGTTACCGGGAATGGAGCTCGAAAGGCGCGGAATTCCTGACCCCGCCCATCGACCGGAAGGCCGAAGTCCGGTGCTACATGCGCGATCCGGACGGCTACCTCATCGAGGTGGGTCAGATGACCGGTCTACTGAGCGGCGTTCATGCCGGCACAGGTTCGGCGACCTGACGTGGGCTCACCTGTCCGGCGATGCGCCGGGGCCACCAGAACCAGCGTCCGAGCAGCACGGCGATCGGCGGGACCACGAACGTCCGTACCACCAGGGTGTCGATCATCAGGCCGATGCCGATGGTGGAGCCCACCTGGGCGATCGTCACCACACTGGCGCCGAGCATCGCGAACATGGTCAGCCCGAACACGATCCCGGCGACGGTGACGACGCTGCCGGTGCCGGCGAAGGCCCGGATCGTCGCGGTGCGGACGCCGGCCCGCGCCTCGTCACGCAGCCGCATCGCCAACAGCAGGTTGTAGTCCGCACCGACGGCAACCAGGGCGATGAAGGCCAGGGCGGGCACGGCCCAGTGCAGGGGCTGGCCGAACAGGTACTGCCAGACCGCGACACTGGCTCCCAGCGCCGATGCGTAGGAGATGGTGACGGTCGCCAGCACCACGATCCCGGCGACTGGACTGCGCAGCATGCCTGCCACGATCACGAAGATCAGCACCAGCGTGGCGATCACGAGCAGGGTGAAGTCGTGTTGCACGTAGTCGATCAGCTCGGCGGTGGCGGTGCCGACGCCGGTCAGGTCGACGACGCCGCTGGAGGCCAGCGGCGTGTCCTTGAGTGCCTCGGTGGCGGCAATACGAATCTCGCTCGAGCGGTCCGCACCGTCGCGGCCCCAGGACTCACCGTCGCCGTAGACCAGCAATCGGGTGGCACGGCCGTCCGGGGAGAACATCATGCCCATCGCCCGGCGGTACTCCGGGTCGTCGAAAGTCCTTGGTGGCAGATAGAATCCACCTTCTGAGCTGCCGTCAAAGTCGGTGCTGAGCCGCGACAGGTAGGCGGTCATCTGTTGCATCTGCGGGCCGACCGATCCCAGGCTGGAGCGCAGGGTCGACGTGAGAGCACGCAGTTGCGTCAGCGCCGAGCGCATGGTCGCCACTGCATTGGCCGCACCGTCGAGTGAGTTCGTGGCGCGGGTGGCACCATCGTTGAGTGCCCCCGCCCCGCCTGCCAGGGTGCCGGTCGCACTCACCGCGTCGTCGAGGGGCGTGACGATTTTCTGCACTGCCGCGCAGATGGGATTGGCCGCGCAGTTGGGGTTGCTGTTGACGAATTGCCGCAGCGGGTCGGCGTAGCCGGAGACCGACTGGAGGTTGCCCTGCAATCCCGACATACCCGTCCCGATGTCCTGTGAGCCGGCCCCGACCCGGTTCAGGCCGTCGACGGCGCCGCTCAAGCCGCGTTGCATGCCGTCGAGGGCGGCGTCGAGTTGGCCGATGGTGGCCGTGACAGTGTCCACAGAGCTCATCCCGTCGAGCGCGGATTGCGCTGTGCCGTCGAGCTGTTCGCCGATCTGGCCGGCCTGGTAGGTCAGGGTGCCCTGGCGCACCGGCATCCCGGCCGGCCTGCTGGCTGATTGAACCGTCCGTACCCCGCGTACTTCCAGGATCTTTCGGGTGACCCGCTCGATCGTGATGAGCCCGGCTGGATTGCGCAGATCGCGATCGGCCTCGACCGAGACGATCTCAGGCAGGAGCCGGTTGTCCGGGAACCGGTCGTGGACCGCCCGGTATCCGCGACTGGAGTCGGTGTCCGCGGGTTGCGCGCTCAGTTCCGCGAAGGAGATGTTGGCGCCGAGCAATGGCACCGCGCAGAAGACCAGCGCAGCCACGGCGACCACCAGGACCGGTCCTGGCCAGCGGGCCACCGCCGTGCCGATCCGGCGCCACCGGTGGCTGATCGTCGCGGCCCGCGGTTCCACCCAACCGCGCCGGCCGAACCAGCCGATCAACGCCGGGGTGAGGGTGAGCGCGCCCAGCATCGCCGCGAGAACACCTATCCCGCTGGGTATCCCGGCGCTGCGCAGAAAGCTCACCTTGGCGAAGGTCAGGCAGAACAACGCGGTGGCAATGGTCGCGGCGGAGCCGGCGATCACCGGGGCCACCCGCCGGTAGGCGTCGGCCAACGCATCCGGTTGCGTCATCCCCGCCCGCCGGTTCTCGTGGTAACGGCCCAGTAGGAAGATGCCGTAGTCGGTCCCCGCGCCCAGCACCATCGCCGACATCAGCGCCACCGAGAACACCGACACCTCGATCACGCCGTGCTCGCCGAGCAGCGCGACCACCGGCCGGGCGACCGCCAGGGACAGACCGACGGAGGCGAGCGGGACTGCGGCAGTGATCGGCGAGCGGTAGACGAACAGCAGCAGGGCCGCGATCAACCCGACCGTCAGGACGGTGATCCTCGCCAATTGCGAGTCCAGCGCGGCGAATTCATCGACCAGGCTGGGCCCGGGGCCGGTGACGTGGACACGCAATCCGCGCGGGATGTCAGGCGCGTCGACCGCAGCTCGCAGGGCGGTCACGGCGTCGGTCGCGGTGGTGCTGCCCAATTGGCCGGAGAGCCGGGCCATCAGGTAGGCCGACGTGTGGTCCCGGCTTTCGAAGACTCCTGCGGCGGCCGGGTCGTCCCACAGGTCCATCACCGATTCGACGCCGGGAGTGGCGGTGCGCAAGCGGTCGGCCAAGCTGCGGTAGTAGCCGCGGTCGGACTCGCCCAGCGTGCGGTCCGCCTCGAGGACGACGTAGGCGATGTTGTTGCTGTCGGAATCTCCGAACAGCGTGCCCATCCGTTGCGCTGCCTGCGTCGCCCCGGAATCGGTGGGGAAGAACGCCCGGGACTGCTCCTTCACGACGTGTTCCAGCTGGGGCACCGCGACGTTGCCGAGGCCCGCCAGGACCAACCAGGCCGCCACGACCAGGAGTGCATACCGACTCACCGCTCGGGCAATGGTCTCCAACATGGCTCCCCCAACATCCATAACAATGTTATTGGCAGGTATAACATTGTTATGGCAGCATGTCCAGGACGATGTCCAGCATGGGAATTCGCGAAAGCTTGATCGAGGAGAGCCTCCAGGTCCTCGAGGAGAGCGGACCTGAGGCACTCAGCGCCCGCATGCTGGCCAAGCGGATCGGCGCGTCGACGATGGCGGTGTACACCCACTTCGAGGGCATGCCCGGCCTCTACGAGGCACTGGTGCGGGAGTCGTACGTCCGCTTCGGCGAACACCTGAGCCGACGGCCCGACACCGACGACCCGGTGGCGGATCTACTCGCCTCCGGCCTCGCCTACCGCGAGTACGCACTGACCTACCCGCAGCGCTACCGGCTGATGTTCGGGGTCACGTCGCCGTCCATCACGCTGCCGATCGGCCGTGATCTCACCGTCGACGGCAAACCGGCAGCTCTGTCGGAGATCAACTCGGTCTTCGCGCAGATCCCGGCATTCGTACAGCGCTGCATGGATGCCGGCGCGATCGACGTGGGCGATCCGGTGGCCGTGGCCGCCCAGATCTGGACGATGATGCACGGCTACGTCCTGGCCGAGATCATCGGTGTCTTCGGCGTCGACGGCGCGGGAGTCTCGCGGGTGCTCGCACCCCACATCACCAATCTCCTGGTCGGCCTCGGCGGTGACCGCGAACGTATCCAGCTGTCGTTTCAGCGACTGGATCCGCCTGCGACGCCGCCGCGCCCGCCATCACCCGCGACCGCCACCGTCCGGCGCGGGCGCCGGACCCGCAACCCCTAGGCCGCCTACGGCCTGAGGATGATCTTGACGGCGCCGTCCCGCTTCTTCTGGAAGATGTCGTACGCGTGCGGAGCTTCATCGAGCGGCAGCACGTGCGTGGCGAAATCGTCGACACCCAAGGGGTCGTCATCGCCGAGCAACGGCAGAATGTCGCCCACCCACTTCTTCACATTTGCCTGTCCCATCCGCAACTGGACCTGCTTGTCGAACAAAGTCAGCATCGGCAGTGGGTCCGCCATGCCGCCGTAGACGCCGATGAGAGAGATCGTGCCGCCGCGGCGCACGATGTCGATCGCCGAATAGAACGCGTCCAGCCGGTCCAGCCCGGCGTTCTGCATGAACGGCTTGGCGATCGCGTCGGGCATCAACGCGGTCATCTTCTGCAGGGCGGAGGCCACCGGCGAACCGTGCGCCTCCATGCCGACGGCATCGATCACCGAGTCCGTGCCTCGGCCTTCGGTCATCGACCGCACCGCGTCGCCGACCGATTCGTCGAGTGTGTCGAGGTCGATGGTGGTGATGCCGCGAAGTTCGGCACGGGCCAGCCGCTCCCGGATCCGATCCACTGCGATCACCCGGTAGCCGAGATGTTGTGCGATGCGGGCTGCCATGTCGCCGATCGGCCCGAGCCCGAGGACCGTCACCGAGCCCCCATCGGGAATGTCGGCATAGGCAACGGCCTGCCATGCGGTGGGCAGCACGTCCGACAGATAGACGAACCGCGAATCCGGCGGCCCCTCAGGCACTTTGATGTGCGTGAACTGGGCCTGGGGCACTCGGAGATACTCGGCTTGACCGCCGGGAACCTGACCGTAGAGCTCCGAATAGCCGAACAGCGCGGCGCCCATGCCCTGATCACGAACCTGGGTGGTCTCGCACTGCGTGTAGAGCTGCTGATCGCACATGAAGCAGTGGCCGCACGAAATCTGGAAGGGGATGACCACACGCTCGCCGACTGTCAGACTGCCGACGGCGGAACCCACCTCTTGGACGATGCCCATCGGCTCGTGGCCCAGGATGTCGCCCGGATGCATGAAGGCACCGAGCACCTCATAGAGATGGAGGTCCGAGCCGCAGATGTTGGTCGAGGTCACCTCGATGATTGCGTCGGTGGGATCTTGGATCTCGGGGTCGGGCACGGTATCGACCCGCACGTCCCGCCGACCGTGCCAGGTAACAGCTTTCAAGATCTACTCCCATCGCTCGCGGTATCGCAGGTGAGGGCTACCCCGCCAGACCGGCGCCAAACCGCACCGGGGTGGTCGACAATGGGCTGATGGCACAGAGCTGGGACGGCTTCGATGGATTTCTCGAGCTCATCGACTACCCGATGTTCGTCGTGACCGCACACGGCGAGGACGGGCCGGCAGGTTGTCTGGTCGGCTTCACCACTCAGGCCAGCATCGATCCACCTCGTTTCCTTGTCGGTATTTCGAAGCAGAACCACACCTTTGCCGTCTCGGAAGCGGCCACGCATCTGGGTGTGCACCTATTGGCCGGCGACGACCTCGAACTGGCTCGCTGGTTCGGTGGCCAGACCGGTGACGAGGTCGACAAGTTCGCCGAGTGCAGCTGGCATCTAGGCACCGCCGGCACACCGATTCTCGATGCCGCCCCGGCCTGGTTCGTCGGCGTCATCCTCGACCGGTTCGATCTCGGCGACCATGTCGGCTACCTGTTGAATCCGGTTGACGGCCAGGCGCCCGGCGAGCCGCGGCCATGGGTCAACCTCAGCGACGTCGCCGACCTCAAGCCCGGACACGACGCCTGAGCGTCACTTCCAGGCGAAAACCGGCTGCTCGAGTTCGTCGACCGGATCCGTACGACCCTCCAGGGCCAACCACCGCAACTGCAACAGGACCGCACCGGTCGGCGCGTGGATCAGATCGTTGCCCAACGGAATCTGCACGACCGGGCGCGGGCTCTCCGGGATCGTGATGAACCGCGGCGAATCCTCGCGCTGCAGTTGGTGCAGGCCCACGCGGTACGCCGCCACCACCTCGTCGGGAGACGGCCGTAGATCCAGCCGGCCGCCGCCCCAGATCACCACCGGGGTGATGACGTAGCCGGAGCGGGTCGGGTAGTCGTCGAGCAGTCCCAGCACCGACGAGTCCGACAGGCTCACCCCGACCTCTTCGTCCAGTTCCCGCAGCGCGGCCTCGACCGCATTTTCACCCGGGTCCAGCCGGCCGCCGGGAAGCGCCCACTGCGCAGCGTGCGACGACAACCGAGATGTCCTGCGACACAACAGAAAAGCTGCCCCGCCCGACACATCCACCATGCGGCCGTCCAGCCCGGGCTCCGGCATCGGCCGTCCGCCGATCCACTCGTCGACCGGCGCCGGATCCACCCGGTCCTCACCGAGTTCGGAATCGACCAGCACCACCGCGACCGCCGCATGCCGCTTCGTCGGGTCGGTCACGGCGCGGCGCTCGTGCCCCGCCAGATGCGCCCCGATACGTTCCCGCAGGGCTTCGTCATAGGCGATCGTCACCGCTCGACCATATGCGGGTACGCCGAAGACCCGACGCCGAGGTGACGCCCGCTACTGGTCCGGCTTGCGGGTCTGCTGATACAGCGCGAGCTTCCAGGCTCCGTCGACCCGGTGGTAGACGCTGGACATGGCGCCGACGAAGGCGGGCTCCTCCCCCTCGCGATAGGCCGTACCGGTGTACACCAGGGCGGCGGTGTCGTCGTCGAGCACGATGAGCCGCACCCCGCTGATCTCATAGGCACGCCACGGCGGCGACTCCGAGAGTGCGCTGACGACCGTGTTGCGGTCCATCACCATGCCGTTGGCGAGCACCATCACCGCATCGGGCAGCATCAGCTCGCCGTAGAAATCGGCGCCGGTGGACTCGCACAGCGAGTCCCACCCGGCACGTTCGATGTGCAGGAGTTCGTCGGAAACTTGGCTGGTCACTGCTGGGTGATACCCGTTACTCGGACCCGGTATGCCTGGGCAACATTGTTAAAACAGTGGTAGAAGTGACGTGTGGGTGTCCGTCAGGTATCGGCCCTCGCGGGCATCGCAGCAGTGGCTGCGACCGCCGCGCTGGGCACGATCGCGACGCCCATCGCGATACCCTCCGCCTCAGCCGCACCCGACTGTCCAGACATCGAGGTCGTCTTCGCCCGCGGCACCGACGAACCCGCCGGTATCGGCAATGTCGGCAAGGCGTTCGTCGACACGCTGCGCCCCATGGTCAAGGGCTCGACGATCGGCACCTACGCGGTCCAGTACCCCGCGTCGTGGGACTTCATGAAGGCCGCGGCCGGCGCCACCGACATGAGCAAGCGCGTCCAGGCAACCGCGGCCCGGTGCCCCAAGACCAAGATCGTGATGGGCGGCTATTCACAGGGCGCGGCCGTCGTCGACGTGGTGGCCACCTCGCCGATCGCCGGTCTGGGCTACAGCGCCCCACTGCCCGCAGCGGTCGTCCCGCGCGTCGCGTCGGTCGTGGTCTTCGGGAACCCGTCGGCGCGCCTCGGTCAGCCGTTGACCCGGATGAGCCCGGACTTCGGCGCCAGGACCGCGGACCTGTGCAACACCAACGACCCGATCTGTTCACTCGGCCGGGACTGGAATGCGCACATCACCTATCCGAAATCGGGCCTGATCAAGCTCGCCGCGCGATGGGTCACGCGTCACGTCCAGCCGCCGCCTCCAGCGCCGGCTGCTCGGCGCTGAGCCAGTTCCCTGGTTCACCCGACGGCAATCGAGCCGGTCTCGAGCTCGCGCAACGCAGTTCGTAAACCTCGCCGCTTACCGGTGTGCGGATCCACACCGAAGCTCTCCCGCATGCCGGCCCGCACCCGAAACTTGAGCTCTGAATGGGTCTCCGGGGCGTCGTCGGAGGTGGCCTTCAGCAACTTGTCGGGCAAAGCCAGCTTCAGGATGGTCCAGAACGACTGAAAGTACTGGCGTGGAAGGGAACCCGTTGTGTACGGCAGGTCGTACTTCTCGCACAGCGCCCGCACCTTTCGGCTGATCTCGGCGTAGCGGTTGCTGGGCAGGTCCGGAAACAGGTGGTGCTCAATCTGGTAGCACAGGTTGCCGCTCATGAACGCCATCAGCGGCCCGGCATTGAAGTTCGCCGAGGCCAGCATCTGCCGCAGATACCACTCCGCATGTGTCTCGTCCGCGAACTCTTCCCGGGTGAATTTCTCTGCGCCGTCGGGGAAGTGCCCGCAGAAGATCACCATGTATGCCCAATAGTTGCGGATCAGATTGGCGATCACGTTGGCTCGCAGGGTGTGCTTCCAATTCGGTCCCGACAACGCCGGGTAGACCAGATAGTCCTTGCCCACCTGCTTGCCCACCTTCTTGCCGATCACCCTCAGGTCCCTGCGCACCTCGGCCATGGACTTCTCGCCTCTGCGGAACCTCGTCGTCTCCAGGCCATGGGCGGCCACGCCCCATTCGAACAAGGTGCCGAGCAACAGGTTGTAGACCGGGTTGCCGATCATCCACCGCTCCCACCGTTGATCCCGGGTCAGACGCATGATGCCGTAGCCGATGTCGTCATCGAGCCCGACGACATTGGTGTACTTGTGATGAATGAAGTTGTGAGATTTCTTCCAGTGCACACTCGGTGCTGTGGTGTCCCACTCCCATTCGGTGGAGTGGATCTCCGGATCGTTCATCCAGTCCCATTGGCCGTGGATGATGTTGTGCCCGAGTTCCATGTTCTCGATGATCTTCGCGCTCGCCAGCATGGCGATGCCGGCGTATCGCGCGATTCGATTTCCACTGGCGAACAACGCGATTCGACCACCGGCAGCCAAGCCACGTTGAAGTTGGATCGCCCGCCGGATATAGCGAGCGTCCCGCTCTCCCCGGGATTCCTCGATCTCGACTCTGATCGCGTCGAGTTCGGCGGCGAGCGCCTCGACGTCCTCGGCGGTGAGATGCGCGTATTGCTTGATGTCGGCGATGGCCATGTCTCTCCTCGGCGGATCTCCTAGACGTTCAAAGTGCAATCCCCTGCGGCGGTCGAGATGCAGGTGTTGATGCGGTCGCCCGCGCCGTGCTCCGCACCGGAGCGGAAGTCACGGACGTGTCCGGACTCCAGAGGCAGCACGCAGGTTTGGCAGATACCCATCCGGCAACCGAACGGCATCTGTATCCCGACCTTCTCGCCGGCCTCCAGAAGGGAGGTGGCACCGTCGATCTCGACGGACTTGTCCGAGAAGGCAAAGGTGACCGTGCCGCCACCGCCACCCTTGTCGGTTCGGGCGATGACGAAACGCTCGGTATGCAGATTCTCGGTACGCCCGGCGTCGTTCCAGATGGCTTCGATGGTGTCGAGCATCGCCGGCGGGCCGCACGCCCAGGTGGGGCGCTGTCTCCAGTCGGGAACGATGTCGTCGAGCGCCGCACCGAAGTCGAGGTGGCCCTGCTCATCGGTCAACTGCAAGTGCATGCGGTACCCGTGCAGCTCCTGGCCGAGGCCCTGCAGCTCGTCGTGAAAGATGACTCGGTCGGCACAAGGTGCGGAATGGATGTGCACGACGTCAGGGTCGTATCCACGGTGTTTCAGTGTTCGGAGCATCGCCATGATCGGGGTGACGCCGCTGCCGGCCGAGACCAGCAGGAGCCGGTCCGGCGGCGGATCGGGCAGCGCAAATTCTCCCCGAGGAGAAGCCAGCCGAACGATCGTGCCCGGTTTCACACCGCCGACCAGGTGGCTCGACAAGAAGCCCTCGGGAGTGGCCTTGACGGTGATCGAGATCAGGTCCGCCTGCCTCCGCGGGACTGATGTCAGCGAGTAGGAACGCCAGTGCCACCGTCCGTCGACGTGCAGACCGATGCCCACGTACTGGCCCGGCCGGTAATCGCCGGAGAACCCCCAGCCCGGTTTGATAGTGACCGTGGCCGAATCCTCGGTTTCCTTGCGGACCTCGACCACCTGCCCGCGTAGCTCACGCGCCGACCACAACGGATTGAGCAGCTTGAGATAGTCGTCGGGTAGCAGCGGCGTGGTGGCCCGCGCGAGCAATCCGCGCAGCACATTGACCTTAGGCGTGGAGGCGGTCTCGACGTCGCTCGCCGGCTTCTCACTCCAGCGGCTCAGCCGCCGCAACGTACGGGTCTTGGTGAACATACGTACGCTGACTACCCGGGCGGGTTTGAGTTCACACGTCGGATTTGCGCTCGACGCTGACCTGCCCCACGCTGACCGGGAAAAGCCGGTGAGCGCCAGGGAGTCCCTTCAGTTCCACCTCACGTGCCGCGCCCAGCACGACGTCGTCGAGATGCTCGACCGCGTCCCCGACCGGCTCGCTGACCAGGATCTCGCCACCATCGGCCTGTCCGGCGACCCGCGCCGCCATCGCCACATCGAGCCCGAAAAGATCAGCACCGCGGCGCACCGACGTGCCCATGTGCACCCCGATCCGCACCCGGATCGCCTGCCAGCGCTGGGGATTCTCCGTGAGCGCGCGTTGCACGTCGGTGGCGAAGCGCACCGCGTTCTCCGGGTCGGCGAACGCGATCATGAACCCGTCGCCCTGGGTCTTGACCACATGACCGCCATGCTTGTCGACCCGCGCCTGAACGAGTTTGTTGTGCTTCTCCAGCAGCTTCACCCAGGCCCGGTCACCCATCGCGGCGTTGTATTCGGTCGAGCCCTCGATGTCGGAGAAGACGATGACGACGCGCCCGTCAGCGGTCAGCCGGGCCAGGTCCGGGCGTTCCACCTGAGCCCATCCGGCCAGATCCTCGATCGAGTTGCGCACCGTCGCGCCCAGGCCCTTGTTGATCAGCATGTCCGCGGTCTGAAAGACCGTCTTGATCGCCAGGGGCGCCACCCCGCGACGACGCTTCCGCCGCCGGTCCTCGTCCTCGAGCTTCATGCGCTCGATCTCACGGCGGGCGTTCGCCAGCTGCCGCCGGCTCACGATGAACAGCACCAGGAACGTCACGAACGCCGCGAACAGCGCGACGACAACCACCAGCAGTACGACCTCGACAGTGGACGGCATCGGCACCCGCTGATTATCGCCGCATGTCACATTTCGTCGATTCGCGGTGTCCCAAGGGGGTAGTCACCGACAACTAGGAGTCACCATGGATGCTCGTTTGAACCTGTTCGAGAACCGGACCGCCGCCAAGATGCTGAAGTACGTCACGTCGGCGGGCAAGGTCATCACGGACTCGACGCTTCCCGAGTCCACCCACCAATTGGTGGCGCTGCGCGCCAGCCAGATCAACGGCTGCGGCTTCTGCACCGACATGCACACCAAGGACGCCGCTGCCGCCGGTGAGACCCAGCAGCGCCTGCACCTGGTCGCGGCGTGGCGGGAGGCAACGGTGTTCACCGAAGCCGAACGCGCCGCGCTGGAACTGACCGAGGAGGGCACCCGGATCGCCGACGCCGCGGGCGGGGTCAGCGACGAGGTGTGGGCGAATGCGGTCAAGCACTACGACGAAGACCAACTGGCCGCCCTGGTGTGCCTGATCGCCTTCATGAACACCGTCAACCGCCTGAACGTGATCGTGCAGATGCCCGCAGGCGACTATCAGCCGGGGCAGTTCGGATAGCGACGCCGCGCTCGCGTTCGTAACGCAGTGGCGGGCGAGGGGCCAGTTCTTCGCCACAGCGTTACGAACGTGAACCGTGCCAGGCGATCGGCGGTGCCGGTCAACTGGCACGCTGGTCATCAATATGACCACTCCCCTGCTCGACGATCCGAACGACCTCTCGGCACTGCAAGCCAAGGGCGGCGACGCCGACGCTCTGTTCACCGACTTCGCCGGCTGGGCGGAGGCCAACGGCACCACCCTCTACCCCGCGCAGGAGGAGGCGCTGATCGAACTGGTCAGCGGGGCGAACGTGATCCTGGCGACGCCGACCGGCTCCGGCAAGTCGCTGGTGGCGACCGGGGCGATCTACGCGGCGCTCGCCACGGACCGGGTCAGTTTCTACACCGCCCCGATCAAGGCGCTGGTGAGCGAGAAGTTCTTCGCTCTGTGCGACGTGTTCGGCGCGGCCAACGTCGGCATGCTCACCGGGGACGCGTCGGTCAACGCGGACGCCCCGATCATCGCCTGCACCGCGGAGATCCTGGCCAACCTGGCGCTACGTGAAGGTGCCGACGCTGACATCGGCCTGGTGGTGATGGACGAGTTCCACTTCTACGGCGACCCGGACCGCGGCTGGGCGTGGCAGGTGCCGCTGCTGGAACTGCCCAAGGCCCAGTTCCTGCTGATGTCGGCGACGCTGGGCGACGTCGAATTCCTGCGCAAGGATCTGACCCGGCGCACCGGGCGGGAGACGGCCCTGGTGGCCGGGGCGCAACGGCCGGTACCGCTGTTCTTCTCGTATGCCACCACGCCGATGCACGAGACCATCGCCGACCTGCTCGACACCAAGCAGGCGCCGATCTACGTCGTGCACTTCACCCAGGCCTCCGCGCTGGAGCGGGCGCAGGCCCTGATGAGCGTCAACGTCAGCACCAAGGAGGAGAAGGCCGCGATCGCCGAGATGATCGGCGGTTTCCGGTTTTCCACGACATTCGGGACCACGCTGTCGCGGCTGGTGCGCCACGGCATCGGCGTCCACCACGCCGGCATGCTGCCCAAATACCGCCGGCTGGTGGAACAGTTGGCCCAGGCCGGCTTGCTCAAGGTGATCTGCGGTACCGACACCCTCGGCGTCGGGATCAACGTGCCGATCCGCACCGTCGTGTTCTCCGCGTTGTCCAAATACGACGGCACCCGGATGCGGCTGCTCAACGCCCGCGAGTTCCACCAAATCGCCGGGCGCGCCGGCCGCGCCGGATACGACACGGCGGGCACCGTCGTGGTGCAGGCACCCGACCACGAGGTCGAGAACATCAAGCAGTTCGCCAAGGTGGCCGACGATCCGAAGAAGCGCCGAAAGCTGGTGCGGCGCAAGGCGCCAGAGGGCATGGTGCCGTGGGGTGAGAACACTATGACCCGACTGATCGACGCCGCGCCCGAGGCGTTGACCAGCAACATGCGGGTCTCCACGGCGATGATCCTCGACGTGGTCGACCGTCCCGGCGATCCGTTCGCGGCGATGCGGCGCCTGCTCACCGACAACCATGAACCGCGCAAGCGTCAGCTGAAACACATCCGGGAGGCCGTGGGCATCGCCCGGTCCCTGCTGCAGGCCGGCGTCGTGGAACGTCTCGACGAACCCGAGGCCGATGGTCGTCGCTACCGGCTGACCGTCGACCTGCCGCCCGATTTCGCGCTCAACCAACCGCTGTCGACCTTCGCTCTGGCCGCGGTGGACGTGCTCGATCCCGACGCGGAAGATCCAGCAAGCTATGCCTTGAATGTCATTTCGGTGATCGAGGCGACCCTGGAAGATCCCCGCCAGATTCTGGCCGCGCAGCTGAACAAGGCCAGGGGCGAAGCGGTGGCCGAGATGAAGGCCGAGGGCATCGAGTACGACGAACGCATCGAACTGCTCGACGAGGTCACCTATCCCAAGCCGCTGGCCGAACTGCTGCAACACACCTACGAGGTGTACCGCCAGACCAATCCGTGGGCGGCCGACGGGCACCTGTCGCCCAAGTCGGTGGTGCGTGAGATGTGGGAACGGGCCCTGACCTTCCGTGAGTACATCAGCGTCTATGGGCTGACCCGCTCCGAAGGCGCGGTGCTGCGCTACCTGTCGGATGCGTTCAAGGCGCTGCGCTCCGGTGTGCCCGCCTCGGCGCGGACCGAGCAACTCGCCGACATCGTCGAATGGCTCGGCGAATTGGTGCGCCAGGTGGATTCCAGCCTGCTCGACGAGTGGGAGCAGCTGACGAGTCCGGACCAACCTCACGACGCACCGGTGGCGGTTCCGGCCCGACCACGGCCGCTGACCGGCAACGAGCGGGCATTCACCGCGATGGTGCGCAACGCACTGTTCCGTCGGGTGGAGTTGTTCGCGCGGGCCCGCTGGGACGAGCTCGGTGCGCTGGACGCCTCATCCGGGTGGACGGCCGAACGCTGGGCCGAAATCGGGGAAGAGTACTTCGACGAGCACGCCGAGGTGGGCACCGGAGCAGATGCTCGGGGCCCGGCGTTGCTGATCTTCGACCGGCAGCCGCAGGTGTGGCGGATTCGACAGATCCTCGAAGATCCTGCCGGAGATCACGATTGGGGCTTCGACGTGGAAGTCGACCTGGCCGCGAGCGACGAAGAGGGTGCCGCGGTGCTGCGTATCGTGGATGTCGGCCGGATGGGGTGAGCGCTTGCTGACCTGAATTTTATCGCGACCCCGGGGCCTTGCGGCAAGGCCCCGGTGATGGCGCACAATCGCTGGCCGGAGCAAGCCACGGAGGAACAGGGAGCACGTGCCAGCTGACGATCACGATGTCGAAGTGCAGTCCGAACAGACCTATGTCGACGGGCTCTATACCCGCCTGGACGCCGAACGCATCCGGGTGCGTGACCGCTACCGCACCGCGCTGCGCGAGCACGGCGGCTCCGCGGTGGAACGCGACGCCGAGGTGCGCGCATTGGCCAAGGAAGCCAACCGGCTCGACGTGGCCGACAACGGCCTGTGCTTCGGGCGGCTGGAAACCGTTGCCGGGGAACATCTCTACGTCGGGCGCCTCGGCATCTTCGATCGCGAGGACGACTACGAGCCGTTGCTGCTGGACTGGCGGGCACCGCTGGCGCGACCGTTCTACACCGCAACCGGGGCCAACCCGGAGAACATGCGCCGGCGGCGCCAGTTCCGCACCCTGGGTCGGCGGGTGCTCGATTTCACCGACGAGGTGCTGGGCCGGCCCACCGCGGGCGACGAAGGTGACGAGGACGCCGCACTGCTGGCCGCGGTGAACGCTCCGCGCGGCGAGGGCATGCGCGACATCGTCGCCACGATCCAGTCCGAGCAGGACGAGGTCATCCGCAACGAACACACCGGCGTGCTGGTGGTCGAGGGCGGCCCTGGCACCGGGAAGACCGTGGTGGCGCTGCACCGGGTGGCCTACCTGCTCTACACCCACCGGGAGCGGATCGAACGTCACGGCGTGCTCGTGGTCGGACCCAACGAGGCGTTCCTGAACCACATCGGCCGGGTGCTGCCCTCACTGGGCGAGTCCGACGCGGTGTTCATGACGCCCGGCGACCTGGCTCCCGGCCTGCACGTCACCGCCGAGGACGCACCCGAGGTGGCCGCGATCAAGGGCTCGTTGAAGATCCTCGACGTGCTGGCCGCCGCGGTCGCCGACCGCCAGGAGGTCCCCGACGAGCCGATCTACATCGAACTGCCCGATGTCACCGTCCGCATCGACGCCGAAACCGCGCAGTGGGCCATCGAGGAGGCCCGTGAAACCGGACTACCGCACAACGAGGCGCGTACGACGTTCCGCGACATCGTCACCTACGTCCTCACCGAACGTGCCGTCGCGCGTATCGGCAAGGGCTGGTTGAGCCGTCAGGACAAGGCGGCGTGGGAGGAGCTGCGGGCCAGCGTGGTCAGCGAGCTCGACGAGAACGCGGCGTTCGCCGCGGCACTAGATCGACTCTGGCCGATCCTGACCCCGGAGACCCTGCTGGCCCCGCTGTATTCGTCGGCCGAGAGGTTGGCCGCGGCCGGCGCCGACCCTCGCCTGTTGCGTACCGACGGCAGCGCCTGGACCGTGTCGGACTTGCCGTTGCTCGACGAGCTGGTCGACCTCCTGGGCCGGGACAAGGCGGGCGAGGAAGCCGCCGAACGCGAACGGCGCGAGGAAGCCGCCTACGCCGCAGGCGTGCTCGATCTGATGATCGCCCGCGAGGACCTGATGGACGACGAGGACCACCTGCTGGCCAGCGACCTCATCGACGCCGAGGACCTGGCCGACCGGTTCCTCGAGCGCGACACCCGGGAACTCGCCGAACGCGCTGCGGCCGACCGGGATTGGACCTACGGTCATGTTGTGGTCGACGAAGCCCAGGAACTGTCCGAGATGGACTGGCGGGTGTTGATGCGTCGGTGTCCACGCCGGTCCTTCACGGTGGTCGGCGACCTGGCTCAGCGCCGCTCGGCCGCCGGCGCCCGGTCCTGGGACGCGATGCTCGAACCCTACGTGCCCGGCCGGTGGATCTACCGGACCCTGTCGGTCAACTACCGGACCCCGGCCGAGATCATGGCGGTGGCCGGGGCGCTTCTCGCCGAGTTCGCGCCCGGCGTGAAACCGCCGGAGTCCGTCCGGTCCTGCGGTGTGCAGCCGTGGGCCAAGCAGCTGACCGCCGCTGAAATCCCGTCAGCTGTCGAGGAGTTCGTGCGGGAGGAAGCCACCCGAGAAGGCACATGTGTGGTGATCGGCCCACCCGGCGTGCCCGGTGCGGTGGCCCCGTCGGAAACCAAGGGCCTCGAGTTCGACGCCGTGCTCGTGGTGGAGCCCGCACACATCCTGGCCGACGGCGACCGCGGCGCCGCCGAGTTGTATGTCGCCCTCACCCGGGCGACGCAGCGCCTCGGCGTGCTGCACACCGAACCCCTGCCCGACGCGCTGAACGGACTCGCCCGTGCCTGACACCACCTGTGCGATCGTCGGCGGTGGCCCCGCCGGAATGATGCTCGGGCTGATCCTGGCCCGGTGCGGGGTACCGGTCACCGTCATGGAGAAGCACGCCGACTTCCTGCGCGACTTCCGCGGCGACACCGTGCACCCGAGCACCATGCGCATGCTCGACGAGCTGGGCCTCTTCGGAGAGTTCGACAAGATCGGCTACAGCAAGGTCGAAAAGGGCGAGTTCACGGTCGACGGCGAGCCGGTGACGCTGGTCGACTTCCGTCGGCTACGCCAGCCCCACCCATACGTGGCGATGGTGCCGCAGTGGGACTTCCTCGACCTGCTGGCCGATGCGGGCAGAGCAGAACCCAACTTCACCCTGCGCATGCAGACCGAGGTGACCGGACTACTGCGCGAAGGCGAGCGCGTCACCGGGGTCCGCTACACCAGTCCGGACGGGGACGGGGAACTGCGCGCCGAGCTCACCGTGGCCTGCGACGGGCGCACGTCGCTGGTCAGGCGGGAGGCCGGACTCAACACGCGGGACTACCCGGTGCCCTTCGACGTGTGGTGGTTCCGCCTGCCACGCACCGAAGATGGCCAGTACTCACTGATCCCGCGGACCGCGCCCGGACGGGCGTTGATCATGATTCCCCGCACCGGCTACTTCCAGGTCGCCTACCTGATCCCGAAGGGCAGCGACGCCGGACTCCGGGCCCGCGGACTGGACGCCTTCCACGCCGAACTCGCCGAGCTCATTCCCGAAGCCGATCCCGGCGCACTCATCTCCTGGGACGACGTCAAGCATCTCGACGTCCAACTCAACCGTCTGCCGCGGTGGCACCGCGAGGGGCTGCTGTGCATCGGCGACGCCGCCCACGCCATGTCGCCGGTCGGCGGCGTCGGCATCAATGTCGCCATCCAGGACGCCGCCGCGGCCGCCCGCCTGCTGTACCAGCCGCTACGGGAGCATCGGGTCACCGGATCCGACCTGGCCGCTGTGCAGCGCCGGCGCACGCTGCCCACCGTCATCACCCAGGGCTTCCAACGGATCCTGCATCGCCGGGTGATTGCGCCCGTCATGGCCGGGGCCGACATCACCCCGCCCGGAGCTCTGCTGAAGATCGTGCAACGGTTCCCCCAGCTGACCGCGATTCCGGCGTACCTGGTCGGTACCGGGGTGCGTCCCGAGCACGTCGCCGCACCGGCCCGTCGATAGGTGCGGCGTGGGAGGAAAACAGAATCCCGATCAGCGCCGACGCGAATTATGCGACGCGGCAATCACTCTGCTGGCTCGCGAGGGTGTCAAAGGCGTCACCCATCTGAAGGTCGACCGCAAAGCCGGGGTACCGGACGGCACCACGTCGTTCTACTTCCGCACCAGCGCGGCCTTGATGCGGGCGGCGGCCAACCGCATCGCCGATCTGGACCTGGCCGATCTGACCGCGGCCACGGGTTCCGGGGCGCACGGTGATGTGCGCGGTCTGGCGCGGCTGGTCATCCGGTCGAGCACCGGCGCGCGTCTGGTCCGGAGCAAGGCCCGCTACGAGCTGGTCATGCCCTCGAGCCGCGACGCCGGACTGGCAGAGGCGTTCAGCCACAACCAGCAGCGATTCTTCGAACTGCACCGCAACGTTGTGGTGGCACTCTGCCCGGCCGACACCGACCCGGGTCTGATCGACGAAAAAGCTTATGTGCTCCTGACTTTCATCAGCGGCCTGATGCTGGCACTGGCCCGCGGCGACCGCACGATCAACTCCGACGAGGAACTCCACGACATCATCGCCGCGATCGTCGCCGCCGTGCCGGCGGCCTCACATCGCGAAGGAGTAGCCGCCGTTGACCGGTAGCGTCTGGCCGGTGATCCAGGAGCCGTGGTCGCCGGCCAGCAGCACCGCCAGATAGGCCACATCCTCGGGTAGCCCGGGCCTGCGGATCGGGTAGCGAGACAGGATCGCCTTGGCCTGTGGGGAATCGGCCATCTCGGCCCACAGCGGTTCGGTGAGCGGGGTTCGCATGGTGCCCAGCGCGATGTTGTTGGCGGTGACGCCGTAGCGGCCGTTCTCCAGCGCGATCGACCGCGTCAAGCCCGCGGCACCGGCCTTGGCGGCCGCATAGACCGCTCCGCTGGCGTCCCCCGTCCGGCCCGCATCCGAGACGATCGTCACGACCCGGCCCCACTGCCGCTCCACCATCGCCGGCAGCACAGCGCGAGTGCAATTCAGCACGCCGTACAGATTCACCTGGAGGAACGGGTCCCAGTCCGCGGGTGAGGTTTCCGCGAACGGCATCCGGGCGGCGAATCCCTCGGCCCCGGCATTACCCGCGTTGTTCACCAGTACGTCGACCGGCCCGGCCTCTTCGATCGCGTCGGTGACCGCTCGATAGTCGGTGACGTCGAACGGTACCGCCAGCGCGTCACCGCCCGCTTCCCGCAGTTCTGCGACCACCGCCTCGGCCCGGTCGCCCCGGAGGTCGTTGACCAGCACGGTGGCGCCGGCGGCCGCGAAGGCATCGGCCAGGCCCCGGCCGACTCCCTGTCCGGCACCGGTGATCAGCACGCGTCGGCCCGACAGATCGAATTGCAGCGTCATCGTCGGTGAGCTCTCCTTGTGGTTTGGTTTGGGACAACCTACTCCACGAAGTCTCTATATATGTAGAGTCCGTGCACGACGGAACGGAGCCCTCGTGAAATTCATCTTCAACCTGCCTCACATGCTGCGGCTGAAGGCGACGATGCAGCCGTGGGAAGCTGAAGTCACCGGTGCCGACCAGACCCGGATGGCCAAACGGGCTGACGAGTTGGGATACGACATGATCGCCGTACCCGAGCATTTCGCCATCCCGCGTGAGCACGTCGAGTTGTCGGGGCCGCACTATCTGCAGTCCACAGTCGCGCAGGCCTACCTGGCAGGTGCCACCTCACGGATACGGCTCAACTCCTGCATCACGGTGCTGCCGCTCCAGCATCCGCTCGTCCTCGCCAAGTCACTGGCAACCGCGGACTGGATGAGCAGTGGGCGAATGATGGTCACGTTCGGAGTCGGTTGGCTGCAGCGCGAATTCGAATTGCTCGGTGTGCCATTTCACGAACGGGGGCGGATTGCCGACGAATACCTGGCGGCCATCATCGAGCTGTGGACCAGTGAGAACCCGCGATTCGACGGACGGTACGTGGCCTTCGAGGACATCGCCGTCGAACCCAAACCGATTCAGAAACCATACCTTCCGGTGTGGATCGGCGGAGACGCCGACGGAGCGCTGCGGCGCGCAGCGAAGTACGCCACCGGATGGTGGTCGTTTCTCACCCCTCCCGAACAATTGGCCGAGCGGATCGAGTTCATCAAGTCGCAGCCCGAATACGACGGACGCGACTTCGACGTCGTTCACGGCATGGCGACCAGACGGGTCGGGGAGGCGCATACCGTGCGTGAGGACCCCGATGCCCGGTCCGGGATGAGTGCGCAGGAGATGGTCGACCGGTTGTGCTGGCTGGGGGAACAGGGAGTCACGGTGAGCGCGGTTCCGCTGCCGGCGGTGAGCGGTGTCGACGAATATCTCGAATACGCCCAATGGGTGATCGAGGAGATCAAAACAAAGGTGCCCTAGGACCCTGGGTACGCACCGGTGCAACCCATAACCTGGAAGCGTTCAGCCATAGGAGGGCACTGATGAGCGACCACGACGTACGGATGATCATCCTGTCGACGGACGACCTGGATGAGTCGATCCGCTTCTACAGCGAGACGCTGGGAATGCCACTGAAGTTCCGCGACGGCGCACACTTCGCCGCGCTCGACGGTGGATCGCTCACCCTCGCGCTGGCCACGTCGGTGGACCACCCGATCCCCGGCCAGGTTGTCGTGGGGATCAAGACCGCCGACGTCGACGGCGCGGCCAAGGCCATCGAAGCCAGCGGCGGCGGAATCATCAAGCACCCGTACGACGATGCGCACGAGCGTCGGGCCGTGGTCTACGACAACAAAGGCAACGGCCTGGTCTTCTACAGCCCTCTCAACCGCTAGCCCAGCGAACCCGCGGCGGCGAGCAGGGTTTCGGCCAGAAGTGCTGCCGCGGGTGTCATGCGCTCGGCCGGCGGTGCGGCGAGATAGACCTGCCACACCGCCGGGTCCCGCAAAGCCACAGCTCGCAGATCACCAAAGCGCCGCGCCTCGGACACGGGCATGAAGGACGTCCCAAGACCGTTGCCGACGAGTTCGGCGATCGCGGCGAATCCGGCGGGCACCTCGTACTGCGTCTGAGGTTGCACGCCTGCGCGGTGGAACGCCTCGTCCATCAGGCGCCGCAATCCGAATTCGGGCGGGAAACCGACGAGATCCTCACCGGCCAGATCACCGAGATCGAGGCGACGACGGCGCGCCAGCTCGTGGTCGTCACGGCAGACGAACACCATCGGCTCCTCGAACAGCATCTTCATGTCGAGCTGCGCCGGGAACCGATTGGGCAGCGACACCAGTGCCAGGTCCAGCGAGCCCTCCAGCAGTGCGGCAAGATAGGCCGACGCGCCGGACTGACTCAGCCGCAACCGCAGCCGGACATGCGGGTGGTCCCAATGAAAATCGCCGAGGGCGCGGGCGACATCGACCGGCCCATAGGAGATCAGCGAACCGAATTCGACTGTGCCCATCAGTGATCCACGAAACTGGGCGGCGGATTCAGCCGCCGCCCTGGCTGCGTGCAGAATCTCGTGGGCATGTGCCGAGAAGGCCTCCCCCGCGGCGGTCAGGCTGATCCGCTGCCGTGACCGGTCGAACAACGCCACCCCGAGTTCACGCTCCAATTTCGCGATCGACGTCGACAACGCCGACTGCACGACGTGCGCGCGTTCGGCGGCTCGGGTGAAGCTCATCTCACCGGCCACCGCAATGAAGTGTTCGATCTGGCGTAACTCCACCGTGTCAGCCTATCTATCTAGTCGATAGGGCTCATCAGATTCAATCGTTGGACTTGATGGACACTCGGGGGTGAGATGGATACCGACGAGCCCGCGAGAAGGAGCAGCAACGGTGAACGGTTTGAGCAGAAGGAATTTCGGCTTCCTCACGGCAGCCGCTGCCGGCGCGGCCACCTTGGCGGCCTGTGGCACGCCGTCCACTCCTGCCCCGGCTGCCTCAGCCGGCGCGCCATCGAAACCGTCACACCCCATGAACCCGGTCAAGCAGATCGACGCCGGTGATCTCAACGTGGGCTACACCGAGGCCGGTCCGACCGATGGCCTCCCGGTAATCCTGCTGCACGGCTGGCCCTACGACATCCACAGCTACGCCGACGCCTCCGCGCTGCTCGCCGAGCAGGGCTTCCGCGTGATCGTGCCCCACCTCCGCGGCTTCGGCTCGACCCGGTTCCGCTCGGCCGACACCGTCCGCAACGGCCAGCAGGCGGCCCTGGCGCAGGACGTCGTCGCGCTGATGGACGCGCTGAACATCCCCAAGGCCGTGCTCGGCGGATACGACTGGGGCGGGCGGACCGCCAACAACGTTGCCGCACTGTGGCCGCAGCGCTGTGCGGGACTGGTCGCCGTCAGCGGTTACATCACGGTCAACCTGGCCGCCAACCTCAAGCCGCTGGCACCCGAGGCCGAGTTGGGATGGTGGTACCAGTACTACTTCGCGACCCCGCGCGGCGAACTCGGCTACCGCGAGAACACCAAGGAATTCAACCGGCTGATCTGGACCAAGGCCTCACCACTGTGGCACTTCGACGACGCCACCTACGATCTGTCCGCCGCCGCGTTCGACAATCCCGATCACGTCGCGATCGTGGTGCACAACTACCGGTGGCGGCTCAGCCTGGCTCCCGGCGAAGCGCGCTACGACGCCGACGAAGCCCGGTTGGCCGGCAAGCCCCCGGTCACCGTGCCGACCATCACGATCGGGTCCGACTTCGACGGTGCGGCCAAGGACGGTGCCGGCTACCGCTCGCTCTACACCGGGCCCTACGAACACCGAATCCTCGACGGCATCGGACACAACGTTCCCCAGGAAGCGCCCGAACAGTTCGTCGCCGCCATCGCCGACGTCAGCCGGATGGGTGGACACTGACCTCATCAGGGATACGGCCGTCCGGTCAGCTTCCGGATCGTACGGATCTCACCGTCGCGGTAGGGCCGGCCATCAGCATGGAACAAGTCATGGAACCACACCGGCGGCGGAGCCTTGTACGGCCTGTCCCAGGAGTCCCACGGCAGATAGGTCTGCGTCTTACCCGCGACCAGGCCCCAGTTGTACGCACCGACGTTGTGTCGTTTGGCGATCGGCAGTACACCCTCGATGGTGCTGCCCTCCCCACGGGCCAGGTACTCGGTGCACAGGATCGGACGCCCCATCGGGGCCAGCTCACCGATGCGGGCCTCGAACCCTTCCGGATGGTCATAGCTGTGGAAGGTCACCACGTCGGAGAGGTCGAGCTGCAGCGTCGCCATCCGGCTGCGCGCCAACGGATCAGCCCACGGACCGTCCCACACGCCGCTGGTCAACGGTTGGACGGGATTGACCGAGCGAGCCCACCCGAAGACCTGTGGCAGCAACTCCTCGACCAGGGCGACCTTGTCCTGGCGTTCCACCTCGCGGTAGTTGGCCGCGGGATTGTCCGGCTCGTTCCACAGGTCCCACCCCAGCACCCGCTCGTCGCGACGGAACTGGCTGATCACACCGACGACGTACTCGCGCAGCAGTCGCCGGTAGCGGTGATCGTCCAGGTGCTGTGCACCCGGGCCCTGCACCCACACCGAGTTGTGGATCCCGGGCCGGGGGCGACGCTGATGCCCCAACCGGGGAAACGGATCCCAGCAGGAGTCGAACAGTACGAACAGCGGTTTGATGCCGTGACTGGACGCGAGAGCAACGAACTGGGCCAGGCGGTTCTGAAAGCCCAGATGCCCCTGCGCCCACAGCTGGTCGTGCAGGAAGACCCGCACCGTGTTGAACCCGGCCAGCCGGGCGATCCGCAACTCGTTGTCGATCTGCTGTGGGTCGTAGGTGTCCGGCTGGAACATCTCCAGCTGGTTGCCCGCGTTCGACGGGATGAAGTTGGCGCCGACCAGCCACCCCTGTTCGGCGTACCAGCGGTGCGCCCGCTCCGGCGACCAGCGGGCTCCGTGGCCGTCGATCTGCGCATCGGCCCGCGGCGCCCTGGCTACCGACAAACCTGCGGTGATCAGCAGCGACAGCTTGAACGCAGCACGACGGCCCAAACTGGCGCCGTCGTCTTTCCTGTTGGCCTGCATGGCTTTACGAATCAATGGCAATCTTCCTGTACGAAACCGTGACGCTCGACGAGTACCCACCACAAGGGATCCCAACTCCACGGTGAGTTGTCGACTCCGCATCCGCCGGTAGCGTTGTCCAGGTGGAACACGCAGACGGCGAGAAGGTCCCCAAAAGGGCCGCGGCCAGCGCCCTGACCGGCGTTTCGGAAACCGCACTGCTGACCCTGAACGGCCGGGCCACCCAGGCCCGCCATCCCCACCCCATCATCGATGATGCCATGGCCGTCCAATTGGCCGATTCCATCGCCTACGACTTCGCAAGATTCGGCCGCCGGACGGGTCAGGAGATGGCGCTGCGCTCGCTGGCCTTCGACAAGGCCGCCCGCGGTTATCTGAGCGAGCACCCGGCGGCCACGGTGGTGGCGCTGGCCGAAGGTCTGCAGACGAGTTTCTGGCGACTGGATGCGACGCTACCGGGTGCGCGGTTTCGTTGGCTCACCGTGGATTTCCCGCCCATCATCGAATTGCGCGAGCGTCTTCTGCCCGCGTCCGACCGCATCGCCGTACGGGCGCAGTCGGCGCTGGACTACAGCTGGATGGACGCGGTGGATCCCACCGACGGGGTTTTCATCACGGCGGAGGGGTTGCTGATGTACCTGCAACCTGACGAAGCGCTCGGCCTGATCACCGAGTGCGCCAGCCGTTTTCCCGGCGGTCAGATGATCTTCGACCTGCCACCCGTGCTGGTGAAGAGGTTCGCGCCCAAAGGCATGCGGTCCTCGAGGCACTATCGGGTGCCACCAATGCCGTTCAGCCTGACGCCGGCCCAGTTGGCCGACCTGGCGCACACCGTGCCCGGTATCAAAGCCGTGCACGATCTGCCGATGCCGCGCGGACGCGGATGGTTCTTCCACACCGCGTTTCCGGCGTTCTGGCAGTTCAAGCCCACGCGCCAGATTCGCGGGGCCTACACGCTGCTGGAGTTCGGCTGACTAGCTGCCAGCAGCGGCCAACCGGGCGCGTTCCCGCATCGAGGCGACGACACCACCGTCGTTGAGGATGTCCGTGCCGGTGAGATAGCCCGCCCGCTCACTGGCGCAGTAGGCCAGCAGATCAGCCATCTCCTCGGGCTTGCCCCAGCGCGGTACCGCCGCGTCGGCCACCATCGCGCCCGCGCCCGCCTGCTCCTCCAACCGGCCCATCTCGGTATCGATGGAACCCGGGGAGACGGAGACGATCCGGATGCCACGACCGTTGAACCGCTCGGCCTGTGACGAGCTGTACCACTTCACGAAGGCCTTGCTGATGGCATAGGAGAACCCGGAGCGCATGTCTTCCGGAGCCATGCCGCACGCCGCCAGCATTTCGGTGAGGAACTGGTCCTGGTCCTGCAGCGCCAGGGGGAAGTGCTGCGCGGGAATGACTTCCTCGGGTAGCAGATGTGCCGCCATCGACGCCACGTTGACGATCGCCGCGCCCTCGGGCGCGGACGCGAAAAAGGCTTCGTTCACATGCAGCGTGCCCAGCGCGTTGGTCTTCATCACGTACTCGGCGTCACCCATGCTTGGGCTGACCCCGGCCGCGTGGATGACGGCGCTGACGGTGCCGAGCCCGGCAGCGGTCTCCAACAACCGGTCGACGGCGGCCCGGTCCGTGACGTCGGAATTGACGATCCTGGCGGCGATCCCCAGGTCCCCCAGTGCGGTGGCGGCGGCGTCGAGGCGGTCCTGCCGGACATCGCACAACACCACTGTCTGGTCGCGGCCGACGACCTTGGCCGTGGCGAACCCCATTCCACCTGCGCCGCCTGTGATCACCGTCACCCGTGTCATGGCTAGCACGGTAGTGGCCGGTACGCGGCCCGGTCACGGCGGGGTTGGTGCGACTGCTCAGCAGTGCGCCGGGCCGAGTGTTTCCAACCCGAATATGCGCAGGCCCGCTGTGCGAACGGTCTGACCGGCATATAACGGGTAGTGATGACCTGCCCGTATTGCGGATCTCCGCTCGATGCCGCCGACACCTGCAGCCGGTGCGGGCAGATCCACTCGTCCGCGCCGACCGGGTGGCGTCCGGACCCCACCGCGCGTCACGAAGGCCGCTACTTCGTCACCGGGCATCCGACGAATCGGGTGCGTGACGGCCGAAGCGCATCGAGCGATCCGGATGGCGGGCGGATGCTGCCGGACTACCTCGAACTGAAGACGTCGGGTATCAGGGCAACCTGGTTGGGAACGACGGCCGCGGCGGCGATCATCGTGATGGCCGCTGCCGTGGTCTGGGTGCTGCTGGTGGCCGGGCGCAGACCACCACCCTCGCCGGAAGCCGGATACCTCAACGCACTGAAGGACGCCGGACTCAGCGGTCAGTTCAACTCCGACGCCAACGCCATTGCCCACGGTCGGCAGGTCTGCCGTCACCTGGAAGACGGCGAACCCCAGCAGGGCCTGCTCGCCGACAAGATCGCGGTCGACACCTTCTGTCCGCTTTTCTCGCAGGGTTTTCACATACTCGAAAAGGCCAATGTCACGGGCACTTTCGTACTCACCGATAATTCCGGGGCCGAGGGCATCGTCTCGGACGGCGCAAAATGCCAGGGGGCGAACGGATATGCCGACGTCAATGCCGGCACACCCGTCACCGTCAAGAACGGCAAGGGCGACGTCCTGGCCACCACCACCCTGGGGCCCGGCAAGAGCGGTACCGCCAACTGCACTTTCACGTTCACCGTACCGCTGACCGAAGGTGAGGACCGCTATGTCCTTTCGGTCGGACGCCGTGGCGAATTCAGCTACAGCTTCGAACAGCTTGCGGCCAAAGGGATTCTGATGCAGCTCGGCCAGTGATGTTTGCGAAAACCACGTCTGACGGGGAGTTCGCGCTGCCGATACCCTTCCTTACCACGCCGGACGCGGGCGGTTGGAAACGATGCGGTCACGAGTACGGCTCACTCACATGTCAACCCCGCAACCATCTGAGAACTTGTGTGGACACCGATTTCGGGCAGCTCTACGGTTGCGCTCGACACAATTTTCACCGATGTAATTTATCCGCACGAAAAAGGGAGTCGCTCGTGATGACCACCTTTGCCAACATCACCGTCAAAACTGCTATCGGCGCTGGGTTTTGCCTGACAGCAGTGGCGGCCGCGATGGCGCTGAGCCCGCATGCGGCAGCGCTACCACTCAAGACCGGCGGATATAAATGCGTCGACGGGGCCGCCGCGCCCGGTGCACCGTGCGCCGCGCCGGCGGTGGAAGCCGCGGGGGTTGTTCCCGCAGCCGCACCTGCAGCCGTGCCTCCGGTACCTCTGGCGCCGCCACCGGTGGTTCCGCCGGTCCCCCTGGCACCGCCGCCACCGATCGTTCCGCCCGTGCCGCTGGCACCCCCGCCGGTGCCGGTGGTACCCGCCGCTCCCGTCGTCCCCGCCGCCGCACCGATCGCCGCGGCTCCGGTGACGGTCGCCGCAGGGACCGGAAAGGGTGTGCCGACCGTGTCGCCCGGAGGCGGCCCGGTCGCCGGGACCCCCACGCTGCCCGGCCCCGCCGACTAACCCGTCCCCCAGCGCCAGAAAAGGCGCCTGGCTCGTGAGCCAGGCGCCTTTTCTGTGTCTTCTTCTGCGTGTCTGCCTTCGTGTGTCTTCGTGTGTCTTCGGGAGTCTGCAGCTGGGTTCTGCCCTGCCTCGCGCTGCGTTGACTTGCCTCGCAGCGGGATTCGCTACTCCTGGACGATCACCGGATCGCCGACGTGGACCGTGTTGAAGTACCACTCGGCGGCCGCCGGGATCAGGCTGATACAGCCGTGGCTCGTGTTGTCCAGCCCCATCGACGGCACGGCCCACGGCGCCGAATGCACGAACAGACCACGCTGGGTGAAGCGGACCGCGTAGTCCACGTCAAGGAGGTACCCGTCCGGCGCGTCGACGGGGATACCGACACTGCTGGAGTCCATCTTCACCGTGCGGTCTTTCCCCAGAACGGTGTAGGTGCCGACCGGGGTCGGATATTCCGGACGTCCCAGGGAGGCCAGCAGCACACCCGCCTCGCCGGCGTGCGGCAAGTGGTGCGGCGCGGGCAGATCGATCGGCGGCTCTTCACCGATCCCGTCGATGGTCACCGTGAAGGTGTGCTCGGAGATGTCTGCAACACCGATAACGGCTGGGCCGGTTTGGAACTCGGTCCGCAGGCCCCCGACCGACAGCATCACGGTGCTGTGCGCCGGCCAGAACTCGGCCGGCTTCCACGACACGACATTGGCGTCGAGCCACTCGTAGGTGCCCGCACGAGCCGGTGTCGACTTGAGCCCGAGGGCACGTTCGACGACAGGGCGGTTGGTGACCGCATTCTTGAACGTGACCACCACCGGATGCCCCACCCCGACGACGGAGCCGGCGGCCGGCGCGATCGATTCGATGGTCGACGTCAGCGGAAGGCTCACCGCCGCCGTGTCGACGCTGTTCGTACCGCCAGAGAAATAGGTCATGACGACCACGACCAGAACGAGAACACCCTGAACTACCGCGCGCATCAACCCGATCTCTCTGCGATGCCCCCATGATCTTGAACGATGTCATGGTATGGCTCGCGGACAGCCCGAATGTGTAGTCACACGTAGACAATTCGGTCAAGCGTTCGTCACGTTTCGGCTACGGCGTCGGGCCCGCGGCGAAGGGCCCGCGACCTACCTCGCCGACTGCACCATTGCGGTGGACGGCGGGGCGCTGCGCGCAGCTGAGACCGCGGAGATCTTTCGGACGTCAGTCCGCGATGGCCTCGTCGCGGACGGCGGGCAAGGTGAGGACCCGAGCGCACGCCAGAGGGGTCACCAGGGCGTTGGTCCGCAGGCCGGACTGCGACGGACGCTGAGATTCCACGTCGGGCGCGTCGTCCTCATCGTCAAGCCGATAGGACGACGGATGCCTGCGCTTGGCCGCGGCGAGTTCACGGGCGTACCGCTGCGACGAACACCACAGTGGGTGCGTCGCCAGCTCGATAACCGTCGAGCCGGCAGCTTTTGTCGCCATGTTCAATGACCTCCAGCGGAGCTTCACGACACTTCTACTCAGTGCCAAGCGTGCTCGGCCAAGCTGAGACGGTGCATCGAGTTGGCCGTGGACTCCTTAAGGATCCCTCTTAAACGTCTTTTACACATCCAAAGAGCTTGAACAGAGACGTAATTCACATTCCTGAATTTGACATTGTTTGCTGTGACTGCTCCGGCAAGTCGAAGTGCGTCACGGTGACGCAATGACCCCGTGCATCCCAGCCAGTCGCGGGACCGCTACCCGCCAACCTTCGAGAACGCCGGCCTGCCCGACGCCGGATCCGTGACAACCCGCCGAAGACGGATGATCACGCATCACCGTCCCGCGCAGCAGAATCCATCGACTGTCGCGGTCCCCGTCCCGATCCGGGGTGTCACCCACGACCCTCAGAGAGACGGTGCGGGCTTCCCCGACAGCTTCACCCCGGCCATGCGACGGGCCGCCGGGTAACCGGCCCCTGGTTTGCCGTATATACAGCGGGCCGTCGAGTGCCGGCCGCAACCTGCCGCATCGCTCACCCGGGGACGCGTTGTTGAGTTTCTCAGGGTGTTCCGTCGTCGCCGTCGTGGATTCCAGCTACCGGATTCACCGCCGCGACCCGACTACCCGTCGGGGGAGCCCACAAGAATCGGGCCAGTTTCTTACATTCGCAAGAAACTTGCATGTAGGGCGATTCACAAGTTAAGGAAGCACGCCAGCGAACGCGCCGCGGTTAGCCCCGTCGATGCGCAATCGTTACCAATCATTTAACCTGTCCCGTGGCCGAGCTGCCCTTCTAGAACGTCAATTAGCTCGGCGAAGGGTGGTACGGCTGTGGATGCACATGATCCGAGCGTCGGAGAACATGCGCGTCCGACCGTGACTCGGGCGTCTCGCGCATCGATCGAGAGCTGGCCGCTGCGGTGGAAAGTGGCAGCGACGCTGGTGCTGCCGATCATGCTCGCGGCGACCTTCGGCGCAGTACGTATCTACAACGAGCTGTCGGCCGCATCGCGGCTCAACCTCGCGTCGGACAATGCCGTGATCGTGGTGCCTGCGGTGGAACTGGTCGACCGGATCGACGGGCTGGCGTATGCCGCCGCCTCGGGTGCACCGATCGACGAACCGCTCGCACAATTCGACGAGAGTGCCAAGGCGCTCGACACCCTGATCAAGTCCGCCGACTTCGACTCGACCGTCGCCACCGAGCTGACGACCGCGTCCTCCACCGCCAAGACGTTGCGCGACGACCTCAAATCCGGGCCGCTGCCCCAGCAGGTGATCGCCGAGCGGGCGCAGAACGTGGCCTCCGGCGTCGTCTCCGCGATCGCAGCGACCACCGCCACCGTGGACGACCGCACCGTGCGCCCGCTCGCGGACCAGCTCGTGGACGCCCTCGCGGCGCAGCGTGCACTGACGGCACAACGGATACTGATCGCCGCGCCCGATTTCGCCGATTCCGATGAGCTGCGCAGCGAGGTCGCAGACGCGGCAGGCGCAGAAGCGGCCGCGATCGATCGGCTCAACCGGCTGATGACGACCGACGAGACCACGGCGCTGTCCAAGGAATCCGACGTCCGTCGCGCCACCTACACCCGACCGTCCGACGACAACGTGCACGCGCCCGCGTTCACCGACGCGATGCGGGCCAGCGTCGAGGGCTACCGCGCCATGACCCAGGACCTGTCCGCCGACCTCGACGGCACGTTGCACCATCGGGCCAACGCCCTGCGGTCCGATGCCCTGCGTGACACCGCGATCATCCTCGGTGCGGTGCTGGCCGCTCTCGTCTTCGCGCTCGCCGTCGGCCGCTCGCTCATCCGGTCGATCGGCCGCCTGCGCCAGGGGGCGCTGCAGGTCGCACAGGTCGAGCTACCCGAAGAAATCGAACGGCTCAGCAAGGGCGGCGGCATACCGGAGATCGAACCGCTGCCGTTCCGCACCAATGAAGAGGTCGGACAGCTCGCGCGCGCGATCGACGACATCCACTCCCAAGCCGTCCGGCTGGCCGGCGAGCACGGTGTCCGCCTGCAGATCGGCGACATGTTCGAAACCCTGTCCCGCCGAAGCCGCTCACTCGTCGAAGAACAGCTGGCCCTCATCGAGACACTCGAGCTCGACGAGGAAGACCCGGTCCGGCTGGATCACCTCTTCCGCCTGGACCACCTTGCGACGCGCATGCGCCGCAACGGGGACAACCTCCTCGTCCTCGCCGACACCGTGGAACGCCATCGGGTGTCCGCGCCCGTCGCGCTGCCCGACATGCTGCGCGCCGCCATGTCCGAGGTCGAGGAGTACCGCCGGGTTCAGGTCGGACACCTGGCCGACGTCTCGATCGCCGGCTCTGCCGCCGGCGATATCGGCCACCTGGTCGCCGAACTGCTCGACAACGCGCTGCGCTACTCGCCGCCCGATGCGCCCGTGTTGGTCACGGTGGGACGCGCGATCGACGCCGGCCTGCTGGTCGAGGTGGCCGACCGCGGACTCGGCATGTCCAAGGACGACTTGACCGCTGCGAACGACCGGCTCGCGCTCGGTGGCGAGGTGACCTCCGAAACCGCCAAGCGGATGGGGCTTTTCGTGGTCGGCCGGCTGGCGGGACGTCACGAAGTCACAGTGCGGCTGCGCACCACCTCGGCGTTGACCGATCGGCCCGGTGTGACGGCAAGTGTGCACATCCCCGGCACGCTGGTCTCGCCCATCGGGGTGGGTGAGTCGCTCGACGATCTGCGCAACGGCTCGTTTACCGGGTCGCGACCGCAGCCCGCCGACGAAGGACGGAATGCGCTGACGAGTGCGGCCACCGGCGCGCACGCCGAGGCCAACGGCTCGCAGGCGGCGTCGCTGCCGTCGGAGCGAGGGTCCGACGCCCCGGCCCGGGCCACCGTCAACGGGCTGCCGAAACGCTCGCCCGGTGCCAGCGGCGTCAACGGCACCCCCGCTCCGGTGACCGCATCGACCGCGCCGGCGCCGGCGTCTCCGGCCGCACCTGCGGAACCCGACCGGCCGCAGCGCGGCAACCCGCTGTCCTACTTCACCTCTGGAACATCGGCCCCGGCCGCTGCCGAGCCCGCCGACGCTGCGCCCATACCCGCCACCGAGTCCGAGCAACCGCACATTGAGCCGGAGAGTTTGGAGAGTGCACCGATCTTCGAGCGGATGGCCTCGGAGTGGCTGATGGATCCCACCGCGCCCGAATCCCGCAACCGGGTCTGGTCCAGCTCCGCCGACGCGGGCTGGGCGGCTGCAGCAAAGGCTGTCGAGCAGGAAACCAAGCGGCACACGGCATCCGGACTGCCGATCCGCGAACGTGGAGCGCGCCTGGTGCCCGATGAGGCAAGATCAGAACCCCAGGCCAAGGCCAACGGGGGCAACGACCCCGCGGCGATCCGCGACATCCTGAGCCGACAACTGGCCGGCGTTCGCAGAGGCCGAGCCGAAACCGACGCAGCACACAGCCGAATCGAAGGAGATCGATGAACACCGGCACGCAACCACAGGATCGGTCCGCGGGGTCTGCTGCAACACCGTCGGGGACCTCCGGCACCCTCGACTGGTTCGTGTCCAACTTCGTCCGTGATGTACCTGGCGTGTCACATGCGATCCTGGTGTCGGCCGACGGGCTGCTGATGGCCTCGAACTCCCACCTTCCGGCTGACCGCGCCGAGCAATTGGCCGCCGTGACATCGGGTTTGGCGAGCCTGTCGAACGGTGCCGCCCGGCTGTTCGAGGCCGGCAACGTGCGCCAGTCGATCGTCGAGATGGACGACGGCTTCCTGCTGCTGATGGGCGTTGGCAACGGCTCGTACCTCGCCACCCTGGCGTCGATCTCGTGCGACATCGGCCAGGTCGGCTACGAGATGGCCCTGCTCGTCGACCGGGTCGGCAAGACCGTGGAGGCGACCCCGCGCGCCGGCCATGGTGCTCGATGACGCTCAGCATGGACAGACCCGAGCAGAAACAGACCGCAAGCCGCGCCCGGCCGTACACCCTGACCGGCGGGCGGACCCGCGCCCGGGTCGAGATCCCGATCGAAGCTCCGGTGGAGGCCCTGCTGCCCTCCGGTGAACTCGACTGCGCACCAGGCGATATCCCCGCCGTCATCGTCCGGTTGTGCAGCAGCAGGCCGTCGATCGCCGAGATCTCGGCTCACGCCGGTCTGCCGATCGGAGTGGCCCGGGTGCTGGTGAGCGACCTGGTGGACAGCGGCCACCTCCGAGTTCACGCCACCCTGACCGACCGCTCGACCGTTGCAGAACGGCGCCTACTGATCGAAAGGACCCTCAGTGGCTTACGCGCACTCTGACTCCGGCTCCACGGTGTCTTCGACGAAGATCGTGATTGCCGGCGGCTTCGGCGTCGGCAAGACCACGTTCGTCGGCGCCGTGTCGGAGATCGTGCCGTTGCGCACCGAGGCCCTCGTCACGAACGCCTCGCAGGGACACGACGACCTCGAAGCGATTCCCGGCAAGGAAACCACCACGGTTGCCATGGATTTCGGCCGGATCACCATCGCCGACGACCTCGTGCTCTACCTCTTCGGTACCCCGGGGCAACGGCGGTTCTGGTTCATGTGGGACGACCTGGTCCACGGCGCGATCGGCGCCGTGGTGCTCGTCGACACCCGCAGGCTCGAGGACAGCTTCGCCGCCGTCGACTTCTTCGAGGCCCGCAGCCTGCCGTTCCTGATCGCCGTCAACGAGTTCGACGACTCCCCGACCCACAGCATCGAAGAGCTTCGTGAGGCGATGTCCGTGTCGCCGAACGTACCGATCATCACTGTCGATGCCCGGCAACGCGACTCGGCGAAGAACGCGTTGATCGCCATCACATCGTTTGCGCTGGAACGCCTTCCGACCGCAGCGCCCTAGATCCACAGCCCGCCAGTCTCACAGTCTCGAGGAATCCACCGTGAACCACCAAGTACATCACTTCGACATGGGCCTCTGGCTGCTGTTCCTGGCATACATCGTGTCGGTGACCGGATCGGTCGTCGGCCTGGCATGCACCCGTTGCGGTGCAACTGCGACCAACGGACGCGACCGCCTCCGCTGGCTGCTCATGGCTTCGATCGCCATCGGCGGCGTGGGCGTCTGGCTCATGCACTTCATCGCGATGCTCGGTTTCGCGATCCCCAACAGCATGGTCCGCTACCACCTCGGCTGGACCGTCGCGTCGGCCGTCATCGCGATCGCGGCGGTATTCGTCGGCCTGATCACGATCGGTCGCACCTTCGATCTGACGCGCCTGCTCGCCGGTGGCGTCATCACCGGGCTCGCCGTCGCGATGATGCACTACACCGGCATGTGGGCCGTCCAGATGCAGGGCACGATGACCTACGACACCGCGCTTGTCGTCCTTTCCTTCGTGATCGCCGTCGTCGCCGCCACCGCAGCGCTCTGGTTCACCCTCGTCCTCAAGTCCCGTGGTCTCCGATTCGTCGCCGGCCTCGTGATGGGTGTCGCCGTCGTCGGCATGCACTACACGGGCATGGCCGCGGTGCGCGTCGATGTCGACCACACGATGCCGGTTCCCGGTGGGCCCGAAGTGTTCTCGTTCCTGTTCCCGGTCTTCGTGATCGGCCTGCTCGCGCTCGTGGTCCCGATCACCGCAGTGATGCTGGCTCCTGATCGCAGCGCCGAGAACGCGGACTCCGAGTCACGACCGGTGGCAGCGACGGCCGGGCGGCACCGGTAGAACGGTGCCCACGGGCGCAACACTTCGCCGCCTGACTGTAAAAACTGTCCGAATCTGACAGTTTCTGTCCGCAGCGACGTTCCGCAATGCCATGATGCGGTCGATGCTGGACAACCTCCTCCGCGCGGTATGCGTCGCGCTTCTCGTGGCCATCGCAGGACTGGGGCCGTCGGCTGTGGCCCACGCCGGACTTCCGCCGGGATACGACACGCGCTTCGACATCTGGCCGACCGCGGTCGACAAGGCGCAATGCCGACCGGGCGACCGGGTCGAGACCGGATTGCAGGGTGAGGTGCCGGTTGCGGACCGGGAATCCCACCGCAGCGCGCAGGGCTACAACTGCAACATCGACCTGGTCGGTCAGCACCAGGGCACCGGCGCAGGCATCACGAGCACTTCATACAAGAACTGCACCTACGTCGGGTCCACCTGGCCCTACACCAACGGCGTCCAGGTGATCGACGCGTCCGACCCTGCCCACCCGGTCCAGGCCGATCTGCTCACCGAGCCGGCGATGGTCGGCGGAACCTGGGAGTCCCTGAAGGTACACGCGGGCCGGGGGTTGCTGGTCGGAACGGGCGTTCCCCTGTTGTTCGGGGGCGGCTACATCTCCATCTACGACATCTCACAGGACTGTCGGCACCCCCGGCTGCTCAACGAGGGCGCCGGTTCCCTTCCCGGCGTACGGATCCCGATGCTCACCCACGAGGGCAACTTCTCGCCCGACGGCAACACCTACTGGGCCGGGGGCATCATCTGGAACAGTGCGGTGGACATCACCGATCCGACTGCTCCGCATGTGGTGTGGAGCGCGCCGGTCGGCTGGGCCTCACACGGCATGGGCTTCGCACCGGACGGGCGGACCATGTACATGTCGCAGTTCAGCGGCTTGACGGTGCTCGACACCTCTGCGGTACAGGACCGGGTGGCACCCGATTTCACCATGCACCAACTGCTTCCGGCCTACAGCCACAAAGCCTGGGTGGACGGGCAGGAGGCCCAGCACAGCGTCTACGTCACCTACCGAGGCGTACCGCACATCTTCACCATCGACGAACTCGGTTCCGGGGGCGTCAAGCTGTTCGACGTCTCAGACCCGACCGACCTCAAGCTGCGCAACATCATCAAACTCGAGATCAATCTGCCCGAACACATGGACAACTGGACGAGCAGCGGTGGATTCAACGGGGTGTTCGCCTACGACTCTCACTACTGTTCGGTGGACCGGCAAGACGATCCGACGGCCCTGGCCTGTGGCTGGATCCAGTCGGGTATCCGGGTGTTCGACATCCGCGACCCAGAGCACATCACGGAACTCGCCTATTTCAACCCACCGGCACAGTCCGACAAGAAGTACGAGGACCTACCCAATTCGATTCACGTCTACAATCTTTCGGTTCTCGCGACCCCACCACTCACCGGAATATTCGGGGTGGGACGGGCTGCCCTCGACGGGAAGATCCAGCTTTCCGACATCGTGCTGGGCAACCGGCCGGGCTGGGGACAGCCGGCCGATTTCTCCGCAGACTGGTGCATGTCACCACCGGAGTTCCGGGGAAACCTGCTCTACGTCACGTGCTCCGACAACGGGTTCATGACCCTGAAGCTGGACCCGACCGTCTACCCGCCACGATGAGCGCTTCCATTCCCGCCCGCATTTTCGGCGCCACCGTCGTCATCGCGGCCGCCGCGTTTCTCGGCGCGTTCGCCGAATCCCACCGGCACGACAGCCCACCGCCACTGATGTCAGAGGCCGACGTGACCTTCGCGCAGATGATGATGACCCACCACCAGCAGGCGATCACCATCTGCGACCTGCTCAGCGCGGACGCCGCTCCCGAAATACGCACGCTCGCAGACCAGATCAGACTTCAGCAACAGGCGGAGGTCGGCACCATGGTCGGTTGGCTACAGCTGGCGGAACAGCCCCTCAACCCCACGGTGCCCACAGAGCACACCGGACACGGCATGTCCCATCACCACGACACCGGACAGCCCCTCGGCATGCAGATGGGGATGGCGTCCCCCGATGAATTGGCCCGCCTTCAGCGCGCCACCGGCCCCGCAAATGAAGCCTTGTTTCTCCAGTTGATGACCCGCCACCACCAGGGCGGCGCCGAGATGGCATTCGACGAAACCCGCGATGGCTCCAACGAGGCGATCCGGCGTACGGCCCTGGCCATGGTCACCGAGCAGACGCAGGAGATCCAGGTCATGGAACACCTGATGAAATCGCGGGCCGCCACACCCCTGCCGTATCCGTGAGGCGGAAACGCTAACCCCAGTAGGAGAAGTTGCAGACGGGGTTCACCTCGGTCTTGAACGACACCAACTTGTCGCCGTCCATCGTGATCGTGCAAGTGAGCGTGGCACTTCCGCCATCGGCGGCGACCTCCGACTCCACCTCCCCATAGACGGAGTACTGCTTTTCCCACGGCAGCGTCACGTTCGATTCGGTTTGCTCGGCACCGCCGTTGATCCGGTAGCGGATCGTCACCGGGGCGGATCCACCGAGGACCTTCATGACCGCCGTACCGACCGGCGCCCCGGTCGGCTCGGCAGCCTTGGGCGACTCGGTCGTCGTAGGAGCCGGTTCGGTCGAGGCGCTGTCGGAGGCGACAGCGCTGGTGGTTTTCGCCACCGGGGTTCCTGCGGTCGTCGTGCATCCCGCGGCCACCGCCGCGGCCGACACGACACTGATGGTTACCCCGACGAGACCCCTGAGCGGATGCATACCTGAGATTACGACGCGGAGGTGGGCCCGGATCGCTTATCGCGACAAGTGATTGCCCACCGGGCCCGATCCCCGCTCAGTCGGTCAGGACGCGATCAGCTCATCGATCTGGTTGATCGCCGACGAAGCACCCTCGACCACACCCATGTCCAGGACCTGCTGAAGTGCTTCGGCGGACTCGTAGGTGCTCACGTAGACGGCACGGGTCCCGCCGTTGTGCTCGGCAAAGGTGTAGACGTTCTTGGAAACCGGCATCTCCGGGTTCGGGTTGAAGTCCTGGTCGGCGAATCCGTCGTCGAAGGCGAAGCTACTCGGCTCGTCGACGGCGGTGACCTCCCAGTAGCCCGCGTGCTTGTCACCCTCCGGGCCGGTCATGAAGTAGGTGACGCGGCCACCCGGTGTGAGGCTGTGGTCGACCACAGTGGCCGGGTAGGTCGGCGGCCCCCACACCTTTTCGAGCTGACGCGGGTCGGCGTACACCTGCCAGATGCGCTGCACCGGCGCCGCGAAGTCGGCGGTGATGGTCAGTGTCAGTTTGTCGAGGTCGTGTTGAACGTCGGTCACGGGCATGGTCAGTCCTCCTTGGGATCGGATGCGATCAGTTCATCGATGCGTGCGATGCGGCCACGCCAAACCTGTTCCAGCTCAGTCAACATGGACGCCACCGACCGCACTGCCTCCACGTCACCGCTGGCCAACTGCTCACGACCGTTGCGTCTCTTGGTGATCAGCCCGGCCTTTTCCAGCACGGCGACGTGCTTCTGCACTGCCGCGAAGCTCATGTCGTACTTCGCCGCAAGCACCGAGACCGAGTGCTCCCCCGCCAGGACCCGGCGCATGATGTCCCGCCTGGTCCGGTCGGCGAGCGCGTGGAACAGGGCGTCTGCCCGGTCCTCGTCACGCTCGGTCACTTCTCAAATATACAACCGATTGGTTGTATGTTGTCAAGCGGTTCGTTCCGAGATTCGTGACTGGCATCACACGTTGTCATATATATTGAGCCGGCATGTGTTCGCTGCGGCCGGCATTCCCGTCACCGGCGGATGCGGACAACGTCGGGGAATGTCAAGGGGGACATCGATAATGGCGCACGGTTCACGCTGCCCGAAAACAGCCAAGCGCATACCGCTGCGGTACAGCCTGTCCGTCATAGCGGTCGGCATCGGTGTCGGGATCGCAGGCACCAGCGCGCACACCGTTGCCTGGGCGGACCCCAGCGCCTCCGGGTCATCCGGCTCATCGGGCCAGTCGTCGAGCCATACGAGCGCGGGATCCGGCCACGGCCCCAAGAAGCCGACCGACCGTCGCGGCAACCGGCCGGGCAAGACATCTCCGTCCTCGCCCAAGACCCCGGCCGCCGGCACCACATCCCCCGCGCCGACCTCGTCGGACGAAGACGACGACACATCCGCCGTACGGTCCCCCATCGCCTCCAAGGCGAATTCTCCGGCACCGCAGCAGGAGTCGATCGCCGATTTCGTCCGCGGGAAGCTGCGCGACATCAGGCCCACCGCTCCGGTCCAGCCCGACGGCACGCAGCCGGCCAAGTCCGACTTCTCGCCGCGAGCCACCCCGAAACGCCTGGCCGCGATCACGTCGTCAGCGCTCCCGGACGCCACGCCGTCACGGGCGCAGGCATCGGCACCGACATCGGCTCAAGCCCCGGTGATCAAGGCCACGCTGCCGGATCTCACCGCGATCGTCCGGACCGCCCCCGATACCACCGCGAAGGCAATCCCGCCGACCGCCAAGGTCGCCAAGGTCGCCGCGGTCACCACGACAACCAAGACCACACCGAAGCCCCCTGAGCCGCTCTCGCCGATCGCCAAGATCGCCGAGCTGCCCGGCCGCATCGTCAACACGGTGCTGCAGGTGCTGGACATCACCGTGTCCGCCAACGGGCCGAAGAGCCCGCTCGACTTCGCACCGATCAACAACGCCCTCTTCGCGGCGTTCCGCGAGATCGAAGGACAGCTGGGGCTGACCAAAACTCCTGCCGCGCAACCGGTGCCGCCCACGATGACGTATGACGGGCCCACCACCGGCAAGACCCCGACCGTGTCGCAGTTCCTCAACGCCGCGACCGCCGCGTACGTGTGGGGCGGTACCCCGGGCGACCTGAAACCGTTCGTGGTCAACGGCAAGCAGATGCAATCGACCAATGTGCTGACGGGTATGTCCGGCAAGGCCTGGGTGACACCGGACGGCCAGATCATCATCGCCTACCAGGGCACGACGGGCGGCACGAACCTGCTGCACAACCCGCTGATCGCGATCTCCCAGGTGATCGCCGATACGCAGGTGATCTTCACCGACACCCCACCCCAGGCCTTCCTCGACTCGGTGGCCTTCGAGCAGGAGGTGGAGGCCGCCGCGATCGCACAGGGCTACCGCAAGGAAGACATCTTCGTCACCGGGCACTCACTCGGCGGATGGGAAGCCGCGTACGTTGCGCAGCAGACCGGCGTCGGCGGTGTCGGTTTCGAAAGTCCTGGCCTCAACACCACGGTGCCGGGCAACGGCGCCGACTCCGGGTTCGTCAACGTGCTGACCTACGGCGACACCGCGGCCTATTTCTCCACCGACCTGCCCGGACTGCAGCCGTTCATGCCGGAGTACGTGCCCGGTGGAGGCAGCAAGCCGCACTACGGGTCGATCGTGATGATCGGCAACCCCGACGCCGCAGTCCCACTGATGAACTCGGCTGCGCTGCTGAGCACCGGGCCGATCGGCGCCGCGATCTTCGTCGCCGACATTCTGGTGAACTTCCTCCAGTACCACCTGCCCGGCATCCAGGCCTACCACCTGGGCGTCGACCCGGATCCCGGCGTGGTGCCGTGGCTGGGCAACGCGTCGGGACCGGTGAACGCCGACTACGCCGACATGACGATTCCGGAACTGAAGAAGGCGGCGTCGGATGCGGGGACGCTGATCAGGCCGTGAGCGAGCCGCTGATCGAGCCGCTCATCAGGCGACAGCGGCGGGCCGCTCATCAAGCAGTGGTGGACTCTCGCTGAATCTGTTCTGCCGCTTCCTGTTTGATCTGTTCGAATTGCGCAGCCATCGCCTCGGACAGTGCGGTGGCTCCCGACAGTGGCCGAACCATAACCATGAAGTCGTCGATCTTGCCTTCGTCATCGACATGCAGAAAGTCGCACCCGGTGATCTTCTTGCCATCCACCGTGGCTTCGAAGACCAAGGCGTGGTCGCGGCCATCGGCGATCTCGCGGATGTAGCGGAAGTCCTCGAACACCCGCATGACACCGCGCAGGATCGCCGCGGTGATCGGCTTGCCCGGATACGGCTTGAACGCCACCGGGCTGGTGAACACCACGTTGTCTGCCAGCAATGCCTCGATCGCAGCCTCATCACGCGCCTCGACTGCCTCCCGGAACGGATGCATACGACACCTCCTCAACCCATTCATCGACTAGCGGCGATGGTAGGCACGCCCCCTTCCCATAGTCAACATTTTGATTATTCGCATTGCTGCTAGCATCGGCTCATGGCGTTACGCGACGCGATCCTGGCCACGCTCCTCGACGGCGAGGCATCGGGCTATGACCTGGCCAAAGGGTTCGACGCGTCAGTCGCCAACTTCTGGATGGCCACGCCCCAGCAGCTCTACCGCGAACTGGACCGCATGTCCGCCGAAGGGTTGATCGAAGCGCGGCTCGTCGAACAGGACCGGCGACCCAACAAGCGCCTGTACTCGCTGACCGACGCGGGTCGCAAGGCCTTGGTCGAGTTCACCGAGGTGCCGCCGAAGCCAGGCGCTATCCGCGAAGACCTCCTGGTACAGATCCAGGCGGTGGATTCCGGCAACATCGAGGCGGTCGGCGACGCCCTCGCCGAACGTCTGCAGTGGGCCACCGCCAAACTCGGGCGTTACCGGCGCACGCAGGACCATCTGCTCGCCGGCCGCACCGAGGCTGCCTACCTGGCCGAGGCCGAACGCATCGGTCCGTATCTCACGCTGCTGCGGGGAATCCGGTTCGAGGAAGAGAACATCGACTGGGCGGGCCGGGCACTGGGCGTCATCGAACAGCGACTGGGCGCGGCGGGCCGGCCTCGTCGCTGACAGTCTCCTGCGGCTCGGTGACCCACGCGCTGAACACCGGCACACCGCGCCACGGCTCCGGCCCCTCGTAACGGTCCGCACAGGCCAGTACTGCGAAAGGGCGGTCGAAGCGGATCTCGATCCGGCGGACCAACACCTTGTGGAAGGACGGCATTCCCGCCGCGCGGATACCCATCGCGGTGATGGCGGCGGCCTTGAACCCGGTCCTCGAATAGGAGGCCACGGCCGCCTGCTTCGCATCGAAGCCGGCCGGCTGCTCCTCGTCCCGAACGAAACCGGCCAGCGTCGCGAACACCGGGGCCACCCCGGGTGCGTTGTCGAGATCGTGGTCGCTGATCGCCGACCAGGCCGGCAGGTAACTGCGCCATTCGGCCTGTACGTCCGGACCACCGACCCGGCGTTCCCGTCGCTCGGTCACGGTCCACGCGTGCCCGTCGGTCAGCTCTTCGATGGGGACCCGGCGGGCGGCACGGTCATCGCCGCGCAGCATCGCCGCCACCTGATGTGCCGCGGCGTCCACGTCATGGGGTGCCACCTCCGGCGCGGCGATCACGCTGAAGACATCGAGTGCGGACGACGACGGCGGTGAGGCCACCGCGACCAGACCCGCAGCATCCGTGTCGACCACCAACTGGATCCCGCCCCGGAACGTCAACGCCGTGCCGACCGCGTCTCCGAAGGCCCCGCCCAGCTCCGTCGTGGTATCCAGTGGCTCCACCCAGCTGATGTCGGTGGCGAGCGCGGAAGCGAGTACCAGCCTGGTCAATTCGCCGAGCTGGAGCGGGAATCGGTCGATCAACCCGTTCGTCTGAGACCGCGCCCAGGCATCGGCCTGCGCCTGATCTGGGACCGGGCCCCGCTCCACCACTTCCGGCAGGGTCCGCGCCCATGTGTCGAACGCCGGCCCCAGTTCGCGGTCCCACACCGCCGCGAGTGCGGATACCGCCGGGTGCGGATCACTCAACATGACGCCGGCCCGGGCGGCGGCGTCGTCGACCGTCGTGCCGAGCGCCGCCTCGAGATCACGGCGGGAGGCTCCCGCGGTGGCCGGCCCGACCAACGCCAACAGCAGCCACAGACCCAGCGGCGATGCCACGGTGTGCCCTTTGAGTACCGACTCGTTGAACCGGGCAGCGTAGGCAGACACGATCTCGGGGTTGCTGAGGCCGGGCATGGCCGCACCATATCTGCTGATCGAACATTGCCGGTTGTACGCGTAGCGCCGGGCAGACGTTAGTGTGCTTTCGTCGGCTTCAGCGAACAGCCGATAGAAAAGTTGAGCAAATCCATGACCGCAGCACCAGAAGCATCGGCGCTCGAAGCCCGCGTCGGCCACTACTACGAGGCGGACGGCCTCTACCTGGTAGGCCGCGAGAAGGTACGCGAGTACGCGCGTGCCGTGCAGGACTATCACCCCGCACACTGGGACGTCGACGCCGCGGCGAAGCTGGGGTACGCCGGGCTGGTCGCGCCGCTGACCTTCACCTCGACCCCGGCCATGGCCTGCAACCGGCGCATGTTCGAATCGGTGGTCGTCGGGTACGACACCTACCTGCAGACCGAAGAGGTCTTCGAGCAGCATCGGCCGATCGTGGCAGGTGACGAACTGAAGATCGACATCGAATTGACGGCGGTTCGCAGGATCGCGGGCCGCGACATGATCACCGTCACCAACACCTTCACCGACACCGCCGGCGAGCGGGTCCACACCCTGCACACCACCGTCGTCGGCGTCACCGCAGACGACATCAATCCGGCGACGATGACCGCCGTCCAGAACGCGATGATGCACGACGTCGACTTCTCCGGTATCGGCGCATCCGATGACGATTATGTGAAGACCGTGCGCCCCGAAGGCGAAGTACGGATCTCCGAAGGCGGCCTCACCCGCACGCCCGGAACCCTGTCCTTCGACGACCTCAAGGTCGGCGACGAACTTGGGGTGCACCACACCCGGCTGTCGCGCGGCGACCTGGTGAACTATGCCGGCGTGGCCGGCGATGCCAACCCGATTCACTGGGACGAGGACATCGCCAAGCTTGCCGGGCTGCCCGACGTGATCGCCCACGGCATGCTCACCATGGGGCTCGGCGCCGGCTTCGTCTCCGCGTGGTCGGGTGACCCCGGTGCCGTCACCCGCTACGCGGTGCGGTTGTCCCAGCCGGCGATCGTGTCGGCCAAGGAGGGCTGCGATATCGAGTTCAGCGGAAAGATCAAGTCGCTGGACCCCGAGACCCGCACCGGCGTCATCCTGGTCGCGGCGAAATCCGAGGGAAAGAAGATCTTCGGCCTGGCGACACTGAACATCCGCTTCAGCTGACCCGCTGACGCCGCCTCACGACGCCACCTCCGCCGGATCTCGCTGGATGGGCTTGGGCCATGGGGAACGCGGCGGGCGCGGCCGCACCCGCTGCGGCCACCAGAACCACCGCCCGAGCAGAGTGGCGATCGACGGTGTCATTAACGCCCGGATGACGAACGTGTCGAACATCAGGCCCAGGCCGATGGTGGTGCCGACCTGGCCGATCACGATCAGCTTGCTGACCGCCATCGAAGCCATGGTGAACGCGAACACCAGCCCCGCGGCGGTGACCACCGGACCGCTGCCACCCATGGCGCGAATGGTGCCGGTCTTCAACCCGGCATGGATTTCCTCTTTCATCCGCGACACCAGCAACAGGTTGTAGTCCGCGCCGACGGCCACCAGCACGATGACCGACATCGGTAGCACCATCCAGTGCAGCGGTATCCCGACGATGTGCTGCCATATCACCACGGAGAGTCCGAAGGCGGTGGCCAAGCTGACCACCACGGTGCCGACGATGACCGCCGCGGCCACCAGAGCCCGGGTGAGGATCATCATGATGATGAGGATCAACATCAGCGCAGCCGTTGCCGCGATCAACAAGTCGTAGTCGGCACCCTGCTGCATGTCCTTGAACATCGCCGCGGTACCGCCGAGGTAGACCGAGGATCCCTCCCACGGTGTTCCCCTGATGGCCGCGGCCGCAGCGTTCTTCAGCAGCTCGGAACGGGACGTGCCTTCGGGCGTCAGCGGGTCGCCTTCATGAATGATGGTGAACCGCACGGCCTTTCCATCCGGCGACATCATCAGCTTCATGCCTCGCTGAAAATCATCGGTTTCGAACGCTTCCGGGGGAATGTAGAACGAATCATCGTTCTGGGCTTTGTCGAACGCCTCTCCCATCGCGGTGCTGTCCTTCTGCTGCGCCATGGTCTGGTCCTGCTGCGTCTTCTGAACCTGATACTGATTGAGCATCATCTGCTTCTGGTTCTTCATCGACTGGATCATCGACGGCATCAATGCGACCAGTTGCGGCATCAGGGCGTCCAGGCGCTCCAGGTCAGGTACGAGATCCTGAATGTCGTCAGACAACGTGTTGATTCCGTCGAGAGTGTCGAATATCGACCGCAACGCCCAGCACACCGGGATATCGAAACAGTGTGGCTCCCAATAGAAGTAGTTTCGGATCGGCCGGAAGAAGTCATCAAAGTCGGCAATGTGGTCGCGAACCTCATTGGTATCCGTCGAGGTCTTCTTCGTCTTCTGCACCATGCTGTGGGTGACCGCAGCCATCTGCTGGGTGATGGACTGCATCTTCTGCATCGTGTCGATGGAGGTCTGCATCTCGCCCGCCTGGGCCAGGATGTTGTCGATGACCCCCTGCTGGTAGTCGTTGCCCATGATCTGGCCCGTGCCGCTCTGGCTGAGTGTGTACGGGATCGTCGAGTGCTCAATGGGTTTGCCGTCGGGGCGGGTGATGGTCTGCACCTGGGCGATGCCCGGCACCTGCGCCAGCTCCTTGGCGATCTTGTTGATCACCAGGAAGTCAGCTGGATTCCGCAGATCGTGATCCGTCTCGATCATCATCACGTCGGGATTCATCCTGGCCTCGGAGAAGTGTCTGGTCGCAGCCGCGTAACCGACATTCGCCGACACATCAGGGGGCAGATATCTCCGATCGTTGTAGATGGTGTGATAGCCGGGCAGGGCGAGCAGACCGAGCAGGCACGCCGACACCGCGAACACCAGCAGCGGGCCGGGCCAGCGGACCGCCGCGGTGCCGACCCGGCGCCACCCTCTGGCCTTCGACTTCCCGCGCGGCTCCAGGAACTTGCCCCAGCGGCTGGCTATCGAGATCAGCGCGGTTCCGAACGTCAGCGCTGTCGCGACGACGAACGCCATACCGACGGCCAAGGGGAAGCCCATCGTCTGGAAGTAGGGCAGCCGGGTGAAGTGAAGGCAGAAGGTGGCGCCCGCGATGGTCAGGCCCGAGGCCAGTACGACGTGGGCAGTCCCTTCAAACATGGTGTAGTACGCCGATTCTCGATCCTCGCCGGCTCGGCGCGCCTCGTGATATCGGCCGACCAGGAAGATCCCGTAGTCGGTCACCGCGGCGATGGCCAGGGTCACCACCATGTTCGTCGCGAAGGTTGTCAGGCCAAAGACGTTGTAGTAACCCAGGAATGCGACCAGCCCACTGGCACCCGCCAGTCCGGCGATAAGCAGTACGCACAGGAGGAGCGTGGTGGTCACGGATCGGTAGATCACCAACAGCATGACGATGATGACCCCGAAGGTGACCATCTCGATCATCCGCATGCTCTCGTCGCCGATCCTGTTCTGATCCGAGCTCGTCGCCGCCGCGCCCGTCACGTACGCCTTGACCCCCGGCGGCGCCGGGCTCTCCTCGGCGATCTGACGAACGGCGTCCACCGATTCATTGGCCAATGCCTCGCCTTGATCGCCCGCGAGGTAAACCTGGACATACGCGGCCTTGCCGTCGACGCTCTGGGCTCCCGCCGCCGTGAACGAGTCGCCCCACAGGTCCTGCACGTGCTCTACGTGTTTGGTGTCGGCGCGCAGGTCGCGGATCATCTTGTCGTAGTACGCGTGCGCGTCGGCACCCAACTTGTCCTGTCCCTCGATCACGATCATCACCGAGCTACTGCTGCGGTATTCCTCGAATTTCGTGCCGATACGTTTGATGGCGATCATCGACGGCGCATCGTTGGGGCTCATCGACACCGACCGCATCTTGCCCACTTCCTCAAGTTGGGGCACGACGGTGTTGAGAATCGCGATCAAGGCGATCCAGATAACGATGATCGGGACAGCGAAAATCCGGATGAACCGGGGGATGACCGGCCGCGACTTGTGACGCCGGCCTGGAACGGGAGCGGTCGGCGCATCGTCTAGAGGCGCGCTCATGCTGCCTTCACCAGGCAGAAGGTTTGTGCGTTCACTCCGGTAGCCGTCCTCTCGTCCTTGACGACGTCATCGACGGTGATTCGGCAACCGATGCTGTCGCCGTCGGTCTGGGCCAAGATGTTCGGTGACGCCGAGGGGGCCGTAGTCGTCAACGTCAGACTCCAGGGCAGCCCCACGGTTCCGGCACGCTGTGGAATTCCGTCAAGATCCTTGTAGTTGATCACCGCCGTACCGCCCGAGCCGTACACCTCATAGGTGACGACCTTGGGATTGAACTTCTCCGCGGTGTCAGCGCCGATCGGTGTGACCAGCACCGGATGCGCACCGAAGATCGTCCTCAGGTGCGAGACCGTGAGAAAGCCAACGGACAGGGCAACCATGATGGCGATCGGCAGCCAGACCTTCCGGAATATTTTTGTCAGCATCCCTGCCTCCCGAAGTTGACCAATGCAACCTTCGGCCACCTGCTGACCCGACCGATTTCCCAAGGCCATCGAACACGTGACCGCGGTACACGTGTCGGAAACCTATTGGCAGCTGTCATCGTCCGGCCTTTCGAAGTTTTCGAATGGCCACAGGATCTGGTGGTCGTCGTCAGCTTAAGGAGCAAACCTCGACCGCCGGACGAAAACGCAACGAAATGGGTGGTGAAGAGCTCGCTGCGCTAGTGCAGGCGCGAGTCCAGGGCAAGAAGTCCAGGGCCGGACAGGCGGTCGAACGCGACGGTGCGACCGCACACCGCCAGCATGATCGCAACGCCCGGACCGGAGACGGCCCGGCCCTCCCCCCATGTGCGCCCAGTATCCTCGTCGTGTAGCGCGATACCACGCAGGCGATTACGTGGGAAGAACCCGAATTGTGTTCGGCTGGTGAGGAAATCGAGCACCCGAGCGACGTGCTCAGGATCGGGCTGATGCGGAAGTCCCAGCGGGATGCGCATATCGGCGCCGTGCACCAACACATCTGTCAGTCCCGACAACGGGCCGGTGATGGGCGGGCTGAGCCGATAGTCGGCGCGACGACGGAGCGTCTCGGCGATCTCGGCAGCTGACGCCTGGGCCCGGCGGCGGGCCAGTGCATCGATGCCGCGGTCGATATCACCGTGGCGGATACCGCTGACCAGGAATCCCCAGAACCCGTCGGTGAAATCGCTGACCAGATGAGCCGCAACCGTCTTGACGTCCCAGCCCGCGCACAGGCTCGGTGTGGCCAACTGGTCGGCATCGAGCCCCTCGACCAGGGTGGCGATCGACCGGCGCTCGTCGGCCACCGCCGCGAACACCCGCTCGCGCTCGTCTCGGCTCAACCGCACAGATCGGCCTTTCAGCCCGGGACACCGGCTTTGAGGGTGGCCAACGCTTCGGTGCTCAGCCGGGCGAGCTCGTCGGCCTCGGCCTGATCAAGGGCGGCCTCGAAGATCTCGACCATCCGCCGGTTGGTCGCCTGCTCGATCTCGGCGTACCGGTCCTTCTTGTCTTCACCGTCGGCGAATGGCTCGGGCCAACCGAACATCGCGGTGTACTGGGGCCCCTTGTTGAGCATGTGTGCCTCCACCGGGGCGATACCCGAGATCGTGAGCGCGTTGAAGTGAACGCCCGCGCGCAGTTCACGGAGCACGAACATCACCTGCAGCGCCCGCGCCGGGGCATCGTCGTCCAGCGGCATCGCGCGCCACCCCGCGAACAGCGGCAGGCCCGCGATCGGCGTCGCGGCGATGAGCTTCTCCCCCAGTTCGGAGATGCGATCCAGCCCTTCGGCAGCGGACAGGTACTTGCGTCCGAACTCCGCGGCCTGCTCCCAATACTGTTGTGCCGCACCCTCAGCGCCGCGGACCGCGACGCCTTCATCCCACATCGCGGCAAGGCCGGTCGGCTCGAACACCGCGAAAACGGCACTGACCGTGGCACCGGACGCATCACCCAGCACCCCGCCGCGGCCTGCGACATACCCCGCCAGCGGATTCTCGTAGCCGGCGGCGATACTGGCCGCGAAGCTCTCCGGATGCAGCATGAAGATCGCGACCGCCTGCTCCATCGCCGTACCGGTAGCGGCAGCAGCGTTCAGCATGTCGGTGTTGGTCATGACAGTGATTCCTCCTGGTGCATCATCTGGCGAGATCCCACTGGCCGTAATCGGCTGCGAGAACGTCATTCACGTCGACGTGGATACCGTCGATCACGAAACCCGGGTCGGATGCGGTCACGACCTCTCTCTGGAACAGCACGGCAGCCGGCTCACGCTCACCCCGCGACCATGCCTTCGTCTGCCAGGCCCACCGGTAGCCGGGAGTGCTGGAGGCGCCGACCACACCGTCGGCTAGCGCCCATCCACATTGCCTGCGACCGCCGTAGATTCCGGTCCGCGCCACCCCCAGCACGGAGTTGATCCCCCGAAACCACTGGACTGCCAAACGTTTCCACGTTGCCGCGTCGATGTCCTCATCGACGCTGAAGAAGATCGGTGCCGATGCCGGACCGCCCGCCGCGGTATGGAGCCCCAACGCCGTCCGCGCGTCGGCCACACCTCCGTCGTACCCGCGGGTGAAGTCCGACGGCGTCGGCCACCCGGGCTTGCCGAACTGGTAGCAGCTGACGACCTGCAAGCCGGCCGCGCGGAGGCGATCGGCGTAGTCACGGGTGACGGGCTTGAAATCGAACGTGGCGCCCGGCCGCAACTCGGACACATAGACCAACGCACCGCCGAACCCCGCGGACTTGAGCTGTTCGGGCTGGACCAGCCGGTCGGCGAAATCGACGATCTGCAGACCGTCGGCCGAGGCCGTCGGTGCGCCGGCTGACGCAGTCAACGCACCCGGGACAACCAAGGCCGGGGCCAGGACAGCGGCATACCTGAGGACTTCGCGTCGTGAAGCGGATGGCGTCACGCAGGAAGCGTATCCCCTGTTGCCTCCGCTGAGTGTTGCGGCGTTGGAGCCAGAACTGCTCCGTATCGCGGGCCGATGAACCACAATGTGTTCACTCAGTTGGCGGCCGAGCGAACAGACGATCGACTGGCAGGACCACCCGTGCGACGTGACGTGATCGATTTCGACGTGATGCTGGATCATTCATGTCCGGATATCTGGGAGGTCCTGCAATCACACGAGGAGTATCCGCGATTCTTTCGCGGACTCGGGTCGTGCGAGCAGACCTCTGACCATGCGCAGCAGTTCGAGCTCCGGTTCTCCACCCCCCGCGGCACAGTCGTTGTTCACGAGATGCACCTGACAGTTCGGCGCTCCGGCAGGGAGATGCTCCTCCACGCCACCCAGATGCCCGAAAGTTCGGTGTCGATTCGGCTGACTCCCGGAGCGAACGACACCCGGATCGCAGTGACCGCCTTCTCCATCGGCCAGCTTCACCCTGACCTGGCCAAGATCGACGACAGCGCCGTCGAAAACTGGGTCCGAGAAGGCCTACAGCGCATTGCCGACTATCTGGCCGGCAAGCCATCCTCACTCCTGGTCAACATGGGCGACATGCGCTCCCTGCAGCTCAGCGTCGCCAAGACCATGGTCGTCAGTGGCGTCGTGCGGGCATCCCGGCCCGATCGCGGACTGCGACAACTCAACTCCCTGTCCAAGTGGGGATTCACCCTGGCCGGCGGCCTCACCTCCGCCGCTGCCCGATCACCCCGCAACCTTGCGTTGATCGATGGCCTCGGGCAATCGACCTATGCGGAAGTGGCTGAGCGAACCACCTCCATCGCGTCGGGTCTCACCACCGTCGGCTTCACCGCGAACAGCAAGCTCGCCATCCTGGCGCGCAATCACTCGGCGATGGTGGAGTGCATGGTGGCGGCCAGCAAGCTGGGCGCCGACCTCGTGTTGCTCAACACCGGTCTGGCCGCGCACCCGATCGAAGAGATCATCCGCCGCCATGCCGTCGACGCGATATTCGTCGACGAGGAGTTCGAACAGCAGGTGCGCTATCTCCCCGCCGAGATTCCCCGCATCGCCACGCGCCCCGCTTCCGCTGCACCGCAGCGTCGTTCGATCGGCGACCTGATCTCGGCCGGTACCAACAACGGGCCACTGGCCCCGCCGAAACAGCCGGGCAAGCTGGTCGTTCTCACCTCCGGTACAACGGGCACACCGAAAGGTGCGCGCCGACCCACCCCACAGGGCTTCGGCACGATCGCCGCGATGCTGTCCCGGATGCCGCTGCGTCGCGACGAGGTGATGCTGGTGGCCGCGCCACTGTTCCACGCCTGGGGCCTGGCCGCGCTGCAGCTCAGTGCCGCGCTGCGTGCGACGGTGGTGCTGATGGAACGGTTCGACGCTGAAGAGTGTCTGAAAACCATTGCGCAACACCGATGCACGGTCCTGATTGCCGTACCGGTCATGCTGCAGCGGATTCTTGAGTTGCCGGTCTCCGTGATCAATCGATACGACACGTCGTCGCTGAGGGTGGTTGCCAGCAGTGGGTCGCCGATCCCCGGAGCCTCCGTCATCAAGTTCATGGATACCTTCGGCGACATCCTGTACAACTTCTACGGCTCGACCGAAGTGTCCTGGGCGACGATCGCCGACCCGACCGACCTTCGCGCCGCCCCGACCACCGCCGGTCGGCCTCCGCTCGGTACCCGCATCGCCATACTCGATCAGGCGGGCGATCCCGTGCCGGTCGGCGCCGTCGGTCGCATCTTCGTCGGCAACGACATGCTGTTCGACGGCTACACCAACGCAGCGTCACCTGCCATCAAAGACCAACTGATGGACACCGGCGATGTCGGACACCTCGACGCCAGTGGGCGCCTCTTCGTCGCCGGACGCGACGACGAGATGATCATCTCCGGCGGCGAGAACGTTTTTCCGCGGCCCGTCGAAGAAGCGCTCGCGCTGTTGCCACAGGTCTCCGAAGTCGCGGTGATCGGCGTTCCCGATCCGGTGTTCGGCCAACGCCTCGCGGCGTTCGTCGTCGTTGCCGACGGCGCCTCTCTCGACCAGGAAATGGTCAAGAATTACATCCGAAACCGCCTGAGCCGCTTCTCGATTCCGCGCGACGTCACCTTCCTCGACAAGTTGCCGCGCACGACGACAGGCAAGATCATCAAACGTAGCCTGCTCGAGGGATAGCCCGACCGAAGGCTGCGCGGCATCGCGGTCAGTGGCGCGGCGTCGTGGTGATGTGCACGTGGTCGTAGTGGCCGTAACCCGATGACTGCGGACCGCTCGGCGTGTAATAGGTGCCGCGCCAGATCACGTCCTGCAACCCGAATCGGGCCGCATTGCTCAGCGCGTACGCGAGAATCTCGTCGCCGAGCGCGATGCCCTCAGGGCTTTCGGGGTTGGGAATCATGATGTCGATCGCCAGACCGCTGGGATGCCACGGCTTCGAATCCGGCCGGACCCCGTCGATGTCGGCGATCTGGGGAAAGCGCGCGCTGACGGCCCGGGCGGCCAGGATGGTGTTGGGCTGTAACCCGACCTCGGAGGCGACACCGACCGGCAACCCTTCCGGGATGTCTGCGGGAGCGCCCACGGGAAGTGATCCCGCGTTGTCGACGATTGCCTGCTGTTGCGGTGCCAGTGCGCCGTACTGCGCCTCTGCGGCGGCGATCTGCCGCTGCAGTTCACTCCATTTGGCCTGAAGGTCTGCGCGCACAGCGGAGGCTTGCTCGACGGCGGCGCGGGCATCAGCGGCCGATGTCTCTGACGCCTGCGCGGCGGCCGCCGCGCGCTGATGCGTCGCCTTGAAGGCGAACATGTCATCGGCCGACTTGGCAGCCACGACCCGTTGCAACGACAGCTTGTCGATCAGTTGTCGCGGCGAGCCTGCGGTCAGCACCGCTGCCATCTGACCGTCGCCGCCGCTCATATAGGTCATTGCCGCCACCCGGTTGACCGCGGCCTGATAGGGCGCAAGCTGGACGTTGGCGGCGGCAAGGGCCTCCAGGTCCGCGCGGTGGCGGTCTTCGGCCGCGGTCTGGGCAGCAAGTTTGGCGTCGACATCGCGTTGAGCGGCAGTGACGGCCTCGCGACCCTGCACCGCCTGTCGGGACAACTCGTGGAGCTTCGACAGCGCGTCAGCCCCGGGCTCCGCCTTCACGTCGCCCATCGACGTCGCCACCACCAGGGCGGCGATGGCGGAACCGCACAGCGCTCGCCGCAGTGAATGGCGCACCCAGGTCATACGGATTTGTCACGATCTTTCGCTGCGAGGACCGTCGTGGCCCGGCTTGGACGTCTCGCACAGGCTACGAACTGGCATGGGAGATGTCGAGTCTCTCTTGAGCTGCTTTTCACGATGCCATCCGAAGAGTCGGGTAGCCGACTACTCGCGCACCCCGAAACGTGCCCGCCCAGGATTGGATCCATCAGCAAGCAGCCCGCTTGCGCGAACCAGAGGTGGACGAAAAATGGGACTCAACAGCATGCTCCTCACCTCGCCGGCTCGTGACGGTCAGCTCGAGGCCTGCCTGGTGTCTGATCCGGCGCACATCGGGGAGGGCATCCACGACGTCGGCGAGCACGTGCGGCGAATCCAGATCGCGCTGAATGAGGTCGATGCCGCCGGGCTCTCCGTGGACGGTGTGTACGGAGAAGGCACCGGCGACGCGGTGGAGGCATACAAGAACAAGCGCGGGATTCTGGGCCCGGGGCAGGTCACCGCAGACAGGATCGTCGGAAAAGGCACGATCAGACATCTCGACGACGACGTCAGGGATTTCGAGAGCCTGACGCCACCGGGAGACGGCCTGGTCTCACCCACGGAAGCGGGCGACCTACATGATCATTCGCAATGCCCGACCCCACCGCGCGTCTCCGCGCCGGGGCCCGACGGCCGTGCCCAGCATCAGGGGACCCCGATCAACCCGATCGGGAACGCCATGCGGATCAACATCTACGGCGAGGGGGAAACCGACTACCTCGGGTTCTCCGACTTCGCCACCGAGAGTCAGCATGCTCATGGCCGACCATTGACGGCCGGCCTGGTCAGTGGTTGCGCCAGCGATATCTGCATGCGCAGCGCGCCCATCAACCAGGTGACCCTCGAAGAGATTCGACGCCTGGCACAGTCAGCCCTCGTCGGTGGGTGCCGGTTCACCTACGCATCGAACCAAGTGCAGTTCTCGACCCCACGCGCGGACATTCTCAGCCTCGGCACCGTCATCCAGCAGCACCGCATCTCCGACCCCGCCGATCCCGGGAATCCTCAGTTCGACATGGAGGTGTGGGTCGTCGAAATGTTCTGACTGCCCAACCCGGGAGGAAACCCCGGCTACTCGGCAGCGAGCCTGACGATTGTGTCTCTCGTAGCGGTCTCGCGGAGGTTCGTGTTCATGACGTACACGTTGCCGTCGCCGTCGACCGTGATGGCGGATGGGCTTTGAAGCCCGTTGAACGGGAGTTCGACCCAGTCACCCCCGCCGGCCGGCATCCGAGACACCGTTGCGGCCTTCCGGTCGGTGGCATACAGATTGCCCGCGGCGTCCACCGCCAGCCCGCCCACCTTGTCCGGCGCCCCTGCCACCGGCTCGGCCTTCTCCGCGTCCTTCGCAATCTTCACGATCTTCTCGTCCATGGCTGCATACACGTTGTCGTCGGCGTCGATCACCAAGTGCCCCAACCCGTTGGTGATCTCGACGGAGAGCTCCGTGGGGGCGCTCGCGCCGGGCGTGAGCTTCAACAGCTTGTCGCGCTGGTTGTCGGCCAGGTAGACCGACCCGTCCTGGCCCACCGCCATCTGACCGTGCCTGGTGAGCTTGTCGAACGGCAGCGGCTCCGAGGTGGTCGAGCCGGGTGCGATCGTCTCGACGACGCCATCGAGAGTGGCAAAGGACAACCGGCCGTCCGGCGCAACCCCGAACGTCGACACAGGAGGATTGCCACTGGGCTTCATGGGCGTCGGCTGGGCCGCCCCCGGAATCAAGGTCGCGAACCCACCGATACCACCCAGATAGAGAACGTTCTTCGCGTCGACACCCATCTCCCGGTAGTCAAACCCACTGAACGGAATCGTGGTCTGCTCACCCGACTGCAACGGGACATCCTTGATCAGCGCGGTCGGCGCAGACCCCGGCGAACACGCCACCAGCACACTGCCCAGGACAGCAACGACCATGCCGAAGACACATCCTGCACTCGGACCCAGTTTCATCTGTCCCCTCCCGACAGTTCGGATCCTAAGCTTGCCCGTCCCAGCGGATGACTTCCTCTTCAGGCGCGCGTTTCGGTGAGCCGGGCCAGGGTGACTCGCCGGTCAGGTTGGTCGCCGCGCCTCCTCGGCCATCTGGGCGGCCGATTAAGCTGGTAGGACCGGCGGGCGCAGAGTCCATCCCAGCTGCCCTGGCTATGGATCAATTGGAGGACTTATGCGGAGGCGGCTGTCGAAGCCTGCGATGACGTGCATGGCGATCGTCGGCGTGGCGCTGCTCGTCAACGGTTCTGCGGCACCAGCTTGGTGCATGCCCGCAGCGCCGGTCATCGCCCCGCAGCCGCCGTTGACACCATTGGACGTGGATGCCGAGCCGCTGACGCCATGGGACGGACTCGATGCCCGCACCCGCCAGGCCACCGCCGACGCGGCCAAGTCCGGAGCCGACATCGAAGTCGTCGTGATGGACCGCGACACCGGTCAGATCGTCTCCAACGGTGCCAACCAACCCTTCCCGATCGCCTCGGTGGTGAAGCTGTTCATCGCCGACGACCTGCTGCTGCAGGAATCCAAGGGCGAGACGAAACTGTCTGCTGCGGACCGCAAATCGCTCGACATCATGCTCCGCTCCTCCGACGACGGCGCGGCCCAGACCTTCTGGGACCGCAGCGGAGGAAACGCGATCATCTCACGCGTCGTGGCGCGGTACGGATTGTCGGGCACCACCGCGCCCTACAACGGACACTGGGACGTCACGCAGAGCACCGCAAGTGACCTGGTCCGCTATTACGACATGCTGCTCGACGGCACTGGTGGGCTGCCTCCGGAACAGACCAGCGTGATCATCACCAACCTCGCCCAATCCACGCCGACGGGAACCGACGGATACCCGCAGCGCTTCGGCATCCCCGAGGGGCTGTTCGCCGAGGCGGTCGCCGTCAAGCAGGGCTGGTTCTGCTGCTGGAGCGGCGCCAACCAGCTGCACGTGTCCACCGGAGCGATCGGCCTGGACGCCCGCTATGTGATGGCGATCAGTTCCCTGGAACCGGGCGACGCCGCGGCTGCTCGCAACACCATCACCCAGGCCGTCAAGACCATGTTCCCCGGCGGGCACATCTGACGCCAGCCGTACTCGCTTACGTTCATGGCGTGTTGTCGGTGCTCTCGCGCAAGTAGGTTCTCATCCTCGGCTGAATCGACCGACCGTCTTGACGTGGCCTTTCGACCTTTGTCTCACGGTGACCGCACTGCCGTTGTCTCACGAGCCGTTGCATTTCCTACAAGTACCTCGAAGGTCATGGGCTCTAGATCTGTTGGACGCTGTAGCGGCTTGAGTTCAGGGCGGCGAGTTTCGTCGCGGTGAGGCCCTCCAACCGCCCGTGCTCGCTCGAACGGCGGTGCGACGTGCTGTCGAGATGCAGCGAAGGTTTATAGGACTCGCCTAATTGCCGTCAAGCAGCTTTGTCACCCCTGCGGCTGTTGTTGAGAATGTGATCGCTAAGCGGCATCATCCAATCGCACACCGACGGCGTCTTGTTCTTCTGCTCCTTCCATGCGACCTGCATCTCGGCCTCGTCGACGATTTTCTGAATTCCCTTGCCCTTCGCGGCGGTCCGGTGCAGGATGCTGCCGACGAAGACTTGCGGTCCGAGAATCCCTGCTGCGTAGCTGATTACGGCGGAGCGCTGCTCACCGACGGAGCGGCAGCCGCTACTTCTTCAAGTCCTGTGGCTTCTCAAGTTCTGTGTTCACACCCGGCTCGCGGAGCTGCGTTGTTGGCGACGTTCTCAATTGATGTCCACGCCGCGAATTCTCACTTTGGTGTCCACTGCCACAGGACGGGGCATTGATTCGCGCCGTGTCTAATCCACCCTGACGGGCTCAATACCCGGCGTTTCGCCACTGACGAGCAACGTCGTCGATATTTGCTTGTGGCCCCAAAGTTGCTCAGCAGCAACGCATCTTGCGAATGGGCTGCTTACGATTGCCCGAAGACGTCAAACGGGACGACCCGTTGCCGCGACCGTACCCGACTGTCGAGTCCCCGATTGGCGTTTCGCGACTAGTGGAACCCCCTTCGGCCCGGACACGCGGGGCGCCAAAACGGTTCTTCAGCAAGCCGCGATCCTCTGGTTGTCAGGCAGCTCCGAAACGAGGGAACAAGCGCTCGGCGTTACCTCGCTCGATGGCATGCCGACCGGCGCTGTCGAGCGCCTTTGAGGACATCAACTGCTCGATGTTGCGGGTGATGAAACCCTCTGGCGCGGCAGTAAAATCGGTGCCGAAGAGGATATGATCCGTGCGGGTGACTTCCAGAGTAGGAAGCAACGAATTGGGGCTGCCCGCCAGCGCGGTCTCGTAGTAGAGATCGGCTAGCACATCACGGAACTGCTGAGCATCGATGGCAACATCAGCGGGCCCTTGACCCAGCCCGAGATGCTCGGCGATACGCACCGCCAAGGTGGGTAACGCTCCCCCGCAATGAGCCAGGATCAGCGTGAGCCCTGGGTGACGTTCAAACACTCCGGTCAAGGCGGCATTGGTGATGTTGCGGGCCGTGTCGAACGGGAACTCGATGAACGATCCGACCCTGCCCAGGTTGAGTTCGCTGCTGTACGCGCAGTCTGTCGGATGCACGAACACCGGCACGCGTCGGCGGCCCAGTTCTGCCAGGATCGGCTCCAAAGTCGGCTGACCGAAGTAACGTCCACCAACATTCGAGGTCAGTGCGACACCGTCGAGCTTCAACACATCGAGGGCGTAATCGATCTCAGCCAGCGTCGCGTCGATGGTATTGAACGGCAGCGTGGCGAAAGCTCCGAAGCGCCCAGGATGGTCTTTAATCACCTCCGCCATGGCTTCGTTGATCTGGCGGACCAGCACCGTGGGGGACTGCGAATCGGTGGAATCAGCAGGATTGGTGGTGAAGCTGAACGGCAACGACAACACCTGAGTGGCGATGTCGTGGCGGTCCATGAACGCGATTGCCTTCTCCGGTGTCCACTCCGCGATCGGGAAGTTGCCCGGCAGAAAGCCTGAATTGCGCAGGTATCCGTAGATTGGTTGGCCCATGTAGTGGTTGTGCACATCAATACGACGACCGGCCATCGCACGCTCCTCTGCTGAGGCGGTGTCGCGGCAATGGCCGCTTCAGCCGCAAGATACTATTCGTATCTTGACGCTAAGCTATTCTTTCGAGATACGCAACGTATCTATGTCGCAGGGAGGTGCCTTGGCCAGGCGCTACGGACAGGCCCTTGAGGACGCGATCCGGGCAGCGGTGCGCACCGAGCTAGCGAGGCACGGTTATTCCGGGCTGACGTTCGACGGCGTTGCGGCGCAGGCGCAAACCAGTAAACCGGTGCTGTACCGACGCTGGCCGACCAAAGCGTTGATGGTCGTCAACGCTTTAGAGGTGACCGCACCGCTGACGCCAACTCCCGACACCGGCTCACTCGCCGGAGATCTGACGGCACTGCTCAGCGCGATACGGGATCGGTTTCCCGAAAAGAGCCGCGACACCATCATCGGGCTGATGGCCGACCTCGACGACCGGGCAGGCGTACTTGCACACGCGTTGCTATTGGAATCCGCAGACGAACTACTACAACCGATCCTGCGACGCGGACGTGCTCGCGGCGAACTCGGCGATGGAGAGATCCCGTTAAGAGCACTACGCGTTCCGTTCGACCTGATGCGCCACGACGCACTTGTCGGCGCACCCCTAAGCGACGCCGATATCGACGCAATCGTCGACGACTGCGTCGTCCCGCTGTTGATAGCACTAAGCGACTGACGAATAACAGCCGCGCCTTGCCGATGTCTCACCCCGCCGCTTCCGGCTCCCTTAAACGAAGCGGCACCTCACCGTCCCGACAGACGCACAATTGAACATCCAAGATTGACGCCAGCCAACGAATTGCTATGCGAGACAGCAGAAAAACTGTGAGCAACTCAGACATCTCATCGCGGTGCCCAACGTGCATTGCACAGCGGTGTTCGTCGCCCGCTGCACGCACTTAGCGATGTCGTGATCGGCGGCGCTCCTAGCCTTTCATCTTCGAGGCCGTTGGCGCGCGTCCAGCCACTCCATGAATGCAGTTGGTCTACTTCGCGTTACATCGAATGATGGATGTCCGCCGAGGATGCTCATTTCGACATTCGTCCTGGTTCACGGTGCCAGTGAGGGGGACCCGGTGACGCTGCACAAGTGGATGCGCCAGGCCGATATCGATGAAGGCGCCAAGCCTGGCAGGAGCACTGGCGAGTCCGCTGAGCTGCGGGATGCGCGGCGTCGGATCAAGTTGTTGGAGCAGGAGAATGAAGTCCTGCGCCGGGCCACGGCCTATCTGTCGCAGGCCAACCTTCCGGGAAAAGGTTCTACCCGCTCGTGAGTGAGCTCGCCGCCGACGGGATACCCGTCGCGGTGACGTGCCGGGTTCTCAAGCTCGCCCGCCAGCCCTATTACCGCTGGCTGGCCCATCCCATCACCGACGCCGAACTCGTCGAGGCCTATCGCGCCAATGCGCTGTTCGACGCGCATAAGGACGACCCCGAGTTCGGGTACCGCTACCTGGTCGAAGTGGCCCGAGAGGCCGGCGAGTCGATGGCCGAGCGCACCGCCTGGCGGATCTGCTCGCAGAATCAGTTGTGGAGCGTGTTCGGCAAGAAGCGCGGCAAGAACGGCAAGGTTGGTCCGCCGGTACACGATGATCTTGTCGAGCGTGACTTCACCGCTGATGCGCCAAATCAGTTGTGGGCTGTTGTTTAACAATCAATGCACGCTTTTCAATCTTCATTGCATCTCGACAAGCATGTAGGTTCTCACGATCGGCTGCATTTCCCAGATTGCTGACCTGCAGTTATTCCATATGTCTCACGGCAACTGCACCTGGGTTTGTCTCACGAACCGTTGCATTTCCTAGGCACGGGCGATTTCGCCGAATCCGTCGTCATCCGACATGCTTGCCAAACTCGATAGCCGTTGTCGCCGATTCGTCACAGTGACGGTGGTGGAACAGAACTCGAATACTCCGGCCCTTAGCGCCTTGCCGTCCGTGGTGGCGTCGCCGATGCCGAGGAGGAGACGGGCTATCTGTTTAGGTTGAAAGCTTTTGTCCCACAACATGTCCCGCGTTCTCGATTCGCACTTCTGGTTGTAAGTGGCTTCGACATCGCATTCGGTTATTCTGGGAATGCCCCCAAATTCACGACTGGACCGCGAATCCTCTATCCGCGTGGCATTTACGGTCGTCAACCTAAGTCGTTGAATCAGTACTGCACCCTGGTCGCCCACGCTCCAAGGCGGCTTGGCGACCGGGGGCGGGACGAGGCCGTTCGTATCCTGTGCCCTGGTCCCCCGGTGTTTGGTTCAGCCTTCCAGGTATCGAGCGTGTGGCGCTTGGTTTACTCGCCTTTTGCCGACAGCCCTCTGCCTCAAGGCGCGGCACCCCGCGATCCGATTCGTTGGCGGATCCAGGTCGCGATTCAGTCGGTTACCTCCCCTGCGGAGCTGCCCTTCTCGGCCAGCTTTTCCGCTGCCGCTTCCACGCATACGTGGTGGTGCAGGGATGCGTCAGCGTCGGTCAGTGGTTCGACCGCCGATCGGGGGTGTTGCAGCGGCATCCAGATTCTGGCTACCCAGCGACTCGTCAAACGCCAGCTGCGAAGGAAACGAAGCGGACAACATTCTCTCCCTTATGACGTAGATCGCTATACGTGTCATATCATACGCGCATGACGCTACAAATCGGCGATATTGAGAGGGATCTATCTGCTGCACTTTTCAACAATTGTCATCTCGTTGAGATTGTGAATGCGATCGCGCAGAGTGGCCGGAAACCGTTCACCACGAGAAACATTGCGACGACGACCTCGCTCTCCGACAGCGTGGTGCGCCCCGTTATACGCAGGCTCATCGATTCTCACCTTCTCGAGTTGGCTGAATCCGCTTCTGTCGGCCGCGGGCGGTCACCCAACTATCTCCGTACAACCAACGCATCCGGCTGGACCGAGCTAAAGGCGTTGTGCCGCAAACTAGGTGGCTGAAAGTGACCTACTAAGACTGACTGTCGAAGCTGTTGCGTCAGTTGCGTGTATGAAATGCGCTTGTTGCCTCGCGCGATCGGGTAACACCACAGTGAAAAGCCAAATATTTCAAGCACAGTCAGTGACGGCACTCATGAGCGGGAGCACCGGTGTTACACGCTCAGTGCGGCTGGTCGAGTCGGCTGCGAGCATCTTGACCGTCGGCTTGACCTAAAGTTCGCATCGACGACCCACGGTTCGACGGCTACTTCACGCAGTTGTCCATGAGTTCGAGGTGAGCGCCCACAGAGCCACTGAAGATGCGGTTCCGTGCAGTGCGTCACGCTTCCGTTCTCGTCTTAGCACCAAGCCTGTTCCCGTTCGCTGCCAGCCGCTCGGATAGCAGGGATGGTTTCCCCGAGGGAAGTTAGCGTCCTTGTTAGATACCCACTGCTGGTTGTAAATTCACGCTTTGGTGGCAGGCGAGTACTGCAGAGGGTTGGCACACGACGAGCCTGGCCAACGCAGCATCGCTCAGCCCCGCGTAGACGTTGTGTTCAAGCTGTCGACGCGGCCTGTCGCGACGGAATCAAACGTAGGAGTGCCCTGCTATGCCAAACAGTAGCGATAGCCTGATCGTCGATATCCCAGTCGAACTGACCAGCGTAAGCGTGGTGTTCAGTATTGCGTCGCTGAGCTTTGAGGGTGACCTTCCGGCCGCGTTGTTTCACGCGAATCTGATTCGCGATGACGCAACGGTTTGGGGCGTCGAGCCGAACCTGATTGTCGTATTCCACACCAACGCCGGACATCCCGCGCTCAGCGACCAAGCGTACAACCGCGACCGTAACATACAGACCGGCAATCCATTTCGCGGACTCATCACCGACCTGATGGCCGCCGGTGTCGGTGTTGAACTGTGTGGAGCAACCGCTAGAGCCCACGGGTGGATCAACTCCGACACCATCGAAGGCGTCAAGGTGAACACGGACGCGATGGCTCGTATTACCCAGCTGAGCCAGCAGGGTTACGTGGTCATCTCTGAGTCGTAAGTGGCAACTCTACCGCAGCTTCGAGATTCCATTGCTTTCACCGCTTTCCAGCGTCTACGACGTGTCGCGCTCACACCTGAAGGAACAACCGGAATGACCGAGAAGATCGCAACGACCGATGGCGGCGCACCAGTCCCCAGCGTCGAGCATTCACTGACCGTCGGCCCAGACGGGCCGGTCCTGCTCCAGGACCACTACCTGATCGAGCAGATGGCCAACTTCAACCGCGAGCGCATTCCCGAGCGGCAACCGCATGCGAAGGGCGGCGGCGCCTTCGGCGAGTTCGAGGTGACCGGCGACGTCAGCAAGTACACCAAGGCCGCGTTCCTGCAGCCGGGCGTCAAGACCGAGATGGTGGCCAGGTTCTCCACCGTGGCCGGTGAGCGTGGCAGCCCAGACACGTGGCGCGATCCGCGCGGCTTCTCGCTGAAGTTCTACACGTCCAAGGGCAACTTCGACATGGTCGGCAACAACACCCCGGTGTTCTTCGTGCGTGACCCGATGAAGTTCCAGAACTTCATCCGTAGCCAGAAACGCATGGCCGCCAACAACCTTCGCGATCACAACATGCAGTGGGACTTCTGGACGCTGGTGCCGGAGTCGGCCCATCAGGTGACGTACCTGATGGGGGACCGCGGCATCCCGAAGTCGTGGCGGCATATGAACGGCTACTCGAGTCACACGTATAGCTGGGTCAACGCCGATGGCGAACTGTTCTGGGTGAAGTACCACTTCATCTCCGACCAGGGTGTCGACTACCTCACGCAGGAGGACGCGGATCGCATCGCCGGCGAGGACGGTGACTACCACCAGCGCGATCTCTACGACGCGATCGAGGCGGGCGAACACCCGAGCTGGACGTTGAAGGTGCAGATCATGCCGTTCGAGGACGCCAAGACGTATCGGATCAACCCGTTCGATCTGACGAAGGTGTGGCCGCACGCCGACTATAGGCTCGTCGACGTGGGGACGATGACGCTGAACCGCAACGTCGTCGACTACCACGCGCAGATCGAGCAGGTGGCGTTCGAGCCCAACAACACCGTGCCTGGCACGGGGCTGTCGCCGGACAAGATGCTGCTGGCGCGCGGGTTCTCCTACGCCGATGCGCACCGGGCCCGACTTGGGGTGAACTACAAGCAGATTCCCGTCAACGAGCCCAAGGTCGACGTCAACGCGTACTCGAAGGACGGGGCCATGCGCATCAAGTTGTCGACCGACCCGGTGTACGCGCCGAACTCGATGGGCGGCCCGGTGGCCGAGGATCCGAAACGCGTGGCCGAGGTGCACTGGATGTCCGACGGCGACATGGTCAGGACCGCGTACGCGCTGCGGGCCGAGGACGACGACTGGAGCCAGGCCGGTGCGTTGGTGCGCGACGTGTTCGACGACGCTGAGCGCGAACGTCTGGTCGGCAACATCGTCGGGCACGTCCTCGACGGCGTGAAGGAACCCGTGCTGTCTCGGGTCTTCGAGTACTGGCGCAACGTGGACCCCGAACTGGGAAAAAAGGTCGAGCAGCGTGTGCAGGCCAGCCTCGGGCGAAGGTAGAAGGCCGGTATCGACGTCCCCGCCGCGTTGGGCGGCCAACTCGTGAGCTTCGTACGTGTTTCAGATCTCGCGCTAGCGATCACCCCGGTGCGGCAGCATCGGCGTCATTGCGTGGTTGCTGGAAGGCGAGATCAACTATCCCCAGAAGGAATTGGACATGGCTAGTACAAGCTCCCTAGCGGGGCAGACGGTTTTGGTCATCGGCGGCACTAAGAACATTGGGCTAGCCATCTGCCGCCGCGCAGCGCAGGCTGGCGCATCGGTCGTGATAGCCGGACGCAACGCTGCGTCCGCGGCCGCGGCGGCCGCCGATCTGCCCGGCGCCACCGGCATCAGGTTGGACCTCGATGACGAGTCGACCATCGTCGCAGCCGCCGAATCGATGTCGGTCATCGATCATGTCGTTATCACCTCGGCGGCTCATCACAACGTTGCGGTCGCAGACGTGCAGAAAGACGGAATCCTCGGAGCGTTTCAGGCGAAGGTCGTCGGCCCCTTGTTGGTTGCCAAGCATTTCGCACCGAGGATGCCTGCCGGTGGTTCGTTCCTGCTGTTCTCTGGCATCGCCGCGTGGAAGCCGGCCGCGCCCTACAGCGTCATGGCGATCGCCAACGGAGCCGTGCAGTTCACCGCCAGCTCCCTTGCCAAGGAATTGGCACCTATTCGGGTGAACGCGATTTCGCCGGGAATCATCGACTCGGGAGCCTGGGATGCGATGCCGACCAAGCAACGGCAGTCATTCTTCGCCCAGTCGTCCGACGGCGCCTTGGCGGGCCGGGTCGGCACCCTTACCGATATCGTCGATGCTGCGATGTGGCTATTCACCGCGAGTTTCGTCAGTGGAGAGACCGTGCACGTCGAAGGTGGAGCACGCTACGTGTGACATACGTTACGGCGACGCGGAGAACCTGATCTAGTCTCGCGTGCCGCTAGCCGATGGTTGATTGCGGTGGAGTGTCCGCGGCGGCGCTCCAACCCGAGGGTCGGTGACAGCCGCAGGCGTCGAGGCGCGACGAGCAGGACGTTGGCAACTGCGCGGCTGGGTCCAACCAACTCAGGCGGCGGCAGCAGTTTCGGGACATCCGTGGGCACCCCCGTTGAACTGTCCGACCGCAGCCTCGATAGCAACGACGGGTCTACATGCCGGGCACGCCTGAGTCCTTGATGAAGTTGAGCAGGTCGGCGTTGATCACGTCGGCGTGGGTGGTGGGCATACCGTGGGGGAAGCCGTCGGCGTAGGTCTTCAACGTCCCGTTCACCAGCAACTGTGCCGACTTCGGGCCCGACGCTACAAACGGAACGATCTGGTCATTGACGCTGTGCATCACCAGGGTAGGAATGGTGATGGTCCTGAGGTCGTCGGTGAAGTCGGTTTGCGAGAACGCGACAATGCCGTCGTATTGTGACAGCGCGTCACCCATCATGCCCTGCCGCCACCAATTCGCGATGATGGCCTCCGACGGCTCCGCGCCGGGCCTGTCGAAGTTATAGAAGGGCCCAGCGGCTAGATTGCGGTAGAACACCGAGCGGTTTGCGGCCAGTTGGGCCTGCAAGTCGTCGAACACGCTCTTGGGCAACCCTTCTGGGTTTTCCGCGGTCTGCACCATCAACGGCGGGATCGCACTGATCAGGGCCGCCTTCGCTGCGCGACCCTCGCCGTGGCGGGCCAGGTAGCGGACAACCTCACCGCCGCCAGTGGAGTGCCCTACGTGGACTGCGTCGCGCAGATCGAGGTGTTCTGTCAGGGCTGCCAAGTCATCGGCGTACTGGTCGATGTCGTGGCCGCCGGAGGTTTGGGTGGAGCGGCCGTGGCCTCGCCGATCGTGGGCGATCACCCGGAAGCCCTCGGACAAGAAGTACAGCATCTGGTTATCCCAGTCATCCGAGGACAGTGGCCAGCCGTGGCTGAACACGATGGGTTGGCCGGTCCCCCAATCCTTGTAGAAGATGTCGGTGCCGTCAGGGGTGGTGATGAAAGCCATTGTCCTACTCCGTTATGGTCGTGGCGGGATGATCAAGAATGGCCGACGCACGGCGTCTGAATTCTCTGGTGCGGCAACGCGATTAGCGGAGCGGCCTGGTTTAGTAAGACTGTCGGGTGTTCGGTGTCACGCGACCACGACGACTTTGCCGATCATCTCGCCGGACTCGACGGCTTGGTGGGCCTCCCGTATACCGGAGGCATTCAGGCCGTGGATCGTCTTGGTGACCGTGGTCTTGATAGTTCCGGCATCGACGAGCGCTGCAGCCTCGCTCAGGAGGCGCTGCTGCGCGAGCATGTCGTAACCAAAGAGGGGCCGCGTGAACATCAACTCCCAATGCCATGCGATGCTCTTGGGCTTCAGCGGGGCGAGATCCAGGCCTTCAGGATCGTCGATGGCGGTGATGTGTCCGAATGGGCGCATCACCGCGGAGAAGGTCTCGACGTTTCCGTGGGAGAAGGGCGTGAAGAGGTAATCCACGCCACCGGGAGCCGCCTGGAGCGCTTCCTCTTCTAGGTGGTGATGATCGACGACGTCGTCGGCCCCCATCTGCAACACCCATTCTCGCGATTCGGGTCTGCTCGCGGTGGCGATGACCCGGACCCCGGTCAGCTTCTTGGCCAGTTGCGTCATGATCGAACCAACGCCGCCGGCACCCCCGATGATGACGAGATCCCCGGTTGTGTCCTTGGTCAGGGCGAAGCGCTCGAACAGCGACTCCCAGGCGGTGATCGTGGTCAACGGCAAGGCGGCGGCTTCGGCGAACGTGAGCGTTGTCGGTTTGCGAGACACGATGCGCTCGTCGACCGCGTGCAGTTCGGCGTTGGTGCCGGGGCGGCTGACGTCTCCGGCGTACCACACCTCGTCCCCGATCGACAACGTCGTCACTTCCGGGCCTACGGCTTCGATGGTTCCCGCTGCATCGAAGCCCAGTACCACCGGGCCGTCGGCGGCGGTGAGACCGCGGTGCCGTTTTCGGTCGACGGGATTCACCGACACGGCGGCTACGCGCACCAACACGTCGTGCGGCCGTAACACGGGCTGTTCGACCGCGATGTCCTGGATGGACGTCGGGTCGTCCAGCGACAGCCCCGCATACGACGCCACCGCCTTCATCGTGCTCATTTCGCGTTGTTCCCTTCGCTCGGAGAGTTTCATGACGACCAACAGTGTTGTGGCAGATAATCTTCCGTGCTCACGCCGTGACGTCCAGGGCGGCGCGCACGATACTGTCGGCGTCGATCCCGTGGTATCGGTAGACGGCGTCGAGATCGCCGACTTGTCCGAAGCGGCTGACACCCAGGGACGTCAGCGTGACGTTGTTGATCGTGCTCAGGAACGCCAACGTGTGAGGGTGACCGTCGAGGACCGTCACCATCGGGGCGGAACGGCCAGTTGGGAAGACCTGGTCGAGTATCCAGGTAGGAGCATCGCCGAGCCCGCGGCGCGCCTGCACGGCCTCGAACAGCAACCCCGGACTCGTTACGCACACGACGTCGACGCCGATACTCATGTCCGCCAAACGATCTGCCGCATGAAGTGTTTCGGTCACCATTGCCCCCATCGTGACGAGGGTGACGTCAGCGGCCGCGGCGCGCCGCAGCGTGTAGGCGCCGGCGACCACATGCTGACGCCGCCGCTCGCGAGCGACGGCGTCGGCGGGCACCGCGGCCAGGGTCTGGTCGACGGGTCGGGTCGACAACCGAAGATAGGACGACGATCCGCCGGGGCGACCCAGCCTCCCGATGCACGACAGCAGAATCCATTCGACGTCGAGGGCGAACGCGGGTTCGTAACTCATGCAGTCCGGTTGCTCTAGGCCGATCGACGGGGTCTTGATCGACTGATGTGCTCCGCCTTCGGCGGCCAGGGTCACGCCGGACGGCGTCCCCACCAGGATCGATTGTCCGCCAGCGTAAATGCCGTAGGACCACGGTTCCAACGCGCGTTCGACGAACGGGTCGTACAGGACACCGATCGGGAACAGCGGCTGACCCCAGCGGCTCCATGTCGCCCCCAGTTCGCCGATCAACCCCACCAGGTTGGTCTCGGCGATTCCGAGTTCCATGTGTTGGCCGCTCGGACCCTGTCGCCAGTGCATGAGGGTCTCGGCGTCGTCGTCGAACCAGTCTCGTTGCTCCGCTGGCGACCACACACCCACCTTGTTCAGCCAGCCCGCGAGGTTCGTCGTCGAACTGACGTCCGGGCTCACCGTCACCACTCGGCCGGCTACCGACGGCGCCCCGCGAGTCAGATCGAGCAGCGCCCTTCCGAGGGCGGCCTGCGTGCTCGAGGTTCCGCCGGGTGTGCGCCCGAAGTCGCTCGGGATACCGTCGATGACCGCACTTGCGTCGGGAACGGCATGTCGCGTGAGGCGGCTAGCGGTTTCCACACAGAGCCGCGCCTCGGCGCTCTGTACGTCGAACCCCTTCCAGGGGAGATCGACATCGGTAGCCAAATCGGCGGCCAGTTCTTGGTATTGGGCTTCGGTGAGCAGTGAGGAGTGGTTCTGCGGATGTCCTTCAGTCGGTAATCCACGTCCTTTGATCGTGTAGGCGACGATCACCGTCGGCCGGGAGTCGTCGATCTGCGAGAACGCATCCCGCAATGCTGCGAAGTCGTGCCCGCCGAGGTTGCGGATCGCCGTGGCGAGGGTCTGGTCGTTGAGACCCGCAATCAGCTGCGCGACGGAGTCGGCGTGGGCGCCGCCGCCCGGTAGGCGGCGTCGCAGCTCGTCGATGTCGCATCGCAGCAGACGTTGGTACTCCGGGTTCGGCATTTCGACGATGCGGGCCCGCAGTGAGGCTCCGTGCTGAGGGTCGGCGAACAGGGATTGCAGCAGGCCCCCGAAACGCACGTTGATGACCTGCCAGCCAGCAGCATCGAACATCTGCTCCAGCCGGTCGGCGGCGATGTGGGGTACCACGCGGTCCAGCGACTGACGGTTCATGTCGACGATCCAGACGATCTCACCGAAGTCGGCCACTGCGGGATCCAGAACTGCTTCCCATACCGCGCCTTCGTCGAGTTCGGCATCGCCGACCAGTGAGTACTGGCGCGCCAAGGCCGCGCCGCTCGAACGATCAGCTCCGACAAGGTCATCCGGCTGCCCGTACCTGCTGTCGACGTAACGCCGCGCCATGGCTGTCCAGATGGGCGCCGTCGCTCCGATGCCGACCGACCCGGTCGAGTAGTCGACCGGATCGGGATCCTTGGCACGGCTGGGGTAGCTCTGCAGTCCGCCGAACTCCCGGAGCCGGGTCAGATACGACTCGTCGAGCTCGCCCAGAAGGTAGTTGATGGCGTGGAGAACCGGCGATGCGTGGGGTTTGACTGACACCCGATCACCCGATCGCAGGTGCTCGAACCACAGCGACGTCATGATCGTGACCATGGATGCCGACGATGCCTGGTGGCCGCCGATTTTCATGCCGGAGTTGTTGGCGCGACGGCGATTCGCGTGATGGATCATTGCCGTGGACAGCCACAGAACACGACGCGCAACGTTGTCCAGGACGCCGTCGGTCGATTCGGTATCGGTGATCTGAGCGGACCGGTCCTGCGTCACAGCATGCCCAAGAGTTGGTTGAACGCTTCGGTCATCGACGGATGGGTGTAGATGGAGTCCCGCAGTGTCGTCGCGGTGATGCCGTGGCGCATCGCCAGTGCCACGGTGTTGATCACCTCGTGGGAGTCGTAGGACAGGAGCGCCGCGCCGAGGATCTCGTCGGTGTCGGCGTCAACGACCACCTTCATCAGGCCGGCAGGTTGGTGCACGATGCGCGCCCGCGGCACGGTCGCCATCTTGGCCACCGGCAGCGCAGCGACCTTGATGGCGCCGCCCGTTTCGCGGGCTTGCCGTTCGGTAAGTCCCACTCGCGCCAACGGGGGTGTCATGAAGAGCGTGTAGGGCACAGCGACACGATCGGAGGTGGTGCGGGATCCGTTGCCGTTGAGTTGATCCAGTACAATTCGGTAATCGTCGAGCGATACGTAGGTGAATTGAGGGCCGCCGTTGACGTCACCGACGGCGAATATGTGGGGTTGACTGGTGCGGAGGTGCTCGTCGACCGCAATGGTGCCGTCGTCGCGGATGGCGATGCTCGCGCCCTCCAGGTTGAGGCCGGATGTCACGGGACGACGGCCCAGCGCCACCAGGATGCCGTCGGCTTCCACCGATGTTTCGCGGGCCCCGACGCGGTAGTGCACTGTCGACTCGTCGATCGAGGTGACGTCGGCCGCGCACACGATGCGCACTCCGGCCTCTTCCAACAGTTTCACGGCGACCGCCGCGACGTCGTCGTCTTCACGGCTCAGAACCGCCGGCTGCCGTTCCAGCAGGGTGACGTGGGCGCCGTACGCGGCGCACATCGCGGCGAACTCGAGGCCCACGTAGCCGCCGCCGAGAACGACCAGACTGCTGGGCAGTTGATCCGTGGCCAGTAGCTCGGTGCTGGTCATGGCCCGCGGATTACCCTGTAAGCCAGGAATACTGGGCCATACGGGTTCCGATCCGGTGCCGATTACGATGTGGTGGCCCTCGACCGTCACCACGCCGTCGTCAGTCTGGACCGACACGGTGTGGGCGTCCAGAAACGTCGCCGTTCCCGTCAGGACATCGACACCGGGGATGCTGTCGAGCATGGCGTAGTTCTGTTCGCGAAGGCTGGCTGTCAACTCCGCCGTCCGGTGCACCGCGGCGGTGTACATCTCCGGGTCACGGGGATGGCCGAGTGCTTCCTCGGCTGCGAACACCATCGACTTCGTGGGCACACAGCCGATGTTGATGCACGTACCGCCGTACATCTGGTTCGAGCGTTCGATCATGACGACACGTTTGCCTTGGCGACCCAGCGTCGCAGCGAGTGTCTTGCCGCCCTTGCCGAAGCCGATGACTACCAGATCCGCATCAATGTCACTCACATCAGTCTCGCTTCCGTCACAAAGCACGTCGATTCTTCGGCTGGACCCACCAACTCGGTCAGGGAACGCCGTTGATCCCGGGGTGCTGGCCCCCCGGAACGGTGGGTGCGGGCGGGGCCTGAACCGACGGCGTGAACTTATTCGCGCCGGTCGGATCGATGGCCTTCTCGGTTGGCGTTACGGTCGCACTCGACGTGGTGCTCTCCGACGTGGTGGGACTGGGCTCGTCGGCGTGCCCACATCCGATGACCGACACGGCAACCACAGCCGTTGTCATCGACCAGGCCGCAACCCGGCGTAATGCCTGTGCTCGAACGTTATTCATGCGGGAAGTCCTATCCTTCGATGTGCGGTGCGCATCGACCGTCGGTTCTCACTCAGTTGTTGCGGTGAACGCCGGGCGGCTCGGTCGGTGCCGGCGGGGCCTTGATCTCGGGGGTGAACAGGTTCCCCCCGTTGGGATCGATGCTCTTCGTCGTGGGCTCCACACTGGGCTGCGGGCCGGCCGGCGATGTGGAAGTGGACGTCGAGGTCGGCGCTTCGGGCTTGTCGTTCGAGCCGCAGGCCGAGACGAATGCAACCACCATCAGTAGCACCGCGGTGCAACCCGCGACGACTCGCGACCGTCGTGTTCGTTTCGTTGCTCCCACTTTCGTCTCCTTTGATCCGCGCCGCTTGCTTCGAGTTCTGCGGCGACCACCTCTCGCGCGTCGCCTGGCTTTCCGGGATATCGGTTGCCGCGCACACCGTCCGGAACCACGTTGTGCCGGCGGACTATCCAGCGGATCGTCGGCCGAGCCAGCGCGACGTGCTGGATTACGTCGCCGCGATGGTAGGCCCTGCACCTCGCTGTCCTGCAAGGACCGTTAGTTTCCTAGGCGACACCAAAGCTGGTAAAGCGACCACTGGGTCGCACCTGTTCCGAGGTCCTGCGCGTGCGCGTGAACCACCGACGACCTGCGATCCTTCGGTACCGCTCCCGCATGAACACGCTGCGCGGTCAGCACCGCGGTCACGAACGAGTGTCGAGGCGAATTCTGTCGGCCTCGTGAAGCAAGGAGTCGAGCCCTCGCAGCAGGAGATCGCGACTGAAGTCGAACCGGGCATCGTGGTCGCCAGACACATGATGCTCATGGGCGACCTTCACGGACGGGTACTGCGCCACGTCGACACCATGGTCAAGCCGCTGTCGCCAGTCCTCTGGTTCGCCTTGCTGCTCGAGAACCAGGCCCAACACGAGTGCAGAAGAGTGCCAGGTCGCCCAGGTTGCCACCTCTTCGGAGAACCCGGCGGCGAGGAACGTGCTCGTGAGCTGCTCGGACAGCGCGAGGGTGTTGGGCATCACCGAATAAGTTCCTGCGACCAGACGCGCACCGTCGCGGTGACGTAGCAGGGCGTGTCGATAACTGTTCAGCAAGGCTGCGAGCCGCTCTTGCCAGTCTCCCGACAGCGCGACGCTGCCACAATCGTCCAACACGGCGTCGGCGATCATCTCCAGCAGTTCGGGCTTGTTCTTCGCATGCCAATACACCGTGTTCAACTGCACGCCAAGCTGTTTGGCCACCAAACGCATCGTCAACCCGTCAAGGCCGACGTCATTCAAGACCACCAGGGCGGCGCGCACCACATCTGCCCCCGTCAAATTCTTCGGTGCCCTCGTCGACATGTGGTCTCTCCCGCCTAGTCGCACGCGCAAGCGGTGTGACGTACCGCGGTGCCGTTGATCAATGATCAACGTTAGAGCATACTGGTCTTGATCAAAGATCAAGGAGGCTGCCTTGTCGGATTCGTCGCTATCGCTTCATCCGGATCTGCGGACGGGCACCGCGGACCTGCCTGAACTGCATCTCTTCGCCGACATAGCGGCCACGCGCGCGTCTATGGCGGAAAACCCACCCCGATGTCCGGGTGGCGGTCTACTCGTTGAGGACCGGGTCATCACCGGACCCACCGGCGGACCGCTCACTGTGCGTATCTATCGCGCTCGCCAGGGCCCCGGGGACCAGCTGCGGCCGGCAATCGTGTGGTGTCACGGCGGCGGGTTCGTTCTCGGCGACCTGGGAACCGAGGACGCCCATTGCCGGCGTACGGCACGTGAGCTCGATGCCGTGGTCGTTTCCGTCGACTACCGACTCGCACCGGAGCACCCCTATCCGGCGGGATTCGACGACTGCTGGTGGGCAACGGAATGGGCCATCGCTCATGCTGGGGAGCTGTCGATCGATCGGACTCGGGTCGCCGTGGCCGGCCACTCGTCAGGGGCCGCAATGGCTTTCGGGTTGGCCGTGAAGTCGAGGGATCTGGGCTCGCCGGAAATCTGCTATGTCTTCATGGGCTACCCCGTTGTAGATGATCGCCTCGACACAGGATGTCGGAGTTGCCCCGAGGACGCGCGGTTCTTCGGTCGAGACGACTGTGTGGACATGTGGTCGCTCTACCTAGGCGGCGACGATCCTGCCGAGGCGTTGTATGCAGTCCCTGGGCGTGTCGTCGATCTTGCCGGCCTGCCGCCGATCTACGTGATGATCGGTGCACTGGACCCGAGTCGAGATGCCGTCCTGGGATGGGTGCAGCGACTCACCTCGGCGGGGGTCTCGGTCGAGTTGCATCTCGTGCCGGGAGCACCGCACATGTTCGATCTCTATGGTTCGGGGACTCCGCTGGTCGACAGGGCGGTGACGAACTGGTCGAGTGCTCTCGGTGCTGCGCTGCATCCGGAGGACGCGGTTTCCGTTCATACGCTCGGCGGCTCATCCGGGGGACGTGGCCGATCATGACCGCGGCCTTCGAGGAGCATCTGGGTCCGTGCGCACCACCGGCTCAGTCGATCGCTCGGTGCACGTTGTTCGAACTGCTGGGTTCCAAGTGGTCGGCGCTGACGTTGGACCTGCTCTATGCCCGTGGGGTAGCCCGCTTTGGTGAACTGCAGCAGTCTTTGCCGGGAGTCGGGGCCAAGATGCTCACGCGCACACTGCGACGTTTGGAGGCGGTCTCGCTGGTTCACCGGACGGTGTATGCGGAGGTCCCTCCGCGCGTGGAGTACGAACTCACCGAACTCGGTGTCAGTCTCGCTGAACGATTGGCCAGCATTCAGCGCTGGTTCGTCCTCAACGTCGATACCCCCGAGCTCCGCCTGGCACCGATTCGCTCGCCCAGTACGTCCACGGAGTCGCCTTCTGCGATGTTGCAGCCGCATCTCCACAGCGCACCGTCGCGTGCTGCCGACGACATCGCCTGTGCGCGCGGCTAGTCGAGGATTCGCCTGGCCACGTTCGCGGTGAACAAGTCGAGAAGCTCTTCGCCCCGGCCAGCCAGCACGGTACGGATCGCGTACAACGAGAAGCCTTTTGCCTGCTCTAGCGTGATCGACGGCGGAACGGACAACTCCTGGCGCTCGGTCACCACGTCAATGACGGCTGGGCCCTCGTGGGCGAATGCCTCGGCCAGTGCGGCGTCCAGGTCACCGGGGCGCTCGACGCGGCGGCCGAACATACCCAGGGCCTCCGCGACGTCGGCGAAGTTCGGTGTGTTGTCCGTTGCAATTCTCCGTGTCGAATTGCACTACGAAATGTCGAATGATGTCGAATTCGACATTTCGTAATGCAACAGTAAAACAGAAAAGCCGCGAGAATGCCTAGCCTTGCTAAAGGTTATGGTCGGCCGACCATCATCACCGAAAGTCGAGTCCAGTAAGAGCCGACAGAGTCGCCACCGTGTTGTCGCCGAAAGTCTCGCGCACCGCAAAACCGGTGCGTGTGACGTCGAAGATCGCGTGGTCGGTGTAGACGCGGTCGACACACCTGACACCCGTGAGCGGATATGTGCACTCTGCGACGAGCTTGGACTTCCCGTTCTTGGTCAGCAGGTCGGTCATGACGTAGACGGACTTTGCGCCGATCGCGAGGTCCATCGCACCGCCGACCGCCGGGATGGCTCCGGGCTCCCCGGTGGACCAGTTCGCGAGGTCGCCAAATTGCGACACTTGGAATGCTCCGAGCACGCACACGTCGAGGTGTCCGCCACGCATCATCGCAAACGAGTCTCCGTGGTGGAAGTAGGCGGCACCGGCGACGGCGGTGACTGGCTGCTTGCCTGCGTTGATCAGGTCGGGGTCGACCTGCGCTCGATCAGGTGCTGCACCCATACCCAGCATTCCGTTCTCCGTATGCAGGATGATTTCCAGGTCCTCCGGCAGATAGTTCGCCACCGCAGTCGGCGCGCCGATCCCGAGATTGACGACCGCCCCCTCCGGTATGTCGGCTGCGATTCGCTGGGCGAGGTCATGGCGGGATATGCGGGTGCTCATGTGTAGGCCCCGCCCTCCGCGCGGTCTGCGAGCGGTCGCCCGTCGACATCCACGCCGCCAACGAACATTCCGTCGACGAGCCATGGACGTTCGCCGATCGCGACGACCCTATCTACGAAAACTCCTGGTGTGACAACGACTTCGGGATCGATCGCTCCGAGTGGCACGATCTGGTCAACCTGCGCGACTGTCGTTGTCGCGGCGGTCGCCATGATCGGTCCGAAGTTGCGTGCGGTCGCGCGGAAGACGAGATTGCCCCACCGGTCTGCCAGGCGAGCGGAGATCAGGGCGACATCCGCGGTTATCGGGTACTCGAGCACATAGTCACGGCCGGCGATCGTACGCGTTTCGCGGCCCTCGGCCAGTTGCGTGCCCACACCTGTTGGAGAGAAGAACGCGCCGATTCCTGCCCCGGCGGCACGAATCCGTTCGGCGAGGTTTCCCTGTGGGACGAGTTCCAGTTGTATCCGACCCGCACGGTAGAGTCCGTCGAACACCCACGAGTCGTGCTGACGTGGGAATGAGCAGATCATTTTGCGCACTCGGCCTTCGGCGAGTAGCGCCGCGAGCCCGGTATTGCCGTTGCCCGCGTTGTTCGACACGACGGTCAGGTCCCGGGCGCCGTGCGCGATGAGTGCGTCGATCAATTCGATGGGCTGTCCGGCGCGACCGAATCCGCCGATCATTACCGTCGCACCGTCGGCGACGTCGGCGACCGCATCGTGGGCGGTCGGAACTGTCTTGTTGATCACGCGTCACCCCGTGTGACCGACTGTTCTGCCAACGTCACGATGTTGGACAGGAGCATGGCCCGTGTCATCGGACCCACACCGCCGGGGTTCGGCGACAGCCAGCCGGCGACGCTTTCGACGTCCGGATGGACGTCGCCAGCGAGCTTGGCCTTTCCTGAGGTAGTGGTGCCTACGCGTGTGACACCGACATCGAGTACTGCTGCTCCCGGCTTCACCCATTCCGGTTTGACGAAGTGAGGCGCACCGAGCGCGGCGACCACGATGTCCGCGCGCCGAATCTCGCCCGGCAGATCGACGGTGCGCGAGTGGGTGAGCGTCACCGTGGCATCGAGGCCTCTGCGCGTGAGCAACAGTCCGAGCGGCCGCCCGACGGTGACACCGCGTCCGATCACGGTGACCCGTCGTCCGCCGATCGGCACGTTGTGGCGCAGCAGCAGTTCAACGATTCCGGCCGGTGTGCACGGCAGCGGGGACAACAGGCGTCCCCCTGTCGTGAGCACCAACCGGCCGAGATTGGCGGGGTGTAGACCGTCGGCATCTTTGCCGGGGTCGATCGACTCCAGCACTGCGTTCTCGTCGATACCGGCGGGGAGCGGAAGCTGCGTGATGTATCCAGTCACGTCGTCATCGGAGTTCAACTCTGCGACCGCCCGTGCTATATCGGCGCCTGACGCCTCAGCCGGCAATTCCTTGCGGATGGAGGCGATGCCGACCTCCGCACAGTCTCGGTGTTTACCGGTCACGTAGGAGACAGACCCCGGGTCCTGTCCGACTAGCAGGGTGCCGAGCCCGGGGGCGCGACCGTCTGCCTGCAATCGTTCGACGCGTTGCCGCAACTCGCACTTGATGGTCGCGGCTGTCGCGATGCCGTCCAAATGTTCCGCCACGATGCGGTATACATCCCTTCGAATAGTTCCTGTTGGACTCGGTCCGCGATACGAAGCCGTCGCAGGCCGGCGATGTCACCCGCCAATGGCCGCGCCTAGGGCAGGACGTGGGATCTGCTCGACGTCGACGGCGCGGTTGTTGACGAGATCGAAGTAGGGGTAACGGCCCACCGTTACCCGGATCCGCTTCTGCGGCGTGCCGGGACGACCCCACAACACAGTCAGCTCGGAGCCCTCGGCTGCGTGCCGCTTGTCGATGAACCCAAGCGAGATCATGCGCCGGTAATAGACGCTGTTGATGCGCCCCGTTGACGTCCCGATCTGTTCGCCGTCCGCGAGCACCCAATCGGCGTGGTATCCAAAGCCCGGGCCGCCCAGATTGAAGTAGATGTCGTAGGGCCGGTCGTCGATCCGGTCGTAGGGTTCGACGCCACGGCCGCGGAATTTCGAGGCCACGACATCGGCGATGTCCTGCTCGTTCCATACCAATGTGACCGTCGCCCAGCGATCTTCTTCGGCTTCGCGCTGCAGCGCCTCTTTGCCGATGAAGTCGTGGCCGAAGTCGACCATCTTGCCGAGCCCAATCTGGTACGGAGTCACGAACCGTGCCTCGATATCGGGACCGACGCTGCCGAACAGGTGGCGAAACTTGTTGTAGAAGTTCTGCGTCGGTTGGGTGTCGAAGTACGCGGCCATATCGGGCTCCTCGTACCAGGGCAGCGGGTAGTGCAAGTTGATATTCGGAAAGCCAGCTTCGGTGTGCTGCATGAGATACGCGGTCTGTCCCTGCTTGACAAGACCGAACCGCTGCCCTGCGTCCCAAATTGCCCGGTAAACCGTCTCGGTATCGGCAGTCGCGCCGTGCACCTCGTATCCCAGACCTCCTGCCATGCCAAGGCGCAGGATGCGCACGGGGACATCGGCGATGCGGGACATGCGGTGCCTGCCGAAGCCGATGTCGTGTAGATCCTCTCCGGCCGCCGCCTCGAGCACTTCAAGCGATCGCGGACCCGCCAGCTGGAGGAAGAATTCGTTGAAGGATTGGTCGACGCCGGTCACGTCCATCCCCGAGTTGATCAGTCGGTATGCCAGAACAGGGGCGAGCCAGTACGTGCGATACACGTCGTCGTCGATCCGCGCGGCGACGCCTTCGGTCAGGACCTGACCCTTGTGATTACAGAGCACGGCGTGGCGGATCTGGCCGACGTGGAAGTTCTTGAAGGAGTTGATGCATACCGATCGCAGGAATTCCAGCGCATCAGGCCCGGCTATGTCGTATACCGGCGACATTCCGTTGAGTCCGGTGCCTAGGCATGCGGTCTGCTTGGAGGCTAGGGCCTCCTGCTCGTAGCCGAGGAACTCGAGCGGGATTCCGCCTAGCCCTGGAGCCAGAGTGAATGCACCCTCAGCGATAGTTTCTTGAGCGGTCACGTCATTGTCCGTTTCTGGTCGTGCGCAGGCCCACAAGCCTGTGCGGGTATTGGTGTGGTTCAGTCGGCCGCGTCGGCGACCGCGTAGCCGACGCCGGCGACCGCGCCGCCGTCGACGGGCAGGACGCTGCCGGTGGTGTAGGTAGCACGCGAGACGAGGTAGATCATCATGTCTGCAACCTCTTCGGGGCGCCCGTAACGACGTATCGGCATGGATGCCGTAATGCCAGCCTCATCACCGCCGGTCATCATGGCTGTGTCGGTGTAACCCGGCTGCAACGCGTTCACCCGGATGCCGTGCCGCCCAAGTTCGAGAGCGGCGACTCGGGTCAGACCGAGGATCGCCATCTTCGACGCGACATAGGGGGCGAGAAGGCTGGGTGGGACCACAGCGGTGATTGACGCCGTATTCACGATCGATCCGCCACCTGCGTGCCGCATTGCGGGCACCACAGCCTGGATTCCGTTGAAGTGACCGGTCAGATTCACACTGAGGACGCGGTCCCAGGTCGCCGGCGCCATCTCCTCGATCGCAACCGGCAGGTTGATACCCGCGTTGTTGACCAGGATGTCGAGGGTGCCGCCGAATGCGACCGCGCCCTCAACGCACTCTGACCACTGCGACCGGTCAGTCACGTCCAACCAGGCGAACCGCGCTTGCTCACCGATGGCGGCCGCCAGGGCCTCACCTTCATCTTCGAGTATGTCTGCGATCACGACGTTAGCGCCGCACCGCGCAAGCGCACGGCAATGTGCTGCGCCGATACCGCGGGCACCTCCCGTGACGATCGCGGTGCGCCCTTCGAGGCTGTCAATGGCCATGTTGTCCCGATCCCTGGGTCGTGTTCGGTGAGCACGTCCGGGTTGCTGTCACCGTGACGATGTGCGGCCGGCGCGCTCCGATGCGTGCCCGTCGAGGGTGCTGCGGCACTGCGGCGCAGGACAGCGTGAACACACCCGATAACGCACGTACTTGGCCCGCGCGAGTGTTCATGGGGTCACCCCGTCGGCGCCGCGCATGTCGATGACACCGGTGATCAGCTCACGGTTCACTGCCGCCCTCATTGCTTCGCCCGCTTCGTCCAATGTGTATGCGCGGGAGAGCATGATGTCGACATCGAGCAAGCCGGCTTCGATCGCACTCGCGACGCGCTGTACGTCGCGGTTGAGGAATCCACCGCCGCTCTGAGAACCCACGATGACCCGGCCGAACATCGACACAGCATTTGTCGGGAAGTGCGACATGGCCGAGTCCAACGGCGCGACCATACTGGTGGCCACGACGGTTCCGCCGTTGCGGCACAGCGCGAACGCCTGTTCGTCGCCGCCTGCCTCCCCGGTCGCCTCGAGAGCGAGATCAGCACCCCGTCCAGCTGTGACGCCTTTGACCACTTCGTCGGCGTCCTCTGGTGCGACCACGTCTGTGGCCCCGACCATCGTGGCGAACGCGCGACGTTCTTGAAGCGGGTCCACCGCGATTATCCGGGATGCCCCTGCAGCTTTGGCCGCCTGGATCATCCAAAGTCCGAGGTGTCCGCAGCCCACCACCGCCACGCTGTCGCCCGCCTTGAGGCGCCCGACTTCCCATACCGCGCCGACGCCCGATAAACCTCCACAGCCCAGCAGGGCAAGTTGCCTGGCGTCCAACGTGCTGTCGACCACGGCAAAACAATGCTCGCGGTACTTCATGTACTCGGCGAACGTTCCTGCGCCACCGAAGCCTGCCACGGCCACACCTGAGGATGTGCGTCCGACGACCGGCGGCGTCGGGACTTCGATCCAGAGCCGTTCGCATTGCGACGGCGAACCGTGCTGGCATGGATAGCACTTGCCACATTCCATGGTGCCCGCCACAACGACTCGGTCACCGACCTGAGTCTTTGTGACCCCTGGTCCCACTTGCTCCACGATCCCGCACGCGCTGTGTCCGGGTATAAGCCGCCGGTCCGGGCTCACAGGGTCGTCCATGAACAATTGGTCGGTCCGGCATACAGCGGTGACCTCGACCCGAACTACTACTTCGCCCCAATGCGGCGGATCGAGTTCAACTTCCTCGATCTCGATCGGCGCTCCGCTTCCACGTGCAACAGCTGCTCTCATCCGACACCTTCGTCTCCTGACGCTGGCCTCCTTGCCATGCGTCCGCCTGTGGACCCATGGTCGGGTCGCAGAATGCAAAAGACGATGGATTCGCCGAGCATCGCGTACGACATCAGGTGATTGCACCCTAGGGACGAGTTCGACGCTCTGGCCTAATGTGACCTGGACGAATAGGCGCATCAACGGCGAGCGCCGGGCAAGGATTTACATGAGCACTCATCGGGGGCTGCCCGTCAGCCAACTGACCGAATTTGTCGGTCGTGCAGCAGAATTGGGCGAACTGCGGACCCTCGTGGCAACGCGTAGGCTGGTGACCATCACCGGCCAGGCCGGAGTGGGAAAGTCACGAACGGCCGCGCGCCTCGCCGAAATTCTCCGGCGGTCTTACGGCGAGTCGACGGCACGCGTGGCTGCCAAGTGCGCCACACCGCGCGATCTCATCGAATTGATCGCCGAGACCGTAGGGGCCAGAGGTGCGACGGCCGGGGACATCGCACGGTCGCTGGGTGATAAGCCGTTCCTACTCATCCTCGACGGTATCGAGAACCCCCAGGCCACCGCGACCGTCATCGAGCAGCTCCTGGAGCGCACCACCGAGACGCACATCGTTGTCACGTCGTGTGAACGGACGGGCATCCGCGGCGAGATGCCCTACCCCCTTCCTCCACTCGCCGTTCCGGCGGCGAGCCCGCTGGCACAGACCGCCGGGGCCCCGGGCAGCACCGAAACTGAAGACCTTCTTGTCCAGAGGGTTCTGGATGCCGATCCGGATTTCACCGTGACTGACGCGGCGATCGAGGATTTCCTGGCTGTGTGCCGGTCGACCGATGGGCTGCCCCGTTTCATCGAGGCAGCCGCACGCGCAGTGACCGTCCTGGGACTGCACGAAGCAGCCGTGGCGGTCACCGAGCGGCCGACTGTTCTGGACTCGTTTCTGCCCTACGGGTCCAGTGCACAGGCCTCCGCCGTGGTGTTGGATGCAGCGATTGCTCGGGTGTCGCCCGACGCTCGGGCGCTCATGCAGCGACTGTCCCTGCTCGAGTCGGGCTGCGACGTGCGTTTCGCCGCAGAACTGTTCTCGGCCGGGAGCTTGGCGACGCTGGCCCTTCCGGTCGCCGAACTCGTGGGCGCCTCACTCGTTCGGTCTGAGAATGTCGACGGGGAACGTCGCCTGCGCGTCCCGCTGCACTACCGCGCGAGGTTGATCGAGGTCTGGCCGAGCGAGGAACGAAGCCATGAGGAGCAGCACATTCGCCAGGTGTTGATCGCGCGGCTTCGACACTGCGCGGCGGTCTGGTTCTCCGGCGAACAGCTGTCAGCGGTCCAATTTCTCAATCGTCATGCCGCGGACATCACCCGAATGCTCGGCGCCATGGCCGCGGAGCAGGGCTCCGCCCACGAAGCCCTCGAGATCATCAGCGCGTTGCGCTACTACTGGCAGCTGCATCCGGTGGACCCATGGCCGCGCGCTCGGGACTGGTTGCACAGCGCGTTGTCCCTCGTCGATCTGAAGGACGTGGTCACCCTGCGCGCGATACAGACCGACGCCTACATCGCGTACCACGAAGGCGACCTTGACGGTGCCCGCGCACGACTCAAGGCAATCGACGCCGAGTTCGAACCCGGGATCGCCGAGTACGCGGACGAGCTCTTCGGCGTATTCGTCGCGGCGCTGGTCGACGTCGCCGATGGCCGCGTCGAGGAGGCAGAACCGAAACTGTCAGCAGCCCTGGATGCCGTCCTAGAGGCGGAGGTGCGCGACCATGTCGGCGAAAAATACTGGCATCTTGCCGCCTGTCAAATCGTCTTGAACAAGCAGGACGCAGCGCTGCAGACGGTGACCGACGGGGTGGCCTACTGCGACCGAATTGGCGACGTGTGGGGGCGTGCCTACCTGTGGTGCCTCCTGGCGATCATCGAGGACCGCGACTGTGACAGCACCGCGGCCGGCGAGCGGGTGCGAGCAGCGCTCGATGTGATGGCGCGATTCGGTGATCGCGTCGGGCTTGGCCTCTGTGTGCAGCTGCTCGCCTCCATCCGCACTGAGGCCAGCCAGGGCGCTGACCTCACCAGCCTCAATGAGTTCGTCCCGCAAGCAACGCCGTTACGGCCGGATGCCCTGACAGGGTTCAGTGGTAACAGCGGATGGCTATCGCACCCCGCTGCGCTGCCTGACGGCCGCCAACTCGGCGAGGTGTTAACCCGACTCACTGCGAGGGACGCCCCAATGTCATCCATGCCGGATCGCACCGATGCCTGCGATGCTCTCAGCGCGCGGGAGACCGAGATCGCCGTGCTCATCGCTGAAGGCCTGGGCAATCCTGCCATCGCGGCACGGCTCGTGCTCTCACGGCGCACGGTCGAAGGACACGTGCAGCGCATATTGGCCAAGCTCGGGTTCCGGTCGCGCAGTCAGATCGCGGTGTGGGTGACTAAGAATGTCGATAGCGTCGCCGGACGGAAAGGGTGAGGTTCGCGGCGTTGTCCGCTCACGCGAACACGATCGTGTGATTACCGTGCCGGATGACTCGATCCTCGGCGTGCCACTGCACGGCCCGGGACAGGACGGCTCGCTCAACGTAGGCCCCTCGCGCCTGCAGGTCCGCGACGGTCATCGCGTGGTCCACACGCGTCACGTCCTGTTCGATGATCGGGCCTTCGTCGAGATCCTTGGTGACGTAGTGGCTGGTTGCACCGATGAGCTTAACGCCGCGTTCGTGCGCCTTCCGATACGGCGCAGCGCCGATGAAGGCCGGCAGGAACGAGTGATGGATGTTGATCACCGGCACGCCGACCGTATCGAGAAAATCCTCGCTGATGATCTGCATGTATCGCGCAAGCACGATGAAGTCGACGTTGCCCGCGACCAGCTCCATGATCCTTGCCTCGGCTTCTGACTTGTCCGGCCCTTGTGAGGGCACATGGAAAAAGGGGATGCCGAAGGAGCGAACATCGCTGGCCACATCCGTGTGATTGGAGATCACCATCGGAACCGTCACCGGCAGCTCGCCGCGCCGGTGACGCCACAGCAGGTCGAGCAGGCAGTGATCGGACCTCGATGCGAGAACTGCCATGCGCTTTGGCCTTGACTGGTCGGTCAGCAGCCACTTCATCCCGTAGGGTTCGAGGCTGGTCGCCAGGTCGGATTCGATGTCCGCGATCGCTGCTTGCAGATCGCTGCGATGGAATACCACCCGCTGGAAGAAGTCGCCGCCTTCCGGGTCTGATGAGTACTGATCGAGTGAGACGATGTTGCCCTTGTTGCGGGTGATGAGCGCCGTGACTGCAGCGACGAGCCCGGCTTGGTCAGGTCCGTGCACGATGAGGCAGGCGTGGTCGCGCAGGCGTGTTGTCGGTGCCATGGGATGTGCTTTCTCGGGCGGCGGTCAGTTGACCGGGTCGTCGGATACAGGTGCGAGCGAGATGTCGAAGGATGTCGAGCTCCAGGTCTCGCGCAGTAGCTTCCCGCGGGGACCCGTACCCGGCTCGTGAACGGTGAAGGGGACGATCAGGGACTCTTTGACGCCGAATACGGTGTCGTGACCGAGCCATTCGTCACCCTCTACGAATATGTGGGTGATCAGCGTGTGGTAGCCGGGTGCGCTCACCATGAAGTGGATGTGAGCCGGGCGCATGGGTGAGCGTCCAGCCGCCGCGAGAAGCTGTCCGACCGGGCCGTCGTGCGGGATCGGGTAGGCAGCGGGTTGCACTGTCCAGTAGTCGAAATGTCCGGCCAGGTCGGTGTGTAGCCGGGCGCGGCCGGCGAGCCGGGCACCCTCGTACTGCACGTCGTAGAAGCCGTCGTCGTCGGCGGCCCACACTTCGACGCGAGCGCCTGCAATGAGATCGCCATTGGTCGAACGCACCGTGCCGCGCACGTGGCAGGGTCGTCCGACCATCCCCTGCCCGATGTCGTCACCGTTCATGATCGTCGGAGCGTCGTCAACGAAGAACGGTCCGAACACGGTCGACTCGGTTGCCTCCGAGTGAGGGGGCGAGTTGACGGCGACCGTCATCATTGAGGCACCCAGCACGTCGGACAGGAGGATAAATTCCTGCCGGTGCTCATCGGTGATGTGACCGGTGCGCGTCAGGAAAGCGATCGCGGTGTCCCATTCGGTCTGGCTTAGGCGAATTTCGCGGATGAAGCCGTGTAGGTGTCGCACGAGCGAGGACATGACCACTCTGAGACGAGTGTTCGGGCTGTTTGCGAAGCTGGCGACCACCCTCTCGGTCAGTTCGGTCTCCCTCGACACATTCACCGGGGACACCTCAGCGTTGTCACTCATCCATGGGGTCCCTTCGCTCGGAGGCGGCCGCGAGAATCTGCATCAGGCCGGCGCGTGTGACTGGCCGCGGGTGGTCGATCGGGAGGCGCCCGGCTATGGCCTCGACGGCGGTGGTGATCTGGTCTGGATTCAGGCCGACGTCGCACAGGCTGCGCGGTGCCTTGGTCTGAACGATCAGCGCATCAAGACCGTCCACCGCATCGACGGCTCCGAGCGCCTCAGCGATCGCTGCAGCAGCTTGCGGAACGCTCGGTGCGGTGAATCGCAGAACCTCCGGCAGGATGACTGTGTGGGTCGCCGCGTGGGGAAGGTCGAACTCACCACCGAGCGCGTGGCAGATCTTGTGGTGGAGACCCGAGCCCGCCTGTGCGAACACCAGCCCAGCAAGGAAGCTGCCGTACTGGAGTTCGTCGAGCGCATCCTGCTCGCCTCTTTGAAGAGCGCGGAGGCCATCGGCGAGGTGCCGTACGCCCTCACTCGCCAGTACCGAACTGACCGGGTTTGCCGCGGTGCCCCAATAGGCCTCGATGCAGTGGGCCATGGCGTTGAACGCCGATGTGACTGCCAAGGCCGGCGGAAGTGAGGTTAGAAGCACCGGGTCGTAGACCACCGCGCGCGGAAGCACTGCCGGATGCCGTCCGGTCTGTTTGCGTCCATCTGTCGTGATACCCCAGGTGTCAGTCATCTCCGATCCAGCGAGCGTCGTCGGCACAGCCACGATAGGAAGACCCGTTTCCAGGGCAATGACCTTGGCCGTACCCGTGCTCGATCCGCCTCCGATGGAGAGGACGAGGTCGGCGTGTGCATACGTCGCGGCCTCGACCGCTTCAGTGGCTGTAGCCGCCGGAACGTGCTCGACGACTCCGGCGAATCGACCAGCTACGCGGTCACCGAATTGCGCGGTCAGACGCTCGACATTGGCGGTCTGTGACGACGAGGCGACGACCAGGATGCGGCGAGCATGGTGGTCGTCGACGGCACGGCGAACGTTGTCAGCGGCGGACTCACGTCCGAAGTAGACCTGGACGGGCAGCGCACGGTAGCTGAAGGCAAGCTTCGTCATCTCAACGCTCTTTCAGCTGTTGCGTCACGCACGAAGGCGGGGGAGCGCCGCTGCGAACGCAGGGCGGTGATGACGGCGGTGAGGTCGCGGCGTTCGAGTCCCTCGACCACCTCTTCAAAGCCACCCGTTGGGGAGATGTTGGCGAAGATCGCCGCGGTGATCGTTCGGCGGTCGATGCCCGGCAACCCAAGTGAACGGTACGCTCGCAGCAGTGACTCGGACCCCGCAAGCCCGACGAATACCTCTGCGCAGTCATGCAAAGCGCTGACTAGGTCCGGGATGCTCTCCGCCGAGCCGCCAGGACCTGCACGACGGATCGGCTGCAGAAGGGCACGCAATGTTGCGACGTCGTTGTCGGTGATGCGGCCGATGATCTGGGCGGCCACGCCGAGTTCGATCACAAGTTTCGCTTGATAAGCGTCGTCGACCACCTCGTCTGGAACGGCGGCCACGCTGTGCACCCCGTCGACCCGTTCGGTGAGTCCTTCCGATTTCAGTGCTGACAGGGCACGCAGGATCGTGCCACGTGATGCGCCGAGATCGCGTGCGAGTTCGTCCGGGTCAAGTACGTGCGCCGAGTCGGTGCGGAGCGCGAGGACCCGTGCGCGAACCGTGTCGAGAACCGAACGGTCGGCTTCGGTCCGAAGGTGTGCGAAGTTGCCGCGGTAGTAGGCCAAGGGGTTACCGTCGACGGTGTCTACACCAACCACGCTGGCGCGAAACTCCCAATGTGATCCGGCGGGGATCGCGTCCACGATGCGGCAGCTGAGTGCCGCGACGCGGCCCGCCAGGACCGGGTTTCCAAGGACATCGTCAGCGAACTTGAGTCCCGCGAACCTGTCTGCATCGCGGGTGGCGAATCGACCAGCGACCGCTGCAGCGTCCTCATCGAGAATGTTGATCGCGAACGTGCGGGTACGCAAGATGGCCAGCGCGGTGCGGGACGTCGACGACAGCGACACCATGACCGTGGCAGGGTCAGAAGCGATCGGGGCAATGGCCGCGACGGTGGCCCCGACCGGCTGCCCGTCATCACGGGAAGTCACGACGGCCACCCCCGAGGTGAAACAATTCATCGCCGTCACGAACTCATGTGGCGCAACCGGTTTCGTCAGTTCACTCGGTGCGGACACGGACTCAGCGGGCGTCATCATGACTCCGCTCGCGCGCCGGCGAAATGTTCCGCGGCGTACATGGCGGCGGTGGGATCGGCAAGTTGGGTGTTGAGGTGACTCCACCATTGACTGAGGTCTCGCCAGATGCGTTCAGTGCGAGTGCCCTGAACGACGGCACTCGAACCGATCGACTTGAAGAGAAAATCGCTGACGGCGTCCCAGAGCAGTCGTGCGGATTCATGTGCGACGAGGGCAACGTGGACGTCCGACGCTCGTGAGTAAGGAGTTGACACCGAGTCAGCGATGGTGCGGTCAAACAACGCTCCCGCGAAGTCCATACTCGCGAGCGAGGCATCGAGTTTCGCCCGAGCTCGTCCGTAGCGCCACTGGAAGAAGGTGTCGTCCACACGCAGGACGAAGGGAGCGTTCACGGTCTTGCGCACCGTCATCTGAGCGTCGTATTCGTCAAACAGAGCGAGGGCCGCGCCGAGGGCGAGCGAATTCAGTTCGAGAGAGAAGAACCCGATACCCGGCGCCCCATACATCGGGTTAGCGTGCAGCGCCCGGCCGGGGGCCTGGGTGGCCGGATCGATCGAGAGTTGACTGACCCCTTCGAGCACAAACTCTTCGGGGATGAAGGCGCGCTCGAACTTCACCGAGTTTGAACCGCTACCCCTTAGCCCGAGGGTGCCTCCCCAATCATCGAGCACTTCGTACGTGCCGCGCGGAGCGATGAAGTTCGAGACGACGCCGGGTCGGTCATCGTGGAAGGCGTGCCCACTGAAATGCGTCGCGTAAGGCACACCGGAGGCGTATCGGTGCACGCCGTCGACCAGAAAGCCGCCGTCGACCCGGGTGAGGGTGCCTGAGGGTGCGCTCGTCATCGGCGCAGCAAAATAATCGCCTGCGAAAAGCTGCCGCTGTGCCTTCTCACTCCAGTAAGAGGCGACTTGCAGATTGTGTCCGGAAGCAAGTGTCAGACACCAGGCGGTCGCCATGTCGGCATACGCAATCTCGCGCATGACCCTCAGAAAGTCAGGGAGAGTGAACTCATAGCCGCCCCAAGTTTTCGGGCGCAGGAGATGGTAGAAACCAGCGTCGAGGAACTGCGCGTGCAGTGCTTCGGAGTGACGAGATTTTCGTTCAGTATCGGGAGCCTCAGCTAGAACCTGCTGGCCGATCGAACGCGCGCGCTCCAGCGCCTCATCGAGGGTGAGAGAGTCAGGGGGCGCCGTTCGCGTCGTCGCGGGTGAGGTCATCTTTCTGCTTCCTTCGGCCGTCGTTGGCGGGGTGCCATGACAGGCTCCCGCGCGGACTAGCCCCAGCCATAGCGTGAGGTCACCCGACCTGCACGTGTCTGACCCTCACCTATACCGCCACGTAAGAACGCCGAACAAGTCCTCGGACGTGACCTCTACACACGACGCATCGAACTTGAACAGATCTGCCATCCAGTGAACCGCCGCGAGTTTGAAAGTGACGAAACTTCGACAACGCGATGTGTGGACCTGGCGGTTGTCTACATCGACGCCGAGCGTGCCGTTTAGGCCGGCGCAGCGGAACCGCTTCCGGTGACAGCGCTGCCGGCGGAGCGGATGCGAAAAGTGACAAAATTGAGAAAAGCGAGCGTGACATCAAACGAGAACGTCTCGGTCTTCCCAGCTCAGCGGCCTGGGATGTGACAAGCTATATGAGAACGGACAGGCGGTTGTCCGTTCTCAAACGTGATGTCACATTCTCAAAATCGATGTCACTCCGATGTCTCAAGTGACACGGATTTGAGAATGTCCAGCAATGCTAACCAACCGTCTCCGGTAGGCCACGCCGACCGATGAATGATGACTGCCGGGGCTCCTTTTTAGGCTGAACACGCTGAGGACTTCGGGCAGCCCGCGACGACGGCATGAGCTGACACTAGGCCGACCGCGCCATAGCATCGAGCGCCTCTTTGGAAGACGGACCCAGCTGCTACAGCTCCGGACGTCGGCATTCGATGGGGGTGCCAGCTGGCCGAACCGCCGCGCCCGCAACGCGCCTCCAGTGTGGGATCAGAAGTTCGGGGTGTCGGCGCCAGCACACGGCCGCAGGGTGGTTGAGTGAGTCTCAGGCGTTGGCGCTCGGCACAGACGGCGCCGCTCCCGCAGTCTGGAAGAGGGTGTAGTCCATGGCGCGAGTTGAATGGACTCGCCATGAAGGCGACGACATCGAAGCCGTCGTTGGCATGTTCATCTGCAGCGACTTCCCCAACGCCGTTCGCGTCCGACCTAGTCAAGGCGACGGTGGCGTCGACATCTTCGTGCCCGGCCCCGAAGGCTTCGCCAAGCACCGCACCGTCTATCAGGTCAAGAAGTACCATGCCAACCTGACCAGCAGCCAGAAACGCAAGATCACCAAGTCGTTCAACAACGTCGTCGACGCCAGCAAGGCGGAAGGCTGGGAGATCATCGAATGGCATCTCGTCATGCCGCTCGACCTCACCGACCACAACCTTGCCAACTGGCTGAAGCAGCTCACCGCAGACGCAAAATTCCCTTGCGAGACACACGGTCTGCTGTACTGCGACACGAAAGCCGCTCAGTATCCGAAGGTCGTCGACTACTACGTGCGCGACGGCAAGGAGCGTCTTCAGGCCGCCGTGGACAACCTCACCGCGATCATCGCCCACCGCGTTAATCGCCGACCCAACGAACCACTCATAGCCACGGACGTCATGTCCGACCTTGCGTCGATCTACAAGGCACTCAACGACCACGACCCGTTCTACCGGTACGAGTTCAGCGTTTCAGACAGCCCGCCCGCGCCCACGCCCGTACCGGAGGACCCCGGTCTCGTCGGCGTGTACGCAATGCAACACGACTCGGTATGGGTCGCGATAAAGATCTTTGCGCTCTCGCTGGAGTCCCTGCGGGAGCGCCCGATAACCGCCCAACTCCAGGTCGCTTTTCCCCGCGGAGACAACGAACTGCAGGAGCAATTTCAGAAGTTCATCGCCTACGGAGCGCCGATGGCGATGCCGCGCGGCACCGTCAGCGGCCTACTCGACCTTCCTGGCGGTCTTGGCGGGGAGCTGCAGGACGCCAGCCTTCAGGTGATTGCAGCCCCCGCAGACGAACAAGCAGACCCAATTGAGCTGATCGTTGCCGTCGTTGAGCCAGACTCCGAGACAGTCATCGCCAGCACGACCATCCAGAGAATCGAACAGTCTGCCGGCCAGGCCGGCATACGTAGTGTCTTCACCGACCAGGCCAATCTCTTCACGTTGGAGATGCTGGTACAAGCAGGCCAGCTTGATGGAACCATGAGTCTTGAAGTTGACTACGACCTCGCTGGCCGCAGACCCGCCGAGCTCATTGACAGCCTGAAAGTCTTGTCTGCGTGGCATAGTCCGAACCGCCTTGCCTTCGCTCTAACCTACGGACCGAGGGACTACGGCATCGTCGCGACTCTCCCCACCGACCGATCCGGTAACTCGGGACACTGGCCAGGGATTTGCGAAGCGCTGGCCCAGATTCAAGATCACGTGCCAGTGCTACTGACGATGCCCGAAGAGATGTCCGCAGACGAGGCGCGGGACATCCTCTTTGCAGCCAAACTCGTTTCAGGCCAAGCTGTCCCAACATCGAAGTCAAGACCCTTCACTGTCTACCACGACGTCCACCCGCCAGAGATCGCGCGGGAATCCGGCCGCACCTATGAATTTCTTGCGATCAACCCCACAACGATTTCGCTGGCAGGCCAGAAGATTGACGTCGGAAAGAACGCGTTGTTCTTCCTCGGCAAGTACCTTGAGATCGAAGAGGGCCACTCCAGGATCGAGCCACTCACCGACGGAGTGAGCGTCAGATACCTCGGCGAACTCGAAGCCACACGAGTGCTCGCCCGATCGCTCAACAACCGCTCGATATCGAGCCAGCCTCTGGCGAGCAGCAAACGCACCTTGCGCCGTAAATCCTATGCCGCGCAATGATCATCGGTGAACGCACAACCGCTCGTAACGCCCAAAGTGGCAGCACCCGGGGCAGATTCACCCCGCATCATGAGAGCGCCACCGTGGCCCCGGCCGCCGTCATCGAGCGCCGCCCGTGCGCTGAGGTCGTGCACCACCGTACCGTTCTAGGATTCGACATCCAGAATGCAAAAACCCGTTCGACAAACCTGATGCAATCACGCGAAAGCGCAGGTCAGGGCATCCTGATATGACACGGAGTTTTGCAACCGACAACGAGGAGATCAGCTCGCCGAACAACATCGTCAGCCCCACCGTCACCCGCGAACGCAACGACCTGACGCCGACGATCCACGGCCTGGGCGCCTATCGCCAGGGGCAGTGCGCACGCCATGGTGCCGTGGTTGAACGAACCGATCAGCCGCCGCTTTCCATTCATCGTCAGATAGCGGGCGGCCCACACCACCGGGGAGCCTACGTCGACGGTGAACACCGCATCGTCGGTGGCCATCCGACTGGCTTCTGCCGCAACATATTCCGGCCGTATGGGGGTGCGATCGCGATCGTTGACCGCGAGTGCGTCCAGCGATGAGCGGGTGTTGCGGTAGTGCCGCAGACAGCGATCGAGGTGGGTGCGGTCACGCTTCTGCTGTAGCAGCGGCTGCAGAGCGCTCAGTGTGTCGGCGACCCTACCGACCAAACCCAGGTCGACCGGGGTTCGGCGGCCCAGATGGCGGCCGCGGATGTCGACCTGGATGACCGTCGCCTTCTCGGGATAGAACTGCTGATACGGAAAGTCGGTACCGAGCATCAGCAGCACGTCGGCCTCGTCGATGGCTTTGTATCCTGACGCGAACCCGAGCAGCCCGGTCATGCCGACGTCGTAGGGGTTGTCGTATTCGATGTACTCCTTGCCGCGCAGCGCGTGCACGATCGGCGCCTGCAGGGTGGCGGCCAGCTGAAGCAGTTCATCATGCGCGCCGGCCACCCCGGCACCACCGAGGATGGTGATGTTGTTGGCGCCGTTGAGGATCGCCGCGGCGGCGGCCAACGACTCGTCGGTGGGCCGGACCACGGATCTGGTGGGCAGCACAGGCCGTAGCCACGGCGACTTGGCCATCTTGGCCAGGAAGATCTCGCCGGGCACCACGACGACGGCGACGCCTCTCTCCTCGATGGCGGCGCGCATCGCCATCTCCAGGATGCGCGGCATCATCTCGGGTGTGCTGACCAGTTCGCAGTACACGCTGCATTCTCCGAACAGGTCCTGTGGATGGGTTTCCTGGAAGTACTCGGAACCGATCTCCGTCCGCGGGATGTGCGCGGCGATCGCGAGCACGGGGACCCGGCTGCGTTGCGCATCGAACAGTCCGTTGATCAGATGTAGATTGCCGGGCCCGCAGCTGCCGACGCAGACGGCGAGCTGATCTGTGAGTGCGGCATCGGCGCCGGCGGCGAACGCCGCGGTCTCCTCATGGCGGACGTGTTCCCAGCTGATGTCGCCAGCTCGGCGAATGGCGTCGGTGAATCCGTTGAGGCTGTCGCCGGGCAAGCCGTAGATGCGGCGGATACCGCTGAGCTTCAATACCGAGATGACGTGATCGGCAACAGTTGCCATGGCGATACCGGCCTTCCTCGACGTGGTCGATGACTCATGGGCGTGCGTGACTACTAAGCGGATGCGGCCATCTGTGCGGTGATGGCGGCTGTCGTGGTGACGTGGTGGGCGAGGTATTGGTAGTTCACCATCGCTGCCTGGTATCCGTCACCCCAGAGCGGGTGCCGGGGTCCGGCTGTGGCGTCGGTGACGACGACGACTTCGAATCCCTGTTCCAGTAGCTCGCGCAGGTGGGATTCAACGCACATGTTCGCCAGCATGCCGCCCAGGATGACCTTGCTCACCCGGCGTTTGCGCAGTTGCAGAACGAGGTCATTGGTCTGGGGTCCGAACACCTTGTGGGGGCTGGCGACGATGGTGCGCCCGTCGTCGATGTAGGGCTTGAACTCCGGAAGCCAGTCGGCGCCCGACTCGCTGAATCCGGTCAGGTCCAATGCACCCGCACGGCTGAAGGTCCGTGATTCGAACTCAGCGGATTCCAAGGGGCCGTTGAATTTCCAGTCGTCATCTGCGGGATAGAAGTAGTGGGGCGAGATTGCGACGTGGAATCCGTGAGTCTTGGCGGCCTCGAAGATGGCGGTCATGTGCTCGACGGTTCCGTTCTCTGTGACGCTGTCTTCGAGCACCGCCCAGTTCTTTCCGCGGGGACTAAGGACATCGATCTGGGGATCGATGAACACAACTGCGGTGTCGTGCTTGGTGATCTGCATATTCGGTTCCTCGGGATCTGATGAGTCGATTCGTCGACGGCACTTTGTCAGGACAGTAGAGGTGGAACGGTCGCGTCCACACTCACCTCGATGAGATGAGGCCGGTCTGCTGCGACACCGCGTGCCAGGACGTCACGCAGAGCGGCGGGATGGGAGACGCGTTCGGCCGTGCATCCGTAGCCGTTGGCGAGCGCAATGAAGTCCAGCCCCGGGAGGTCGAGTCCGGGCACTCCCGGTGTTTCCAGCAGTTCAGCGAAGGACTTCAAGATGTTGTACGCGCCGTTTCGAGCCACGACGAACAGCACGGGGAGTCGCTGTTGGACGGCCGTCCAGATGCCCTGGATGACGTAGTTGGCGGCACCGTCCCCGACGATGCAGATGACCTTGCGGTGGGAGCCCTGCTCACGTTCGGCGAGGGCGACGCCGACCGCGGCGGGAAGTCCGTAGCCGAGGACGCCGCTCGACATCGAGTAGAACGACGCCGGACTAGCTGTAGGGATGATTCGGCGTAGCTGCCCGACTGTTGACATGGATTCTTGAACGATGACGCTGTCGGTTGGCCGCACCTGCTCGATCGTCGTGTACAGCAGGACCGGGGTCAGATGGTCGGGATCGGCGACAGCCTCGGCCTTCGGTGTGACCGCGACTTCGCGGCTGGCTTGGGGAAGCGCTTCGGCGAGAACAGCGCATGCGCGGGCGGGGTCGGCGAGGATCGAGGTGCCCACGGGCGCTCGCGCGGCTTCTGATGGGTCGTCGGTGACGTGGAACAGTGTTGTCGTGTCTGCGACGTATTCGCCGGGAATGTAGGGGTAGTAACGGAACACCGGCGCACCGATGACGACGACGATGTCGTGGTCGGACAATCGCAGTCCCAGTGGACCGATGGCCGGTGGCAGTGACCCCGCGAATTGGGGATGATTCTCGGGGAATCCGGGTCTGCCCTCCAACGGTGCGGCGTAGACCTTGCAACGCAACCGCTCGGCGAGCGCAACGGCGTCGTCCCACCCCCCGACTGATCGACCGCCCCACCGAACACCAGGGCTGGCGCGGTCGCTGAGCGTAGGGCGTCGATGATCGGGGCCAGTGTGACCGGGTCGGCCGCCAACCGTGAACTCACCGTGCGTACCGCTGGAATGCGCGCCACGGCCTTGTCGCAGTCGTCCATGGGGATGGACAGGAACACCGGTCCCGCGGGGGGAAGCACGGCGGCGGCATAGGCGCGGACCAGCGCTGCCGGGACATCCTCGGCACGCGCCGGTTCGTAGGCCCACTTCACGAAGGGCTCGGCGACGACGTGCGGTGCGGAGTTCGTCAAATACGGTTCCAGCAGCAGCATTTCGCGTGTCTGCTGGCCGGCCGTGATGATCAGCGGAGCCCGATTGTAGAAAGCGCTTTCGATGTTGCCGATGGCGTTTCCGAGTCCGGCCGCGGTGTGCAGGTTGACCAAGGCCGGTCGTCCGGTCCGTTGCGCGTAGCCGTCGGCCATTGCCACCGCCGGTGATTCCTGCAGCGTGAGCACGTAGGTGAAATCGTCGGGGAAGTCCTGCAGGAGTGGTTCTTCCGTCGATCCCGGGTTCCCGAACATCGTCGTCAGACGCAGCTGGCGGGCCACTTCGAAGAACGCCTCACGCACCGTGAACATGGTCTCGACTCTCGTTTCTATGCGGTTCGTATCGGGTGGCTGTCGTGGCCGTCATACCGATACCACGTACTTGCGGATAGCGGGCTCGTCCCAGATCAGGCCGGCGCCCGCAAGGTTGGGGGCCGTGACGTGACCGTCAACTGGTAGGGCCGGGTTATCCAGGATCGGATGCGCCCAGTCCACCCACTCCAACCAGTGCGCGGACGGGCTGACCCGCAACAGGTGGGCGGCAAATTCCGGGTAGAGGTGGTTGGAGTATTGGATACCTGCTGCCGCGGCCACTCCGGCTGTTCGAAGCCAACCGGTCACGCCGCCTATCCGCATCAGATCCCCCATTGCGTAATGGACGCCGCCAGCGGCCGCCAGATTCCACAGATCCCTTGGCCCGTAGTGGTTTTCGCCGAGCTGCAGCGGCGTCTTCACATGCCTTGCCAGCTGGGCGTATCCGCTGAGGTTGTCGTAGGCGATCGGTTCCTCGAACCAGTACAAGCCCTGATCGTCGAGTTCGTGGCATCGCCGCACGGCGTCCCCGAATCCCAACGCCTGATTGAAGTCCACCATCAAGTCGAGGTGCGCTTCGGTGGCTCCGCGGACCGCCGAGATGGCGTACAGATCGTCTTCGAGGTGTTCGTTGCCCAGGCGCACCTTGACGGCGGTGAAGCCGCCGTCCGAGAGCAGTTCGGCGGCCTCGGCTTGTAGCGTCGCCGGGTCGTGGCGCCACAGTCCGTTGCTGTTGTAAGCCCGCACGGGCCCGACTGATCCGCCGAGCAGAACGGCCAGCGGCAGACCGGCCTGTTTGGCCAGGGCGTCCCACAGAGCCATGTCCAACGCCGAGGCCGCGATCCGCGACACGCCAGCAGTTCCCACGACGTTGGTTGCCTTGGCGGCGGAGTCGAAGACGTCGATCGGTGACGAGCCGCGAAAGACGACGTTGTCGACCAGGTCGCTGATTTCGGCGACGATTCCACGCACCGCGGACTGCCGGTAGGGCGCGATGTAGCTCGAACCCACGACCCCGTTGGTGGTTTCGATATCGACGAGCACCAGGGGCCATCGATCGAATCGGCCGATGTCGGCGATCACCGGTCTCCCCAGCGGCACGACCACTACGCGCGTCGATACGTGTCCTATGGTCAATCCCGAGTCGGCCATTCCCGAGACGTGGTCTTCCATCTTCGGCCGCCTCTCGATCGTGGGGAGTTGAGGTCTCGACGAAGACCGTTTGGTAGCCGACGTGCGCACGCCTGCGGCCAGGCCGAAACGGTAACTGCGAGACGCCGCTTTCCGTCAAGGCCCGCAAGTTTCCTCACGGAAAGCATTGGAGCGTATGGCGGGGCGAGCAAGCACCGGGGCATACGGCCCCGTCCACTCTGGCGCTCCATAGTTCCCTCGGTGATAGTTGCCGCCCTTGCTTGATACCGCACTTCGGCGATTACGTTGGCGGCGTGGTTGCATGTTGGTCGGCGGAAGGAATGTTGTGCCCAGACCCGTCCGCGTTGGACACATTGGACTGTCGTTTCACGATGCCGCCGCCGAACAGGTCGAATTGGTGCTGCGCTCCCACGGTCACGACGTCGAGCGGACCTCGGCGCCGCACTCGTTGATGTTCGAGGCGTTCGGCAGATCCGAAGTGGACGTGCTCGTCGCGGCGTGGTTGCCGTGGAGTCACGGCCAGTACTTCGCCCCGCTCGCCGATAAGGTGCGCATGCTCAGCGTCCTCTACGAGCCCTACCCGATCTGGGGGGTGCCGGATTACGTTCCTGCGGAAATCGCGTCAATATCGGATCTTCTGCGCCCGCTCGCGCTCGATCGCATGGATCGCCGCATCCAGGGTATGGCGCCCGGGGCCGGTATCAGTGAGATGTCCCCGCGGGCCGTCAGTGAGTACGGGCTTGACGGCGCCGGTTACCACTTCGAGAACGGCACCGAGGATGACTGCATTCAGCGCTTCATCGACGCCGTAGGGGATCAGCAGTGGGTGGTGATGCCGTTCTGGCATCCGCAGGCCCTGCACGCACGTTTCCGGATTCGCCGGCTGCAAGACCCGAAGGTGATCCTCGGAGCGACCGACAACGCCACCTTGCTCGTCTTGCGGGACTCCGAACATCTCATCGGAGAGGCGGCCCTGGCCGATCTCGCTCAGCTGTACATCGGCAACGAGATGCTCGTACGACTCGACGCGGCGATCCGTAAACGCTCGTCCAGCCCGTACACGGACTTCTCGGCATGACAGCGCCCGCGCCCGACGAGCGCACCACTGCAGGCGAACTCGCTCACTCCCTACTGCGGCGTCCCGGCACGCTCTACCAGACATCGACCATCGCCGCCCTGTTGGAAGGCGTCTACGACAGCGACGTCACGATCGCCCAGCTGCTCACCCACGGCGACTTCGGACTGGGCACGTTCAACCACCTCGACGGTGAGATGGTCGTGCTCGACGGCATCTGCTACCACCTGCACTCGGACGGCACCGCGGTCCTCGCCGGTCCCGACGAACGGACGCCGTTCGCCGCGGTGACCTACTTCGCCCCCGAGGTGGTGCTCCCCGTCGAGCAACCCTCCCCCTTCGCGGCGATGCGCAACGTGATCGACGCTGCCATCGGCAGCTCCAACGCGATCGTGGCGATACGCGTCTCCGGCACGTTCAGCGAGGTTCGTACCAGAACGCTGGCCGAACAGCACCGTCCCTACCCACGCCTCGCCGATGCGACCACGGGCCAACAGGAAGCGACCTTTGGCGCGATCTCGGGGAATCTGGTCGGCTATCGCACCCCGGCATTCGAACAAGGCATATCGGTAGCCGGCTACCACCTGCACTTCATCGATGAATCGCGCCAACCGGTGGACACGTCCTGGACTGCCAACTCGAGTCGGGTCGGATCGAACTGGCAGTGGAATGCGACCTGCATCTGAGCCTGCCTCAAACGGCTGAATTCCTCGCCGCCACATCTCATCACGATTCCATGGACGCCGAGATCAGGCGCGTGGAAGGTTCGCTCTCACAGGATTGACGAGCATGACAACACCCCATCCGCAACGCGCGCTGGGTGCCTTCGAGCGGCTCTTCTACCGCTACTCCGAACGCAACCCGCTTCACTTCGCGTTCGTTGCTGAATTTCCCTCTGAAATCGGCGATCCCGCGCTTAGGGCTGCACTTCGCGCCGTTCAGGCGCGGCACCCGCTGCTGCGTGTGTCGGTCGAGGACGACGGCGCCGGTGGTCCCGTGTTCATCGCCCAGGCGTCGGTGCGACCGATCCCCCTACAACGCGTCGCAGACACCTCCGCCCAGTGGACGCACATCGCGGCCGTCGAACTGTCCACGCCGTTCGATCGCCAAGCAGCTCCCCTGGTGCGCGCGACGCTCATGGCGGGACCGCTGCGCAGCACCATCCTGCTGACGTTCGATCACACCATCGCCGACGGCATCTCATCGGCTCTGATCGTCGAGGACCTGGTGTCCGCGCTCAACGGTGTCGAACTCCCACCGCTCCCTCTTCCGCCGCCGCAGGAAGTGATGCTGGCGCAGCACCCACCACGTGTCCCGGGTTCGGCGCTGTCACCAGACTCCGTGCCGGCCGCAGATCCGCACCTGAGTGCCATGAGCACGATCCGACCGTTCGACAGAACCCCTCCTCACCTCGCTACCTGCGAGTGGACCGAGAAGGACACCGCCGCCCTGGTCGAGCAGTGCCGAACCCACGGAACTACCGTGCACTCGGCGATCGTCGTTGCGGCATCACGGACATTCGCGGATTCCCGCAGCCTGCCCTACGTACGAGTGTTGTCCCCCATCAACTTTCGCGGGTTGATCGGAAACCCGAACGACTGTGCCGACTACTTCATGGCCGCCCGCACGGGAATGGCCACCACCGATCGCGCCTCGTTCTGGGACGATGCGCGCGACGTGCTGGACCAGCTCCGGCCGTTGAGATCAGCACACGGTATACGCACGGCGTCTGGGACGGTGCAGTCCATGGTGCCGGCCCGTATCAGCGCACACGGGGCGCAGCAGTTCCTGCTCAATGGACTCAGCCACGACCTGACCGTCACCAATCTCGGTGTACGAAAGAACGACTCCGATCCTGTCCGCGCGATCCGGCCCGACGCCCTGTGGGGCCCGATCCTGCTGAATCAGATCGCCGACGAGACCGTCACCGGCGTCACGACGTACCAGGGCCGGCTTCGGATGGTTACCACCAGCTACACGCCACCAGGGGACTTCCTCGATGCCATGGTCGATCGGTTACTGCACGTCGTCCGCTGAATTCTCACCGCAGCACTCGTCGCGTACCCGTTGGATCATCATCAGCAGGCAGGGCTCATCGCCGGCCTGACCGCTGCGGTGTCTGTGTCCACCGGCTCCGGCGGCAGTGGTGTGCTGATCGGCTCCCCAATGCAGATCACCCGGCCCGAACGCCACTCGCGTCCCGTCCTGCGCTTCAATGAACCACCGACCGCGCAACGCGACCACCCATTGCGGATGCGGGCTCTCGTGCCAGTCACCAACCCAACCGACGGGTAGAACGAGAAAGGACACGTTGTCGAAGTGACCGGGAACGTCCTTGGCGGCTGTCGGAGCCGCCTGCCCACCCACCGATCTGACCACGAATCCGGCGAGCTCGGCTTCGGCGATCGTGCTCAGACCGGACGCCCCGGTAACGAGCCGGTGGTAGGAGGCGACCGGCGCCGCCGCCGTGTGCCGAAGCTCTGTCATATCAATGCGCTCAACGCGTTTCGCCGGTGTACTGCAGAACGTCGAGGCCACCGTTGTAATCGGTGGTGAACGTCACCCCGTCGTCGCGGACGTACACGTCCGCGGTCTGCACGACCGGTTTGCCGCCGGGACGAGGGTCGATCACGCGGTCCGGCTGTCCGGGCACGAACGCGGCCACCTGGACGGGCTGAAACGGATCCGATAGATCGTAGGCACGCACCCCGGCGTTCTGGTAGGTGGCGAAGACGATCTCCTCGGACACGAAGCTCCCCGGCCGGTTCTCGTGCAGATTGTGCGGACCGAAGTGACGCCCCTTGTGGGCGTAGTCGTCCTCATCGGGTGTGGGGAACGTCGCGATGCTGATCGGGTTCTCGGGCTCCCGCACGTCGAACACCCAGACGTGTTTGAGGCCGTCGGCGAGGTCGTCGGCGGTGGCCTCATCGGCCACGACCAACAGGCCGCGACCCGGCAACGGCAACGCGGTGTGCGTACCGCCGCCGAAAGGGGGCGACCAGTTGCGGTACGAGATCTGTCGGGGACGTCGCCGATCGCTGATGTCCAGCAAGGCCAGACCGCCGTCGCGCCATGACGCATAAGCGGTGTCGCCGTCGATGATGGCGTGATGCAGCGCGTATCGCCACTTGTCCTCATCCCAGCCCGGAGTCTCGCCGGCAGCGGAATTCATTCCAGGAAGCCAGTATTCGCCGATGAACGAGGGCCTGGCGGGGTCATGCAGGTCGATGACCTTGAACACGTAGTCGGTGAAGCCCTCCGACAACACCGAGGCGTACGCGTAGCGCCCACCGGGGAACCACAGGCGATGCACTCCAACGCCCTCGACCGGGAGGAACGAGATCTGACGCGGTGTGGCGGGATCGGAGATGTCGTAGACGGCGACGCCGGCACTCCAGTCCTTGGTTGACTGCTGCAGTCGGGTGCCTACCGAGCCGGTGTAGTAGCTCTGTTCGACGTCGAACTGTTTCCACAGGTCCTTGGCGTGGATGACCAGCAGAAGGTCATCGGCGGCCTGCAGATGGATGTTCCACGTGTTCTCCGGCGCCGGGTGGAATCCGACGGTGCGCGGTTCGCGGGGACTGGACACGTCGATGACCGAGAATCCGCTGTTGAACAGGTGCCCGACGTAAACATGCTCACGCCAGTACTGCACTTGCATCGCGTCGGGCCGCCCACCCTGATCGGAGTGGCCCAGGTGGATGAACCCGGTCGCGAGGTCGGGGGCTCTCACGGCCGCACCCCGTCGCGTGATCCGGCAGTGACGCGGGTTCTTGGGAGTGAAATCTTCAGCATCAGTACGGCTTTCGCTCGGTCAGGATGTCGGATCGCTTGCGACGTCGATGAGCACCTTGCCGACCGCGTGGTGTTCGACCGCGCTGTGGGAGAGTTCGGTCTCGGCGAGTGTGTAGCGCGTGATGGGCAGCCCGGCGGCATCACCCACGGTGAGCGCCCCTTCGGCAACCGCGGTGCTCACTGACTGCATGGCGCGGTGCTTCTGGGCCGGCGTCGTGGTGTAGGTGAGGATGAAGGACACCTGAACGTTCTTGGTCATCGCCGGTATCGACGGAATCGATGTCGTGCCGTCGCCGGGGGTGTAGATGGAGATGCCACCATGATGGCCGATCATGGCCATGTCGGCCGCGATGTTGGCCTGAGCGTTGACCTCGACGATGAGGTCAACTCCGTGCTCGGCGATGCCGGAAACCTGCTCGGGTACGTCGACCTCACGGTAGTTGAGGACGTGGTGAGCGCCCGCAGCTCGGGCCAACCGCCCCTTGGTCTGGTCACTGACCGTGGCGATGATCTCGGCGCCCGCCCACCGAGCCAATTGGATGGCCGCATTGCCGACCGCGCCGGCGCCGCCGGCCACGAGCACGCAGCGCCCACTGAGCGCACCTGCAGACAGCTCCAGCGGACCCTCGGCGAGAGAGGTGAGCGCGCGGTGGGCGGTCAACGCGGGAATGCCCAGCGAGGCACCGACGTCGAACGACACCTCCGCAGGCAATCGAACGGCCTGAATCGCCGGCACCACGACGTACTCCTGGGCGGTGCCTTCCGTGCGTTGCCATGCAACGTCCCACAACCACACGCGGTCGCCGACCTCGATGCCGTCGACGTGCTCGCCGACCGCATCGATGATTCCTGCACCATCCTGTCCGGGGACGTAAGCCGCTGCCACGGCGTCGCGATCCCGACGGCGAGCGTCCAGATCCGTCGGTTTGACCCCAGCCACGACGACACGGACACGAACTTCCCCGGCACCGACCGGCGGAATCGGCCGATCGATGAGCTCAAGCACCGAATCCCCGCCCGGGTGGTAAACGATCGCCCTCACTGACCGGACTTCACCAGTCGAATCGGCGTCGCGCCGATGTGCTTGCGAATGATCAAGTACGGCAGGATCCGGTCGTCGACGCCGGAGTTGAACAGCGGCGAACGGGGCAACTGGTTGACGCTGACATACAGGTAGCCGTCCCCGCCCAACGCCAACGTGTCGGGCCACAGCAGATCTCGGCCGTGGAACACGGTTGACCACTCACCCTCGGCGTCACGTCTGAACACCGCGGAGTGCTCGTAGGCGGTGACATACAGCGCGCCGTCGGTATCGGATTCCATGCCGTCGGAGGCGCCTTTGTCGCCGTGATCGGTGATTGTCTGTGCGACGTCGTCATCGTCACGGCCACGGTCCAACAATGCTGCGGTGTCCACCGAATACAGTCGGCGACTCGACAAGGGGCAGTAGAAGATTCGTGAGCCGTCGGCACTCATGGCAATGCCGTCGGCACCGACCTTGTAACCCTCGCGCACGACGCCTTGGACCACCGCGCGAAACTGATCGACCGCTTGCGTCGAGTAATGGCCGCGCAGCCGGCACCAGGACTCACCGGTGTGCAGGTCGAAGACGATCAGTGCACCCGTCGGCTGCGAATCGGTGACGTACGCATAACCGGCCACCCCGCGCGAGAAGTCGAAGCGGACGTCGTTCAAGTACGTCGTCGCCGTCACGGCCTCGGCCGAGGGACGCAGCACGCGCACCACTTCATTTGTCGATAGGTCAACCTGTATCAGCTTGGCCCCGCCTGCGACGAACGGACCGAACTCCGGAGCACCCGTATCGAGAAGCCATAGCGATCCAGTCGGGTCGACCACCACGCTTTGCACCGAGATCAGCTGCGTCGCGGGATCACCCGGTGACCACCGGTTCACCTCCGGGTTCGGGTACGGAACCGGCCGGCCATCGACGATCTCGGCGACTGTGAACGGGACATCGTCGCCCCATCGAGGGAACGACACGAAGACACGGCCGTCGTCAGCGACCGTTACACCCGTCGGCATGCTCTCGCTGATCTCGGCGACCACCTCGTAGTCCTCGCCGACCCACGACCCCAGAGGCTCCACGCCGCTCACACGATCACTCTCCAAACGGTGCCACCTGTTCGGACCATCAGCCACCCTTTCGACGGGACTGCACTCTCGTCGCCCCGGACGCGGTATGCGCCGAAACGTCGGTACGCCGAATGGTAGAAGCGACAGCCCGGTGTCCTTCAAGGCCCATTACTATCGGTAGCGAAAGAAATGCAGGTCATCAGCCAGGAGTCGTGTCCGATGCCCACACGTTGTCCCTCGGGACGTCACGATCAGCACAACGTCTACGCCGAACGATGTCCCTGTCGCGCGTTGCTCGATCTGCTTGCCAATAAGTGGTCGGCTCTGGCCATCGGACTGCTCGACGAGCGCGATCGCATGCGATTCTCCGAACTCCAAGCCGCGCTGCCCGGAGTGGGCGCGAAGATGCTCACCAAGACCCTCCGCCGCCTCGAAGCGGCCTCACTGGTGGAGCGGACCGTGTACGCGGAGGTGCCGCCGCGGGTCGAGTATTCGCTGACCAAGCTGGGTATCAGCGTGAACGAACCGTTGGCCCAGATCAGAGCGTGGGCCGAAGACAACATCGACACCATCGATGGTCTCAACCCGCACTGGGACGTCCAGGCTGATTGATGCTGATAGGTGCCATCTCCATCTCGGTTGTTCTGTACGGCGCGCACCACTGATTTGATGGTAGACGCTGGGGCCACGGGCCTCACCGAGCAGGCGCGGAACATTCCGCATGACCGCTGCCTGTCGATCTAGGCGTAATGCGTCGCCGCAGCCGCAAGCCCCCGTCCACCAAGAGGTTCCGTTTTCGGCCGGTGACACCAGGCCGCCGAAGCTGTCTTCGTCGACGCCCCAGATTTCAGCGACAGTGGGCATCCGTTCGCGGCACGGCGACGACCGCAGGCGGGAGATACCGATCAAGTCCGCAATCGTAGCCGTATAGAAGTACTGCGGTGCGGCGCAGCCGCACTTGTGGCGCGTGACCCCGCCCCTCGAGCCTGACGGGTCAAGCCAACCTCAACAATGCTTGCACGCTCATAGAGGTCAGAGGGTCTTGACCTGCGCGTACAAACTCCGCAAAGCGACGTCCGACATGTCGATGATCGGCTCGTACATAAATGAGTTCACGTGAATGTTCTCGGGGGTCATAAGGACCACGGTGTCGAGGGTCGCCGTCGACTCCGGCGTCCCGCAACTGCGGTTCTTGAATGAGTTAAAGAGGACGGCCGTCTGATTCCCGTCGATTGCGTCCGTGAAGGCCTGATCGTTCAGCTCCCCGACCATGAATTTCTCCGCCTGTAACCGCGTCGCAATCGACAGTACGATCTTGTTCTCAAAGTTCACGCCCTCGTCGGCCTGCAGCGCACAGTCGGCCTGAGCGTAAATCAGGTCGACCACCGGATCACTCGCCGCATGCCACGCCTGAGATTCGTTGCCGGGGAACGTCTCCTTGAAGATACGGTCGAGATCTCCATTCGTGATGCCCAGCGAATCGTGCTTCCAGTGCAGCAGCGAGGTGAGCCTCATGTAGTCCGGGTCGTCGGTGCCCTTCGTGTACTCAAGGATGTTTCTGACGAACGGGATCGACGCCACCCGCTGCATTCCGTCGCTGAAAAAGTTCAGCTTGAACGCCCGGATGAACGGGTTGTTCACGTGCTCGGCCTGGCTGAGAACGACCTTTGCTTCTCCCTTCTGAGCCATGAAGCACTGCTTGTAAGTGACGACGCCGCGGCTCAGGAGAGTCCGGAAGAAATCGAAGTTATGAGTCAGGAGGATGAGCTTGAAGTTCGTGTGCTCGGCCATCTCCTTGAGGTACTGGATGATGGCGTACTTGTTCTTGTAGTCGAACGAGTCTGCGAGGTCGTCGATGACGAACAGCGTTTCGCGCCCGGACGCTTTGCGGGCCTCCATCTCGAACAGCACGTTGAGGATATAGAGCGCTTTCTTCTCGCCGTTGCTGAGCACCGAAAGGAGTTCTTCGCGCGCAACGTCCGTCGACTCATCGCCCTCCTCGAACTTGAAGACGAGCTTGAGGACGTCCTCCTGGCCCAACGCGACCCTGTGCTTATTCTCGGCGCTAAGCCTGAACGGCACAAAAAACCGGTCGTTGAAGATCTCGATGACCCTCTCCCATTGGGTCCGCTCAGCCGCCGCCGCCTGCTCGATCTCCTTCTGGCGTGCCTCGCTGTTGGCGAACAAGGTGACGACGCGTGTGAACAGCTCTTCGTGAGACTTCAGGTACGACTGCCACACCTTCTGCCGGAAAAGGTCGATGTTCGCGAACTCTGGGAGCATTTCGACGTGTTCGGAGACATAAGCGAAGAACTGCCGAGTGTTCTCGTTCCGCTGCAGTGCCTTCTCCAGGAGGTTCAGCCTCTTGCGCAGCACCTCATCATCGGTGATCCGCTGCTTCTCCTCGGCGACCAGTTCCTCGAACTCCTTAGGGCTCTTCACGGTGCGGGACTGGGCCGGCCCCTGAAGCACCAGCGAGTGATTGGCCGCGAAGAAACCGTTGGCTCCAAGGCTCTTCGTGACGTTCTCCGCGTTGTAGTAGCTGAACGTCTCACGGCTGAAGAACGCGGACTCGTCCAATAGCTCGTTCCAGCGCGTCACATACTGCGTCAACTCAGATTGCAGGTCCTTCGACTTTAGGATCGCGTCGAGCTTGTCGTTGAACAGCACGTCGTAAGAAAGATCGGAGAACCGGGGCGCGTCCAGCGTGTCGACTTCGTACTTGGTGCGCATGAGCGCTTCGAAAAACTTGTCGTCCTCAGGCATGAACGCCTGCGAGACAGCCCGGATCACGTCCTGCTTCGTTCCCGACTGCACCTTCAGAGCAGCCACCAGCTCCGTGCGGGCGGCGAGCAGATCGGTCTGCAGGGCCTCGTACTTCTTGCGCAGCTCGGCGTTGACGAGGAGGGTCGATGTCGACTTGGTCGGGCCGAGATCCTCGTCGTAGGAGAGCACGACGACGACGTCCGCCGGGTCGATCTCGGTGCCGGCCTCGTCGGTGAAGCTCCGCTGCGACACCCGGTCGCGGAACATGCGGTCGACAGTCTCACCCCCCTTTGCGAAGTCCTTGAACGTGTGCGCCAGGGAGGTCTTCATCGTGCCGTTCGGCGCGTAGACCGCAACAGCATTGCCGCGTTTGAAGTCGAACGTCGCGTTGAGCTCCCGGATGCCGTGACAGTTGGCGAGGGCGACGTCCAGCTTCTTCATGGCCGCCAATGTAGACGGCGACCCCGACACATCTGACCGCCACGCACAATTGGGATCAGGCGACGCCAACCCCGTCACCTGCAATGAATCTACTTGCAGAGGGCCAATGCCGGACTTCGCCATCTGGGCCCGAAGGTCCATCGCTCGCACCTCCGCAAACCAACTAGGTGAGCCGACGTGTGCAGGCACCGCGACTGACTAGCACCTAAAGCCTGTCGGCCGCAGATGTGACAGTAGCTAGTCATGACAGACTTTTCCAAGGAGCGGGTCGACGTCGACGAGCTCCAGCCGGGCATGACCGGGGTCTGGCTCGTCGTATCCCAGGGCAGTCGTCACGAGTGGGATCTCGACACGATGACCTACATGCGTATCGCCGGCCAAGACGGTAAGTCCGGGAGATTCGCGATGGACAGCCAGCGCATGCTCATCACCCGAGTGGGACGGTGGCCGCGAGTCGGTTCCACGTCGTTGGTGTACTACGACGACCCCGCGAGGCCACTGGACTACGAGCACTTCCGTCGATCGTCGCGTATCGAATCCATCACCCGGATCGCGCAGAGTTCTTCGGCCCTCCCGCCGGTTCGACCGGCTATCTGCTCCTCGATGCCCAGGCCGATGGGGACGCCGCCGACAGCTGAGCCCGTGTCCAGTCGCTAGGCCGGTGTGTAGACGAGGTGTTCGGCGCAGGTGGCGCAGAGGGTTTTGATGCGGATGCGGTGGCTGCGGTGCAGGATGCCGGGCGCTCCGCAGCGTTCGCAGATGAGGGTGGAGGCGCGTTCGGCGTTGTCGATGACGGCGTCCATGGCGTCGAGTAGCTCCGGATCGGGATCGTCGCCGCTTGCCTGACAGTAGTAACGCAGGGTGCCGAACTTCTCCTTGATCTGCAGTACCCGGTAGTGGGGGTCGAGTCCTGTGAGTTGTCTGTCGGTGGCGATCACGAGGGGATACCAGCCGCCGTCGACGCTCAGATAGCGCCCCCACCCGTCCGGGATGCGTCGCAGGATGGCCTCGATCGCGGCCGCGTGCTCTCCGGCGTCGGGTGGGATGCGCAGGGCATTGAGGCGCCTATGGGGTTCGACGTCCAGGGCCGTGAGGCGGCCGGTCACGTCGACGTCCTCGGGTGTGGCGGTGAGGTTGTTGAGCGCCTTGCTCATGGCGGTGATGTCGGATTCGACGGCCTGCGAGAGGATCTTCTCCGCCTCGGTCAGCTCCGGGATGCCGTCGTCATCGTCGTCGTCGATGGTCACAGGGACATCCCCTCGGTGGGGGTGGCGCGGTAGCCGCCGCTGCCCACCTCCGCCAGCGGCGCCGCGGTGGTGACGAGGCCGGTGTCGTCGGCGGCCAGGACCGCGCGGCGGACGATCTCGCGCAGGTCGCTGCCGCTGGTGTGCTCCGGAAGCGCGGCGGCCACCGCGTCCGTGTCGACGGCGTCGGCGCCGGGCAATCCGGTCAGCAGGGCAGCCAGGATTCGGGCGGCGTCGGCGCGGGTGGGGTAGCCGATGTCGACGATGGCGTCGAAGCGGCCGGTGCGGATCGCGGCCCTGTCCAGGGCGGCCGGGTCGTTGGTGGAGGCCAGGGTGAGGATGCGGGCGTCGGCGGCGATGTCCATGGCCTGCAACAGTTCCGAGAGTCCGCCACCGTCGGTGTTGCGGTCGCGGCACCACAGGTCGACGTCTTCGAGGATCAGCAGGATCGGGCCGCCGAGACGCTGAGCCTCCTCGACGACGGCACTCAGGAGGTGTTCACCGGCTTTGTCGTCGACGTAGATCACGGTGAACTCGCCGACGACGTCGGCGGCGATCACTGCCGAGACCGCGGATTTGCCGGTGCCCGGTGGCCCGCAGAGCAGCACTCCGCGGCGGGCACCGAGGCCGTGGGTGTTGAGCAGGTCGTGGCGGTCGCGTACGGCGGTCAGGCCGAGGTCGATCTCGCGCCACACCTGCTCATCGACGATGACGGTGTCGCGGGTCGCGGTGGTGGGCAGGGCAGTAACCGTCAGGTGCAGGCCGTGGCTGTAGCTGGCGCGCAGGGCCCGTCCGCGGTAGGGGTTGAGCTCGTTGGCGCGCTCAGCCAACCGGTCCAGCACCGCACGCACCGCGTCCTGATGCTCGGGGGTACAGAACGCGCTGACCTCCGGGAAGCGCATCGACGTCTGCCGTGTCTCGATGCCGATCACACACCCGGTGTCGGGGAGCAGGGTGCCGGCGGGGAAGTGCACTCGCAGGCATTGTGGGTGGCGGTAGGTACGGTCGCCGATCTCGGTCTGGGTCCACTTCGGGGGCTGCGCCCGCTCGCCGGGTCCGATCTCGACCACATCGGCGTGGGCGGTGATCCATTCGGCCAGCGCGACCGCGGTGGTCAACCGCGACACCGGATTGAGCTCGCGGTCCTCGTCGACGAGCAGCCCGGTGTCGGCGACGTCGAGGCAGCAGGCGGTGAACCGGTCCGCCGATTCCGCCCCCACCGGCCGCGCCGTCACCCCGACCAGCAGTTCCCCGAGTGCCCGCAGCACCGCACGGGCGTCCTCGGGCAACTCGTTGAGGTACGCGCCGACATCGGTGATCGGCCGGCGACGAGCCCCGCGTCCCGTTGGGACGTCGGGCGGCGTTGTGGCTGTTGCATTTTCGCTGAGAGTCATCGCTTCAGGTGGGGTCGGCGGGATGGAGCAAAGTCGTACAGGGTCTCATCCCGCGGCCGAACTGGCAAGAACTTTTCCTCCGTCATGCTCGCGGCGCGCCACGGAATTCGCGCGACACGGAGACGGCGGTGGTGTCATCCTGACGTCCCGTGACCGACGAACGGTTTCCGCTGACTGCGGCGGAGTACCTGGAGCGCAGTGAGCGTGTCCGCGCGCAGGCGCGTGTCCGCTACGTCGCCTATCTGGCGGAGATGCTTCATGAGCGGGGCATCGCAAATTCCGTAGACGTGGCGGACGCGGTGTTGGCTGCGTTGACCGAGTGGACCGACATCGAGACCGGTGAACTGTGCCGCTGCTCCTGTCACCCGCAACTGCCCAGCAGCGAACTCCACGACTTCGGCTTCGGCTGCAATTGCACCCGCACGCACAAGAATCGGAGCGACTCAGTTCGCAAGCTGCTCAGCGACATCGACGATTACTGGCGATCCCCAGAAGGAGCCGAAGTCCACGCCGCCGCCGAGGCCGCCGAAGATGAGCTGCAGGCCTGGCTTAGGCAACAACAGGGTGTCGTGGTCGATAGTCACGGCGGCTGGGCACCCGAACAGTGGCGCGGCACCATTGATGGACACCGCTTCCACTTCCGTGAACGCGGCGGCGACTGGGACCTCGAAATCGACGTTCGTCCCACTGGGGAATCCATGCGGATCGTCGACGGTCAGAACGACGACGGCACCACCCGCTACCGACAGCTCAACCTGGAGCGCGGAGACATCATCGCTTCAGGCACGATCTACACCGGCGGCTACGGAACCACCCCCGCCGAGCGCGCCCGGTTCATCATCACCACCATCCGCGACCACCTGGCTCGCGCCGGATGCACACACTATCTGGACAGGCTCGACTCGATCAGCGGAGTCATCGGGTGTACTGCCAGGTGGTGCCCTCGATGCGGAACACGCCTGAAATCACCGCGATTTGACTGAGTTCCACGATTGCTGCGACTACGAATTCGCAACTCCATACCGGCCTTGGCCCGTAACGATGACGGATCCGACTCGGGACCGGCCGGCTCATGACCCTGGAAGCGCCCGAAGACAAGACCCGTTGGTAGCTGGCACTACCAACGGGTACGCCCCGCAGAGCGCTGTCTTGGCAGACGGCAGAAGTGTATCGCTAAGGCTGCACTAGTGGTGCATTTAGGGGTATTCGCATCGGCTAGTTTCGCTCCGCTGCAATACTCTGCCAACGATCATCCCTCGGAAGTTAGCGAATCCCCTCCAAGAGCTCAGAAGCACTGACGCCGACAGCCAGTGCGATATCGAAGAGCCGTTCATGCAGAATGCCTCGGCGACCGTGCTCGATATCCATCAGCACATTCCGTGAAACTCCTGATAGCAGCGCGAGCTGCTCCTGTGTCAGTCCACGCTCAATTCTGAGCTGCTGAATACGCATTCCTACCTGGCGTCGCCGTCTGTGCCAAGCGGCGACCCTCTTGGGGTCGTCTTGACTTGGACGAGTGGGCACGCATTCAAGCTGCTACGCGGCGCGTCCTTAGTCTGCCCTACTAGTAGTGCATTCGCGTTGGAAACGGTGCGCTCCAGCTCTCCCACGTAGGGCTGTTGAAGTGAATCTGCAAACGCTACTTCCGGCCTCGAGATTTGTATGCTCGAACGGCATCCACGACGCGCTCGCCGTCGTCAGTTAGTTGCATGGGTCGCCCGCGCTCGGCACGGATGAACAACTTCGTGGCTAGTTCGCATTCTATGCGGTTGATCTGGTTGACCAATGTGAACTGGTGAATGCCCAACTTCTCCGCGGCGGCGGTGAGCGTGCTGAAGCGAGATGCCGCGACAAATCGTTCGAGGCGCTCTCGCCCACCTACGCCAGCCAGCGCTGGCCCCAGCAGTTCTGGCGCGTTCGCGGCATCGTCTGCGGCGCCCAAGGCCGAACTATGGCTGGGGCCACCGCGAGCACGCAGCGGGATTCCGTGAGTTTTCGCCCATCGAGCCATGTTCGCGGTACTCATGCCGGTTTCCCTCGCGAGATCGGGCAGTGTCCGGCGCTTGTTGACGTATTGGTCGTGCAGCCAGCCGCGTTCGATGACGGTGCGAGCTTTCAGGCCGGGTTCGCGGAGTGCCAGGTCGTAGTCGCGGGCGATCCGGCCGACGACTTGACGACTGACTCCGACGGATTCGGCGATATCGCGTAAGGACATGCGTTGACGTTCGTAGAGTTCGAGCAGTCGTTCTCGTGGAAGAGCTGCCTTCGCGGTGACGTACGCCCGGTTGTACGGAGTCGTCATGGATCGCACCTGCGGAGCTGGGGGGTGGGTCTCCAGCAGATAACGCACCGTGTCAAGGCTGATGTTCAGGCGCTTCGCGGTGGCGCCCAGCTTGATTCCGTCGATCGTGACGGCGTTGTGGAGTTCTTCAATCCTCACTATGCCGGGGTCGTCTCCCGGTAGGTCCAGTCCATCGAGTACTGCTGCTGGGGGTTCCCACATAGACGGTTCGCCTGAGACACCTTGGTCAGCGAGAAACTCCTGTGCGTGCATGTCGAGGGCTTGGTCGAGTTCAGTCGTCAGGTAGCGGGGGAAGTCGGCGACTTGGGTGCGAAATGCATTGCTATCGGGGAATGCTGACGAAGCACTCGCAGGAAGTCCGCTGAGACGCTCGAACAACAAGCATCGCGCGATCCTGGCTCGGATCGAACGAACCCCCGGAGTACCCGTGTCGCGGCAGATCTGCGTCCACACTTTGTCGGGCAGCAGCATGGAGTAGTCGAGCTGGCGCCGCCGACGGTAGTCGATGGGGATGCGGCAATCGGCGAGATAGTCCGCCATCCGGATCAAGGCAAGGCGAAGTCCGTCCCACTGAGCCTGCTCCTCCAGGAGTTGCAGCACGCGGGATACCGCGTGGCCGTCGAGGGGACTGTCGATCATCGTTGCAGCTTCGTCGAGATTGACCCTGCTGTTGACCAGCAGCAGAGCACTGGAGAGCGCCGGTCGCAGATGACGTTGATGGCTGTCAGTGATGGCCATCCGAAGCGAGCACGCGGGCCAGAGCATGGTCGGTAGGCCCTGGGCCAGCACCTCTGCGCCGCGCTTGTCCGCCGTCGGCCGGTTGGGCAATGCGGTGCCGACGCGATGGCGTAGCTGATCGCTCGGCTTCAGGAGTGGCCCGAGTGCTGCCAACTGGACGGCGCTCAACACCGGGGTCGTGTTCTTGCCCCAAGCGATGTTTGTTGCCGAGACCGCGGATCCCCGCTCCCGCGATGAAATGATCAGCCATCGCAGCGAGTCACCGGCCGCAGAGACATCGTTGCGGTTCAGCACATCCATCGCGCCCACTGCCCCTACCGCAGCCGTGGCGGCACGGGCCGGAGCCGCCAGTCCGGGCTTGGCATCATTTTGAGCGGGTGCGTAGCGTCGCGACGGACGCTCGTCCATCGATTGGTGTGCGACCAGTAGGTCCGGTGTGATGGTGGCTTGCAGATCCTCGGTGGTGGCGTAGGCGAGTATCCGGCCGGCGACGGCGCGAATGTCCGACAGAACGTTGATACGCGGCTGCGGATGGAGCCGATAGACCCCGAACGCCGCTGTCTCGCTCTCGATCACAGCGTTGATGGTCTTTTGGGCGCGGACGACCGGGTGGGCGGCGTCAAAGGTCACCGTTGACACTGTTGTCAGATCGGCTCCGCATCGCTCGGGTGCCCGTCCGACCGCATCGCGGGCGGGGTGTGCACAACGACCGGGCTGGGGCACGACGTCGCCTATGTGGGTTCGGAGCCGCTGGACCACCCCGCATTCCGGACATGCGTCCGCCAGCAGGCAGTTGTGCATGGTGCAGGCGAAAGCCCAGCCGAGGCGCCAGCTGAGTTGCCATCGTCCGCCAGTTTCTTCGAGGCACTTCGGGCAGAAGCGTGATCCCCTACCTCGCCCCCAGGGGAAGGTTCGACTCAGGGTCTTTCCGTCGGGGCTGATGCGCAACGCCCTCTCCGAGTAGTGCTGCAATGCCATTGATTCGAGGAGATCGGCACGCAGGGAGGTAGCGACGCTGAGCGACTCGATTTCGCTGGCGGAAGGCTGGACCATCCAGGTGCTGATGCCCATTCCTTTTTTCGCCTTCAGTCCCACTGCGGAGAGCAGGTCGGCGTGCATGGTGTTGGTGCGGTGGGCGACCGCTTCAAGCCACGAATCCAGTGCCTCGCCGGAAACTGGCGCGACACGGATCGGCAGCGTCCGCACCGAACTCATCCGGCCTTGCCGATCCTGGTGGTCAGGCGACGTGATTCGAAGGCCACCTCCAGTTCCTGACGGGCCTTCTCCGAGGCAGCGTCATTCTTGACCAAATCCATCAGCTCGCGCGACAGATACTCGGCTCCGGTGCGCACGGCCCGTTGACAGCCGCGGTTGATCAGCGTCATCAGCGAGCCGATGTGCCCCGTGCTGCGGGCGAAGAGGTAGTCCGATAGGTCATCTGCCAGCATTCCGGGTCGTTTGTCAGCCAGCACGATCCGCTTCTCCAGCGCGAGAAGGAGCTGGCGCCACTCACGACGGCCCTTATCGGTCGTGGTCACAAACGGCTGGACATCGAGTTTTGTTGTACGTCTGCCCGTTTGAGCTATCACGGCATCCTCGTACGAGTGCCCCTCAGAGAAGAGTCCTCGCGCGGCGAGACCGACTCCGACGAAGACCAAGGTGACGGGAAACTCATTGGCGATGTACTTGAAGTGGTTGCTGATCTCGACTCCCGCGGTGTTTCGCCAGCGCAGAAAGTGCAGGTCGTCGACAATCAGTAGCTTCGTTTCGCACGCCAGCACACAGTCGAGTGCTCGGTGTGCAAAGTGGGCGGCGTTGCCCTTGGACATTCCCGGGTGAGCGAAGAATGACAGCATGGCACGGTTGAATTCCACCATCCCCGTGTTCCCGGTCAGCCCCACTCGGCTCACGGGCCAACGTTCGTTGCCACCTGCGGTCTCGCTACCTTGCTCCTTGATCTCGCGCTTGTGAAACTTCTTGGCGAAATCCAGCACCGTGGTGGTCTTGCCCAGGCCCGGAAATGCGTCGATGGCTACGGCGCCCTTGGCCTTGTCACCGTCCTGGACGTTGCTGTCGACGATGTCCCAGAGGTCCTCGTGCAGAGCCGCCATTTGTGGGGTGTTGATTGGGCCGAGGTTGGCGTGCCATTCGCGCCGTTGTCGGTTGTAGTCGTCGAAGGCCTCTTCACCAAGTTGCTCAAGTTCTCTGCGGGTCAACGGTTCCGGCGTGATGCGAGCAGGTGTATTGACGAAACGAAGCCAGCCCTCTTTTCGGGAGAGTGTGAGATTGTCCAGGCGGGCTTCAGATTCCTTGGGTGGCTGCGTCTGTTTCGCCGTCACGCGTCCTCCAGAGCGTCTGCGTAGAAGTCATCCAGATCCTGGTCGAAGTCTTCGGCATGGAGTTCGTCTACGTCCTCGTCCAGATCATCATCACCGGTTTCGGGGTCGGGCTCTTCAACTCTCTCGCTCTGGGCTTCTTCAGGATGTTCGGTGGCGGCAAGGACCCGTGCCACCGACGGCAAGGCGGCAACGTCATTGTTCGAAGGAAGTTCGTCAAGCAGGACGGCATCACGGGATAGACGCAGGGCCATACGCCGCTCGGCGAGCGTGTCACCGAGGCCAAGGTTCCAACGTTCGAAGAGGTCGGCTATGGCCAGCCGGTCATCAGGATAGGTGTACTTGGCGGCAGCCAGTTTCCGGGCAAACGTCATCGCATCTTCGCTAAGAGGCATGTCCATGGACGGCGCGTGCTCCCACGTCAATGTGTGCCATTGTCGCGTCTCGGGATCTCGGAAGTAGGCGCGGGTGATGTCGTCGGGGCTGTAGTGGATAGGCCAGCGCCCCTTAGCTTTTCCAGTGTATGAACTGGTGACATTGCGGTAGGGATTGAGCGCAGAGCCGTTGTATCGGCGCCCGAGATCGACACCGTAGTGCTGGATGGTCCGCCACTGCATGTTCAGGAACTCGTATGCCAAATCGGGGTCGCGGGGTGCCTCGATATACCCGGCCCGAGCCATGCCATGCTCGAACATCTCTGCTGGAGACATGAGCAGTCCCGACGCGTAAGGATCACGCAGACTCTCGTGCGGATCGTGGTGGTAGAACGTTGCAACCCACTCTCGGATAATTGCTTCGAGTTCGTCGAGGTAGAAGAACGCTTCTGATTCTGGATCGACTCCGCGGGAGTGGACGTCGGGGCCCTTGTAGCCTGGTAAGACCTGGAGTAGAGATTCGCGGAGCGTGCGAAAGAATCGTTCGACGGGTCCCTTGTCGCGACCGGTCCGCAACCTGGCGGGCTGAATCGAGACACCCATCCGCTGGCACACACTCGTCAGATGCTCGGAGACGTAGATTTTGCCGTGGTCGACGACGATGGTCTCGGGCACTATCGCCGGACCGGCCACACAGCGGATCGAGCCCTCGATCGCCTCAGTGTCCAACAGCACGGTTCGTGGGATACCGTGCTCCGGCCACACCGCTTGAGCCGGCCAATCGGTCCCTGCGGGTCGTGGCCTGTACGCCTGATACAGAACTGCTGCCGCGTCCACGGACTTGGTCGACACCGGGGTGACCCGAATCCCTGTGATGCACCGCGTGTACCAATCCATCCCCACCGTGAGTTCAGCCTGAACCCATCGCAAGGTGAGCGGGTCCAATGCGAAAACGTCCAACCTGGTGGTGTCCATCAGGAGGTACTCGCCGGGCCTCGTGGGTCGCAGCTTGCCGTGCGCCTCAGAAGGTCTGTCCGCAATGTCGCGGTTACGTTTCGTGCTGTGCCGAAAGGTGGGGTGCCGGTTCTCCAGCTCCGCGAGAATTCGGTACGCAGTCGCCCGCGAAGGGATCTTGACGGCTCCTTCGCCAAAGCGCGCGATGACCCTCGCGTTGGTTCGGCTGATCACCATGCTCTGGGATGGCCTCGATTGGTCCGTGTGCTCGACCATTACTTCAAGAGCTGTTTCACCCCAGACGTCGTCGACGTTGCCAAGGTGCTTTTGGCGGTTGGACTGCTTTCGTGCCAACCCGGCCACGCCGTATCGGCGGAAGTCGGCCACCCACTGCTTGATCGTCCTCAGGCTAACGTCGAGTTCAGCCGCCTTAGCGGTGTAGCGGCTGGTGAGCGACATGCCAGGGTCGTACTGAACCCGTGGTTCATCTTTCGCGGGAAGTTCGGCAGATCCAGATCGATATCCCGTCAACACTTCTCGCACATGAGCCGCGCGCTCGTTGAGCTCATTCCGTTCGAAGTCCGACATCGCTGCGAAGAGGACACCGGCGAGGTCCACATCATCGTCAGCCTGCGGGCCGCTGTCGTCAGGCAGCAGTCGCGCTCGACCACCGTCAAGTAGCTCACGCAATGCCACCCGGATAACAGCTGTGCTCCCGCCTGAGGCAGCTCCAAGAACAACCACCGTTCCGGTCGCGGCGGTCTGCATCTCCACGACCTGCATGAGTTCGCCATCGTGAATGAATCGGGTGCCAACACTGACTCGAACGAGGCCATCGCTCATGGCGGGCTCCTTACCTGAGGACAGTTCGGGGGCTGAGGGGTTGGTCGACTCTCACTGCAAAGTGGTTGCACCACAACAAATGAAGAACGGCGGAACGCACAATGGGCTCTGTCCAATTGCGGTACTCGCAGAACGCGTGAGCCAACGTTCGGCCTTTAAGATCGTCGCGGGCCTTCAGCGCGTTGATGAGTTCCGGGTCGAAACGCTCAGCATTGCGGAATCCCGCCAGAAAGCGGACGGTCTCGAGCTCGGTCGCCGGAGGTTCACTCCATACCTCGTAGCGCCATCCACGCCGTTCGACGAGTGTCCTCGTCCAGTCGAGTGTGAAATGGACTTTGGGCTCATCTAGCTGAGAGCGGGGCTTCACATCAACGACTACCGGCCCATCGTCGGTCAACAGCAAGTAGTCCGGCACGTGCTTGCGCACACGCTTATCGATGACGGCGCGAATCAGAAACGGCTGCGCAATGATTCGAGTAATCGCGGGTTCAAAATCCGCGAACAGCAGCCGCGCGAGCTCCAGGCGAGATTCGTAGATGACATGCGCCCGCTCGGTCGCCGACCAGTAAGTACCCGAATAGTGCTTCTGACCGTGGCGCCAGCGGAACGTCCGCCAAGGCGCGGCATTGCTGATCAATTCAAGAGGAGCGCGATCCCATTCGATGCAGGCCTCCGTCAAGGAGTCCCTTGAGCGCACAGAGATATTCGGGAGTGGCGGTGCGCCCGCTTCCGGCATGCCGCCACCATCGCATCTCCGAAATGCCGCTATGCGGATTCCAGACGGCGTGTCTCAGTCTTTCTGCACAAGTGCAGCAGTGGTGCAGTCAGTCGTGAGAAAGTGCAGTCAAATTTGAGAACCTACAAAGCATTCGGCTAACGCGCCATATTCGTGAACCGCGAGAAGTGAAGCTGGTGCGCCACAGTGATATTCGCGGTAGGTCCGTTACGGTGCTTGCCCAGGATGATGTCGGCTTCACCGCCGCGCGGATCTTCCCGGTCGATCGCATCGGGGCGGTGCAGCAGCAGGACCATGTCCGCATCTTGCTCCAACGAATTATGTAGGCTAACTAAATTAGCGACGAAATTGTGCGTCCCGCTGACCGTTCCGTCGTAGACGTCCTGTTCGCCAATGCTGGTGATCTCCACAATCTCGTCCCAGAACACGTCGTTGGTAGCGAGGTCGCGCAGAGTCTGGTTGTTGAGCAGGTTCGCGGCCTTACGCAACCGTTCCCGACTCGGCGAGTGCTTCCACATTGTCGAACCACAGAACTGGGTGCCCATCGCCGCCGCGAACTGGCGGTGTGTCATGCCGTCACGGGTCAGAGCCGACTTCACTTGCTCCCACACCTCTTTGGGCACGGTGTCGAGATTGGTATTGCAGCTGATAGCCGTCAGGTGGCTCAACACATCACGCGCCAGCACACCACGCCCACCGTGCACGCCGACATCGGACAGGAACCGTCGCTGGTTCTCCACACCATAGATCAGCACGTGCCAGCAGTCCCGGTACCCGGTCTTCTTGGCCCGCTTGATCCGCGCGGACACCCCGACCCGCAGCAGCAACTGCATCACATCGTCGGCCAACTGTCGGCTGGTGGTGGCGTAGTAGATCCGGCCCTGGTTGACCTTGGCGTCCCACCGCACCGATCCATCCGTCGCCCACAGGTGGTGGAGGAACAACGCCACCTGATCATTGGGCAGCGCGAAAACCAGCTTGGGCACGAACTTCTCGTAGCTTCGCTTCCCGAACAGCCCCAAACCGTCCAGCCAGGCTGCGATCGGATTGCGCTTACCGTGGGTGAGCCGGTACGGCGCCGGCATACGCAGGGTCGTCACCCGGGCCGCCGCGTACTCGTCACGTACGGCGGAGATTCCGAAATGGGTCGCCGCCGTCGTCACGGCGGTCAGATTCTCCTCATCGATGCTGGCGTAGCGGATCGGCTGACGCTTCACGCATGAGCCGTCGCCGATCATGTGCGCCAGCATCACGATCTCCGACTCCGCCATCCGTTCGGTATGCACCGGTTCGGGCACTAACCGCGGAGCCGCCACCCGGGAACCAACGGTCAACTCTCCCAATGGAACCCAACCGTCCAGTGTGTGGAAGGGGTGGTTGGCGGTGGCCTCGACCTCACGCCCCGATGCCAGCCGGACCTTAAAGACTTCCTTGTGCCCGCTGTAGAACACGTTGGTCATCGGGCGGGCGACCATGCGCTTGTGCTCGTCGAGCGACCACACCAACGGGCGCTCATCGGTCGCCATCAGCTCACCGAAGGTAACCTCAGCACCGTTGTCGGCGCGCAGAATTCGCGTGTTCGCCGTCAGGCAGCCCGACTCACGAAGATCAGAGACCTGGGGACGCTTGTCGGTACGTTGCTCGGGACCACGGTTGAGCTGGCTGATCGCGATCACCGGCACTTCGAGTTCCTTGGCCATCAGTTTGAGGCTTCGGGAAAAGTCCGACACTTCCTGCTGGCGTGACTCGTACTTCTTGCCCGAGCTCATCAGCTGCATGTAGTCGACGACCACGAGCTTCAGATCCGCCTTCTGCGCGAGCCGTCGCCCCTTGGCCCGGATCTCCATCATGGTCAGGTTCGGCGAGTCGTCGATGTAGAGCGGCGCCTCGCTGATCTCACTCATCCGACGGGCCAGCTTGGTCCAGTCGTCATCGCTCATCCGGCCCGAACGCATATCGGCCAGTTTGATTTTCGCCTCGGCCGAGAGCAGTCGCATCACGATCTCGGACTTGCTCATTTCCAGCGAGAAGATGACGCTGGCCATCCGGTGCTTGATCGAGCACGACCGCATGAAATCCAGGCCGAGGGTGGAGTTGTGCGTCGGCACCATGGCCGGACCCGCCAGGTACAGATGCGCAGCATTGTCGACCTCGACACACCGGACCGGCACGCTGGGTAGCCGCCGCACCGCCGCCACCTGGCAGACCGGCGTCAGCACCGCCGCTCCCCCACCCGAGGTGGGCGCAGCAATGGTGTGCAGGCCCGGGCGCAGCCGAGTGGTGGTGCGAATGCCGTCGCCCGTCGGCCATTGGTGCTGGGCATCGGCGACGATCACTGTGCCGTCGGAGAATTCGACCTCGAAACACGGTCGGTCAAGCATGACCTCGGTGGCCGCCACAACTCGCGTGGGCTCACCGTCGGCACCAATGAGATGGTCGCCCACGGCGACGTCACCCATCGTGGTCCAACCGTTCGGTGTCGGGAGCGGGGTATCGAGTGCGAGTGCCTTCCCCACGCCAGGTCTCGCCGCGATGATGATCATCTGCCCGGGGTGCAGGCCGTTGGTGATCTCGTCGAATTCGGTGAACCCGGTGGGCACACCACGCGAGATACCGCCCTGCGAAGCGATGGCGTCGATCTCGTCCATCGTGGGCTGCAGTAGGTCTTCGAGCGCGACGAAGTCCTCCGAGGCGCGTCGCTCGGTCACGTCGTAGATCTCGGCCTGGGCCCGGTCGACGACATCCGTGACATCGGCGCCGTCGGCCCCGGCATAGCCGTACTGGACCACCCGGGTGCCGGCCTCCACCAACCGGCGCAGCAGGGCCTTCTCGGCCACGATGCCGGCGTAGAAACCCGCATTGGCCGCAGTGGGCACGGTGGAGATCAGCGTGTGCAGATACGGCGCCCCGCCGATGCGGCGCAGCAGACTACGCCGGTCCAGCTCGGCCGCCACGGTGACCGCGTCGGCGGGCTCACCCCGGCCGTAGAGGTCCAGGATCGCGTCGTAGACGTTCTGGTGTGCCGGGCGGTAGAAGTCGCCAGGACGCAAACGCTCGAGGACGTCCGCGATCGCGTCCTTGCTCAACAGCATGCCGCCCAGGACCGCCTGCTCGGCCGCCATGTCCTGCGGCGGCTGCCGGCCGAAGTCCTCCCCAGGCGGAGGGCCATCCATCTCCGAATCCGGATGCCCCAGGTCGTCCACCACCGCCACGGACTCCCCACCCCCTTCCGAGACCCGCCTCAGACAAGCTCGAACGTTTATTCGAATCGGTACTGCAACTGTAAAACACGTCGGCGACAAAGCTTCGTGACGGCGCCGCGACGCATCACGGTAGACGTTGCTGGAGCCGCCCGAAACCACCCCTGTTGATCAACCTGTGGATGGTGTGGGGATAGGTCTCGGTCGCGGTGTTGAGCCTCTGGGGAGAACCTGTGGATCATTCCCGAGCGATCTTTTGTTTTCCCTGGTCAGGGTGCCATAGGGGTTGTCAGTGTTTGTGTATGGGAAGTTCTTCGGCGTGTCGTGCCGGGTTGCCGTCCCGGGCGTGTTGTGTTGCGCCCCGGGACCCGGCGGGTTAACACCGAGTTAGCTTCGCTGTCCAGAGTTTCCCGCAACGAGTTCGCCAGAGATACAGCAAACGCCCGGGTGGAAACCTCTGCAGGTCCCCACCCGGGCGATTGAGTGCCGGCGGAATTGCTCCGCTACGGATTACTCCGCGGCGGGTTTACTCACTCAGCGACGACGTTCAGCGACACCTTGGCTTCGACCCCGGTGTGAAGCTTCACGGTGACCGGGTGCGTGCCGACCGACTTGATATGCGCCTTGGGCAGCTGCACCGTGCGCTTGTCCAGGTTCGGGCCGCCGGCCTTCTTGATCACGGCCACGACGTCAGCCGCGGTGACCGAACCAAACAGCTTGCCGGTATCGGCAGCGGCGTGAACCGGCAGCGACACCTCGCCCAGACCTTCGAGCGCGGTCTTGAGCTCGTTGGCGTGCTCGACGCCGCGGATCGACTTGGCCTCGCGGGCCCGGCGGATCTCCTCGGCCTGGCGCTCGGCGCCGCGGGAGGCCACGATGCCCAGCCCACGGGGCAGCAGGTAGTTACGGCCGTAGCCGTCCTTGACCTCGACGACGTCGCCTGCGACGCCCAGGTGCTCAACCTCAGCGGTGAGAATCAGCTTCATTGGTCTGCCCCCTACCGCGTCGACGAGCCGAACGGCAGCAGAGCCACCTCGCGGGCATTCTTCACCGCGACGGCAACGTCGCGCTGGTGCTGGACGCAGTTGCCCGTCACCCGGCGGGCACGGATCTTGCCGCGCTCGCTGATGTAGGTGCGCAGCAGCGCGGTGTCCTTGTAATCGATGATCTGCCCCTTGCCCTTCTTGGAGCAGAACACGCACTTGCGGGTCTTGACCGGCTTTTCCGGTGCCGGCCGCCGCTTGGTATTCGACTTGGCCATTGGTTATCTCTTCCTTGCAAAAATTTCGTTGTTGATCAGAACGGCGGCTCGTCGTCGGCTCCACTGAAGGAGCCCGACGCCGGCGCACTGCCCCACGGATCGTCTTTGGGCTCGGCCTGGCGCGAACCTCCGCCGCCACCACCACCGAAGCCACCACCACCGCCGCCGCCACTACGGCTGGCCTTGTTTACCTTGGCCGTGGCGTAGCGCAGGGACGGACCGATCTCGTCGACCTCGACCTCGACAACGGTGCGCTTCTCGCCCTCTCGGGTTTCGAAGGACCGCTGCTTGAGCCGGCCGGTGACGATCACCCGCGAACCCCGGGTGAGGCTCTCGGCCACGTTCTCGGCCGCCTCACGCCAGATGTTGCACCGCAGGAACAGCGCCTCGCCGTCCTTCCACTCGTTGCTCTGCCGATCGAACATCCTCGGCGTCGAGGCGACGGTGAAGTTGGCGACTGCTGCGCCAGACGGAGTGAAACGCAGTTCCGGGTCAGCGGTCAGGTTTCCGACAACTGTGATGGTGGTGTCACCAGCCACGAGATCCTCCTGGGATAGGCATGTCCGTTTGCGCGAAGCCTACGTAGCCCCGCCGACGACTGACAGCCTTTAGTGCTTGTCGGTCCGCATCACCTTGGTCCGCAGCACGGACTCGTTCAGGTTGAGCTGACGGTCGAGCTCGGACACGGTGGCCGGTTCAGCCTTGACGTCGACAACGGCGTAGATGCCCTCGGCGTGCTTGGCAATCTCGTAGGCCAGCCGGCGGCGTCCCCAGATGTCGACCTTGTCGACAGAACCGCCATCCTTGCGGATGACGTTCAGGAACGTCTCCAACGACGGAGCTACAGTGCGCTCGTCAAGTGTGGGGTCGAGAATGACCATGATTTCGTATGGACGCATTAGAACCTCATCACCTCCTCTGGTCGTGTACGGCCACGGCGAATTCCGTGGCAGGAGGGTCGCCTGCGTCGGCAACCGGGTTAGGCTACCGGAAATAGCCCTGATCTGCGAAATCCGTGCGATGCGGGCCATCCGACGTCAAGATCGAGGGGATCTGTGACCTATCCCAATTCGCCCTTCGGCCAGGAGTTCCCCGACCAGTCCGGCTATCCGGAGCCCAGTTACACGCAACAGCCATTGCCACCACTCTTCAGCCATCCGCAACAACTTCCCAGCGCAGGACCGTCCGTGGAACCCAGCGGGGCCACGGGGATCACCGCGGCCGTGTTCGCGGCGCTCGGCGCTGTTGCAGGCATCGGGACCAGCGTTCTGGCGGCGATCGCAGTCGCCGCATGGGCCACCAGCTCCAGCGGCTCCGGTGCCGAGCTCGCGTTTCTGATCATCGTGACCGCGCTCAATGCCGCCTTCGGAGTGATGTGTGCCATCGGAGCGGTGAAGCTGCGCGAACGGCAGATGCGAGGCCGATGGCTCGTGGTCGGGTCATGCGCGCTGGCAATCGTGAGCACCCTGCTCATCTTCGGCGTGACCGCTGCCGAAGCGTCGTCCTACGGCTACCACGCCCGTGAGATCTTCGCTGTGGTGGGGACCGTCTTCCCCATCGTGACCATGGTGTTGGCCCTGGTGCCGTCGACGACCGCGTGGATCGAAGCCGAACAGAATCCAGTTGCGCCCCAGCCCTACCCGCAGCACCCGGGCTGGGGTTGACCCGAAGCCGACCTGAAGCCAAAGCCGCTCTGAGTCACCCAAACCGGAATATGGTGAGCCTGTAAAACTTCGAGGGTCGGGGGAACCGTGACGTATCCCAATGGGCCGTACGGTCAGGGGCTTCCCGGCCAGCCCGGCTATCCGCAGCAGCCTGGCTACCCGCCGCCGCAGCCCGGCTACCCGCAGCAACCCGGCTATCCGCCGCCGGGCTACCCGCAACAGCCCTATGGCATGCCGCCCTCAGCCCCGGTGCCCCCGAGTGGGGTCACCGGCATCATCGCGGGTGTCCTTGCGGGCCTCGGCGGCTTGGCGAACGTTGTAGGGGGCCTCTTCATGGCCTTCGGGCTTTCGATACTGATAGGCGAAACGTCCGATGCTGCCGGAAGCGCATGGACACCCCTGGTCGCCATCACGGGGCTGAACATCGTTGCCGGAGTGCTGCTTCTGATCGGGACGGTGACGTTGTTGCTACGCAAGATGATTGGGCGGTGGCTCGTGGCCGCAGGCTGTTCGGCATCCATTCTGAGCACCCTGATCAATCTCACCTGGACGCCGTCGGCGATCGCGGACTATGAGTACGACCGCGGCGTCGCTGCGGATCTCGTGGGTGTGATCTTCCCGATCGCGACTCTCGTGCTGGTACTACTGCCGTCGACAGCTGCATGGATCCGGGCGAAGCAGAATCCGATTGCGCCCCAGCCGTATCCGCCGTACCCGGGCTGATTCCGTACACCCCCACCAACCACCCACGATCGGAGCAGCAGTGACCTCTCCCCACGGATCCGAGGGGCAACACCCCGAGTCCGCGCTCGTCGAATCCCGATCCGAGGGCCATCCGGAGGCCGCGCCGGGCGCGCTCACAGCGATCATCACTGCTGTCCTGTCCGGGATCGGTGCACTGCTGACTCTCAGCAACGGCATCATCGGGCTGAGCGGTCTGGCCGCACTGGCAGGAGACACGGGCCTACGGACTTTGGCCCTCAGAACCCCCGGTGCGCTGGCGTTGACCGTCCTCGCGACGCTGCTGAGCGTCGTCTGCGGAATCCTGCTTCTGGCCGGCACCGTGGCGCTGGTGCGACGCAAGATGATCGGACGCCGACTGATCGTCAGCGGCTGCGTATTGATCATCCTCGGCAGCCTGATCAGCCTCGGACTGAGTCTGGCCACGACAGCCCGCTACGGGTCCTACGCCATCAGCGGACTGGCGATCCTGAGTCTGATTCTGCCGATCGCCACCCTCGTGGTGGCATTGCTCCCGTCGACCGCGGCGTGGATCCGGGCGAAACAGGACCTGGTTGCCGCGACCTGACGCCGACTGGCTCGGGCTGCGCGAACGACACTGGCACTGTGCCCTCGGCAGTCCAGATAGGCTGGGCCCTGTCAGCCTTTGAGACTCCGGGGGGATCTGTGACGTTTCCCAGTGGTCCCTTCGATCAGGGAATGCCGGAACAACCGGCCTTCTCACAACAGCCCGTTTTCGAGACGCCGCCGCCCGTCTTCTCCCACCAGCCCGGGTTCGGCCAACCCAGCTACCCGAGCGCCCATCAGCCGGCACCGTCGAGCGTCCCGAGCGGTGCCACCGGGACCATCGCCGCCATCGTGGCGCTACTGGGCGGACTGGCCGGACTCGTCCTGGGCATCCTGATCATGGTCGCGGTGATCAGCAGGCATCGTTCCGAGGTGCCGGCTGCCACGGTTGCTCTGTTGTGTATCGCCTCCGGACTGGCACTCGTGACCGGAGCGATACAGCTGTGGCGACGCAAGGCAATCAGCCGCGGGATCATCGCCGGCGGATGTGCCGCGATCATGCTGGCCGGTGCGCTCTTTCTGATCGAAGGATTCTCCAACGCCGAACCCAGCGCGGGCGCCATCGTCACAATCGCATTGCTGGACTTCGCCTTCCCGATCGGAACGCTGGTCCTGACGATGCTGCCCTCGACGAAAGCCTGGATCCAGGCGAAGCAGGATCCAGTTGCTCCGCAGTACTATCCGCCATACCGGGGTTGAAGCGGTGCGGATCTCGTGCCTACCGCGGCCCGTGTGAACGTGGACTTCGAGGAGGCGGTGTGAACGATCCGTACGGGCCCTACCGGCCGGGGTCCGGTGGTCAGCCCGACTTCGCACAGCAGCCCTCCGGATTCCCGCAACCGGGACTCCCCCACCAGGGCGGTTCTCCACAGTTCGGCCAGCCGCCGGTCGTAAACGCCCAGCCCGGCCAACCGCAATCCGGACCAGCCGCCCCGGCCAGGGGTGTCTTCGGGATCGCCGCCGCCGCCCTGGCAGGCGTCGCCGCGGTGATAGTTTTCGGCGTCCTTCTGGCAGGGGTGGTCGCAATGCTTGTGGATGTGAGCAACGGCCGGATGGAACTCGGCGAGGCTTTGGGAACGATCGTCGGTAATCTTCTGGTGATCGGCGGCTACGGACTGCTCTGGCTGTTCGGCGCGATAAAGCTGTACAAACCCAAGAGGGCCGGCCGCGGGCTGGTGATCGCCGGTTCCGCACTGGCCGTGCCGATCGCTGTCGTCGGCCTCGCGGCGACCTACACCGACGCCACCCGCGATGGCCGCCCCGCCTTTTTCTTGGTCTGGACCGTGGTTCTCATCTACGTGCTCACGACGCTCGTCCTGGCCATGCTGCCGGCCACGGGTGCCTGGATCAGGGCCAATCAGCCTGCCGCACCAGAGGAAACCCCACCTCAGCCGTTTTCACCGTTTCAGGGGTACCCGGTGCAAAACCCGGGGTACCCGCCACATCACGGCTGAGCCCACCCATTGTCACGCCAGCGTGGCTGTCGGCGCCGAGCGTCACTCTGGCGTGACAACCGAGGCGTCCAACAGCTCGGGCTCCGGAGCCGGTTCGATACGCACCCGGTCAGCCGACGGTCGCAGCCAGTCCGGCAGCCACCGCGGCGGGCTATCGGGTGCTTTGTCGAACACCCCACCGGTGGGGTCGTCGATGCGGCCGCCGTGCCGGACCAGGTCGAGGTCCGGGCGATAGATCTGACGAATAACCAACGCGCACAACGCGATCACCGCGAGATCACGCAGCAACACAGTGGTGGTGAACCACTGCTCGGGGAGACCCTTGTTGGCCTCGCCGTACAGATAGAGCATGCGCGGCACCCACACCAGGGCGTCGATGGTCATCCACGCCAACAGGATTCGGCGGTGCGGCAAGGCGAGCACCGCCAGCGGCACCAACCACAGAGAGAACTGCGGGCTCCACACCTTGTTGGTCAGTAGGAAGGTGGCGACCACCAGGAACGCCAGTTGCGCCAACCGTGGCCGCTGCGGCGCCGTCAGTGCGATGTAGCCGATCGCAATGCAGCACGCGGCGAACAACACCGCGGTGACAGTGTTCAACACCGTCGGCGGCTGCCAGAAACCCAGGTCCGGATCGAAGCCCTGCCAGTCGCTGAACGATTTCACCACGTTGTACAGCGAATCCATGTCGTCACCACGACGGGTGTTGAGCCGGAAGAACTCTGACCATCCGCGCGGGAACATCACCATGATCGGCAGGTTGACGACCAACCACGTCACCACCGCTGTCAACGCCGTCTTGCCGACCTCACGCAGACGCCCGGTGCGCAACCCGAGCAGCACGAGCGGAACGAACAACAGCAACGGATACAGCTTGGCCGCCACCCCGATTCCGATCAGCGCCCCGGCCCACACCGGTTTTCGACGGGCCCACGCCAGCATCGCGCCCGCCGCGGAGGCGGTGGCGAGGGCATCGAAATTGGTGAACACCTGGAAGATCACGATGGGTGAGCCGGCCACCAACGCGGCATCCCACACCCGCCGGCCGGCCAGTCGTGAGGTGGCCCAGATCGTCGCCAACCAGGCCAGCGCCAAACCGAACGCGGCAATGTTGAAGAACATCACCACTTCGGCGATGAGCGGGACCGACACCAGCTTCGTCAGTGCGGTATAGGTCTTGGCCAGTGACATCGACACGTACTGGTAGAGCCCCGTCAGCACCGGGTATTCCATGTAGCGGATCGCCGGACTGCCGTCGTACTGCATTCGTGGCTTGCCGGTCGCGTCGTTCTCGACCCAACTGGACTTGTAGGGAAACTTGCCCTGGTTCAACAACTCTGCGGTGTAGAGCGGAACCGTGTCGGAATAGCACAGCTCGTAATAGGCCCGGTTGTTCTCCCAGTTGGCCACCCGCTGCCCAGCGGTCCCGCTGCCGGTCGTCTGCAGGCACGCGGCCTTGGACGTATAGCCCAATGCCAGGAACACCACGGCGATGATGAACATCACCCTCAGCGGGGTCATGAAGCGGGACCGGCCGATCAACGCATGTCGGCCGACGGGCCCGCCCACCGTCTGCGACAGCGCCTCGGTCAGCCGGTCGTTGCGGCTGGGGAGGTCGCGGTCGTCGGCGCTCCGTCGGTCTTCTGCGGGCGGCGCCGGGGATACCAGTTCGGCCGGCGGGGCCGGCGAATCCAACTCGACCGGCGGAGCCGGGGACGCCTGGTCCGTCACGGAGGCGGCGGTGGCACCGGCTCGCCCGGCACGCCAGGCACAACGGGAGCTCCCGGCGGCGGTCCGATCGGCACGGTCGTCGGGGGGCCGATCGGGATCGTGATACCCGGGGCCACTTCGATGGTCGGCTGAATCACGGTCTCCGAAGGCATCACGATCGGTGGACCACCCGGAGTACCCGGTGCGGGCGGGGGCGGCGGGGCCTGCGGCACACCCGCATAGCCCCCGATCTCGGTCGGCTTCGGGAACTTCTCGTTGTCGGTGCCTTTCAGTGCGCCGTCCATCGTGGATTTCCAGATGTCCGAGGGCAGACCGGATCCGTAGACGGGGCCCCCTCCTGCCGTCTTCAACGGCTTCACACCGTCGGAGGTACCGACCCACACCGCGGTCGAAAGCGACGGTGTGTAGCCGACCATCCAGGCGTCCCGGTTGTCGCCGGTATCGCCGAGCTGATTGGTGCCCGTCTTGGCGGCCGAGGCGCGCCCGCCGGCCAGGTTGTGCCCGCGCGACCAGCCGGCGATCGGCTGCATCGCCGACGAGACGTTGTCGGCCACGGCCTTGTCGATCCGCTGTTCACCGTTGTCCTGGCTGGACGCGTCGAAAAGCACCTGTCCCGACGAGTTCACGACCTTCTGGACGAAGTGCGGCTTGTGGTAGACGCCGGAGTTCGCGAGCGTCGCGTACGCCGAAGCCATGTCGATCACCCGGGACTGGTACTGGCCCAGCACCACACCGTTGTTGGGCGGGCCGCCCTTGCCGTCCTCGGACAGCGTGTGTTCGACGCCGGGGAAACTCTCGGCCACGCCGGCATCGTGGGCCGCCTTGGCGACATCCTCGGGGCCGTGCTCCAGCTTCAACATCAACCGGTAGTAGCTGGTGTTCAGCGATCGCTTGAGCGCCTCGGCGATCGAGCAGGTGCCGCACCCTTCACCTTCGACGTTGCTGATCTTGATGCCGTTGACCTCGACCGGTCCACTGTCGACCTGATAACCCAGACCGATGCCCTGCTGCAGGGCGGCGACGAGAGCGAACACCTTGAACGAGGAGCCTGTCGGCAGACCGGCCTGGGCGAAGTCGAAGCCATTGGCATCCGAACCGCCGTAATAGGCCTTGACCGCGCCGTCACGTGGATCGATGGACACCACCGCGGTCCGCATGTCGGAGTCTTGGCCGTCCATGTATTTGGTCACCGCATTCTCGGCGGCCTGCTGGGCCTGCGGGTCGATCGTGGTGGTGACCTGCAGACCCTCGGTGTTCAGCGCCTGCTCGCTGATGTCGAACAGATCCAGCAGTTCCTTGGTGACCTGACGCTCGATCAGTCCGTTCGGGCCCGTGGTCTGATTCGCCTGGCGGGCCTGGTCCGGCGGCACCGTCGGCGGGAACACCTGGCCGGCGCGTTCCTGGGCCGACAACGCGCCCATGTCGACCATGCCGTCCAGCACCCAGTTCCACCGCTCGGCGGCGCCCTCCGGATCCACTGCGGGGTCCAGCGTCGAGGGACGCTGGATCAGCGCGGCCATCAGTGCGCCCTCGGCGACGGTGAGCTGCTCCACCGGCTTGTCGAAGTACGCCTTGGCGGCCGCCGCGATCCCGTAGGAGCCGCGACCGAAATAGATCATGTTGAGATACGCCTGCATCACAGCGTCTTTGGACCATTCGCTGGCCATCTTGGTCGAGATGACCAGTTCCTTGGCCTTACGGATCAGACCGCCGATGCCAGAGCGCTCGTCACCGACGAGCGCGTTCTTGACGTACTGCTGGGTGATGGTCGACCCGCCCTGCAGATCACCGCCGACCAGGTTGTTCTTTATCGCGCGCAACAGCGCGGTGAACGAGAAGCCCGGATTGGTGTAGAAGTCGCGGTCCTCGGCGGCCATCACCGCGTTGCGGACGTGCTCCGGGATCTTGTCGATTCCGACGTCGACGCGGTTGCCTTCAGGAGGCACGATCTTGGCGATCTCGCTGCCGTCGCTGGCCAGGATCGTCGACACCTGGTTGGTGCGGATGTCACCGGGCTGCGGGACGTCGACGATCATGTACGCCATCCCGAAGGTCACCAGCGGAAGCAAGATCATCGCCACGACAGCGGCTATCGACAGCCGTCGGACCAGCTTCCAGTTGATGTGGAACTGCCGGGTCGTCTTGGGGCTCGACCCCGACGGACCTGACGGACCCGAAGGCCCGTTCCCGCGGCCGCCTCCCGGCGGCGGAGGGGGAGATTTGGGTGGCGGCGGTTTCGGCGGCGGAGTGCCGTCCATCGCCGCCCTGACGACGTCGAGCGGGGCAGGTGCGCCGTCGCGCACCGGCGGCAGCACCGTGGTGAGCCGATCATCGGGCGGTACCGCCGGACGACCGGGACGACCCGTGGGACCGTTCGGCCGTCCCGTGGGCGCATTCTCACGAGCGGGCGGGCGGTTCTCCCGCACCGGGGGCTTGTCCAGCATCGGCGGCTTCTCCCGCGCGGGCGGGTTCTCTCGCGCGGGCGGGTTCTCTCGCACCGGGGGCTTCTGGGCCGGCGGCCGGTTTTCGCGCGCGCCGAGGCGGTCAGCCGCACTACGGATGTCGTTGGCTGACCGGCTATGGCGCCCTTCGTTATTCACTGGCCGTACGCGCCGACTTGCGCGTGCCTCGAGTGCCACGTGCCTTCGGCGGCCGAGGCGCGCCCAGGACATATGACTTGACCAAATGATTCCAACTGCAGGTGCGGCATACCTCAACCACATGGACTGCGAACTCGTCGTAACGAGTTGCCAACATCACCAGCTCCTCCGCGGTGCGCGCTGAGCCCGACACCGGGCCCAGATGATCACCGAATACCCACGACACCAGCGTGAGCTGCTCTTTACGGCAGATCGGACACATCACCGAACTTTGCTTGCCGTGAAATTTTGCCGCGCGCAGCAGGTACGGGTTGGCATCACAGACCTCCGAGACGCCGGTGCGCCCCGAATAGACCTCAGCCAGCAGGGACCGCCGCCGAAGCGCGTAATCCACCACCTGTCTCTGCAATCGCACGATGACCAGAGTACGTCGACCCCTTGGACACCGAGGCGCGACCGCGTCACACCTCCTACGATCATCTTCCGTGGCAACTCGGCAGACCTCGACCACCCGGGCCAAAGACAGCGATCGCAACGACACCTGCAAGGTGCTCGACAACGCGCTCGGTGAAGGCCAGTTGTCCATGGAAGAACACCGTCAGCGGGTGTCGGCGGCCACCAACGCCACGACCCTCGGAGACCTGGCCCGCCTGGTCGACGATCTACAGAACTCCAATGCGCCGGTGAAGATGCCGACGCTGACCGAGCCCCGCCTGCCCCGCATTCGCAAACCAGCCGGTTCCGGGTGGGGGTTGCGGGTGGCCTCGGCCGTCGTACTGGTCGTGCTCGGCATCGGTATCGGCTGGGGTCTGTACGGAAACACCCCGTCACCGTTGAGTTTCAACCCCGACCCGGGGGCGGTGCCGGACGGCATCGACCCGGTGGTGCTGACCCCGCCGACGCAGCTGCAATCGCTCAACGGGTTCAAGGGTCTGTTCGAGCAGATGCACCAGAAGTTCGGCAACACCTTGGGCTTCGAGATCGACATCCACGACGACATGGCGATGCTGGACCGGCCCGATCCGCAGGACAACCGCCGCAAACAGACCTACTACTACCGCGGCGGCTGGGGCGATCCCAGTTCGTCCCCGAGCACGATCGACAGCGACGACCGGCTGATCGACCTGGCCAAGTTCGACTACGAGAAGACCCTGGCGATCCTGCGGGGAGCACCCGACACCGTCGGGGTGAAACGGGCCGACGTCAAAGACGTCTGGATGCGGATCGGGCCGGGCAAGGACCCGTCCGCCCCCGAGGCGGTGAACGTCGAGATCTTCGTCAACAGTGATTTCGGCTCCGGCCGCATCGAGCTGTACCCCGACGGAACCACCAAGCAGCTCTGGCCCGCCAACCGCTGAGCCGGCTGCGCCGTCGTCGCCGCAGTTCGGGCCCAGCGTCACGCTGGCGTGACGCTGGAGCTCGACCGCCACTCCAGCGTGACAATCGACGGCCAATCGATGGCCAACCGCGTGAATCCGTGGCATTCAGTTGGCACGCAATATATCGGCGCGATACAGTTTGGCGAGGTGTTGATCCGTCGTAGCGATCAATTCCATCTGATCTGTCGAAAGGGGTGTTTTCGATGCTGGAGCTCGCAGTCCTGGGCCTATTGCTCGAATCACCCATGCACGGCTACGAGCTGCGCAAGCGATTGACGGGTCTGTTGGGGGCGTTCAGGGCGTTCTCGTATGGGTCGCTCTACCCGGCATTACGGCGCATGCAGGCCGATGGCCTGATCGTCGAGGACGCCGCACCCTTGGGACCGACCAAGGTGCGTCGCGCTCGGCGGGTGTATCAGCTGACCGATGCCGGCAAGCAGCGGTTCACCGAGTTGGTCGCCGACACGGGGCCACAGAACTTCTCCGACGACGGGTTCGGTGTCCACCTGGCCTTCTTCAACCGCACCCCGGCCGAGGCCAGGATGCGAATCCTTGAGGGCCGGCGTCGTCAGGTGGAGGAACGTCGGGAAGGTCTGCGTGAAGCCGTGGCGCGGGCCAGCAGTTCATTCGACCGCTACACCCGTCAGCTGCACCAACTGGGCCTGGAGTCCAGCGAACGAGAAGTCAAATGGCTCAACGAGTTGATCGCGGCCGAACGTACGGCCCAGGGGCGCTCGGAAAACATATGAGCACCGATCCGCACAAGGCCCCAGGCCGAGCACACAGAACGAGTAAGGAGATCGTCCATGTCTGAGCACGCAGGAGAAATCCGGGTCGCCATTGTCGGCGTCGGTAACTGCGCATCGTCCCTGGTCCAGGGCGTGCAGTACTACCACAACGCCGACGAAAATGCGTCCGTGCCGGGCCTGATGCACGTGAAGTTCGGCCCGTACCACGTGCGTGACGTGAAGTTCGTGGCCGCGTTCGACGTGGACGCCAAGAAGGTCGGCTTCGACCTGTCCGAGGCCATCTTCGCCTCCGAGAACAACACCATCAAGATCGCCGACGTGCCGCCGACCAACGTGACGGTGCAGCGCGGCCCGACCCTCGACGGCATCGGCAAGTACTACGCCGACACGATCGAGGTCTCTGACTTCGAGCCCGTCGACGTGGTCAAGGCGCTCAAGGATGCCAAGGTCGACGTCCTGGTCTCCTACCTCCCGGTGGGCTCCGAAGAGGCCGACAAGTTCTACGCCCAGTGCGCGATCGACGCCGGCGTGGCGTTCGTCAACGCGCTGCCGGTGTTCATCGCCTCCGACCCGGTGTGGGCCAAGAAGTTCGAGGACGCCGGTGTCCCGATCGTCGGCGACGACATCAAGAGCCAGGTCGGCGCGACCATCACCCACCGCGTCATGGCCAAGCTGTTCGAAGATCGCGGCGTCACGCTGGACCGCACCTACCAGCTCAACGTCGGCGGCAACATGGACTTCCTGAACATGCTGGAGCGCTCGCGCCTGGAGTCCAAGAAGGTCTCCAAGACCCAGGCCGTCACCTCCAACCTGACCGGCTCGCTGGCCGGCAAGGTCGAGGACAAGAACGTCCACATCGGCCCGTCCGACCACGTCGCGTGGCTCGACGACCGCAAGTGGGCCTACGTGCGCCTGGAAGGCCGCGCCTTCGGTGACGTCCCGCTGAACCTGGAGTACAAGCTTGAGGTGTGGGACTCGCCGAACTCCGCCGGTGTGATCATCGACGCGGTGCGCGCCGCCAAGATCGCCAAGGACCGCGGTATCGGCGGCCCCATCGAGGCCGCCTCGGCCTACCTGATGAAGAGCCCGCCCAAGCAGATCGCCGACGACGTCGCGCGCATCGAGCTGGAGACCTTCATCAACGGCTAGATCCTCCTTTCACTCTGCGCTCAGGGCGTGTGCTTCTCGCACATCTACGCCCTGGGCGCAGAGTCGTTTTGGAAGTAAGGTCGGCGGCGTGGTGAGCGACGACGCATTGACCGACCTCGACGAGTTCGGCCTCCTGCACGAGAACGCTGAACAGATCGGCGCAACCGCGATACCACCGGTCGAGCGCATCGAACAGGGGCCCGTCAGCGCGCTGAAGTTCGGCACTGCCGCTCCGCGGATCGTGTTCCTGCACGGCGGCGGTCAGAACGCCCACACCTGGGACACCGTGATCCTCGGACTCGGTGAGCCCGCCCTGGCCGTGGATCTACCCGGCCACGGCCGCTCGGCCTGGCGCGAGGACGGTGACTACGGCCCGAAACTCAATGCGGCAAGCCTGATTCCGGTGCTCGAAGATCACGCACCCAACCCACGCCTGGTCGTCGGAATGTCGCTCGGCGGGTTGACGGCCCTGCGGATCGCTGCGACCGAACCCCGGCTGGTTCCCGAACTCGCGCTGGTCGACGTCACCCCGTCGGCCCCCGAGCGGCACAACGAGATGACCAAGGCACAGATGGGCACCGTCGCCCTCGTGCAGGAGAACCGCACGTTCCCGACATTTCAGGCCATGCTCGATGTGACCGTCGCCGCCGCCCCACACCGGGACCGGAACTCCTTGCGGCGCGGCGTGTTCCACAACTCCAAGCAGCTCGAGGGCGGCAGCTGGACGTGGCGCTACGACACCTTCCGCAAAGGCGACGGGTTTGACGGCCTGTGGGACGACGTCCCGGCGATCACCATGCCCACCACCCTGATCCGCGGCGCCAACTCCTATTTCGTCAACGACGACGACGCCGAGCAGTTCGCAAATAGCGCACCAGGTTTCCAGCGCACCCACGTGGTCGCCGACTCGGGCCACTCGGTGCAGGGCGATCAGCCGGCCAAGCTGGTCGAGATCCTGCGCGGCCTACTGGGCTGATCCGGCGCCCCGCGCATCACATCGGAGAGCGCTGCGGGGGTTCAAAGAGCAGTCCTCGTGGGTACGCTCACCCATGTGAGCCATCCCATCCGCATCGGCGTGCAACTGCAGCCGCAGCACTCCCCCACCTACAGCCACATCCGCGACGCGGTGCGTCGCTGTGAGGACATCGGGGTCGACATCGCCTTCAACTGGGATCACTTCTTCCCGCTCTACGGCGACCCCGAAGGCGCGCACTACGAATGCTGGACGATGCTCGGCGCCTGGGCCGAGCAGACCTCGCGCATCGAGATCGGCGCACTGGTCAGCTGCAACTCCTACCGCAATCCGGAACTGTTGGCAGACATGGCCCGCACCGTCGACCACATCTCCGACGGCCGGCTCATCCTCGGCATCGGAAGCGGTTGGAAACAAAAGGATTACGACGAGTACGGATATGAGTTCGGCACCGCAGGCAGTCGCCTGGACGATCTTGCCATAGCTCTGCCGCGGATCGAGGCCCGGCTGGCCAAACTCAACCCGGCGCCCACCCGTGAGATCCCGATCCTGATCGGCGGTCAGGGGGAACGCAAGACTCTGCGCCTGGTAGCCGAGCACGCCGACATCTGGCACGCATTCGTCGACCGCAACACCTACCCGGGCAAGGCGGAGGTCCTCGCCGAACACTGCGGCATCACCGGCCGCGACCCGGCGACCGTGCAGCGCTCGGCAGGGGTGCAGGAGACCGGCGGCATCGACGCGATGCTCGCCGAGGCCGACGCACTGGCCGATCTGGGGGTCAGCATCCTGACCGTGGGGGTCAACGGTCCGGACTACGACCTGACGGGGGCCGAGGCCCTGTGCCGCTGGCGCGACGACCGAGCGCGCAAAGTTCAGCGACTGAGCTGAACCGACTCAGGTCTCCGAACTGGCGGGCGCGTGAGAAACTGGCGAAACATAATCGCCATAGGGGGAGATAAACCAGGGTGCCGAAGAATTACGGGGTCAAGGAGAAGGACCAGGTTGTCACGCACATCATCAATTTGGTGATGACGGGCAAGCTGCGCTCCGGCGACCGCATCGACCGCAACGAGATCGTCCGTGACCTCGGGCTCAGCCGCGTTCCGATCCAGGAAGCAGTGGTTCAGCTCGAGCACGACGGAATTCTCTCGACGCGATATCACCGCGGCGCATTCGTCTCCCGCTTCGACGAGGCCACAGTGGCCGAGCACCATGAGCTGTACGGAATTCTCAACGGCATCGCCTCCGCCCGCTGCGCCACGAACCCGACTCCGCGCATGGTCGCGCATCTCGATGACACGTTGCGCATGATGCGTTCAGCAAAGGACACCAAGGGCTTCCAGGAGGCGTGCTGGGTGTTTCGCGACTCGATCAACGACGAGTACGCCGGGCCGCGCCTGCACGCCACCATCCGTGCCGGTAAGAGCTTTGCGCCCGCGGAGTTCTGGATCAGCTACCCGAAGGCGAAGGCCGACTTTCTCGACGGCTACGAGGAGGAGATGGCGGCGATCCAGGCCCGCGATCCGGAGAGAGCCCGCAAGGCCTGCACCGACCGCGCCGAGAAGATGGCGCAGATCATGATCGGCGAGCTGACCCGGCGCGGAGTGTTCGGCGACTTGCGGTCCCCTTGAGCGGAATCACTCATCACGAGGCGCCCGCCCACTAGGTTGCATCAGATGGACGCCAGACGATCGGCCGCGCTGCTGACCACGGTCCTGATGCTGCTTGGGCTGGTGTGTGCAGCGCCGGCCGGAGCGGACGTCGACCAGTGCGCCCCACCCGGTGTCGACAGCGCGAGCGCACTGCCCACCAACCTTGCCGCCGCGGCCACCGGACCCGGCGCCGACAAGTACACGACCGCCACCGTCATACCCCTGGACACGGTCCGGCCCGAGAACCTCGGCCTCGGCACGCCCGGCGTCCTCACCGTCGGCACGCTGTCGGACGCGCCGCCCAGCATCTGCATCAACTCGGCCGGACAGTTCACCGGTTTCGACAACGAACTGCTGCGCGCCATCGCAGGCAAGCTCGGCCTTCGGGTCAACTTCGTCGGCACCGACTTCTCCGGCCTGCTGGCCCAGACCGCCTCCCGCCGCTTCGATGTGGCGTCCAGCTCGATCACCACCACCGACGCCCGGCGACGCACCGTCGGCTTCACCAACGGCTACGACTTCGGCTACTTCTCGCTCGTCGTGCCCTCCGGCTCACCGATCAAGGGATTCGGCCAGCTCGCCGCCGGGCAGCGCATCGGCGTGGTGCAGGGCACCGTGCAGGAGGCGTACGTCATAGACACCCTGCACCTGCAGCCGGTGAAGTTCCCCGACTACAACACCGTCTACGCCAGCCTCAAGACCCGGCAGATCGACGCCTGGGTGGCACCGTCACAACAGGCCTCGGGCACCGTGCAGCCCGGCGACCCGGCACAGATCATCGAAAACACCTTCAGCCTGGACAACTTCGTCGCATGGGCGGTGGCCAAGGAGAACCAGCCCCTGATCGACGCGCTGAACTCCGGACTCGACGCCGTCATCGCCGACGGGACCTGGGCCCAGCTGTACTCCGACTGGGTGCCACGGGCTCTGCCGCCCGGCTGGAAACCGGGCTCCAAGGCCGCCCCCGAACCCAAGCTGCCCGATTTCGCCGCGATCGCCGCCGCCAACGAGAAACCCGCCGCCGGTGGTCCGGTGGCACCCAAATCGACACTCGCACAACTGGCGGACTCGTTCCTGGACTGGGATCTCTACAAGCAGGCGATCCCCGACCTGCTGCGTACCGGACTGCCCAACACGCTCATCCTGACCGTGTGCGCCAGCATCATCGGACTCGTACTCGGCATGGTTCTGGCGGTCGCGGGCATCTCCCGGTCGCGCTGGCTGCGCTGGCCCGCCCGGGTATACACCGACATCTTCCGCGGCCTGCCCGAAGTGGTGATCATCCTGTTGATCGGATTGGGCATCGGCCCGGTGGTCGGATCACTCACCGGCAACAGCCCCTACCCGCTGGGCATCGCGGCCCTCGGCCTAATGGCAGCGGCCTACGTCGGGGAGATCTTTCGCTCGGGCATCCAGAGCGTGGAAGCCGGACAGCTGGAAGCCTCACGCGCGCTGGGCTTCAGCTACGCCTCGTCGATGCGATTGGTCGTCGTTCCACAGGGCATCCGGCGGGTGCTGCCGGCATTGATGAACCAGTTCATCTCGCTCCTGAAGGCCTCGTCGCTGGTGTACTTCCTCGGCCTGGTCGCCAGCCAGCGCGAACTGTTCCAGGTGGGCCGAGATCTCAACGCACAGACCGGCAATCTGTCACCGCTGGTCGCCGCCGGGCTCTTCTACCTGCTGTTGACGATCCCGCTGACCCATCTGGTGAACTTCGTCGACAACCGCCTGCGCAGAGGCCGGCCCCCGGCCGAGGAAGATCCCCTCCCCCCGGCGACCACCCAGGAGATGATCTGATGTCGGCACCACAGCCGGTCGCGCTGGCCGCCAACGACATTCACCTGTCGTTCGGGCCGAACGCGGTGCTCCGCGGGGTGGATCTCGACGTGCCTGCCGGTACGACGACAGCCATCATCGGCCCGTCCGGATCCGGAAAATCGACGCTGCTGCGCACCCTCAACCGCCTGTACGAACCCGACCGCGGTGACATCCTGCTCGACGGACGCTCGGTGCTGACCGACAATCCCGATCAACTGCGCCAGCGCATCGGCATGGTGTTTCAGCAGTTCAACCTGTTCCCGCACAAGACCGTTCTCGACAACGTCACCCTCGGTCCGCGAAAGCTCAAGCGGCTCAGCCCCGAACATGCCCGCACCGTGGGGCTGGAGCAGCTGGATCGGGTTGGCCTGCGGCACAAGGCCGATGTACGTCCGGCAACCCTGTCGGGCGGCCAGCAGCAGCGCGTCGCCATCGCACGCGCGCTCGCCATGGCCCCCCAGGTGATGTTCTTCGACGAGGCCACCTCGGCGCTGGACCCGGAGCTGGTCAAGGGGATTCTGGAGTTGATCGCCGAGCTGGCCGCCGAAGGAATGACCATCCTGGCGGTCACCCACGAGATGGGCTTCGCCCGTTCCACCGCCGACTCGGTGGTGTTCATGGATCACGGAAAGGTCGTCGAGTCGGGTACCCCCGACCAGATCTTCGAAGCGGCCGAGACAGATCGGCTGCGCCGCTTCCTGTCCCAGGTGCTGTGAGTTTGCCGTGAAACCCCTGCATCAAACGGAACAAGCTGACAACCTGGCAGCGTCAGACAGGTTAGACTAGCGAATTATGGGAGAGCCCGAACCGCAGGTCACTGAGCTGGCCGGAGAGCTGCAACGCGTACTCTCCAAGGTTTTCTCGGTGCTGCGCCGCGGCGACACCAACAAGGGCACCGCCGGGGAGCTCACGCTGGCCCAGCTCTCGATCCTGCTCACCCTGCTCGACCAGGGCCCGATCCGGATGACCGAACTGGCCGCCCGTGAGCGCGTGCGCACCCCCACCACGACCGTGGCGATCCGCCGGCTCGAGAAGCTCGGGTTGGTCAAGCGCTCTCGCGACCCCTCCGACCTGCGCGCCGTTCTCGTCGAGGTCACCCCGCGCGGCCTCGTGCAGCACCGCGAATCCCTGGCCGCCCGGCGAGCTGATCTGGCCGCCCGGTTGGCCAACCTGAGCTCCGACGATCTCGCGACGCTGGCCACCGCACTGGCCCCGCTCGAGCGGTTGGCCGGCCAGAACGACCAGGCCACCGCCGCCCACGCCAAATCTGAGTAACCGGGTCAGCCCAGCCAGTCCAGCACCGCAGCCGCGGTCCACGACTGCTGCATGCTGCCCAGCGGTTCCCCGGTGAACGGCTCGTAGTACTCGGCGAAAGTCCCGTCGCTGGCCTGACGCAACCCTTCCCGGCGCAGCGTCGTGGCCCGCTCGGCCCAGCCCCGCCGCGCGAAGCACCACGAGAACAGCCACGTCATCACCGGCCACACCGGGCCGCGCCAGTACTCGCGCGACCGGAAATCCCGCGACACCGGCGACGTCGACGGGATGAGCGCGTACTTCAGGTCCGGATGCCCGCAGAACCGCGGGCCTTCCAGCAGTCGCAACAGGGCGCGTTCGCGTTCGTGCGGCAGCCCTCCGCACAGCAGCGGGGCGAACTGCGCCACGGTCTCGGTGGCCACCCACCTCTTCGCCCGAACGTCGTAATCCCTTGCCGCACCGGTTCGTTCGTCGGTGGTCTCGACAACGCCGACCCGGAAACGCTCGGCCCACGAGTAGAGATCGCGGACGTCGGCGTTCGGGCGTTTGTAGTCCTCCCCGATCTCGGCGAGCACCTGGCAGGCGACCGAGAAGATCGCCGAGACGAACACATCCTCGACCGCGAAGCTCATCACCTTCGGAAGCAGATCATCGTCGTAGCGAACGGATTTCATCTCCTCGAGCAGCCACAGGTACCTGTCGTACTCGAGATCGCTCGGCCGCTGGGTGGCGTCGGTGATGATCGCGTTGTCCTCGCGCTGGTACTCCGGCACGCTGCCAGGAACCACGTTGGCGTAGGCGCTGTCCCAGCGCGGCGAGTTGTCCATTCCGGACTCCCACCCGTGGTACAGCGTGATGCGGCCGTGGCCGTCCTGGTCCCGCGACTCGGCCAGCCAGCGGTGCCACCGCACCAGATCGGCCCACCGTCGATCGAGGAAGGTCTCCGCCACCGCCCGCGTGGACCGGCCTCGGCTGCGGGCGTGGTCGAGGATGCGCTGCACGGCGATCGCATGGACGGGCGGCTGCGTGATGCCCGAGGTGTGCCGGACCCGCGGCGCGTTGGCGGCCAGCGCCGAGGTGGCCCACCTGGCCGGACCCGGAAAGTAGCCGTCGACGCCGTTGGCGAACACGATGTGGGGAATCATCCCGTTGCGCCACTGCGCCGAGAGCAGCGTGTCGAGTTCCACTACGGAACGCTCCACACTCAGCGGAGCCAGCCCGATCGCGACGAACGCCGCATCCCAGCTCCACATGTGCGGATACAGCAACGGCGCGGCAGTGGTCATCACACCCAGGTCGTTGCCGCGCAGCAGGTAGGCGGCGCGCGCGGCGAGTTGGGTGGGAGCGAAGCTGGGATCCGGTGGCATCCCTACCATGATGCGACGCCGCGCCCCGGTCCGCAGGTCGGCCCCGTCGCATTCGGCATCACAGTAACGTTGCAGTCGTGCCGACTGCATTGATCACCGGAGCCTCTGGCGGCATCGGCTCGGCCATCGCCGCCGCCCTTGCTCCCACCCACACGCTGCTGCTGGCCGGTCGCCCGTCGCGCCGCCTCGACGCGCTCGCCGAACAACTCGGCGCGCCGACCTGGCCGCTGGATCTGACCGACGCGGACTCGATCGAATCGGCCACCGAGGTGCTTGCCGAACTCGATGTACTGGTCCACAACGCCGGCGTCCTCTACCCCGGCCGGGTTTCCGAGTCGATCGCCGAGCAGTGGCGGGCGTCGTTCGAGGTGAACGTCACCGGTGCGGTGGCGCTCACGCTGGCCTTGCTGCCTGCCCTGCGCGCCGCCCGCGGGCACGTTGTCTTCATCAATTCCGGTGCCGGGCAGAAGGTTTCGCCCGGAATGGCGTCATATTCGGCCAGCAAGTTCGCGCTGCGGGCATTCGCCGACTCACTGCGCGCGGACGAACCTTCGCTGCGGGTCACCTCGATCTTCCCCGGGCGCACCGACACCGAGATGCAGCGCGATCTGGTGGCCTACGAAAGCGATGGCGTCGGTGAGTACGACGCCACGAAGTTCCTCAAACCCGAGACCGTGGCCGGACTGGTGGCGACCGCCGTCACCACCCCGCCCGACGGCCACGTCCACGAAATCGTGGTCCGCCCCGGGTGATTCGGGTGCGTCCTAGACGACGAGGTTGACCAGGCGGCCCGGGACCACGATCACCTTCTTTGGTGTGGCACCGTCCAGGAACGCCTGCACCTTCTCGTCGGCCAGCGCCGCCGACTGGATGGCCGCGGCTTCGGCATCGGCCGCAACCGTGATCTTGCCGCGGACCTTGCCGTTGACCTGAACCGGGAACTCGATGGTGTCGTCCACCAGGTACTGCGGATCGGCCACCGGGAACGGACCGTGCGCCAGTGAGGTGTCGTGGCCCAACCGCTTCCACAACTCCTCGGCCAGGTGCGGCGCCAGCGGGGCCACCATGAGCACCAGCGGCTCGATCGCGGCGCGAGCCGACACGCCCTCCTTGGTGAGGTGGTTGGTGTACTCGATCAGCTTGGCCGCGGCGGTGTTGTTGCGCAGTGCCGCATAGTCTTCGGTCACACCGGCGATGGTGCGGTGCAGGACCTTGAGCGTGTCGGTGTCGAGTGCCTCGTGCTCGTTGACGTCGGTCGCACCGGTTTCTTCGGAGACCACCACACGCCACACCCGTTGCAGGAAGCGGTGCGCGCCGACGACGTCCTTGGTGGCCCACGGCCGCGACGCCTCCAGCGGGCCCATCGACATCTCGTAGACCCGAAGCGTGTCCGCGCCATACTCGTCGCAGATCTCGTCGGGTGAGACGGAGTTCTTCAGGCTCTTGCCGATCTTGCCGAACTCCTGGTTGACCTGTATTTCACCATCGGGGCCCGGCCAGAAGAACTTCCCTTCCCGCTCAACGACTTCGGCCGCAGGCACATAGCTACCCCTGGCATCGGTGTAGGCGAAGGCTTGGATGTAACCCTGGTTGACCAGGCGGCGGTAGGGCTCCTTCGAACTGACGAAGCCGAGGTCGAACAGCACCTTGTGCCAGAACCGCGAGTACAGCAGGTGCAGCACCGCATGCTCGACGCCGCCGACGTACAGGTCCACACCGCCCGGATCGTTCGGTCCGTGCTCGGCCGGACGCGGGCCCATCCAGTAGGCCTCGTTCTCCTTGGCGCACAGCTCTTCCGAGTTCTGCGGGTCGGTGTAGCGCAGCTCGTACCAGGAGCTGCCCGCCCACTGCGGCATCACGTTGGTGTCGCGGGTGTAGGTCTGCAGCCCGTCGCCGAGATCCAGCTCGACGTGTACCCACTCGGTGGCCTTGCCCAGCGGCGGCGACGGTTCACTGTCGGCGTCGTCGGGGTCGAACGAGACCGGGGCATAGTCCGGGATGTCCGGAAGTTCGACCGGCAGAGCCGATTCCGGCAGCGGGTGGGCGCGGCCGTCGGCGTCGTACACGATGGGGAACGGCTCACCCCAGTACCGCTGCCTGGCGAACAGCCAGTCCCGCAGCTTGTACTCGATGCGGGCCCGGCCACGACCGTCGGCCTCCAGGTGCTCGATGACAACCTTCTTGGCCTCGGCCACCGACAGCCCGTTGAGATAGTCGGAGTTGACCATGGTTCCGTCGCCGTTGTAGGCCGCCTCGGTGATGTCACCGCCGGAGACCACCTCGACGATGGGCAGGCCGAACTCGGTCGCGAAGTCCCAGTCACGCTGATCACCGCCGGGCACCGCCATGATGGCGCCGGTTCCGTATCCGGCCAGCACATAGTCGGCGATGAACACCGGAACCTGTTGCCCGTTCACCGGATTGGTGGCACATGCACCCAAGAACACGCCGGTCTTGGTCTTGTTCTCCTGGCGCTCCAGATCCGACTTGGCCGCGATCCCGGCGCGGTAGGCAGCGACTGCCTCCGCCGGCGTCGCCGCGCCGAAGGTCCACCGCGAATCGGTGCCCTCGGGCCAGGCGTCGGCCGTCAGCGTGTCGACCAGATCATGCTCGGGAGCCAGCACCAGATAGGTGGCGCCGAACAGGGTGTCCGGACGGGTGGTGAAGACCTCGACGTCGCCGGCCGCAGTGCCGAACTCCACCGATGCTCCGGTCGAGCGGCCGATCCAGTTGCGCTGCATGGCCTTGACCTTGTCCGGCCAGTCCAGCAGCTCCAGGTCGTCGAGCAACCGGTCCGAATAGGCGGTGATGCGCATCATCCACTGCCGCAGGCGCTTCCGGAACACCGGGAAATTGCCGCGATCGCTACGGCCGTCGGCGGTGACTTCCTCGTTGGCCAGCACCGTGCCCAGGCCCGGGCACCAGTTCACCATCGAATCCGCGTGGTACACCAGCCGGTAATCGTCCACCACATCGGCGCGCTCGCCTGCCGACAGCTCCGCCCAGACCCGGCCGTCGTCGAGAGTGCGTGCCCCGGACTCGAATTCGGCCACCAACTCGGTGATGGGCCGGGCCTTGCCCGCCGCCGTGTCGAACCAGGCGTTGTAGATCTGCAGGAAGATCCACTGCGTCCACTTGTAGAAATCGACGTCGGTGGTGGCGAAGCTGCGCCGCGAATCGTGGCCCAGACCCAGCCGGCCCAGCTGGCGACGGAAGTTGACGATATTGGCGTCGGTACGGGTGCGCGGGTGCGTCCCGGTCTGCACGGCGTACTGCTCGGCAGGCAGACCGAACGCGTCGAAGCCCAGTGCATGCAGCACGTTGTGCCCGGTCATCCGGTAGTACCGGGCGTAGACGTCGGTGGCGATGTAACCGAGCGGGTGCCCGACGTGCAGGCCGTCGCCGGACGGGTACGGGAACATGTCCTGGACGAACATCTTGTCGGCCGGCACCGGCGAGGTGTCCGCCAGCGAACCCACCGGATTGGCCACATTGAAAGTCCCAAGCTCGGCCCAGGTCTGCTGCCAGGACTGCTCGATCTGACCCGCCAGCTCCGCGGTGTAGCGGTGCTGCGGGGTGTCCTCTGACTGCCCTGACTGGGCGGCGGCGGCGGGTTCGATCACGCCGTTCAGGGTATAAGGCCACGGTTTGGGCAGCTCACCGCCCGTCTTTCGATGACGCAGGCCACAGGTTGGTATCGGTTTCGTCGCGGCTCTGTCAGGGGTTGATTCCAGGTCGATTGAGTTGCTGGTGGTGGGCGGTCATCCCTGGATAGTCTCGGCGCTCAGTGGAGAGGTCCCAGGTGGGACACGGTTTGCTGGGAGGAATCAAGCGATGATCGAGTTGACCCGCCGGTGGCGGGTACTGGCAGCGGGCACGGCCATCGGCGTGGCCGGGGTTGTCGGTTTCACCGGTCAGACCGCTTCTGCCGAACCCCTCCTCCCGGCTCCCAGCGTTCCCGGCCCGGTGACGGTGACCCAGACCGTCACGGTCGCCCCTGCCGCAGCCCCTGCCGCTCCTGCGGCCCCGGCCGCCCCCGCCGCAGTACCCGCTGCCGCAGCAGCCCCCGGCGTCCCGGGTGCGGCAGCCAACGCCGCGCCCGCGGTCGCAGCGCCTGTCCCACCGGCCCAGACCATCACCCCCGCCTCGTCTGGCACCCTTGCCGAATTCTTCAAGAGCAAGGGCGTGAAGATGGAGCCTCAGGTCAGCCACGACTTCAAGGCGCTCAGCATCGTCCTGCCGCTGCCGTCGGGCTGGACCAAGGTGCCCGACCCCAACGTTCCCGACGCCTTCGCGGTGATCGCCGACCGCGCCAGCACCGACCTCTACACCCCCAACGCGCAGGTGGTGGTCTACAAGCTCGTCGGCAATTTCGACCCGGTCGAAGCGGCCAGCCACGGATTCGTCGATACCCAGCAGCTGCAGAACTGGCGTCCCACCGACATGGCCATGGGTGACTTCAACGGCTTCCCGTCGGCGTTTATCGAAGGTAGCTACCTGTCCGGCAGCCAGGTGCTCAACACCTCACGCAGGCACATCCTGGCCACCGCGGGCCCCGACCATTACCTGGTGTCGTTGTCGGTGAACTCCTCGGCCGCCAACCAGGGTGTTTCCGCGGCTGCCGACGCCGCCGACGCGATCGTGTCCGGGTTCAAGGTCAGCGCGCCGGCCCCGGCGGCTCCCGCTCCGCCAGCTACTCCCGCCCCGGCCGCACCGGCGCCACAGCCGGGTTTGCCCCAGCTCCTGGGCCTGCAGGGCTGAAACACCAGAACCCGCCCCGACCTCGCAATACCGACCGGCGCCTCGTATTGTGTGGCGCATGCTGATCGCCGCGCTGCTGTGTTTGAGCGCCGCCGTCATCGTCGGTGTGCTCGGGCTGTGGTTGTTGACCAGGCCCCGTACCGGTGATCCCGTGCGCTCGGTCCTGAGGGCTGTGGCCCCGACCCAACTGGCCGCCGCGGTCATGCTCGCCGCCGGGGGTGCCGCCGCCCTGGCTGCCGCGCCCCACACCGGCCTCATGGTCGTCATGGTGTGCATCATCGGGGCCATCGCCACGGTCGCCGCCGGCTGCTGGCAGAGCGCCAAGGCCGTCGCGGCGGCGGAGGCGGGCGCCGGCTCGGGAGCGGACTGCGCCGGCTCGTGCGCCAGCTGCACCCTGTCTTGTAAGTAGTCCAGAAGCTAGTTGCGGCTCACGTCGATCGGATGCGTGGCCAACAACGACATCGGCAACGGCTGACGACGCAACACCCGGCCCCACAGATCGACCCGGGGCTCGATCAACACATCCGACGGCAGCGCCGACAGCACGATCCAATCGTCGCGCTCGATCTCGCCGTCGAGCTGGCCGATGGTCCAGCCGGAGTATCCGGCGAATATCCGCACACCCTCGATCACCGGGGCCAGCGTGTCCGGATCGGCGTCCAGATCGACCATCACCACGCGGCCCTGCACGTGCCGCAGTCCCGGAACGCCGTCGGCCTGCATGCCGACCCGCAGCGTCGCCAGGCACAGCGCCGAGTCCCGCTTGACGGGGCCGCCGATGAACATCGTCTTGGGTTTGTTGGTGAGCTTCGCCCACTGCGGCAGGACGTTGTAGACCGCCGTCTCACTGGGGCGGTTCAACACGACGCCGAGGGTGCCGCCGGCGTTGTGCTCGACGATGTAGATGACGCTGCGCCGGAAGGTCGGCTCCAGCAGATCAGTGTTGGCCAGCAGCAGCGTGCCCGGACGTACCCGGTGCGCCGCAGGCGCGATGAAATCCTCCGGGTCTTCTGACTGCGCCACGGTTACATCATGGCACCGCGATTGCCAAGACGTGGCGAACAAGCCCGGGCGCGGTCGGATTTCGGCGCAGCTTTGTACTGTTGATCGAGTGGTTCATGCTCAAGCGCTCCGTGCCCTCTGGCACTCGTTGCGTGGCATGACCGAGTTCCGCCGCCTGCTCGAGTTGCGTGCGGTCAGTCAGTTCGCCGACGGCCTGTTCCAGGCCGGCCTGGCCGGCGGACTCCTGTTCAATCCCGACCGGGAGGCCGAGCCGTGGGCCATCGCCGGTGCGTTCGCCGTCCTGTATCTCCCGTACTCGGTGCTCGGTCCATTCGCCGGGGCACTGCTGGACCGCTGGGACCGGCGAATGGTGATGATCGGTGCCAACCTGGGCCGACTGCTGCTGGTGCTCCTGGTGGGTGGGCTGCTGGCGTTCGGTGTCGGGGATCTGCCGATCCTGTGCGGGGCGTTGATCATCAACGGGTTCACCCGGTTCGTATCGTCAGGTCTGTCGGCGTCGCTGCCCGATGTGGTGCCGGCCGACCGGGTCGTCACGATGAACTCGGTGGCCACCGCGATCGGAGCGCTCGCCGCGTTCCTCGGCGCCATCTTCATGTTGGTGCCGCGAACGGTGGTCGGCGCCGACGACGTGGGCGCCTCGGCGGTCATGTTCATCGTGGCGCTCCCGGTGGCGCTCGCGTTGTGGTTGTCGGTGCGCTTCGGCCCGCACGTGTTGGGGCCGCACGAGAGCAAGCGCGCCATCCACGGCTCGGTGGCCTACGCGGTGTCCACCGGCTGGGTGCATGGCCTGCGCACGGTGCTGACCGTGCGGCCCGTCGCAGGAACCCTGGCCGGGCTGGCCGCGCATCGGATGGCCTTCGGGATCAATTCCCTGCTGGTGCTGGTGATCGTGCGGCACACCGATAACCCCGATATGACCGGGCTGGGCCTGGGTAGCGCGTTTCTGTTCCTGGCAGCCGGCGGTATCGGCCAGTTCCTGGCCACCGTGGCCGCCCCGGCGGTGATCGGCCGGTTCGGGCGCTATGCGACCGCCAATGGCGCGCTCTGCTTCGCCGCGGCCATCCAGCTCTTGGCGCTCGGCCTGCACATCCCGGTGATGCTGACTTGTGGTCTGCTGCTCGGCGCGGCCGGGCAGCTCGTGAAGTTGTGTGCGGATTCGGCGATCCAGATCGACGTCGACGACGCTCTACGCGGTCACGTGTTCACGGTGCAGGATGCGCTGTTCTGGATGTCGTTCGTCGCGGCGATCGCGGCGGCCGCCGCTCTGATCCCCGCCGGCGGGCACTCGCCTGCTCTGGTGGCCGCCGGGGCCGTCGCCTACCTGATCGGGCTCGGACTGCACGCGGCGGTGGCATCCCCGAAGCGGGTGTGATCCCCCGGTCTAGGCTGACCGCCATGGTGAGCGCCGGGCCGATCGTGGCCGACCTGTCCGCCGAGAGCGATGTACTCGACGCCCTGGTGGCCGACCTGCCGCCCGAGCGCTGGGCCACCGCCACGCCGTCCGAGGGCTGGACCATTGCCCACCAGATCGCCCACCTGTTGTGGACCGACCGAGTGTCGGTCATCGCGATCACCGACCAGTCCGGCTTCGACGCCGTCCTCGCCGAGGCGATGCGGAACCCGACGGGGTTCGTCGACGCCGCAGCCGAGGAACTCGCACTGACGCCGCCAGAGCAGCTGTTGGCGGACTGGCGCGAAACCCGTGCGCGACTGCACACCGAACTCGTCGACGTGGCCGAAGGCCGCAAGCTGCCGTGGTTCGGCCCGCCGATGAGCGCGACGTCGATGGCCACCGCCCGCATGATGGAGACCTGGGCGCACGGTCTCGATGTGGCCGACGCGCTGGGGGTTCATCGGCCCGCCACCGAGCGGCTCCGCTCGATCGCCCACATCGGCGTTCGCACAAGGGATTTCGCATTCACCGTGCACGGGCTGACCCCACCCGCCGAGCCGTTCCGGGTGGAGCTGACCGCGCCCGACGGCTCGCTGTGGGAGTGGGGGCCGGCCGACGCACAGCAGCGCGTGACGGGATCTGCCGAAGACTTCTGCATGCTGGTCACCCAGCGACGGGCCCCGGCCGAACTCGACGTGACCGCCGTCGGCGACGACGCCGCCAAGTGGTTGACGATCGCGCAGGCCTTCGCCGGGCCTCCGGGCGCCGGGCGAGGCTGAGCGGCGAAATTGATCCTGCGCTCAGGGCGCGGAAGTTCGAGTAGACGGGGCCCTCACCGCAGAGTCATCGCTCAGGAGACCGAATCGGCGCGGCCGTCGCCATCGGTGTCGGCCAGCTTCATGTCCCACCGGCCATCACCGTCGGTGTCGACGTACGCCAGGTTCCCGACCAACGCCCGATCGGCCAGGCCGTCCCCGTCCACGTCGATCAACCGGTCGTCGGTAGCCCCGTCACCGTCGAAATCGACCACCGGTACTCCATCGATTCCCGAGTCGCTGCGCTCCTGCCCGCCGACCGCCCGCTCCACCCCGTCCAAACCGAACCAGCGCACCTGTCCGGACCGGTCCACACTCACCGCCCAGGTACCCGAACCGTCGTCGGAGAAATAGCTCTCGGCCTGTCCGTCGTCATCGGCGTCGAGCACCATCCGCTCGGCGACGCCGTCCCCGTCGAAATCGGCCATCACGTCGTCGAGCCGGCCGTCCCCGTCGAAATCGAGTCCGATGCCGTCGGGGCTGCCGTCCCCGTCCACATCCATGTCCGGCACGCCGGTGAAGATGGCAGCGGTCCCGTCGGGCTCACCCAGGCAGTAGTCCATGACTGATCAGACGCACGATCAGCTTCTGGCGTTCCACCACTTCAACAATTCGTCGATGGCCTGCTCACGGGACAGCGGTCCATGGTCGAGCCGGAGCTCCTTGAGGTACTTCCAGGCCTCGCCGACCTGGGGGCCCGCGGGAATGCCGAGGATCTCCATGATCTCGTTGCCGTCGAGGTCCGGCCGGACCCGCTGCAGATCCTCTTTCGCCGCCAGCTCGCCGATCCGGTTCTCCAGATCGTCGTAGTTGGCCTGCAACCGCGCCGCCCGGCGCTTGTTCCTGGTGGTGCAGTCGGCGCGGACCAGCTTGTGCAGCCGGCTCAGCAGCGGACCGGCATCGGTGACGTAACGCCGCACCGCCGAATCGGTCCACTTCCCGGTGCCCTTGTCGTCGGCATAGCCGTGGAACCGCAGATGCAGATACACCAGCTGCGACACGTCGTCGACCATCTGCTTGGAGTACTTGAGCGCGCGCATCCGCTTGCGGGTCATCTTGGCGCCGACCACCTCATGGTGGTGAAAGCTCACTCCCCCGTCGGATTCGTGCTTGCGGGTCGCGGGCTTGCCGATGTCGTGAAGCAATGCGGCCCAACGCAATACGAGATCCGGACCCTGATCCTCGAGATCCACCGCCTGCCGCAGGACCGTCAGCGAATGCCAGTACACATCCTTGTGCTGGTGATGTTCGTCGATGGCCATCCGCATCTCGCCGACCTCGGGCAGGACCACCTCGCCCAACCCGGTCTGCACCATCAGATCGACGCCGGCCACCGGATCCGCGCCGAGCAACAGCTTGTCCAACTCGGCGGCGACCCGCTCGACGGTGATGCGCTCCAGCTGCGGTGCCATCTCCAGCAGCGCCTCCAGCACCCGCGGCGCCACCCCGAACCCGAGCTGCGACACGAACCGGGCCGCGCGCAGCATCCGCAGCGGATCATCCCCGAACGACACCTCCGGCGCCGACGGGGTGTCGAGCACCTTGGCCTGAATGGCCGCCAAACCGCCAAGCGGATCGCGGAATTCGGCCGGACCGTCGGCCGTGATGCGCACCGCCATGGCGTTCACGGTGAAGTCGCGGCGCGCCAGGTCGTCATCGAGGTTGTCGCCGAACTCCACCGTCGGGTTTCTCGACACCTGGTCATAGCTGTCGGCCCGGAACGTGGTGATCTCGAGCCGGTGCTCCACCCCGCCCACCCGCTTGCCCACACCGATCGTGCCGAACTCGATCCCGGTCTCCCACAGCGCGTCGGCCCACGGACGCAGGACCTTCAGCATCTGCTCGGGACGGGCGTCGGTGGTGAAATCGAGATCACTGTGATCGGTCAGCCGGCCCAGCAGCGCATCGCGCACACTGCCGCCGACCAGATACAGCTCGTGACCCGCCTCAGCGAACACCGCGCCGAGCGCGCGCAGCACCTCGGCGCGGTGGTTCAGCGCGACCAGCGCGCCGGCCAGCAATTCGGCATCAGTAACAACAGCGTCGGACACGTTCGATGAGCCTAATGCTCGCGGTGTGGTCACAACCGGCGAGTGCGGCAGGAGGCCAACCCCATGGCAGCTACTATCGCTTGGGTGTCGGACGGCGAACAGGCCAAACCACGACGGCGCCGCAGCCGGCGTCGTGGCCGTCGTCGTGCGCAAAGGGCGGCGGGGCCACCAGCCGGTGATCAGGGCAACGATGCCGAACGCCACACCGACGGCCCCGGCGAAGCTCCCGTCAGTACCGCAAATTCCGCCCCGACCCCGCGCGACCAGTCCAAGCAACGTAAGTCGCGTCCTCGGCGACCACCGGAACGTCTGCGCACCGTTCACGAGACCTCGGCAGGCGGCCTGGTCATCGACGGAATCGACGGACCCAAGGACACCCAGGTGGCGGCGTTGATCGGCCGGGTCGACCGGCGTGGCCGGATGCTGTGGTCCCTGCCCAAGGGGCACATCGAACTCGGTGAGACGGCCGAACAGACCGCGATCCGCGAGGTTGCCGAAGAGACCGGTATCCGCGGCGACGTGCTGGCCGCGCTCGGCAGCATCGACTACTGGTTCGTCACCGAGGGCCGCCGGGTGCACAAGACCGTGCACCACTACCTCCTGCGCTTCCAGGGCGGCGAACTGTCCGACGACGACGTCGAGGTGACGGAGGTCGCCTGGGTCCCGCTGCGGGATCTGGCGTCCCGGCTGGCCTACGCCGACGAGCGCAAGCTCGCCGAGGTGGCCGGAGAGCTGATCGACAAGCTGCACACCGACGGGCCGGAGGCCTTGCCGCCACTGCCTCGCAGCGCGCCCCGGCGGCGTCCCCAGACCCATTCGCACGCCCGCACCCACCGCCGCGACGACTCTGCCCAACCCCAGCCCCGCCGGCGCACGAACGGATGCGGACAGGGGCCGTGACCGCCGCCCCGGCGGTGCGCCGAGGGTTCTCCCTCCTGGCGCACACAGTGGTGCTTGTGGCGGTGGTGTTGTTGTTCTCGGTGTGGTCCACCGCCGCGTGGCCGGTGCTTCTGCCGCGCGCGAGCGCCAGTGAACCGGGAGCGATGCCGTTCCTCCAGATCCGCATCGACCGCGTCACCCCCAACGTCGTCACCACCACGAGTGAATCGGTGCTGACGGTGACCGGGGCCGTGCTCAACGTCGGCGACCGGCCGGTGCGTGACGTGGACATCCGGATGGAGCACGCGCGCGCGGTGACCTCATCGAGCCAGCTGCGCACCGACCTCACCGGAGATGTCGACCGGTTCGAGCCGGTAGCCGACTTCGTGACCGTGGCACCCGAGATGGATCGCGGCCAGTCGGTGGGCTTCACGCTGTCCTATCCCCTGCGCTCCGAAGGCCCCGGGTCACTGCACATCAGCGAGCCCGGCGTCTACCCCGTGCTGATCAACGTCAACGGGACACCGGATTACGGTGCGCCGGCCAAACTCGACGACGCCCGCTTCCTCCTCCCGGTCCTCGGAGTGCCGCCCGACCAGGCCGCCGACAATGCTCCCGAATCGATGTCGGCCGCCGACACCCTCAGCTCGGTGGTACCGCCGGACACCTCCCACCCGGTGCGGATGACCATGCTCTGGCCGCTGGCCGACCGACCACGACTGGCCCCCGGCGCCCCCGGCGGCACCACACCGGTGCGGTTGGTCGACGACAGCCTCGCCGCGTCCCTGGCCCCAGGCGGGCGGCTCGACACCCTGCTGTCGGCAGCCGACTTCGCCACCGGGCCGACCGTCGACTCCGGTGGCCAGCTGCGCGCCACCTTGTGCCTTGCCGTCGACCCGGATCTGCTCGTCACGGTCAACGCGATGACCGGCGGCTACGTCGTCAACGACGGTCCCGACGCCGGGGCAGCCACCCCGACGCGACCCGGCACCGGCCAGGAAGCCGCCGTCAACTGGCTGAACCGGTTGCGCGGCCTGGCCGGGCGGCTCTGCGTGGCACCGACCAACTACGCGCAGGCCGATCTGACCGCACTGCAACGGGTCGGCGATCCGGGGTTGAGCGCGATCGCGACCAACGGCGCCGGCGACATCGTCGATCAGATCCTCGGCGTCACCTCGATCCGGGGTGCCAGCATCCTGGGTGACGGTCCGCTCACCCGCCCCGCGCTTGACCTGCTGGCAGCCCAGGGCCAGACGGTCGCCATCTCGGCCACCCAGATCGCCGCCCAGGATTCGGCCACCGGCGCCCCCGAGACCGCCGATGTGACCCCGCTGCGGTACGGGCCCGAGGTCGTCGCGGCCGGATTCGATCCCGCGGTCGGTGCCGCCCTGGCCGGTGCGGGCACCGATCCGATGGCGCCGTCATACCTGGATCCGTCGCTGGAGATCCCGGTCCGTCACGACTCGCAGACGGCCCGGCGCCAGGATGCGCTGGGGGCGCTGCTGTGGCGGGGCCTCACCCCCACCGAGGAGCCCCGGACCCAGATCCTGATGCCGCCGCTCGTGTGGTCGCTCGACGCCGACGATGCGCAGGCCATCCTGACCTCGGTGGCCACCACGATCCACGCCGGGCTGGCCGTGCCGCGCCCGCTGCCCATGGTGATCGCCGAGGGCAACGCGGCGCCGCCCGAACCCGTGCAACCCCCGCCGCCGGATTCCCTGGGCAACCCGCGCAGCGCCATCGACGAGAACATCAGCAGCGGCATCGCGGCGGCGGTCAGTCGGCTGTGGGGACTGACCGCGGCGCTGACCACCGATGAACGCACCGGACTGACCGGCATGCAGTACACCGCGCCGCTGCGGGAGGACATGCTGCGGGCACTGAGCCAGTCCGTGCCGCCGGAGGCCCGAGAGGGGCTGGCCGAGCAGCGGTTGCAGACCGTCGGCCGCAGTGTGAACGACATGTTCGGCGCGGTCACGATCGTCAACCCCGGCGGGGCCTACACACTGGCCACCGAGCGCAGTCCGCTGCCCCTGGCCCTGCGCAACGACCTGCCGGTTCCGGTGAGGGTCCGGCTACACGTCGACGCACCACCCGGGATGACCGTCACCGACATGGGCGAGATCGAGCTGCCACCCGGCTATCTGCCGCTGCGGGTACCGATCGAGGTGCACTTCACCCAGCGGGTGGCGGTCGACGTCAGCCTGCAGACCACCGACGGTCTGACACTCGGTGAGCCCGTCCGGTTGTCGGTGCACTCCAACGCCTACGGCAAGGTGCTGTTCTTCATCACCCTGTCGGCCGGGGCCGTACTGGTGGCGCTCGCCGGGCGCCGGTTGTGGCACCGCTTCCGCGGCCAGCCCGACCGTGCCGATCTCATCCCACCTGGCGAGCACCCCGACCCGCTCGACGTCGCGATGGCGTTCAACAACGACGCCGACTCTGACAACACCCACGAGGCGCCCGCCCCGCCGTCCCCGCCGGCGACGGCGACCAGCCCGGACCGACCCTGATGACCTCGCCCGACCAACCACCGGCCCGCCCACCGGGCCCGCCGAGGATTCCGCATGCCACCGGCCCGATCCGTCCTGCCGGGCGGGCCGAACTGTCCGATGCCGCCGTCGTCTCGCGCTCGTGGGGCATGGCCTTCGCGACGCTGATCTCACGCATCACCGGGTTCTTCCGGTTCGTGCTCCTCATGGCGATGCTCGGCGGAGCATTGACCAGCTCGTTCTCCGTGGCCAACCAGCTGCCCAACATGGTGGCCGCACTGGTGCTGGAGGCCACCTTCACGGCGATCTTCGTTCCGGTCCTGGCCCGCGCCGAACGCGACGACGCCGACGGCGGCACCGCGTTCGTGCGGCGGCTGGTGACCCTCGCCACGACACTGCTGCTGGTCACCACAGTGCTCTCGGTGCTGTGTGCGCCACTGCTGGTGCGACTGATGCTGGGCAGTGATCCGAAGGTCAACAATCCGCTGACCACCGCGTTCGCCTACCTGTTGCTGCCACAGGTGCTGTTCTACGGCCTGTCGTCTGTCTTCATGGCAATCCTCAACACCCGCAACGTCTTCGGTCCGCCTGCCTGGGCCCCCGTCGTCAACAACGTGGTGGCGATCGTGACGCTGGGCGTGTTCGTCCTGGTGCCCGGCGAGTTCTCGATCGATCCGCCCCACATGGGGACGGCCAAGCTGCTGGTCCTCGGGATCGGCACCACCCTGGGCGTGGTCGCGCAGGCTGCCGTGCTGCTCGTGGCGATCCGCGCCGAGCGGATCAGCCTGCGGCCACTGTGGGGCATCGACGACCGGCTCAAGAAGTTCGGGACCATGGCCGCCGCCATGGTGCTCTACGTACTGATCAGCCAGATCGGCCTGATCGTCGGCAATCAGATCGCCAGCGGGGCCGCCGACACCGGGCCCGCGATCTACAACTACACCTGGCTGGTGTTGATGCTGCCGTTCGGGATGATCGGCGTCACGGTGCTCACCGTGGTGATGCCGCGCCTGAGCCGCAACGCGGCCGCCGACAACATTCCGGCCGTGCTCGACGACTACTCCCTGGCCACCCGGCTCACCATGGTGACGCTCATCCCGGTGGTGGCGATGATGACCGTCGGCGGGCCCGCCATCGGCAGCGCACTGTTCGCCTACGGCAACTTCAGCGCCTCAGACGCCGGTTACCTCGGCATGGCGATCACCCTGTCGGCCTTCACGCTCATCCCCTATGCGCTGGTACTGCTGCAGCTGCGGGTGTTCTACGCACGGGAGAAGCCCTGGACCCCGATCGCCATCATCGTCGTGATCACCGCCGTGAAGATCATCGGCTCGATCATCGCCCCGCACCTGACCGACGACCCCAACATGGTGGCCGGCTACCTCGGACTGGCCAACGGGTTGGGGTTCGTCGCCGGAGCCGTCATGGGCTACGTGCTCCTGAAGTCCAACCTGCGTCCGCGCGGCGGCCGGTTACTGCGCGACAGCGTGATCCGCACCATCCTGGTCACCATCGCGGCGTCGTTGGTGGCCAGCCTGGTGGCCCACGCCGCCGACCGGCTGCTCGGCCTGGACTCACTGACCGAGCACGCGGGCGCCGCGGGTTCGCTGCTGCGGCTGCTCGCCCTCGGCGTGATCATGGTCCCGATCATCGCCGGGGTGATGATCGCCGCCCGGGTTCCGGAGGCGCAGTCGGCCCTGGCAATGGTCCGCCGCCGGCTCGGGCGGGGGCGTCCCGCCCCGGCGCCGGGGGCCGGACAGGTAGCCATGCAAACAATTGCGCCGCCCGTCGGACCTCAACCTGCAGCGCCCGTCACGTACCCTGATCAGAGGAATTCTTCTCCCACTGGGTGGCCGTCAAGCCCGGCAGCCGCCGGAGGCGGGACTCCGGCACACGTTGCCGGAGCGGGGATGTGGAAAGGATCACCGGTGACCGACGAATCTGCGGACGACGCGGCACTGGACGCCACCTCGAGTTCCGGGATGACAACGGATACGACGAAGTTGCCGCGTCCGGCCGCCGACGAGTTCCAACCGGATGTGGCGCCCGCCGGTTCGGCAGACACCCCGTCGGAGGAGGGCACCGGATCTGGTGAACCCGCCGCGAGCCGGTCCAACGGGGCAACGCGCCCGCTCACCGACTACGGCGGTGACCCGACCCGCGAGCCGATCTCGTTCGCACCGCCGCACGATGCCGCGCTGGAATCGGCGGACGACGACGTGCACCTCATCCCCGGGGCCACCATCGCCGACGGCCGCTACCGGCTTCTGGTGTTCCACGGTGGTCCGCCGCACCTGCAGTTCTGGCAGGCCCTCGACACCGCACTCGATCGTCAGGTGGCGCTGACCTTCGTCGACCCTGATGCCACCATGCCCGACGCCCAGGTGCAGGAGATCCTCTCGCGCACCCTCAAACTCAGCCGCCTCGACGTTCCCGGTATCGCCCGGGTGCTCGACGTCGCACACAGCGGGTCGGGCGGCCTGATCGTCTCGGAGTGGATTCGCGGCGGCTCACTGGCCGAGGTCGCCGACACCTCGCCCTCCCCGATCGGCGGGGCCCGCGCCATCCAGTCGCTCGCCGCTGCCGCCGAGGCGGCCCACCGCGCCGGAGTGGCACTGTCGATCGACCACCCCAGCCGGGTGCGGGTGAGCATCGAAGGCGATGTGGCACTTGCCTTTCCGGCCACGATGCCCGACGCCACACCGGACGACGACATCCGCGGCATCGGCGCGGCCCTGTACGCGCTGCTGGTCAACCGTTGGCCGCTGCCGGAATCCGGATCACGAAGCGGGCTGGAGCCCGCCGCCCTTGATCCGGCCGGGCAGCCGGTCGAACCGCGCGCCGTCGACCGCGACATCCCGTTCCAGATCTCGGCTGCGGCCGCCCGTGCCGTCCAACCCGGCGGCGGAATTCGAAGCGCTCCAACCCTTTTGAACCTGCTGCAACAGGCCACCGCCATCGCCGATCGCACCGAACTGATGGCGGGTTCGGTCGAGGAGACGCCGGCCCCGGCAGCTCCCGTCCGCGCACACGAAACCCCGGAGGAACACGAAGCCGCCGAGGCCCGGCGCCGCAAGGGCGTCATCATCGGGGTGAGCGTGGGCGCGGCCATCATCCTGGTGGCACTGCTGGTGCTCGCGTCCGTCCTCAACAGCATCTTCGGCGACGTGGGGGGCGGCCTCAACCGGGACGAGCTCGGCCTGAACGCGCCGTCGGAGAACAGCGAGCAGACCCAGGACAATTCGTCGGCCGCCACCGGTAGCACGGTGAAACCCGTTCGGGCAACTGTGTTCTCACCCGAAGGCGAAGCCGACTCACCGGCTACCGCCGGGCAGGCCATCGACGGCAACACCAGCACGGCATGGTCCACCGACACGTATTCGGATCCGGCCCCGTTCCCCGGGTTCAAGAACGGCGTCGGCCTGATGCTGCAACTGCCGCAGCCCACCACGATCGGCGCCGTCACCCTGAACGTGACCAGCACCGGTACCTCGGTGCAGATCCGCGCGGCCCAGTCGGCCACCCCGTCATCCCTGTCGGACACCACCGAACTGACACCGACAACCCCGCTGAAGCCCGGCTCCAACACCATCTCGGTGAACAAGGCACAGTCCACCTCGTACGTGCTGGTGTGGATCTCGACGCTGGGCACCGTGGACGGCAAGAGCCGCACCGACATCTCCGAGATCACCCTCAAAGCGGCCTCCTGAGACGTCATCCCCAGGCCCGATGGCTTCTTGACCTGGCGTAACACCGTCCCGGGCAAACAAGTGTCCGGGCGGCTGCCGGACAGCGTTTAAGTTCAGCGTGTGGGAAGGTTCGGGGGGACCGGGAAGCCGGCGACGACGCAGCTGCGGAAGCATGGCACCGCCACGCGTACCGATGCCGAACTGCTGGCCGCCCACGTCGCCGGGGACCGCTACGCATTCGAGGAACTCGTTCACCGGCACCACGGTCAGCTGCGCCGGTTGGCGTTCCTGACCAGCCATCACCACGACGACGCCGACGACGCCGTGCAGGATGCGTTGTTGTCGGCCCATCGCACGGCCGCGTCGTTCCGCCACGATTCGGCAGTCAGCAGCTGGCTGTACCGGATCGTGGTGAATGCCTGCCTTGACCGGGTCCGCCGGTCACGCCACCAGCCCACCTCGTCCGAACACGAGCTGGACCACCTCCTCCATCTGCGGGACCCCGCCGGCGACCCAGCGCCCCGGGTCGCCACCGCGATCGTGGTGGAGCGGGCACTCATGCAGCTGCCGCTCGAGCAGCGCGCCGCCGTGGTGGCCGTCGACATGCAGGGCTATTCGGTGGCCGAGACGGCCCTGCTCCTCGGGGTCGCAGAGGGCACCGTGAAGAGCCGGTGCTCGCGCGCCAGGCACAAGCTCGCAGGCCTGCTCCAGTACTTTGAAGGCGATGAACGGCAGCACACCCCCAGTGCCGTCGGACGGCCCGATTCCTGCTGAGTTGTTCGCCGATCTGCAGGCCGGGCTGCTCGACGACGACACGGCCGCGCAGCTTCGCCGACGGGTACGCACCGACCCGATCGCCGGACCGGATGCCAGGAACACCCTGGCGGCCCTCGATCGGGTGCGTCGCGATCTGGCCCAGCTCGGCCAGGACCCCTCCACCGCTCCCCCGGTGCCTGACGAGGTGAGTGTCCGGCTGTCCGAAGTACTGCGGGCCGAGCCTGCCCCGCCGGCGCCGCCCGGACGACGCTGGAAGTCGATCGCCGCCGTCACCGGGGCGTGCGCGGCCGTGGCGGCCGCAGTGGTGGGCGCGCTGGTGCTGGTACGCCCGGCGGGCCAGGCCCCTTCGACACTGACCAGCTTCGGCCGGATCACCGTCTCACCGCCGCGCAGCGCGATCGGTCTGTCCGAAACCCAGATCCAGGGGCTGCTGTCGGTCCCGCCCGACCTGGGACCGCTGAGCGACCCACAACGCCGCAATGCGTGCCTGTCCGCGCTGGGCTACCCCGCCGGTGTCCAGGTTCTCGGCGCTCGCCCGATGGACGTGGCCGGTCGCCACGGAGTGCTGGTGTTGATGTCGCCGACCGACCCGGACTCCATCGTCGGGGTCGTGGTCCCCGCGGACTGCGACGCCACTCATGCCGGATCGCTGGCAGACACCGTGGTCAAACACCCGGTGAAACGTCCGTAGTGTGTCCTGCGAGCCAGGTGGGAACACATCCGGCCTAGGCTGACGTTGCAACCCGTGCCGAGTACGGCAGAAAGGCCTACATGTCCTCCTCAGCGACGGTCCACGACGTCATCATCATCGGTTCCGGCCCCGCCGGATATACCGCAGCCATCTACGCTGCCCGCGCCCAGCTCAAGCCGCTGGTGTTCGAGGGAACGCAGTTCGGCGGCGCGCTGATGACCACCACCGAGGTGGAGAACTACCCCGGGTTCCGTGAGGGCATCACCGGCCCTGAGCTGATGGACGAGATGCGTGAGCAGGCCCTGCGCTTCGGCGCGGATCTCCGCATGGAGGACGTCGACGTCGTCGACCTCACCGGCCCCGTGAAGTCCGTCACCGTCGGCGACGAGACCCACCAGGCGCGATCGGTGATCCTGGCAATGGGCGCCGCGGCCCGCCACCTCGGCGTACCCGGTGAGGAAGCCCTGACCGGCATGGGTGTGAGCACCTGCGCCACCTGTGACGGCTTCTTCTTCCGCGACGAGGACATCATCGTGGTCGGTGGCGGCGATTCGGCGATGGAGGAGGCGACGTTCCTCACCCGCTTCGCGCGTTCGGTGACCCTGATCCACCGCCGCGACGAATTCCGCGCTTCCAGAATCATGCTGGAACGCGCCCGGGCCAACGAGAAGATCACCTTCCTGACCAACACCGAGATCACCCAGATCGAGGGCGATCCGAAGGTCACCGGCGTGCGCCTGCGCGACACCGTCACCGGCGAGGAGTCCAAGCTCCAGGTCACCGGCGTGTTCGTGGCGATCGGCCACGACCCGCGCTCGGAACTCGTGCGCGGCCAGATCGATCTCGACGACGAGGGCTACGTGAAGGTCGTCGGCCGCACCACCGCGACCACGCTCGACGGGGTGTTCGCCGCAGGCGATCTCGTCGACCACACCTACCGCCAGGCCATCACCGCCGCGGGCAGCGGCTGTTCGGCTGCCATCGACACCGAGCGCTGGCTCGCCGACAACGACTGACCCCCAATAGATTTCGACCCGACAGGAGAGCTCCATGAGTGCGGACAGCGCAACAGTAACGGTCACCGACGATTCGTTCTCCAACGACGTCTTGACCAGCAGCACACCGGTACTGGTTGATTTCTGGGCCACCTGGTGCGGGCCGTGCAAGATGGTCGCCCCGGTGCTCGAGGAGATCGCGAGCGAGAAGGCCGGCGAGTTGCGGGTCGCCAAGATCGACGTGGACGCCAACCCGGCCACCGCGCGTGACTTCCAGGTGGTGTCCATCCCGACGCTGATCCTGTTCAAGGACGGCGCACCGGTGAAGCGCATCGTCGGCGCCAAGGGCAAGGCCGCGCTGCTGCGCGAACTTGCCGACGCACTCTGAGTTCACACACACCCCACACACCCCGGATACGCCTGGCGTTTTCCGGATTGTGGCCGAAATCTGAGACAATGCTGGCTAGCTAGCCTGGCAGATCGCCGGAAACCAGCATGGAGGGGCCGAATGTCGAGTCTGCGTCGCGGTGACCGTGGCGGAGCAGTCACCGAGATCCGGGCAGCCTTGGCCGCGTTAGGTCTGATCGACAACCCTGACGCCGACCTGAGCACCGGCAGACATGTTGCGCTCGACGCATTCGATGACGAGCTCGACAGCGCCGTCCGGGCATTTCAGCAGCACCGAGGCCTGTTGGTGGACGGCATCGTCGGAGAAGCCACCTATCGAGCCCTGCGTGAGGCCTCCTACCGGCTCGGAGCCCGCACCCTGACTCACCAGTTCGGTGCGCCCATGTACGGCGACGACGTGGCCACCCTGCAGGCTCGCCTCCAGGACCTCGGCTTCTATACCGGCATGGTCGACGGGCATTTCGGCCTACAGACCCACAACGCGTTGTCGTCGTACCAGCGTGAGTACGGGCTGTACCCCGACGGTATCTGTGGCCCGGAAACGTTGCGCTCGTTGTATTTCCTGGGCTCGCGGGTGACCGGTGGGTCTCCGCACGCGATCCGGGAAGAAGAGCTGGTACGACGCTCGGGTCCGCAGCTCTCGGGTAAGCACGTCATCATCGACCCGGGCCGCGGCGGATCCGATCACGGGATGATCATGAACGGGCCCGACGGCCCGATCAGCGAAGCAGACATCCTGTGGGACTTGGCAAGTCGGCTCGAAGGCCGGATGACGGCGATCGGCATGGAGACGTTCATCTCCCGCCCGGCCAACCGCAGCCCGCTGGATTCCGAACGTGCCGCCACCGCCAACCGTGTCGGTGCGGATCTGATGATCAGCCTGCGCTGTGAGAGTCAGCGCTCCCCCTCCGCAAACGGCGTGGCCTCGTTCCACTTCGGGAATTCCCATGGGTCGGTGTCGACCATCGGCCGTAACCTCGCCGACTTCATTCAGCGGGAGGTGGTGGCCCGCACCGGATTACGTGACTGCCGGTCGCACGGCCGCACCTGGGATCTGCTGCGCCTGACCCGGATGCCCACCGTCGAGGTAGACATCGGCTACATCACCAATCCCCATGATCGCGGTCTGCTGCTGTCCACCCAGACCCGTGATGCGATTGCCGAAGGCATCCTGGCGGCGGTCAAGCGGCTGTATCTGCTGGGCAAGAACGACCGTCCGACAGGGACATTCACCTTCGCCGAGTTGTTGGCGCATGAGCTTTCGGTGGAGCAGGCGAGCCGCGGCGCGTGAGCGCCAATTCAGCAGCGGCGCGTGAGCGCCGACTCAGCCCCGCAACTGCCCACCCGGCCATGCGATGGTCGTTTCGTCATGTGACACCACATATCTGGTGAATCGGCGTGGTCAGATCGGCCGCCCGATTTTAGGAAGACCGGCAGTCGACGACGAGTGCGCCGCGGGCGGCACCCAGCCCGGTGTTGCCCGGCGGAATCACTGTCGCCTACGAGCTGGATACGCTTCGGCATCCGCCGGCGGGTCCGCACCTCTCGACGTCAGGGCCACGGCGTGCTTACCTGACGAGATGGCCCGGCATTACCGTTACACCGACAGCCGTGAAGTTGCCGTCCACCCCCTCGTGGTCTGGGAAGTGCTTACAGATCACGACCGGATGTCCGAGTGGATGCCTACGCGCAAGGTCGTCCTGGAGACGGCCGGCAGTCCTGATCGAGACGGGGTAGGTGCCATCCGTGCGATTCATTCGTTCGGAACGGTTATCCGCGAACGGATTACGACGTTCGACGCGCCGACAACCCTGCGATATGAACTGCTCTCCGGGCTGCCGTTCCGTGATTACACCGGCCAGATCACCGTCGAGCCCCGTGCCGGTGGAAGCCGGATCTCAACGGAGATCAGCTTCTCCACCGCTATTCCTGGCAGCCAGCTCCTCGTCGCAATCGCGATCCGGGTTGCCAGCGCTCGAGCTGCCCGCGCCGCCGACCGACGAGCTTCCTGAGGCCGCGGGCACAGTCTCGGTTGGCGGTCTACGTCAGACTTTCCTGTCGTGTCGGACAACACTTTTCGCCCCGATGCCGGCCCCGGACATCCCGGCACCGATCGGCAGCTCGATCCGCGCGTTCTCCAAGAGGCGCTCGAGGGCGGCTTCCACTTCGGCCTTCCAGCCGAGGCCTTTGTCGAGTTCCAGACGCAGTCGCGGGAAGTACGGGTGTGGCGCGACAACGGTGAAACCGACGTCTTCGAGGAAATCGGATGTCAGCATGCAGTCTTCGACCGAACAGTCCCCCAGCGCCGCCACTACCGGAGACAGCTCATCGGGAAGCTTGCCGCCGTCGGCCAATTCGCTCACGGCCGAGGTGTAACCGAATGCTTCCAGAGCCCGAACGCCGCGTCGCACCAAATCATTGACCACGGCGGCCAGCAGACTCTGCGACAACAGCCCGCGGTCTTCGGCACATTCAACACCGATCGCCGTCAACAAGATCGCGTCCGGGCTGACGGGAGCGGTCGGGAAAAGCCGGGCCCGCGGCACGGCGCCGGGGGGTGCATAGAACGCGAAGCCCAGACACGGATCGTCCACGACAGCCGGAGCCGTCCAGTCCTCACCCTCCGGCCCCACGAGGCCTGCTGCGTCGGCGGGTACCACCAAGTCGAACGCGGTAGCGGAGTCGGCATCTGACCCTGTATCTGGATCCTGGTCGGGTGCGTCCGCGCGAGCCGTCACGGCCAGTTGGCCGCATGATCCCCACTCGAGCATGACCATCGAAAGCCACGCTTCTTTTTCGAATTCGGGATCGGTCAGGTGGTCGTCACCGATGGTGGAGGGATCAACTTCCCAGAACACACAGCGCCGCGCATGCTTGGGCAGCTGCTCGAAGCCCTCGAGCCGAAGCGGCGTTATTCGTGCTGTCACTGAGGTCCCTGGCTTTCACACTGTGTGCGTGGCTGCCCCTCAAGGATAGGAGAGTCCGCCGGAGTCGGACCACTGCGCCCTGAAAATGTCATCCAGTTCCGCCTCCGAGGTGAAATGCTATGCGGCACAGAAGCTTTGCGCTATGTGGCGCTCGCGACTGCGGACTCTGATCACTGATGTGTCACAGTGACGGAACAACCTGGTGTCGTTGGTCGTGGGTTCTCAGTGGTCTTCGGCGCTCATAATTTCGACAATGCGCTGGAGATCATCCACCGATCCGAACTCGACCACAATCTTGCCTTTTCGTTTGCCAAGGCTCACGGTGACCCGGGTATCGAACGCTGAAGAGAGCCGCTCAGCAACGTCCTGCAAGCCCGGCATCTGGATCGGCTTACGCCGCGGCGCCGGTGGCGTGGTGTTGCCGTCGCGGTTGGCCAGCGTCACGGCCTCCTCGGTGGCACGCACCGACATGCCCTCGGCAATGATGCGGGCGGCCAACTCTTCCTGCTTCTCCGCTCCCCCTTCCAGGGCGAGCAGCGCACGTGCGTGCCCCGCGGACAGCACACCGGCCGCGACGCGGCGCTGCACGGCGATCGGCAGGCGCAACAGACGGATCATGTTGGAGATCAGTGGCCGTGAGCGACCGATCCGCGCGGCGAGTTCATCATGGGTGACTCCGAATTCGTCGAGCAGCTGTTGGTAGGCGGCGGCCTCTTCCAACGGGTTGAGCTGAACCCGGTGGATGTTCTCCAGCAGCGCGTCACGCAGCATGCTGTCGTCACCGGTCTCACGGACGATCGCCGGAATGGCTTCCAGGCCGGCTTGCTGGGCGGCCCGCCAGCGCCGCTCCCCCATCACCAACTGATAGCGGGATTCGCCGTTCTCTTCGACCGCGCGGACGACGATCGGCTGCATCAATCCGAACTCGCGGATGGAGTGCACCAGCTCGCTCAGCGCCTCCTCGTCGAACACCTGGCGGGGCTGCCGCGGATTCGGCTGGATCAGGCTGGGATCGATCTCCCGATAGGTGGCGCCCACGTCGCCGGCAAGGACCGGGTCGGCCCCATCGGGCGCGGAGGACGTCGGGGGCGCCGTCCCCGCGTCGCTCGGGCCGGCCGACGGCCCGAGCAGAACGTCGGCTGCAGTTGCGCCGATCTTGGGGCTCAGGACATCGGTACCGTCCTCAGCGGGACCGGTCGGAATGAGGGCTGCCAGTCCCCTGCCCAAGCCACTCCGCTTCCGTGCCGGCTGATTCATGGTCGTCTCCTGCTCATCGTGCCGTCCGCTGTCTGTCTACTGGCTGTTGGTCACTGGCGTGGTGCCGGCGCCTACTAGGCGCGGGGCGGGGCTCCGCGCTCTGCGATCTCGCGGCTCGCGTCGAGGTAGCTCAACGCACCACGAGAACCCGGATCGTAATCGAGAATCGTCATCCCGTAGCCCGGAGCCTCCGACACCTTCACACTGCGCGGGATGACCGTACGCAACACCTTGTCGCCGAAGTGCTCCCGCACATCCTCGGCCACCTGATCTGCCAGCTTGGTCCGCCCGTCGTACATCGTCAGTATCACGGTGGACACCGACAGCTCGGGGTTGAGATGCGCCTTCACCATCTCGATGTTGCGTAGCAGCTGCCCCACCCCTTCCAGCGCGTAGTACTCGCACTGGATCGGGATGAGCACCTCGGGAGCCGCCACCAACGCGTTGATGGTCAGCAGTCCGAGGGACGGTGGGCAGTCGATGAACACGTAGTCGAAGTTGTGGTTGGCCAGAGCGGCGAGCGCTGACCGCAACCGCCCCTCGCGAGCCACCATGCTGACCAACTCGATCTCCGCGCCGGCCAGATCAATCGTCGCGGGAATGCAGAACAACCGGTCGCTGTGCGGGCTCTGCTGCAGGGCCTCCTCCACCGGAATGTCTCCGATGAGGACCTCATAGGACGACGGGGTCCCCGGTCGGTGTTCGATGCCCAGCGCGGTGCTGGCGTTGCCCTGGGGGTCGAGGTCGATCACCAACGTGCGCAACCCCTGCAGTGCGAGCGCGGCCGCGACGTTCACCGCCGTCGTCGTCTTGCCGACGCCGCCCTTCTGATTCGCGATCGTGAACACGCGCTGGCGCGACGGCCGGGGAAGCTGTCCGTGCGAGGTGTGGAGCACGCGGGTCGCCTGCTCCGCCTCCGCCGCTATCGGGGTGTCCATGCTGGCGTCCGTGGACCACGCAGCGCCACCACCGTTCTTCCATGTTTCACGTGAAACTGTTTCACGTGAAACGGCGGGCGTAGCACCCGCGCCAGCGGTTGCCGGCCGATCAGAACCCATCCTCATCTCCTGCCCGATCTCCCCCGCGACCCGGAGGCTCTGCCCGTTGACCGGGTGCCCGGTCTCACCGCCACGCGTCGCACGGCGACGACGGTTACGGGCGGGTTCAAATAGTTCACGCCACATTTCACCACCCTGGCATCGACTGCACCCAGGGAAGCCATCCCACGCCGGTGCTCTTCGATCTCAGCCTCGGCGCGCTCACCTTTGAGGGCGAGCATCCTTCCGTCGACGCGAAGGAGCGGCATGCTCCACCGCGTCAACTTGTCCAGTGAGGCGACCGCACGGGAAGTCACCACATCCAACTCGCCCACCGATTTACGAACGTCTGAGTCTTCGGCCCGACCACGGACCACCGCGATGTCGAGCCCCAATTCGTCGACCGTCTCACGGAGGAACTCGCTGCGGCGCAGCAGCGGCTCGATCAACGTGACATGAACGTCGGGGCGCGCCAGGGCCAACGGGATACCCGGGAGGCCGGCGCCGCTGCCGATGTCGGCGACGCGCTCATCGGGAGCCAGAAGCTCTCCGAGAGCCGAGCTGTTGAGAATGTGTCGATCCCAGAGCCGGTCCACTTCTCGCGGACCGATCAGACCCCACTCGACACCGGCACCGGCAAGAATCGCCGCGTACCGTTCGGCGGTCTCCAGACGCTCTCCGAAGACCTCCGCCGCGGCGTCCGGTGCCGCGGGGACCGGTCCATGTTTCACGTGAAACATCCTCCGCACTCCCTACGGCACCGTCGCCGCAAAACGAACTACACCCTTGTAACTAGAACTCAGCCAAGCAGAACGACGACGCGTCGCGACGGCTCCACGCCCTCGCTCTCGCTGCGGACACCATCGACCGCGGCTACAGCGTCGTGCACGATCTTGCGCTCGAACGGCGTCATGGGAGCCAGCTCCTCACGCTCACCCGACTCCAGCACCCGTCGGGCCACCTTGTCGCCCAGCGCCGCCAGCTCGTCGCGGCGACGGCGGCGCCACCGCGCGATGTCCAGCATCAGCCGGCTGCGCTCGCCAGTCTTCTGGTGCACGGCCAGTCGGGTCAGCTCCTGGAGAGCGTCGAGCACCTCGCCCTTGCGCCCGACCAGCTTGCTCAGATCGCCCCCGCCGTCGATGCTCACCACCGCACGATCGCCTTCGACATCGAGATCGATATCGCCGTCGAAGTCCAGCAGGTCGAGCAGCTCCTCGAGGTAGTCGCCGGCGATCTCGCCTTCCGCGACCAATCGCTCCTCTAGGTCGTCCTCGCTCTTGGGCGCCGACTGGGTGTCCTCCTCCAGCTCCGCGCCGGGCTCGGTCGTCTGTGCGTCCGTCATATCCGTCTTCTCCCTACTTGTAGCCAGCGTGAGAACTGGTCACCGTTTCCGCTTCTTGGGGCGTGCACCGGGCTTGGGCGTGCGGTTCACGCTCGGGGCTGCCGATTCACCTGCCGCGTCCTTCTGGTCTTTCGTCTGCGCCGCATCCGACTCAGGTTCAGCGTCTTCCGTAGCGGCCGCCGCACTCGCGGCTTCGGCCTTACGGGCACGATTCGGTTTCGCTCCGGGCGCCGGTGCGTTGGCCGAACGTCGTTCGATCGCCTCGGCCTTCTTGGCCTCTTCTTCCTTCTCGATCATCCCGAACACGTAGTGCTGCTGACCGTAGGTCCAGATGTTGTTGGACAGCCAGTAGATGATCACGGCCAGGGGCAGGAACGGCCCACCGACGACCACGCCGAGCGGGAACACGTAGAGCGCGAGCTTGTTCATCATCGCGGTCTGCGGGTTGGCGGCGGCCTCCACACTCTGGCGGGCGACCGAGGCGCGGCTGTTGAAGTGCGTGGCGATACCGGCCAGGATCATGATCGGAACGCCGACCAGAACCACGGACAACCGGTTGAATTCGGTGAACGCCTCGAGGCCGTGCTGCTGAACCATCGTCGCGCCCAGCGGTGCCCCGAACAGGTTCGCGTCGAGGAAGTGACTCACGTCGGTCGCACTGAACACATAGTTCGCGAGGCTGCGGTTCTCCTCCACCGACAACCCCAACCGGCCGATGCCGGTCTGGGTCCGGTTGAAGGACATCAACACGTGGTACAGACCCAGGAACACCGGCACCTGCGCCAGCATCGGCAGGCAGCCGAGGATCGGGTTGAACCCGTGCTCGCGCTGCAGCTTCTGCATCTCCAGCGCCATCCGCTGGCGGTCCTTGCCGTACTTCTTCTGCAGCGCCTTGATCTGTGGCTGCAACTCCTGCATCTGCCGCGTGGTGCGGATCTGCTTGACGAAGGGCTTGTAGAGGATCGCGCGCAGGGTGAAGACCAGGAACATCACCGACAGCGCCCAGGCGAAGAAGTTCTCGGGGCCGAGCAGGAAGGCGAATGCCTTGTACCAAACCCACATGATCGCCGACACCGGGTAATAGATGATGTCCAGGCTGAACCAATTAAACACGCGACTTGCTCTCCCCTCGCTTCGCTGGGGTATCCCAGACAAGGTTTTCGGCGGCGGCGATCTCGCCAGAAACGGTCTCATCAGAACTGACGGACTCGTGATCGTGTGGGCACCGGTCCGGGATGGGATCCCATCCCCCCGGGTGCCATGGTCCGCATTTCAGCAGTCGGATCAACGTCAGCCACGCACCGCGGAACAAGCCGTATTCGGTGAGGGCGTCGACCGCGTATTGACTACAGGTCGGCATGAATCGGCACGACGGCAGTCGAAGCGGAGAGATGGTGTGGCGGTAGAGCTGAATCAGGAAGATCGCACCGCGGGCTGCACCGGCACCCGCCCTGCGGATCATGGTGACGTCCTGCGCCGTGCCTCCAGGCGCTCGAGAGCGCGCTGCAACTGTTGCTCCAACCGCGGCGACGGCGCTTCACTGCTGCCGGCGCGAGCTCGGATCACCACGAGGTCCGTGGCATCCAGTTTCGGTATGACGGTACGGGCGGCATGACGCAGCCGCCGGGATACCCGATGACGCTCCACGGCATTCCCGACGGCTTTGGACACGATCAGACCGACCCGCGGGCCGGTTGCGTCCGTTCCCTCGTGGAGTGCGTGCACGACAACATCAGGTTGCACTGCACGCACGCCACGACTGACGGTGGCACTGAACTCCGCGGACCGCCTCATCCGGTATCGAGCCGGAAGCACCGCGCTAGATCCTGCCTGAGAGCCGCAGTATCACGCAGTGAGTGCGCGACGGCCCTTGCCACGACGGTTGGCGACGATGGCGCGGCCGGCGCGCGTCCGCATCCGCAGCCGGAACCCATGCACGCGCGCACGGCGGCGGTTGTTGGGCTGGTAGGTCCGCTTGCCCTTGGCCACGGCAATCTCTCCTTGTTCCGTTTGGCACCCGCATCCACCGACACCGAAGTGCCGCCGAAAACAGTTGCCGTTGCAAGCTCTGTTTAAGCTCGTCCGTCGTGCTTTACTAACCGGCGCGTTCTCCGGAAACCTCCCGGGCGCAGCCGTATCGCCACGTGCGGGCGACTGCTCGAGGGTACTGATGAGATTTCCCTCGGTCAAACCTGCGCCGACCCGCCTACATGGTGCGTATCGGATGTTGCAGAACTGTTGGCACATCGAGAGAAAACTGTTAGCTTCTGGCAATGCCGTTCCGAGCCTGGATCGGCCCCGGAAAATGAAACGAGAGCTCGCGGCGCGGCACACCCTCGCAGCATGCGACGTATCCGGCTACGACGCTCTCACAACAGACAACAGAGCGACGACGACTGTCCTTTCTCCACAAGCTGTGGATAAATATGTGGACAGTTCGTCATCGTTCTTTTTGGTCGTCACCGGGTCGACCTCGATGCACCTCTAAGGGGGAACAGTCGTTGCCAGCTGACCCCGATCCACCGTTCGTCGCAGTCTGGAACAGCGTCGTCGCCGAACTCAACGGCGACCGGGACGCAAACTCCGATCCAGCTCTCCTCCCGCTGACTCCTCAGCAAAGAGCATGGCTCAAGCTGGTGAAACCCCTCGTCATCGCCGAGGGGTTTGCTCTGCTGTCGGTTCCCACACCATTCGTCCAGAACGAGATCGAACGGCACCTCCGCGAACCGATCATCAACGCGCTCAGCCGCAAGCTGGGTCAGCGGGTCGAGCTGGGCGTGCGCATCGCCACTCCGCCGGAGGAATCCGAGGACTCCCCCACCGCGTCGGATTCCGGGTCCACCACCGACGACCGGGACGACACGGCCGCTTCTGCCTCGCCCGCCGACGTCGACGAGATCGACGACGACCGCGCCGCCAAGGTCAGTGCCGAGGAAAGTTGGCCGGGCTACTTCAGCAGCCCGCAGCGCGACTCCACCATCAGCGACGACAACGCGGTCAATCTGAACCGGCGCTATACCTTCGACACCTTCGTCATCGGTGCGTCCAACCGCTTCGCCCACGCCGCGACCCTGGCCATCGCCGAGGCGCCGGCGCGGGCCTACAACCCGTTGTTCATCTGGGGTGAATCCGGTCTGGGCAAGACCCATCTGCTGCACGCCGCGGGAAACTATGCGCAACGTCTCTTCCCGGGCATGCGCGTGAAGTATGTCTCCACCGAGGAATTCACGAACGACTTCATCAACTCACTGCGTGACGACCGCAAGGCCTCGTTCAAGCGCAGTTACCGCGACATCGACATCCTGCTCGTCGACGACATCCAGTTCATCGAGGGCAAGGAAGGTATCCAGGAAGAGTTCTTCCATACCTTCAACACTCTGCACAACGCCAACAAGCAGATCGTGATCTCGTCGGACCGGCCGCCCAAGCAGCTGGCCACCCTGGAGGATCGGCTGCGGACCCGTTTCGAGTGGGGCCTCATCACCGATGTGCAGCCGCCCGAGCTGGAGACGCGCATCGCGATCCTGCGTAAGAAGGCGCAGATGGATCGTCTCGACGTGCCCGACGATGTGCTCGAGCTCATCGCCAGCAGCATCGAGCGCAACATTCGCGAGCTCGAGGGTGCGTTGATTCGGGTGACGGCCTTCGCCTCGCTCAACAAGACCCGGATCGACAAGGCGCTGGCCGAAGTCGTGTTGCGCGATCTGATCGCCGACGCCACCACCATGCAGATCAGTACCGCGGCGATCATGGCGGCCACCGCCGAGTACTTCGAGACCACGGTCGAGGAGCTGCGTGGGCCCGGCAAGACCCGGGCACTGGCGCAGTCCCGTCAGATCGCCATGTATCTGTGCCGTGAGCTCACCGATCTGTCCCTGCCGAAGATCGGCCAGGCGTTCGGGCGTGACCACACCACTGTCATGTATGCGGAGAAGAAAATCCGCGGCGAGATGGCTGAGCGACGTGAGGTTTTCGACCACGTCAAGGAACTCACCACCCGCATTCGTCAGCGCGCCAAGCGCTGAAACCTCTCCCGCCACCCCCTCGAGATGACCTCCGAGGGGGTTTAGTGCTGCCATGGCGGGGTATCCGGCGTCTCACATCGTGGTCACCGTGGGCCCGTCCGGCGAAAAATCTTGTAACAACTTTCGCCCCGCGAGGCATCACATGTCACAGCTGACCGCTGTGGATACGGCTGTGGACAACCTGCGGGCAAACCACGGGATGAATGACAAAATCATCCACACGATGTCATTTGTCCACACTCGGCGGCCGGTCCGTCCACCGGTCTCCACAGCCGACTCACATTCCGACACACCTGGAGTACTGGGCAAACACCCGTTCATCCCCAGTTTTCACAGTCCCTAATACTGTTACTCAAATATCTTCTAAGAGTTCTTTCTAGAAGAAGGGGCTTGGGGACACCGGACGAAACCTCGGCTCTGCCCTGGCTCGAGAAGCACATGCAAGCCCCCATGTCACCCCGGTGGATTAGCTTTCAAGTTGATGCGGAAAGCTCTACGGTGGTTCAACGACAGCGGTTCCAGCTTTGTCATTCAGCGCGATGCTGCGTGGCGGTGTTCTGGGAAGACGCTGGTAGAGCTCGTTATGGGGATCATCGAAGGGGCGCATAGCACGTGGCGACGACGACGGCTGGGCTGACCGACTTGAAGTTCCGCGTGGTGCGTGAGGACTTCGCGGACGCGGTGGCCTGGGTGGCCCGCAATCTGCCGACCCGGCCCACCATCCCGGTTCTGGCCGGGGTCCTGCTGACCGGCACGGATGACGGTCTGACCATCTCCGGCTTCGACTACGAAGTTTCCGCCGAGGTGCGTGTCAGTGCCGAAATCGCGTCTCCTGGAAGCGTTTTGGTATCCGGACGGTTGCTGTCGGACATCACCAAGGCATTGCCGGCCAAGCCGGTGGAGCTCAGCGTCGAGGGCACCCGGGTGGCACTGACCTGTGGCAGCGCCCGGTTCTCGCTGCCGACCCTGGCAGTCGAGGATTACCCCGCGCTGCCGACGCTGCCCGACGAGACGGGTGTGGTGTCGTCCGACCTGTTCGCCGAGGCCATCGGTCAGGTCGCCGTCGCCGCCGGCCGTGACGACACTTTGCCGATGCTGACCGGTATCCGCGTCGAGATCTCCGGTGAATCAGTGGTTTTGGCTGCTACCGACCGCTTCCGGCTGGCCGTGCGTGAGCTGACCTGGGAAACCAGTGCCACCGACGTGGAGGCCGCGGTCCTGGTACCGGCGAAGACTCTGGCCGAGGCGGCCAAGGCCGGCACCGACGGCAACCAGGTGCATCTGTCGCTGGGTTCCGGCGAATCGGTCGGCAAGGACGGCCTGCTCGGTATCCGCAGTAACGGCAAGCGCAGCACCACCCGGCTGCTGGACGCGGAGTTCCCGAAGTTCCGTCAGCTGCTGCCGAACGAGCACACCGCAGTGGCGACCATCGGCGTGGCCGAGCTCACCGAGGCCATCAAGCGCGTGGCACTCGTGGCCGACCGGGGAGCCCAGATCCGCATGGAGTTCGGCGATGACGTCCTGCGGCTCTCGGCCGGCGCAGACGATGTGGGTCGCGCCGAGGAAGACCTGCCGGTCGAGTTCGCCGGCGACCCGCTGACCATCGCGTTCAACCCGACCTACCTGACCGACGGGTTGAGCTCGCTGCACTCGGACCGGGTGACGTTCGGATTCACCACGCCGAGTCGTCCTGCCGTGTTGCGGCCCACGAGCGAGGATGGTGGTACCGGCGGTGGTTCGGGACCGTTCCCGGCCGCCAAGACCGATTACGTCTATCTGTTGATGCCGGTTCGCCTTCCTGGCTGACCGGCGCGGTCGAGAAAGGGCGCACATGCAACTGGGGTTGGTCGGCCTGGGCAAGATGGGCTTCAACATGCGCGAGCGCCTGCGCACCGGTGGCCACGAGGTGGTCGGCTACGACCCACGTCCTGAAGTCAGCGACGTGGCGAGCCTGGCCGATCTGGCCGGCGCGCTCGAGGCGCCGCGGGTGGTCTGGGTGATGGTCCCGTCCGGCACGGTGACGCACCAGACTATTGTCGCGCTGGCCGATGTGCTGGGTGCAGGCGACCTTGTGATCGACGGCGGAAACTCTCGGTACACCGAGGACGGACCGCACGCAAAGTTGTTGGGCGACAAGGGAATCAACTTCATCGACGCCGGCGTATCGGGCGGTGTCTGGGGTCTGAAGGAAGGGTACGGGCTGATGGTCGGCGGCAGTGACGCCGACGTGGCTCGAGCCATGCCGATCTTCGACACGCTGCGTCCGCCGGGTGATGTGGCCGACGGCTTCGTGCACGCCGGTCCCGTGGGCGCCGGTCATTACGCCAAGATGGTGCACAACGGCATCGAATACGGCCTGATGCACGCCTACGCCGAGGGTTACGAGCTGCTGTCGGCCGAAGACCTGATCACCGATCCCCAGGCAGTGATCCAGGCCTGGACGAATGGCACGGTGGTGCGGTCGTGGCTGCAGCAGCTGCTGGCGAAAGCGCTCAAGGAAGACCCCGGATTCGCGGCGATCAGCGGATACACCGAGGATTCCGGGGAAGGTCGCTGGACCGTGGAAGAGGCCATCAGCCATCGGGTTCCGATGCCGGTCATCGCCGCATCATTGTTCGCCCGGTTCGCCTCGAGGCAAGAGGATTCCCCCACCATGAAGGCAGTGTCGGCGCTGCGCAACCAGTTCGGTGGCCATGCTGTGCACCGGATCAGTGAGTCCGGTTAGGCGATTCCGATGTATGTCCGTCACCTGGGGCTGACCGACTACCGGTCCTGGGCACAGATCGAGCTCGAGCTGGAGCCCGGCCGGACCGTATTCGTCGGACCGAACGGCTTCGGTAAAACGAATCTCGTTGAGGCACTGTGGTATTGCGCCACTTTGGGTTCCCATCGGGTGGCTTCTGATGCGCCGTTGATCCGGGCCGGCGAGCAACGTGCGATCGTCTCGAGCATCGTCGTCAACGAAGGCCGGGAACTCGCGGTCGACCTCGAGATCACCAATGGCCGGGCGAACAAGGCCCGGTTGAACCGGTCGCCGGTGCGGTCCCCGCGCGAAATCCTCGGGGTCTTACGGGCCGTGCTGTTCAGCCCGGAAGACCTTGCACTGGTCCGTGGTGATCCAGGAGACCGGCGGCGTTATCTGGACGAGTTGGCGACCACCCGCCGGCCGACCGTCGCAGGTATCCGTGCTGACTACGACAAAGTGGTCCGGCAGCGCACCGCGCTGTTGAAAACCGCTGCGGGAGCCCGCTATCGGGGTGATCGCAGCGTGCTGGACACCCTCGATGTGTGGGATGGGCACCTGGCCGCCCATGGTGCGGCGTTGACTGCCGCACGCATCGCGCTGGTCGAGCAGCTGCACCCCGAGGTGCAGAAGGCCTATCAATTGTTGGCGCCCTCGAGCCGCCCCGCGACAATCCGGTACCGCTCCGGGGTGGAGGCCATCGCGAACGCGCCTGGCCTCGAGTCCGTCGAGTTCTACGAGGCCGCGCTCTTGGACGCGCTGAGCCGCCGGCGTGATGCAGAGTTGGACCGCGGAGTCTGTCTGGTCGGCCCACACCGTGACGATCTCGAGCTGTGGCTCGGCGACCAACCCGCCAAAGGCTTTGCCAGCCATGGTGAATCGTGGTCGATGGCGTTGGCTCTGCGGCTCGGCGCCTACGAGCTGTTGCGTTCCGACGGGGTCGATCCGGTGCTACTGCTCGACGATGTCTTCGCCGAACTCGACACCTCGAGGAGGCAGGCGCTGGCCGCGGTGGCCGGTGAGGCCGAACAGGTTCTGGTCACCGCGGCGGTGGGTGAGGACATCCCGCCGGACTGGGCGGTCAACCGCGTCGAGATCAGGATGACCGAAGGGGACCAGGGGCGGATATCGGTGGTGCAGTCATGACGGACGATCCCGCAGAAACCGACCAGTCGGCCATCCCCTCCCCCGCCGTCTCTCCCGAGGACCTGAGCCGCATGCGCGGCATGGACCTGGTGCGGCGGACTCTCGAGGAGGCGCGCGGGGCGGCCCGCAGTCAAGGTAAGGATGTCGGCCGCGGCCGCAGAACCCCGGTCCGGCGGACGGCAGGAAACACCGGCCGGCGTCGCAGCTGGTCCGGTCCGGGTCCCGATGTCCGTGATCCGCAATTGCTCGGGTCCGCGACCCAGGATCTGGCGAAGGTTCGAGGCTGGGGCTCGAGGGTGGCCGAGGGTTCGGTATTCGGTCGGTGGCGGACCGTGGTGGGTGACCAGATCGCCGACCATGCCAATCCGACGGCCTTGAACGAGGGTGTGTTGACCGTGTCGGCAGAGTCGACTGCGTGGGCCACCCAACTTCGGATGGTGCAGTCCCAGCTGCTGGCCAAGATCGCGGCCGCGGTCGGGGATGGAGTGGTGACCTCCTTGAAGATCGTGGGTCCGGTCGGCCCGTCGTGGCGGAAAGGTCGGTATCACGTGCCGGGCCGAGGTCCCCGCGATACCTACGGCTAGCCCGGGCGGTATTGCGCTGAGAGCGTCGAGACGGCCGAAAGCGATCTTCTGAAGCGTCCGAAGGCACCGAGACCCGCGAAATTCCGCGCACGGCGCAGTTAGGTAGGTGAAAACGCCGCTACAGAGTCGGCCCTGTCCGTCTGGACCGGTAGACTGTGGCGAGATCTGCAGGGCGGCGACGCAACCGCTTCCCGCGAACCCCAAGGAGACGCGTCCGACGTGGCTGCCCAGAAGAAGAATGCTCCAACCGAGTACGGCGCCGATTCGATCAAGGTGCTCGAAGGACTGGAGGCCGTTCGTAAACGTCCGGGCATGTACATCGGTTCCACCGGTGAGCGGGGTCTGCACCACCTGGTGTGGGAGGTCGTCGACAACGCGGTAGACGAGGCGATGGCCGGGTTCGCCAGCAAGGTCGACGTGCGGATCCTCGAGGATGGCGGCGTTCAGGTCACCGACGACGGCCGCGGCATTCCGGTGGCCATGCACGCGACCGGTATCCCGACCGTCGATGTCGTGATGACCGTTCTGCACGCCGGCGGCAAGTTCGAAGAAGGTGCCTACCAGGTATCCGGCGGTCTGCACGGCGTGGGTGTGTCCGTGGTCAACGCCCTGTCGACCCGGCTCGAGGCCGACATCTACAAGGACGGTTACGAGTGGTTCCAGACCTACGACAACTCGGTGCCGGGAACCCTCAAGCAGGGTGACAAGACAACCAAGACCGGTACCACCATCCGGTTCTGGGCTGACCCGAATGTCTTCGAGACCACGGTCTACGACTTCGAGACCATTGCCCGTCGTCTGCAGGAGATGGCCTTCCTCAACAAGGGCCTGACGATCGACCTCACCGACGAGCGGGTGTCCCAGGAGGAGGTCGTCGACGAGGTGGTCGCCGACACCGCCGCCGCCCCGAAATCCGCGGAGGAGACGGCGGCCGAGGCCGCCGCGCCCCACAAGGTGAAGCACCGGACCTTCCACTACCCGGGCGGTCTGGTCGACTTCGTCAAGCACATCAACCGCACCAAGACTGCGATCCAGCCCAGCGTGATCGATTTCGACGGCAAGGGCCCCGGTCACGAGGTCGAGATCGCGATGCAGTGGAATGCCGGTTACTCCGAGTCGGTCCACACGTTCGCCAACACGATCAACACGCACGAGGGAGGTACCCACGAAGAGGGTTTCCGCTCGGCCCTGACCACCGTGGTGAACAAGTACGCCAAGGACAAGAAGCTCCTCAAGGACAAGGATCCGAACCTCACCGGCGACGACATCCGTGAAGGCCTGGCCGCGGTCATCTCGGTGAAGGTGGCCCAACCGCAGTTCGAAGGCCAGACCAAGACCAAGCTCGGTAACACCGAGGTGAAGTCGTTCGTGCAGAAGATCTGCAACGAGCAGCTGACCCACTGGTTCGAGGCGAATCCCGCCGAGGCCAAAACCGTGGTGAACAAAGCAGTTTCATCGGCGCAGGCGCGTATCGCCGCCCGCAAGGCGCGTGAGCTGGTCCGGCGCAAGAGCGCCACCGACATCGGTGGCCTGCCCGGCAAGCTCGCGGACTGCCGCTCTACGGATCCGACGAAGTCCGAACTGTATGTGGTGGAGGGCGATTCGGCCGGCGGTTCGGCCAAGAGTGGCCGCGACTCGATGTTCCAGGCGATCCTGCCGCTGCGCGGCAAGATCATCAACGTCGAAAAGGCCCGTATCGACCGGGTTTTGAAGAACACCGAAGTCCAGGCCATCATCACGGCCCTGGGTACCGGCATTCACGACGAGTTCGACATCAGCAAGCTGCGCTATCACAAGATCGTGTTGATGGCCGACGCCGATGTCGACGGCCAGCACATCTCCACCCTGCTGCTGACCCTGCTGTTCCGCTTCATGAAACCGCTGGTCGAACACGGCCACATCTTCCTGGCTCAGCCGCCGCTGTACAAACTCAAGTGGCAGCGTCAGGAACCGGAGTTCGCGTACTCCGACCGTGAGCGCGACGGCTTGCTCGAGGCGGGTAAGGCAGCCGGCAAGCGGATCAATGTCGACGACGGTATCCAGCGTTACAAGGGTCTGGGCGAGATGGACGCCAAGGAACTTTGGGAGACCACCATGGATCCGTCAGTGCGGGTCTTACGTCAGGTGACGCTCGATGACGCCGCCGCGGCCGACGAATTGTTCTCCATTCTGATGGGTGAGGACGTCGAAGCCCGCCGCAGTTTCATCACGCGCAACGCCAAAGACGTTCGGTTCCTGGACGTTTAGGCGGAACCGACGATGCACACAGCGTTTATCCGGGTCAAGGTTGCCCCCGAGGCGGCCGAGCGCGCTGCGACCGCGATGCAGAATCTGGTCGATCCCACACTGGCCGAACCGGGCTGCATCACCTACGAGTTCTATCGCGATCTCGAGGACCCGTCGCTGTTCCTGTGCTTCGAACATTGGGATTCGAGGGAGTCCATGGATGCGCACGGAACCACGCCGCACGTCGCGACCTTCCTGACGGAGCTGGGACCGAGCATCGAAAAGTGGGAGTACAACCACACGGCGGCGTTGTGACCCCGAAGACGCACCTGCCCTGCGCGCCACCGTAATTCACGCCGCAGGGCCTTTGACCGCAACAAGCCGAGCCGACGAGCGAGGAACACATGACCGACATCACGTTGCCACCCGGCGACGGAACCTCAGACCGTATCGAACCGGTCGACATTCAGCACGAGATGCAGCGCAGCTACATCGACTACGCCATGAGCGTGATCGTCGGCCGCGCTCTGCCGGAGGTGCGTGACGGCCTCAAGCCCGTGCACCGGCGCGTGCTCTACGCGATGTACGACTCGGGCTTCCGCCCCGACCGCAGCCACGCCAAGTCGGCACGTTCGGTGGCCGAGACGATGGGTAACTACCACCCACACGGCGACTCCTCGATCTACGACACCCTGGTCCGGATGGCTCAGCCCTGGTCGTTGCGCTACCCGCTGGTCGACGGCCAGGGAAACTTCGGCTCACCGGGTAACGATCCCGCCGCGGCCATGCGTTACACCGAGGCCCGGCTGACGCCGCTGGCCATGGAGATGTTGCGGGAAATCGACGAGGAGACAGTCGAGTTCATCCCCAACTACGACGGCCGGGTGCAGGAACCCACGGTGCTGCCGAGCCGGTTCCCCAACCTGCTGGCCAACGGGTCGGGCGGTATCGCCGTCGGTATGGCCACCAACATCCCGCCGCACAACCTGCGGGAGTTGGCCGAGGCGGTGTACTGGTGCCTGGAAAACCATGAGGCCGACGAAGAGGCGACCTTGGCCGCGGTGTGCGAGCGCGTCAAGGGTCCGGATTTCCCCACCCACGGTCTGATCGTCGGGTCCCAGGGCATCCACGACGCCTACACCACCGGCCGCGGCTCCATCCGCATGCGCGGTGTTGTGGAGATCGAAGAAGACAGCCGGGGCCGCACCGGCATTGTCATCACCGAGCTGCCCTACCAGGTCAACCACGACAACTTCATCACCTCGATCGCCGAGCAGGTGCGCGACGGCAAGCTGGCCGGCATCTCCAACATCGAGGACCAGTCCAGCGACCGGGTCGGGCTGCGAATTGTGGTGGAGCTCAAGCGCGATGCCGTCGCCAAGGTGGTGCTGAACAACCTCTACAAGCACACCCAGCTGCAGACCAGCTTCGGCGCCAACATGCTGTCGATCGTCGACGGGGTGCCGCGCACGCTGCGGCTGGATCAGATGATCCGGTACTACGTCGCGCACCAACTCGATGTCATCGTGCGCCGCACCCGCTACCGGTTGCGCAAGGCCAACGAGCGCGCGCACATCTTGCGCGGTCTGGTCAAGGCCCTGGACGCACTCGACGAGGTGATCGCTTTGATCCGGGCCTCGCAGACCGTCGAGATCGCCCGGGCCGGACTGATCGAGCTGCTCGACATCGATGAGATCCAGGCCCAGGCCATCCTGGACATGCAGCTGCGTCGGCTTGCTGCCCTGGAACGCCAGAAGATCGTCGACGACCTGGCCAAGATCGAGGCCGAGATCGCCGACCTCGAGGACATTCTGGCCAAGCCGGAGCGGCAGCGCGCGATCGTTCGCGACGAACTGGCCGAGATCGTCGAAAAGCACGGCGACGACCGCCGGACCCGGATCATGCCCGCCGACGGCGAGGTCAGTGACGAGGATCTGATCGCCCGCGAGGACGTGGTCGTCACGATCACCGAGACCGGGTACGCCAAGCGCACCAAGACGGACCTCTACCGCAGCCAGAAGCGCGGCGGCAAGGGCGTGCAAGGTGCCGGGCTGAAGCAGGACGACATCGTCAACCACTTCTTCGTCTGCTCGACCCACGACTGGATCCTGTTCTTCACCACGCAGGGCCGGGTGTACCGGGCCAAGGCTTACGAGCTGCCCGAGACCTCGCGCACCGCGCGTGGCCAGCACGTGGCGAACCTGCTGGCCTTCCAGCCGGAGGAGCGCATCGCCCAGGTCATCCAGATCAAGAGCTACGAAGATGCGCCGTACCTGGTGCTGGCCACCCGCAACGGTCTGGTCAAGAAGTCCAGGCTGGTCGACTTCGATTCGAACCGCTCCGGCGGCATCGTGGCGGTCAACCTGCGCGAAGGTGACGAACTGGTCGGCGCGGTGCTCTGCTCGGCCGACGACGACCTGCTGCTGGTGAGCGCCAACGGCCAGTCGATCCGGTTCTCCGCAACCGACGAGGCCTTGCGTCCGATGGGCCGTGCCACCTCCGGCGTGCAGGGCATGCGGTTCAACGAGGATGACCGGCTGCTGTCCCTCAATGTCGTCCAACCGGACACGTATCTGCTGGTCGCGACCGCTGGCGGCTACGCCAAGCGCACTGCGATCGACGAGTACACGGTCCAGGGTCGTGGCGGCAAGGGCATCCTGACGATTCAGTACGACCGCAAACGTGGCAGTCTGGTCGGAGCGCTGATCGTCGATGACGAGACGGAGCTGTACGCCATCACCTCCGGTGGCGGCGTCATCCGGACCGCTGCACGTCAGGTTCGCAAAGCTGGGCGTCAGACCAAGGGCGTTCGCTTGATGAACCTGGGCGAGGGCGACACACTGATTGCGATTGCGCGCAACGCCGAGGAGGACTCGGAAGCGGATGAGGCCGAGTCCGACGAAGAGTGATGCTGTCGCCGAGGCCCAACCCGGACCTCGGCCTGAGCTAAGGAGCTGTTAGGTGAGTTCACCGAACGAGCCGGGGTACCCGCGAACGGGCGACCGGTCCGGCAGCTCCAACGGCTCGGGTACCGGGGCCGCAGGGGCCGAGGCCACCCCGGCCGCCGGCAAGACGGCCGGGACGCAGGCGCGCCCCGCCGGCGGCCAGATCACCGAGACCGGGGAAGCGCCGCCGTGGCAGCGGGGCACTGCCGCCCGTACCACCCCGCCGCAGGCACCCGAGTCGCGTGAAGAAGGCGCCCGTACCTCGGGATCGCACTCCCCCGGTGTGGAGGCCCGGCTGCAGCGCTTCGTCGCCGGCACCGAGACCAAGGACACCGAGCAGCAGGCCCGGCCTGCCCGTCCGGCGCCACCTGCTCCGTCGGCAACCCGCACCGAGCAGGTGCGGCCCGAGGCCTACGCGAGCGAGATCCCGGACCTTTCCGGGCCATCGCCGCGTACCCCGCAACGTAAGACGGCCACTGAGGCGCCTGCCGCTCGCAGCTCGAGTAACAGCCCCACCACCCGGATCCAGGTCGCCAACCGTGCCTCGCATCAAGGGCCGGTCCGGGCCAGCATGCAGATCCGCCGGGTCGACCCGTGGACTGTGCTCAAGGTCTCACTGGTGTTGTCGGTGGTGCTGTTCTTCGTGTGGATGATCGCGGTGGCATTCCTGTACCTGGTGCTCGGCGCCATGGGTGTGTGGAGCAAGCTCAACAGCAATGTCGGCGACCTCCTCACCAGCGCCAGCGGCGCCTCAGGCGGCGAATTGGTCTCCAGCGGAACGATCTTCGGCGGGGCGGCGCTGGTCGGCCTGGTGAACATCGTGGTGCTGTGTGCCATGGCGACCATCGGTGCCTTCATCTACAACCTGACCACCGATCTGGTCGGCGGGGTCGAGGTCACGCTGGCCGACAGGGATTGATTTGGGACTCTGCGCTCCGGTGCGGTAATCTCTGCGCTCGGTCGATCCCAATTTTCGGGCCTATAGCTCAGGCGGTTAGAGCGCTTCGCTGATAACGAAGAGGTCGGAGGTTCGAGTCCTCCTAGGCCCACGACACCCGGTGTAGCCGGTGATCACCGAGAGGTTGTGCCATGCGGTTCATGCTTCTGGCCGGCATCGCAGCAGCGGCGGTGATCGTATGGCGATCACGACACGGTGAAGAAGTTTGGCATGACTTGGCAGATGCGCCACCTCGGCCAAATGAGGGGCCTTAGCTCAGTTGGTAGAGCGCTGCCTTTGCAAGGCAGATGTCAGGAGTTCGAATCTCCTAGGCTCCACAATCAAAGTTCGGTCAAAGCGGTTCCGGTGACAGCCATCCGGGGCCGCTTTTCTTGTTTCCGACCACAGGCCGGCCATAACCTGCGTGCTTGAATGTGGCCGGGAGTTTTCGGGCAGTCGGGGGGCAAGTGGTGGTCAGCAGAATGGTGCGCGTGTTGCTCGCGCCGGTATTCGCAGCGGGGCTGATGTGGGCGTCCGTCATCGCCGGGCCCGTCTTGTCTGTGGCTCGCGCCGACGTCCTCCATCAGGTGTGCCCCGACCCCGCTGCCCAACTTGATGCGTGGATACAGCGCGCGAACGATCACAACAGCCGGACCGGCTCCGTCAACGCCTACGACCATGCCGCTGTCGATGTGTTCAACGCGGAGAAGGTACAGCTCGAGGCCGACCGCAGCGCGCTGATGCCGCGTATCGACGCGTGCGACGCCGCAGTCGCGGTGCTGACGCCCAAGGACCCGTCAGGGCTACAGCTGGCCACGCCCACGGCAGCGCAACGGCTCGCGATCGACGACGCGAGGAAAGGTATCCCCGCGGGCTATCAGCCGCCGTCCGTCCGCAAGGGGGATCGGGAAACGATGCCCAAGGACGCGCCGGAACGGCCACTGTACGAAGCTCTGCGCGGAGACAGCTCGAGGAACGTGCCGAAAGATATCCACCTTGCCGGTGCAGCCGCGCCGCCGGCAGGAGCCCCCGACCCGGCCTATCCGGGACAGAAGATCGGAGAGACACCGGCCGGCGACGCGAAAGTCGTGCCGGACCACATTGTTCCGCTGGCGGAGCTGATCAAGCTTCCTGGCTTCCTGAAGTTGACCTCGGATCAGATGTATCTGCTGTCGCAGGTACCGCTGAACTTCCAATGGATGTCCTGGACTGCGAACACCGCCGAGTATTCGGGCAGCGCTGCACGCATGCTGCCCGAGGCGGACCGGAGCTGGGCGGGAAAACAGATACAGCTACAGAACGAAACCCGAAATCAGCTGCAGGACATCATCGACAACCTCGTGAGGGCCAACGGAGAGTGAGTCGGGTGGAGATCGGCTTCGATCAAGTGGCCGCCGAATTGACCGCAAAAGGCAAGGTGGAGTGAGGTGTGATGACAGGACCGACGTCACCGTTTGGTGGTGACCCGAACCGTCCCGGCGCGCCTGACTGGGCGTCGCCGCAACAGCCTTGTCCGCCAACGGGTTACGGGCAGCCGCCGAGCTATCCCCCATCGGGATACCCGGCGCCCGGCGGCGCCCCGCCGGTCTATGGGATTTCGCAGTCGGGATTTCCGCAACCGTGGCAGGGATATCAGCAGGAGCAGCCCGGAAGGAGTGCGGGCAGGTCGAAGTTGTTGATCGCGTTGGCGATCGCCGTGCCGGTGCTACTGATCCTGTGCGGTGTCGGCGGTTGGATCTGGTTCTCGACGAGTCGGGAAAAGGGGGCGATCAAGGACGTCGCTTCTCAATTCGCCGACGCGATAGACACCCAGGATCAGGACAAGATGCTGGCGACACTCTGTCAGGAGGAGCATGACCTGGTCACCGACGGCGACGGCTTCGATCCTGGCGATTCGGGTCCGGGGGCCAAGGACAACCGTCAGCCGTTCGAAGTCACGGACGTCACGGTGAAAGACGATGTGGCGCAGGTCCAATTCCTGCGACCGAACTCCGAGCACTCCGGTTCGCTGTACTTGCGCAAGGAATCGGGCGCGTGGAAGGTGTGCGATCCGGCCGAGGCGCAGTTCAACCAATAGCCGGGCGCGCAGCCGCTACGGCGTCAGGGCTTCGGATTGACCTCGACGCTGGGCGGCAGCGGAGAGGGCTCGGGCCGAGTGGACCGCCGCACGATCGAGAACGTCACGGCCCCACCGGCAAGGACTGCCGCGGCGACCCCGGCGAGCACCAACCGGCGGCGACGTCGCTTGGGCTCGGGAGCTGCCGCCGCCTCCTGCAGTACCTCGGGCAACGCCGCCACCGCTTCCGCGGCGGCGGTGAGCTGACGGCGCAGCTTGCCCGAGTCGTAGCGCTTGCGGAGCCCGGCGGCAACGGCGGACACGGTGTTGGCGCTCAGGCCCACCACGCCGCGGGTCACGTCGACCGGACCGACAGCGCTGTATTTCAAGCCGCGGGCTAGGCGCTGACGGGGGGCCAACCGGGTATCGACGTTCGCGGTCATCTGGCACCTTTCTGGGCACTGGCGGGACACTGGCGACGGACCCGGGTGGGCCATCTGTCGGCTGAGATCCAGACTGCCATCTCTGCGCGGGTCTGGGGCGCTTGGTGGGGTATCTGACCCTCGCCGCGAACAGGGATGGCAGACTGAGTAGCCGTGACGAGCCCCATTCAGACCGCGACGGCGACATTGCACACCAACCGCGGCGACATCAAGATCGCACTGTTCGGAAACCACGCTCCCAAGACCGTGGCCAACTTCGTCGGCTTGGCGCAGGGCACCAAGGACTACACCACCGAGAACGCCTCGGGCGGCACCTCCGGTCCGTTCTACGACGGCGTCATCTTCCACCGGGTGATCGACGGCTTCATGATCCAGGGCGGTGACCCGACCGGTACCGGGCGTGGCGACGCCGGCTACAAGTTCGCCGACGAGTTCCACCCTGAGCTCCAGTTCGACAAGCCCTACCTGCTGGCCATGGCCAACGCCGGGCCGGGCACCAACGGCTCGCAGTTCTTCATCACGGTCGGCAAGACGCCGCACCTGAACCGTCGCCACACCATCTTCGGTGAGGTCGTCGACGCCGAGTCGCAGAAGGTGGTCGACGCGATCGCCTCCACCCCGACCGATCGCTCCGACCGCCCGACCGACCCGGTCGTCGTGGAATCGATCACCGTGTCATAACGGGCACTTCCCCGCACATACCAATGCGCGACGCCCCCGGACTCGGGGGCGTCGCGTGTTGTGTGGGGAATTTTCATTTCCGGGCCTAGCCGGTCGAGAAACCGGCCTGGGTGAGCGCGTCGAGGACGTCGAGGGGGTCTGTTCCCAGGTCCCACCGCGTGAGGACCTCCAGCCGGTCGTCGACCGTGTCGATCTCGAGCAGGCGGACCTTGCGGGCGATGCGACGGAACTCGGTGATGCGGATCTTCCGGATCTCATTGCGGCGATACGTCCGGGTCCGCAGCCAACCGGCGACGGTGAGACTGTCTTGGTTGATTGCCAGTTTCGGCCGGGCCCGCCACGACAATGTTGCGAACGTGAGCAATCCCACCCCAGCTATGCCGGCAAGAACACGTCCGGGCGGGTCTGTGATCACGGTCACAGCTGCGATAGCCATCGCTAGTCCGGCTACGGCGCAACCTGCGACTCCAGCGGCCGGTGGGCTCCAATGAGTTTGCTGCACGGGTTCTTCACACCCTCTTACCGCGACTAATGGAGTTATCCACAGGTGCTATCCCCAATGGGGATGAATCACAACGATGTGATTGAGCATCGCCGGCGTTGCTGGGCTGGTAACGCTGAAAACGTAAGATGAATTCATTATCGTCTGCTCTCGGATCAACGCCAGCGCATCGTGAGCAACAGCCCGCTGATCATGAAGGCAAAGGCGACCGCGTAGTTCCACGGACCCATATCGGCCATCCACTGAAGGAAGGACGGGGTGTCCACGGGGTTGGTCGCGGCGAGCTGGAAAACCAGCAGCCACAACAGGCCGAACAGCATGAGACCGATGAACAGCGCGACGAACCACACACTCGACGGTCCGGCTTTCACCTTGACCGGAGTCCGGCTCACCTGCTTGATGGTGAAATCGTTCTTCTTACGGACTTTGGACTTGGGCATGGGTACCTTCGCGGACAGTCGGCGTCACACGGTGCGACGATGAGGCAGGATGCCTCACGAGCCTAACGTAGCTGCACGTCCAGGAGAGACTGCGATGGACCAACCGGATCGATCCCCCTGGCGCTTCGGCGTCCCGGTGGTCTGCCTGGCCGCCGGTTTGTTGCTGGCCGCCACCCACGGGGTCTCGGGTGGTGACGAGATTCGCCGCAGCGACGCACCCCGGCTCGTCGACCTCGTGCGTGAGGCCCAACAGTCCGTCGACCGGCTCACGGCCCAGCGCGACTCGCTGGCCACCGAGATCGACAGTCACCACGGCGGATCGCCAGGCTCCCACGCGGCCCTCGAGGCCATCACCCGACGTTCGGCCCAGTTGGCCGTGGACGCGGGCACAGTTCCCATGCGTGGGCCTGGCCTGGTGGTCACCCTCAACGATGCCCAACGCGACGCCCAGGGGCGCTTCCCCCGCGACGCCTCCCCCGACGACCTCGTGGTACATCAACAGGACATCCAGGCCGTCCTCAATGCGCTGTGGAGTGCCGGTGCTGAAGGCATCCAGATGCAGGACCAACGCATCATCGCGACCTCGGCGCCCCGCTGCGTCGGCAACACCCTGCTGCTCAACGGCCGCACCTACAGTCCGCCCTACGTGATCACCGCGATCGGCGACGCCCCGGCCATGCAGGCCGCGCTCGCGGCAGCCCCTCTGGTCACCCTGTACAAGCAGTACGTGGTGCGCTTCGGATTGGGCTATGTCGAGGAGCCCCGGGCCGAGGTAGAGCTGACGGGGCACACCGAGCCGGTGCGAATGCGCTACGCGAAACCTGCGGGCCCTGTCGGCTATTGATCTCTGTCTGCGCTGACTCCGCGACCGGGGCGCAAAAGTGCGAGTACAGACCGCCGTCACCGCAGAATCGATGCCCTGGATCATCCAGTAACCTGGGCCGATGCAGGTTCTGGTCGTCGACAACTATGACAGCTTCGTGTTCAACCTGGTCCAGTATCTGGGCCAGCTCGGGGTGGACGCGCTGGTCTGGCGCAACGACGATGAGCGCCTGGCCACCGAGGCGGACCTCGCCAAGATCGCAGCCGACTTCGACGGCGTGCTGCTCAGCCCCGGCCCCGGCACCCCGGAACGTGCCGGCGCCACGATCCCGCTCGTACACGCGTGCGCGGCGGCAGGCACTCCCCTACTCGGCGTCTGCCTGGGGCATCAGGCCATCGGCGTCGCCTTCGGCGGCACGGTCGACCGCGCACCCGAACTGCTGCACGGCAAGACCAGCGTGGTGCATCACTCCGACGCCGGCGTGCTCAAGGGTCTCCCCGATCCGTTCACCGCGACCCGCTACCACTCGCTGACGATCCTGCCCGAGACCGTGCCGGACGAGCTCGAGGTGATCGGGCGGACCGACAGCGGAGTGATCATGGCGGTGCGGCACACCGAGCTCCCCATCCACGGCGTGCAGTTCCACCCGGAGTCGATCCTGACCCAGGGCGGGCACCGCATGCTGGCCAACTGGCTCGGCGTCTGCGGTGCCGCCCCGGAGGAACGTCTGGTGGCCGCGCTCGAGGCCGAGGTGGCCCACGCCGTAGCGGCGGCTACGACGCGAAGCTCAGCGTGACCTTCGCCCCGAAGTTCACCGCGCTGCCCGCCGGCGGACTCTGGGTGACGACAGCGTTGGTGCGCTGACCGCTGTCGCGGATGTCAGGCCCCTTGTCCAGTACCCCGGTCCAGCCGAGAGAGGTCAGTCGCGGATAGACGTCGTCCCAGACCTGGCCGACCAGGTTGGGCATGACGAACTGGTTGCCCTTGGAAACGTGGATCTGGATCGGCGTGTCCTTGGGAACCGACGTGCCGGCGGCTGGTTCGGTACCCACCACCTGCCCTGGAGGCGCGGTGTTGTCGACGTCGATGACCACGGTGTTGGTGAAGCCCGAGGCGGTCAAAATCTGCTTGCACACATCGGCGCTCTGACCCTTGCAATCGGGAACCGAGGTGTCCTCGGGGCCCGAACCCACCACGAGGGTGACCTCGTAGATGATCCCCGCGGTTTGGTTGGCCGGCGGGTTGGTGGCCAGCACCCGGCCCTTCTGCTCCGGCGTCGACGGGCTCGCCGATTCCTTGACCTTGTCGAACCCGGCGTCCTTCAGCTTCTGTCGGGCCTGGCTCGGGGACAGGCCGGCGACGTCGGGGATCTGGGCCTGCTCGGGTCCGCGGGAGACGTTCACGGTGATCTCGTCACCGGCGGCCGCCATGCTGTTGGCCCCCGGGTCGGTGCTGATGACGTACCCCGGCCGAATCTGGTTGTCCGGCTTGTCTTCGGTGCGGGTCTTGAACCCGCGGTTCTGCAGTGTGGCGACGGCGTCGGCCGAACGCTGACTGCTCACGTCGGGCACCTGCACGTCGCGTGGCTTGCCGTCGAACATGTTGATCGCGACTGTCACCACGACAGTCAGCACCGCCAGTACCGCGACGGCGATCAGCCAACGGGCCAGCGAGGCGTTGCGGTCGGCGGGGCGAGGCACCACCAGGTTCTGGGTGGGCGCAGCGCCACCCTGGGTCAGCATCGGCCCGGAGTTCATCATCGACGTCCGCTCGGCGTCGGTGAGCACCTTGGGTGCCTCGGGAGCCTCGCCGCTGTGCACGCGGATCAGATCAGTGCGCATGTCGGCCGCGGTCTGGTAGCGATTGTCCGGATTCTTGGCCAGTGCCTTGAGCACGACGGCGTCGAGCTCTGGGGAGATGCCCGTGTGCCGGCTCGACGGCGGGACCGGATCCTCGCGGACATGCTGATAGGCCACTGCCACCGGGGAGTCACCGATGAAAGGTGGTTCGCCCGTGAGGATTTCGTAGAGCACGCAGCCCAGTGAGTACACGTCGGAACGAGCGTCGACGGTTTCCCCGCGGGCCTGCTCGGGCGACAGGTACTGCGCGGTGCCGATCACCGCGGCGGTCTGCGTGACGCTGTTGCCGGTATCGGCCAGGGCCCGCGCGATACCGAAGTCCATCACCTTCACAGCATTGGCCTTGCTGATCATGATGTTGGCCGGCTTGACGTCCCGGTGCACGATGCCGTGCTGGTGGCTGAAGTTCAGCGCCTGGCAGGCGTCGGCGATGATCTCGATCGCGCGCTTCGGCGGGATCGGACCCTCGGTGTGCACGATGTCGCGCAGCGTCACACCGTCGACGTACTCCATGACGATGTAGGGCAGCGGCCCGTTGGGTGTCTCGGCCTCGCCGGTGTCGTACACCGCAACGATGGCGGGATGGTTCAGCGCGGCCGCGTTCTGCGCTTCCCGGCGGAAACGCAGGTAGAAGCTGGGGTCGCGGGCCAGGTCGGCGCGCAGGACCTTGACCGCGACATCGCGGTGCAACCGCGTGTCGCGTGCGATGTGGACTTCGGACATGCCGCCGAAGCCGAGGATTTCACCGAGTTCATATCGGTCAGAGAGATGCTGAGGCGTCGTCATTGCAGTATCTGTTCTGGTGCCTTCGGGACAACCTGAGCGGCGGCTCCCCTGGGCACGATCGCGTGGAATGCCAGGTCCGGCAACGCTGCCGGCGTTTGGTAGGGCGTCGTCTGGGTCACCGTGTCGGTGACGGTGGGCGGGGGTTGATCCTTGCGGTCCTGAGCATTGAGGACGATCAGGATGGCAATCACGATTGCCAGCGCGCCGAGTACCCCGGCGGCCCACAGCAGGGCACGTTGACCCGACGAGAACGTGCGTCGCGGGGCGGGCGCGGGCCGGTGTGCGGCCGTGGTCGGCCTGGCCCGGGTGGCGGTCACCGGGGTGCGGCCGCTGAGGTCCGCTGCGGCGCGCGCCTGCGCTGCCGACGGAACCGCCGCCGGGGCGGCCCGACCGAGCGTCGGAGCCTGGTTGGGACGCGGGGGACGACGACCGGAGCGCACCGCGGCGACCGCGTCGGCGAAGGGGCCGCCCGACTTGTAACGCATCCCCGGGTTCTTCACCAGGGTGATCTCGATCAGCTCCCGCACGTTGGGCGGCAGATCGGCGGGCAGCGGCGGCGGGGTCTCCTTGATGTGCTTCATCGCCACCGTCAGCGCACCGTCGCCGGTGAACGGCCGCTTGCCGGAGACAGATTCGTAGCCGACGACTCCCAGGGAGTACACGTCGCTGGCCGCGGTGGCGTCATGGCCAAGCGCCTGCTCGGGCGCGATGTACTGCGCGGTGCCCATCACCATGCCGGTCTGGGTGACCGGGGCGGCGTCGACAGCCTTGGCGATACCGAAGTCGGTCAGCTTCACCTGACCGGTCGGGGTGATCAGGATGTTGCCCGGTTTGACGTCGCGGTGCACGAGGCCAGCGGTGTGTGCCACCTGCAGGGCGCGTCCCGTCTGCTCGAGCATGTCCAGGGCGTGGCGCAGCGACAACCGGCCGGTGCGCTTGATCACCGAGTTCAACGGCTCGCCGTTGATCAGCTCCATCACCAGGTACGCCGTGCGGCCCTCGCCGTCCAGCTCGGTCTCGCCGTAGTCGTACACGCTGGCGATGCCGGGGTGGTTGAGCATGGCCACCGTGCGGGCCTCGGCCCGGAACCGCTCGACGAACTCGGCATCGGTGGAAAACTCGGCCTTGAGTACCTTGACCGCGACGCGCCGGCCCAGCCGGGAGTCGACAGCCTCCCAGACCTGACCCATGCCGCCCGTGGCGATCAGCCGCTGCAGCCGGTAACGCCCGGACAGCGTGACTCCAACGCGCGGGCTCATTTCTCGCCTCCGGCGAGGTGACTCATGACGCCTCCCGCAGTGCCGCCGAAATGGTGGCACGTCCGATCGGGGCGGCGAGTGCGCCGCCGGTGGCCGACAACCGGTCCCCGCCGTCCTCGATCAACACCGAGACCGCGACCTTGGGGTCACTGGCCGGTGCGAATGCGATGTACCAGGCATGCGGCGGAGTGTTACGGGGATCCGTCCCGTGCTCTGCCGTACCGGTCTTAGAAGCGATCTGCACGCCGGCGATGGCTCCCTTCTGCTGAGTCACCTGCTCGGCGGCGACCATCAAGTCCGTAAGTGTAGCTGCGACCTGGGGTGACACCGCCCGGCGCTCTTGGGCGGGGGCGGTGGTGGCGATCGTGGCCAGGTCGGGTCCTTTTAGGCTATCCACAAGATACGGGCGCATGGCGATGCCGTCATTCGCAATGGTGGCGGCCACCTGCGCATTTTGCAGGGGTGTCAAAGCGACATCCCGCTGCCCGATGCTGGACATACCCAGTGCCGCCGCGTCCGAAATCGGCCCGGTGGTCGATTCGGCCACCTGTAGCGGAATGGTGGGCGGGGCTTCGTCGAGTCCGAACGCCTGGGCGGTGGACTTGAGTTTGTCGGCGCCGGTGTTGAGGCCCAGCTGAACGAACGCGGTGTTGCAGGATCTGGCGAACGCCTCACGCAGCGTCGCGGTGGGACCGGGACCGCACGAGGATCCGCCGAAGTTCTCCAGCGTCGCGGTGCTGTCGGGTAGCGGGATCCGCGGCGCCGCGGTCAGCTGGGTATCCGGAGTGGCGCCGGCCTGAAGCGCAGCCGCGGTGGTGATCACCTTGAACGTGGAGCCCGGCGGGTAGGTCTCCGAGATGGCGCGGTTGAGAAGTGGGGACTGCTCGTTGTCGCGCAACTGCTGCCAGGCCTCGCTCTGGGCGCCCAGGTCGTGTGTGGCGAGTTGGTTGGGGTCGTAGGAGGGAGACGACGCCATGGCAAGGATCTTGCCTGTCGAGGGCTCCAGGGCCACCACAGAGCCCTTGCAGGGGCCGTCGTTGCAGCCGTGCTGCAGCGCATCCCAGGCGGCCTGCTGCACCTGCGGATTGATGGTGGTGTCGACATTGCCACCGCGCGGGTCGCGGCCGGTGAAGAAATCGGCCAGCCGGCGGCCGAAGAGGCGCTCGTCGGAGCCGTTGAGGATGGTGTCCTCGGCCCGCTCCAGCCCGGTACTGGAATAGCCCAGCGAGTAGAAGCCGGTGATCGGGGCGTACACCTCGGGGTTCGGGTAGACCCGCAGGAAGCGGAACCGGCCGTCGGTGGCCTTCGAATAGGCCAGCAGCTGGCCGCCTGCGGTGATCTGGCCCCGCTGGCGCGAGTACTCGTCGAGCAGCACCCGCTGATTGCGCGGGTCCGCACGTAGCCCGTCGGCGGTGAAAACCTGGGTGATCGTGGCGTTGGCCAACAGCAGCACGATCAGCACCATGATCGTGACTGCCACCCGGCGCAGGGAGGTGTTCATACCTTCTCGATCACCTCGGTGCTGGCCGCAGCGATCGGGGTGGGGTTGGGCGCCGGCGTGGTGGTGATCGGCCGCCGTGCGGAGTGAGAGATGCGCACCAGGATGGCCAGCAGGATGTAGTTGGCCAGCAGCGAAGATCCGCCGTAGGACATCCACGGGGTGGTCAGCCCGGTCAGGGGAATCAGCTTGGTGACGCCTCCGACGACGATGAACAGCTGGATGGCCAGGGTGGCGGACAGGCCGGCGGCCAGCAGCTTGCCGAAGCTGTCACGCACCGCGATCGCGGTGCGCATGCCACGGATGATGAAGATCGTGTAGAGCATGAGAACGCCTGCGAGCCCGACCAATCCGAGCTCCTCGCCGATCGCGGCGATGATGAAGTCGGTGGCTGCGGCGGGCACCGTCCCGGGTTGTCCGTTGCCCAGACCGGTGCCGAAGATGCCGCCGGTGGCGAAGCTGAACAGGGATTGCACCATCTGGTAGCCGGCGCCGTCGGGATCGGCGAACGGGTCGAGCCAGGTCTCCACCCGCACCCGGACATGGCCGAAAACCTGGTATGCCACAACGCTTCCCGCGGCGAAGAGGGTCAGCCCGATCACCACCCAGCTGAGGCGCTCGGTAGCCACGTAGACGAGCACGAGGAACGAGGCATACAGCAGAAGGGAAGTGCCCAAGTCCTTTTCGAAGACCATCACGCCCACCGAGGCGGCCCAGGCCAGCAGCAGGGGAGCCAGGTCACGGGGCCGTGGCAGGTCGAGGCCGAAGAAATGTTTCCCCGCACTGGTGAACAGATCGCGCTTGGCCACCAGCACCGCAGCGAAGAAGATCAGCAGCAGGATCTTGGAGAACTCGGCGGGCTGAATCGAGAAGCCGGGGAACTGGATCCAGATCTTGGCGCCGTACTGCTCGGAGTATCTCGTCGGCAGCAATGCCGGAATCACAAGGAGCACAAGGCCGGTCAGCGCACAGATATACCCGTACCGGGCAAGCATGCGGTGGTCGGTCAGCAACGCGACCACGACGGAGAAGCCGATCACGCCGATCAGCAGCCACGTCATCTGCTGGCTCGCGGTGCCACCGAGCCCATCCGTCGCGGTTTCCCCCTTGGCCAGGTCGAGCCGGTGGATCATGACCAGGCCCAGCCCGTTGAGCAGCGCCACGACCGGGAGCAGCAGCGGGTCGGCATACGGCGCGAACCGGCGGATGGCCAGGTGGGCGACGCCCATCAGGGCGATGAAGGCGACGACGTAGCCGACCAGGTCCCAGCTCAGGCCCTGCTCCTGGTTGGCCTCGACGATCAGCAGCGCGATGGTGGTGATGAAGGCCGCGAACCCCAGAAGCAGAAGTTCCGCGTTGCGCCGATTGGGGAGCGGCGGCATGACGGTAACCGGCGACTGGGGTTGAGTCGTCATGACACGGCTCGGCAGTTCTTCCCCGGTTCTTGTGGTGGGGGCGGCAATGCGGTGACCGTCGGGGACTGTGTCGGTAGGACCGGAGCCGGCACAACGGCGGTCCCGGGCGCCGAGGATTCAGGCGCAGGCGTTTCGGGTGCCGGCGTCTCCGCGCCAGGTGCCGGAGTCGGCGCGACACCCGGAGCAGGTGACGGCGACGGCGACGGACTGGGCGGTGGGGTGGGCCTCGATGTCGTCGGCGCGGTGCGCGGCGCACACACCGGCAGGACGGAGCCGTGGGCCATGTCGTTGATCTGCTTGATGGCCTCGTCCTGCGTGCCACCGGGCAGGCCGGCCGCCACCGAGGTGCGCTCGGACTGGCGCAGGTCGTCGACCGCCATCAAGCGGCAGTCGAGCCGGCTCCGGTCCTCGTCGACGCCGATCAGCGACAGTTCGTTGCGTGCGTTCAGGCAGCCCAGGCGGTACGGCTCCTGCAGGGAGATGCCCAGAAACGAGCCCTGCACCCCGCGCATGATCGACACCGTGCCGTCGTGTGCGGCGACGTAGTAGTTGTTGCGGATGATCTGCCGCCCGATCGCCAACCCGCAGATGAGCACCAGCACCAGCAGTACGGCGGCGATCAGTATCCGGCGTCGCGACCGCGGCTTGCGGTCCGGCTCGGCCGGCTGGGGGACCACTCGTTTGGGCTCGTTGCGGCGCGGGTTGAACGCAGAAGCCCGCCCGGCAGCGGTGTCCGGCGGCGCGCTCTGGTCGTCGTCCCCGGACACGGCGCCGGCCAGAATCGGCTGGGTCTGTCCGTAGTCGTAGTCGACGACGTCGGCGACCACCACGGTCACGTTGTCCGGTCCGCCGCCGCGCAGGGCCAGCTCGATCAACCGGTCGGCGCTCTCGGCGACGTCCTCGATCTGGAGGGCCTCGTGGATGGTCTCGTGGCTGACCGGATCGGACAGACCGTCCGAGCAGAGCAGGTAGCGATCGCCGGCCTTGGCCTCACGCATGATCAGGGTCGGCTCGACCTCGTGGCCGGTCAGCGCCCGCATGATCAGCGAGCGCTGCGGATGGCTGTGGGCCTCCTCGGCCGTGATCCGACCTTCGTCGACAAGGGTCTGGACGAAGGTGTCGTCCTTGGTGATCTGGGTCAGCTCGCCATCGCGCAGCAGGTATCCCCGGGAATCGCCGATGTGGAGCAGGCCGAGGCGGTTGCCCGCGAACAGGATCGCGGTGAGCGTCGTGCCCATGCCCTCGAGTTCAGGGTCGGCCTCGACGTGTGCCGCGATCGCCGCATTGCCCTGGGCCACGGCTGTATTGAGCTTGCCCAGCAGGTCGCCGCCGGGTTCGTCGTCGTCGAGGTGGGCGAGCGCTGCGATGACCAGCTGCGAGGCCACTTCGCCTGCGGCGTGGCCGCCCATGCCATCGGCCAGTGCCAGCAACCGCGCCCCGGCGTACACCGAGTCCTCGTTGTTGGCGCGAACCAGCCCGCGGTCACTGCGCGCGGCATATCGGAGTACGAGGGTCATGTTGTTTCTCGTGCTCCTCGCATGCGCAGTATCCGATCTGCTCCTCGCGTGCGCAGTGCCGGATCTGCTCCTCGCGTGCGCGGCGTCACGGACGCAACTCGATTACCGTCTTACCGATTCGGACCGGCGTCCCGATCGAAACCCTTACCGCTGTTGTCACCTTCGCCCTGTCAAGGTATGTGCCGTTGGTCGATCCTAGGTCCTCGACGTACCACTCCGAACCTCGTGGCGAGAGCCGGGCGTGGCGCGTCGAAGCGTAATCATCGGTGAGCACCAGTGTGGAGTCGTCGGCACGGCCGATCAGTACCGGCTGGGCACCCAATGTGATGCGGGTACCGGCCAGTGCGCCCTCGGTGACCACCAATTGCCGCGCGATGTGACGTCCGTCCCGACTCGGCAGCAGAGAGCCGCGGAGGGCCAACCCCCGGCGCACCATCACAGCGCCCGTGGGCGCATAGATATCGGTCCGCAGGATGCGCAGCACCGACCAGATGAACAGCCACAGCAGCAGGAGGAATCCGACACGCGTCAGTTGCAGCACTAACCCCTGCATCTGACGTCCTCTCCGTATCCGCCCCACTGGTATCGCTCAGCTACCGTCGGCAACGTCACGATACTTGGACGGCGTTCGCCGTGAGGGCGAAGCGGGGTGCTTGCCACTCAGGTGTGTCCGGTCTCAGACGCTCAATGCACGCGCACGATGATCTCGGAATGGCCCAGCCGGATCACGTCGCCGTCGGCCAACTGCCACTCCTGCACCGGTGCATTGTTCACCGTGGTGCCGTTGGTGGAGTTGAGATCTGACAGCAACGCGACCTGGCCGTCCCACCGGATCTCGAGATGCCGGCGTGACACCCCGGTGTCGGGCAGACGGAACTGTGCGTCCTGACCGCGGCCGATCACGTTGGCGCCCTCACGGAGCTGGTAGGTGCGGCCGCTGCCGTCGTCGAGCTGCAGCGTGACTGCAGCGCCACCTGCGGCATAGTCACCGCCGCCGTAGCCGCCCTGCTGGGCACCGTAACCGGGCTGGCCGCCCTGCGGTGCGCCGTAGTCGCCGCCGCCGAAGCCGCCCTGATCGCCATAGCCTGCTGCGTCGCCGTAGCCGGGCTCCGCGTAACCGCCGCCCTGCTGGGGCTCGGCGTAGCCGCGACCGTAATCCTGCGGCTGGCCGTAGTCCTGGCGTCCGTAGGACTGTCCGCCGCCACCGCCGTAGCCGCCCTGTTCGGGGTAACCGCCACCCTGCTCCGGGTAGCCGCCGCCCTGGCGGGGGTCCTGACGTCCGTAGTCGTAGTCGCTGGCGCCGCCGTAACCGGGTTGGCCACCCGCGGGGGCCTGCGGGGGCTGGCCGTAGCCACCACCCGGTTGGCCGCCGTAGCCGCGGTCATAGCCACCGCCCGGCTGGCCGCCTTGCTGGCCGCCGTAGCCGGCGGGCGGGCGCTGCTGCTCGTAGGACTGCGGGGGGTAGCCGCCCTGGTCGGGGTAGCCGCCTTGATCGGGGTAGCCACCCTGGTCGGGGTACCCACCGCGGTCGCCGCCGCCGTAACCGCCGCGCTGCGGAGGGTAGCCACCCTGATCCTGCGGGGGATAGCCACCTTGATCCGGTGGGTACTGCCCGCCACGGGGGTCATCCTGCGGGTGGCCGTAACGGTCGTCGTAATAGTCGTCGCCGGGCCGCCCTTGTCCCTGGCCGCCGCGGTAATTCGGGTTATCGGTCATAGGTGGTTCTCCTGATTCTGCGGTGAACGCATGGTCGCCTTGGGCTCGCGCGGATTCGCCAGCGGTCGAATCGGGGTTAACCGCGCCATGTGCGCGGAACTGTCCGGTGTGCAAGTTCGGTGATTGCTCGAATCTAACGACCACATCACCATACGTTTGCCACCCCTGATCACGAATGAATCCCCCCAGATGTTTGGCGAACGCGGTCGAGGTCAGGTCAGTATCGGCGCTTACTTTCTTATAGTCAGTGCCACTGAGCGTAATTACGTAGTCGTTCGGTGCCAAAACTCGTCCACCGGCCACCGTACGGGCTCGGGACTCGGCTTCCCGGCACAACGCCGTCTCTACTTCCTGGGGCACAATCGAGCCGCCGAAGACCCGGGCGAACGCATCGCCGACGGTCGACTCGAGTTTGCGTTCGATGCGGTCGACCAGACCCATGTCACCGCCCGCCTTTTCTCGTTGTCGTACGTCGCCTCGGCACGGCCACCCGTGCTCCCGCGTGTCGCTCTGGCCACACTGCTCACAAGCATGGTATCGGCCTGGTGCCGTAATGCGGGACCAACAGAACTCTGAGAATCCGATCGATGCAGGTCAGTGACCTGATCTAGATGAGGTTAAGGGTTTTCTGACAGTTTGACGGCCGCCTGATCGGCCCGCTGATCGGCTGGTTTGGGAACGGCGCGCTCGCAGTGTTACGCTGCCTCGGTCATTCGGGCGAGTGGCGGAATGGCAGACGCGCTGGCTTCAGGTGCCAGTGTCCTTCGGGACGTGGGGGTTCAAGTCCCCCTTCGCCCACAGAGAGCGGTTCTACGAACCGTAGGCATAAAGGTCACGAACTCGAAAAGGGTTCGTGACCTTTATGTTTGGTGGGGTTGGTGATCGGGAGACCGTGTATCGATACGGCCGGGACTTCCGTTGTTGAATCCCCTTTCGTTCGGGCCGACCCGTTTCATATTCGCTATAAGGCCTACACCTCCCGCCCCGCCTCTACCCTCCGGCTGACAGGGACAACGAGAGACGACGGTTGCGGTGGAGGCGGGCGACGCCCTCGAAAAGCAGTACGACGCCTTTGGAACGCAGCGACCACCGGATGTCGGGCAACGCCCCGGATGAGATTGATCTGACGGCTATCGCGCCGCTCACGCCGCCCCTCGGCACACGATTCTCAAACTCAGGCGACTTGCCTTCGACAAGGACAAGTTCGTGCGTCCCTTCAACTGCATCCGAGATACCGCCTCGCGTACGTCTCCAACAGCGATCGAGATCGTAGCGACCCAGATCTGGCCGCGTTCAACAGCGAACAGACGGCATACGACGAAGTACTCCGGAATTCATCGCTCCACCAAGTTCGGCAGTGGCAAGTACGTCGATATCGGGCCCAGCGTCCGAATCGACCGGAGCTCCAAGTGAGGGAGACGGTTGAACGCCGGCTCTCGCACCGAGCGATTACTTGACACAATGTAGATATGCCCATCAGCCATTCCGCGTTCGTCGAGACGTACGGGCAAGCGATCCTTTCTGGCAACGCCGCGGTCTTCATCGGCGCCGGATTGTCCCGAGCTGCTGGCTACCCGGATTGGGGCGCGCTCTTAGCGCCGATGCAGAGTCGTTGCAGCATCCCTGATCATCACGATCTGCCGCTGGTCGCCGAATACATCACGCTCGATCCAGCTAATGGAGGACGGGCCGCTCTTGTCACACACATCTTGACTGCAATGACGGGCACCCCGCCGGTACCCACCATCAGCCATCAAATCCTGCAAAAACTCGACATCAAGGAGATCTGGACAACCAACTACGACCGACTCCTAGAGACGGCGATTCCCGAAGCGGTGGTCATCGCTGGCGAGGGTGCGACACATGAGATCGCGTCACACAAGAGGGCGATTATCAAGATGCACGGCAGTATCGGCGCGGGCGGCTCCTGGCAGCAGCCGCCGGTGATCACCCGCACCGACTACGAGCGATACGAACTGGACAACCCGCGTACGTGGACAGTGCTTCGCTCGTCCTACATGAGCCGTACGATGCTGTTCCTGGGGTTCAGCTTCTCTGACCCCAACATCGAGATCCTCCTACGGCTCGCTCGAACCCTCGGCACAGCATCCGATGATCGCCACATCGCGATCATGAAGCCTCCGAATGGTCCTACAGACACCGACGATGACCGGCGAATTCACAAGCTTCGAGTCATGGATCTCGAAAACAGCGGCGTGACTGTCTGCGAGATCCAGGACCACAGCGAAATCCCCGATCTGCTCGCAGACCTAGCATTGCGCACGCGCCCTCCGCGCCTCTTCATCGCTGGCAGCGCTAAATTGGTAGACCCAACTCCCGAGCAAGACGAAGAGATCCTCGGTCCGTGGTGCGCTGCGGTCGCATCCACCCTTGTGGACGAGCCTCAATGGGAGATCCACAGCCTCCGCGGCCCTGCAGGTTGGCTGACGTCACGCGACGTAGCGCGAACCCGGCTCAAAGAAGGAAGCTACGACCCTAGCCATATAGTGCTGCACTTCCGCGGCAAGAGCGAGCCCCCCGACGCGCCCCCGGAGAGGGTCGGCACCTCGATATACACCGATCGAACTCGAGAGCAGCTTGTTCCCGGCGTCCTCGATGATTGCCGCGCACTAGTGGCTATAAGAGGCGGTGGCCGCACCGCCGAAGAGATTCGTTGGGCTAACGATCGACGCGTCGCGGTGATCCCCATCGCCGGGTCCGGAGGTGCTGCCCGTGACTACTGGCAAGCCAACCTGGCCGCTCCGCCAGACATTGGCAGTCGGCCGACCGACAAAGCGACCTGGGAGCTGCTCAATGACAGCGATCCGGGCATCGCCGGACGTGCAGCGAAAAAGCTGCTTGAGCAGGCTATGTACAAAGCCCCGAGCGTGCCGTGATTCAGATGTCACAGCACCCTCGTAAAGTTGCGCGCATGGAGCAGGAGTATGTGCGGCAAGTTGCGATCGTCATGGCCGCGCTGGAGTTGCTTCCAGCCCAGCCCAGCGATCTAACTGGGATTCTCCGTGATCCCGACCAGTTCCACGCCTTGATTGATCCCCACGCACAGTCTCACGAATCTGAACTTGTGGGGTACTTGCGAGCCAACCTTGACCCAGCGCGAATTGATCACTGGCACAAGCAGGTTGACCACCTCATTATCAGCGAAATCGCGTTCCCGATCCTTGCGGGGAACCTACCGGACGCGCCGACGTACCCGCCGAGGCTCGCAGAGTGCTGGGATGCTCCGCCGCTACTTTTTTCGTCGGCTTCGCTCGACGACAGCAGAGAACGAGCGTCGATCGCCATCATCGGGAGCCGCGCTGCCAACAACGAGATACTCACAGAAACCCGCCAATTGGCTGCAGATCTTGCTGCCTCGGCAACTATTGTTTCCGGCCTTGCCCTCGGCGTTGATGCTGCTGCGCATGAGGGCGCTCTTGACGTTGGCGGCCGCACAGTCGCTGTCATGGGTACTGGAATCACGCGCATTTACCCCGAGCAAAACCTTGATCTCGCACAGCGAATCCGAGCGACGGGAGCAGTCGTCTCACAATTTGCACCGTTTGCGCCGAGAACAAGTACATCGTTCCTACGTCGCAATGCCGTGATCGCGGGTCTGAGCGACATCAGCATCATCATGGCAGGCGAGTACCGCAGCGGAAGTCGCAACGAGATCAGGCACGCCATGGACTACGGTCGCGCCGTGCTCATGTGGGCACCCGGGCTAGAGCGTCAGCAGTGGGCACAAAAACTCGCGGACGCTGGCGAAGCCGCGTTCATAACTGACGTTGATGATGTTCGCCTCGCGATAAAGGAGATCGACCACTGATCGAAAACGTTGACCCGCACCTGTGGGAGCTCTCTGAAACGGCAATCCCTGAACTCGTAGCCGTTCCCGTCGACGGTCAAGCGGAAACCTGTTGGCGGTGTCGGACATGGACCAACTGGGAAACCGGCGAATGTTGGAACTGCAATCAGAACTTCCAGAAGCTGGGCACGCCCGCCGTACCGTTGGACATGATCTCTCTCTACGAGAAGCCGTCCCAGCTGCGAGAGTGGCTCACTTGCTATAAGGGTCGTCTTGACGAGAGCGAACCATTCATCCCAGAGTACGTCGACGTAGTGAAAGCCCTTATAGCTCGGTATTTCTACGAGAACGGCGCCAGGATCTTGGACCGCTGTGCCGTTGATGTGATTACCGTCGTGCCGTCCTCTAGCAGACCCGCGCCGCATCCAATGGAATCGGTTCTCAAGGACCTTCCGCTGACCGTTCCGGTTGAGACACTGCTGATTCGCGGACCGGGCGAACTCGGCTTCAACCATCCGTCACAAGACGGATTCCTCGCCATAGATTCGCAGCCGCGACGTGTTCTACTGGTTGACGACGTGGATACGACCGGCGCGCGAATCAATAGTGCCGCATACTCTTTGACTAAGGCCGGCCACACTCTTTCTGGCGCCTTCGTGATCGCCCGACGTATCAACGTTCGCTACAAGGGCACTCCGGCATTCTGGGAGACTCAAAAAAGCAAGCGGTTCACGTGGTCGGACGGTCCGCTTGTGAACAGCCAAAGGCCACCGTCATAGCCAGAAATTGGGCGAATCGGAATCACTCTGAACGCTGGCACCTGCCGGATGCTTGGGCAGTCCGCCCGGCGGACCAGCTAAGTACGATCCAGCCGCCACTCTAGTTGGTTCTCGTTATAACCTTCGTCGTAAAACGTTCCAAGGCAGCGGAATCCCCTGCCCTTGAGAATCTTCACCGACGGATTGGTCTTGACTTCGGTCTTTGCAACCACTGTGACAATATTGCCGCTTTCGAATGCCTTGTTGACGAGCTCGACCACGGCGGCCGTGCCAAGTCCGCGCCCCTGTAGGTCGCCCGCGATCTCGTATCCAATTTCGACAGCTCCATCGACGGGAGGGCCGTGGTATCCGCCGGAACCGACGAGCTGCCCCGACTCGTCGATGAAGAGATAGACCCACCAGTCCATTTCGTGTGGACGAAGTAAAAGTTGTTCGATTGCGTACTCGAACATGGCTGACTTCTCGGGCCATCCAGCGGGTGCATCTAGGCCCGTCAATTGGGTGAATGCCTCGCCCCCTGCGACGGCGGCTTGGAGTTCTACGATCGAGGCTCTCCGCAAGATCACCTGTCCAGAACCGTCCGGAGTCATATGTCTCCCTAGCTAACCTGCGCAGCTCGGTAGGCGAGGTCAACACAACCGCTGCGCCACGGCCGACGATGACAGATTCCAGTAAACCCTGGGAACCGTCCGCATGAAAAGTGCAGGCGCGGCGGCCGTGTCGTCCCAAAGGTGGGGGTGAGCCAGTGGTCGGTTCCCGCCAGGCGGGCTGAACTATCCGACGCCCTTGATGAACGGCGGCACAAGCCTATAACTCGGACCCCCGTCGAGTGGCAACGACGGATGGGGGTGGCGATTGGTGCGACGGAACCAGCTAACGACGGATCTAGACGCAACCGCGTCGCACCCCTATTCAACGACTTTCTCCGACCCCCAGCGTAGGGCTCATTCAATAGACGTCAGGCCGTGCTGAGCACGAGTGGCCTGTCATCAGCTTGAGCGTCTACCGACGAACAGAGTACCGCTGGAGATCGGCACCGATAACCCGGACCCATGCTCGGTTCTGGCGGGCGATTGAACGGCTAGCTAGCCCACCCCGCCACTGCGCCCGGCTACGGCCCCAGCAGCCCCGACCAGGTGAGCGCTCACGTGCAGTCCGATGGACGGATGGCCATCACCCTGACCGAGGGCAACAGGCCTGCAGGTGCCCGACCTGGACGAGTGGCAGCTTCTGGGCCGCGTACAGATGCGCAGCGACATGCCAAGCGAGCTCAAGATCAACGTGGTGGCGTACCACCGCCACACCGGACGGCTAGCACCCTTCTACATGATCCGCCCGCAGCATTCCGATGGGCTTGATCCACTGGACTACAGCTCCGATCCCGATGACCTGCCTGGTTATGCAGCCTGGAAGCAGTAGTGGGACCAGGTGAACGTCGCCGGGCGGTACGAGACCGATAAGCCGCTGTGGGACTTGGTATTACCTCTACTGCGCCGCCCGGATCATCCGTAACGAAGGCGGTGTCATCACGGCCTACGACGGCGACCGCATCATGGCCGTCTTCATCGGCGACTCCAAGAACACAAACGCGGCCAAATGTGGGCTCAGAATCAACTACGCCGTGATCGAAATACTCCGGCCCGCCATCAAGAAGCAATACCTCGAGAACACGTTCGACCTCAAACAACGTGTCGGCATCGACACCTCCGACCTGTTCATAGCGCGGATCGGAATCCGAGGCAGCAACAACCTCGTTTGGGTCGGAACGCCGCCAAAATGGCCGCACTGTCCACGGACTACCTGACCTACATCACCGCAGACGTCTACTCAAAGCTCGCCGACACGTCAAAGTACGGGGGTGATCCCCGCAAGGACATGTGGACCTCTCTCGGCTCCACAGCCCTCGGCTACAACATCTACGGATCAACGTATTGGTGGAACTTCTAGCCAAGCGCTGCAACGCGCACTCGCCCTGCTCACACCTTTAATTTTCGGCCTCATTGTGGCAAGTCTGGAACCCCCACATGTGGGCGGCCTGAGCTATAAAGAGGCCGTAGCCCTCTTCGCCTCGACCCAAGTTGTTGGAGCCCTGGTAGATGAGATAAGGATGAATGTGACCGTAATGTTCACCTTCAATATCCACAATTAGACAGCCAGAGTCTCCAAAGTCAAGTGGCCTACTTAACAGCATGTTGGCCGCACGTAGGGGTTCCTTTTCGTCATAGCTTCTAAAATAGAAGGCGTCGCGAAAACCCATAAACCCTGTTATATCAGCGTCAACGTCTTCGTGTCCGGTGAGGTAGCGAACTCGCTTAAAGCCGATAGTGTCAGAATAATCAAACGGTGTTGCGCTCCTCGATGAGTCGTTAACTTGTACGATTGCCACGTCGAGCTTCTGGCTCGTTCGCAACAGTTTGCCGGTCACTTCCTTGCGCTGGCTGTCCGTCCGCACGGTTGCGCCTAGGGCCGCGTCAGCCGGTTTAATGACATGTCTTGCGGTGAGAACGCCCGCCCCCTCCGAACCTCTCAAGTCCACCCAGCAGTGGCCGTCATGAATACGGGAGCCGGAATGCGGCTGGGGAATCCATGGGCGCGCAACGATAGGGAACATCGCACCGCCGATGAGAATCTTCTGGCGGGTTGGGGCAAAGGGAAGTTTGCCTGGCGAGTAATAGTTGATTAGCGCTAGCTTGAGACCGTGAAAATGGTCGCCTTCGCATTTTATCCAGACCAAACCAACCATACTAAAGAGTGGTTTGACTCGTCTCTGGTCTAGGGACCACCGTTTGGGCGACGTCGCCAAAGCCACTGCCCACAGTGAGACCCGCAGACGTTCTCCGCTCGTCCCGTCCTTAATCGGGTACCGGCTAATACCGCGATCGGGGTGTTCCGATGGGAGAATTTCAACCGGTGGATCAAAGTCTGGAATCGAGGTTCGCAGGTGGTCATCGTTGTATCCGCTGACTATGCCAAACCCTGGAGCGAGGCTTTGGCGCCGAACTACCGTCATCCAGTTTTCTAAGGTCATTGCCAGTAAAGTATTGCGACTTTCACGGCTTCCGAATAGTAGTCCGCGAAGCGTTGGTCGATGGGGACGAGGTGGCTCTCTTACGGCGGACATGAGCTACTCATTGCGAACGAATTTTAAGGTGAGAGAGACCTCCCCGCCGACTGTCACGATCCCTACGCTGCCCTCGGCGGTAATCGACAGGCCAACCTCAACTTCATCGAGCGAGAAAGGTCCCCGCTTCGGATTTGGAAGATCGTCTAGGAGGGAGTCGAGCTGACCCTGAATTACGCCAAGCTGGGACTTAACATCGTCGAGATTTACATCTTTCTTCGCCGCCGCCTTGCCAAGTGCCCAGTCCTTGAATCCGTGTTCTACTGATTCGCCGGGCCGCAGTTGCGACGTACTGGCGTCCTCGGCGGCGACTATGAGTGTGAGCGTGCGCTTTGAGCTCGCCTTTGCCATGGCTTTGCACCCCCGAAAAATGCGCCTGAAGGAGGTCCTGACATCCGGCGGATCCGGTTGTCAAACCGATAGTCTCATAGTGACTAGCACCGCGTTCCGCAAATGCGTCAGTCTGGATCCGCCCGATTATTGGCCGCGGTCCACCCGCCTAGTCAGGGCCATCTGGCAAGGGGGCTCCTATCCGATCCTGAACATTGGGAGACGGGGTAAGCCTTGGTCCGTCTAGCGGCACAGGAGGACAATTCAACATATGAACGATAGCCAGTTTGCGGCCTACGCGGCGCGGCTGCGTGGAGTCTGGGCCGCCGGCTTGCTGCCGCAACGGACACTCACTAGACCCCGGCAAGTACCAGGTCGGGAGCCAAGCGTGCCGCTGCGGAACGATCCACCGCGTATTTCACTGCGGTGTGTGCGCTGATCGGATGTATCGGCCGGCACGAGGACGATCGTGTTCATTCTTGAACTTCGATGGCCGCGCGGCGAGCACCTGTTAGGCCGATGCTGCTTCATCTGACCATTCAGACCCCTGGCATCGGACTCTCGAAAGAGGGAGGTTGCCTAGTCAGGCCAGTTCTCCTGCAGAACACGGGTATTGGCGAGCGCCTCCCTGAGCGTCCCTGCGGTCTGCAATTGGTCGAGAAGCACCCACAACCGAGCCGACGGATAGATGCCCTGCCCGTTAGGTATCGGCTCGAATGGCGGGATCCGCGGCCCGAGGGCATAGACGGCATGCGCTCGGTCACTCGCGGGGCCCACAGGGGGCGATTGGCGCTTCGGACGAGATCCGTTTCCTAAGCCGTCGCCACTCGTGCATGACCCTGGGCCGCCTCCTGGTTGGCCCGATTAGGGACCGAGCAAGCGCTCGATGCGCGTCCCCATCGTCGGCGAAATTTGCTGCACGCGTTCATGGACCGGGGCGCCTAGCGCACATAGGCTGTAGCTCGCCAGCTACGCTCCGCCCGAGAGCCCGTTCAACTCTGCGGCCGCATGGATGGCGGTCTTGAGTTCGTCGAAGGAACACTGCGTTGGACCGAGGGCTAGCAGCGGTCCGAGCCGAATCTTCTTCTGCTCCGGAACTTTTCGGTTAAGTTCGGTCGTGGGCATCACATAGAACGTCCATTGCCTGACGTCGAGCGGATCGACCGGTTCGCCAATCGAGCCGTTCAGCAGGCAGAAGACGTACACTTCGGCGCTTCGCTTCGCACTTGGCGCATAGGTGTTGGTGTGGGCGTCCCACCCCTTTGCCGGACCGATGCCGAACTCGATCACCGAGGGTCGGGTCTGCTGCCACGATTGCACGTAGGCAGCCGATTTCACTTCCACCCCGACCTTGACACCGTCGACGTCGACGTCGAGGTCGTGACTGTGCCATTCGACGCGCTTCACCTCATCAATGCCGAGTGCTGTCGCCACGATGTACTCGGCCAGCACGCCACGGGTGGTGTTGGTGAGCAGATCGTCGTACGCCCAGGCGTGGAATTCCCCTTTTTTGATGTCAGTCATCGCCGAGTCTTCAATGCTTGAGCCGTTCCCCTGCCAAGTACCGTCGTCACTTTGAGCCGATCGATGTCGTCGATGGTCAGGACCGCTTCGGGTCGGGTGATCCGCTTGATGTCCTCGGCTTGCGGTTGCGGCACCAGGAGTGCCAGTTCGCGCGCCTCATCAATGTCGATGTTTGTGTGCATCCACTGGCGCTGATCGGTGCGCTCGTGGTCGACGCTCACGAACCAGTTAGCCAAGAATTCCTGCAGGTGCGGGATCAGTGTCCACACCTTCCGCCTGGCCAGCGCCGAACGCGCATCTGGCCGGGTGAATGCGAGCCAGGCGAGTGCTTCACTGTCGGCGTCGGTGAGCTTCCAGAACACCCGGCCGTTGTGCGCCAGCGGTCGGGTGACAGCGATGCGCTCTCCGGTCTCGCGGGCCCGCGTGGTGTAGTCGGGAAGCGTGTCGGTGTGGTCGGGAACGCTGTAGAAATAGTCGTGTGGCCTCTGCGGTCCCAGCCGTCCGCTTCGAGCGTTGTCCATCAAACGCGCCCCCTCACCGCGAACCATGTTGCCATGTCATCGGCCCCCTGTGTCTGACGATCCGATTACCGGTCGTTGGCCGAACGGCATCAGAGTCGCACATGCCTCCGACAAGACGCCGCCGACAGAGGTCGTCTAGAACCTGAGGGCACCACCACCGGCATCCCGGAGGACGCCGCACTCTCAGACGGTCATGGAAAATCCGCCGAATCCGGATCACTCTCAGGTATTCGCGGAACACTCTCAAGAAGTAGTGGATCGGACAGCTGATCATCGGCTTGGGCATTGTCGTTCTGCAGGGCGGGAAGCGCGGTATTGCCCTACCGATAATCGGGGCATACGTCAACCATCGTCCTGTCGGCGTCGGGCGGGGTGGCTGTGTCGGGACGCTGCCTGGGTACGACGACGCTGGCTACGCGTCGTGGGCCCACGCGATGATTTCGTCGACCACCGTGCGGATGCTCGCTAACTCGACACCGGCCAGGTCCAGCGCGCGGACGATTCGCCGCACGCCATCAGTGGTGTTGAGTGGTAGTCGGTAGTGTTCGAGAGCATAGGTCTTCCAGTCCGCTGAGTCCGACGGGCCGAGTCCGTCCGCTGCGCGGCACTCGTCGACCAGCGTCCGCCATTCCGGAAATGGGCCGTTCAGGAATTTCCGTATCGAATCCACCGGAAGGGCGAACAGCAGATCGTCCTCAGCGACGCCGAAAAGCGTTGGTAGCGGTCGGCCTTGGTCTTCGAACCGTGTGATGAGCCTGACGAGCTTGATCTCTTCTGAGGAACGTTTTCTGTTACTGCGGTCCCATAGCGTCGCGACGTTGGTGTTGTCGGTCAGGACACCGGTCTTGATCCCCAGCCGTGCGGTGAATTCGCCGTCGATAAGGCCTTCGAGGTTCTTTGTGCCGTGAATCGGAATGATGCTCACACCCGCGGCGTCGAGGCGCCCTCCGGCGTATTCATCCAGGACAGCCACGTCGAGAGGTCCCTCGACGAACAGGATCGCCCGGTGCAGGGAGAGCGCCGCGGCCGGATGCATGCCAACCTCATCGGCCAACTCCTGCAGTGTTGAAGTGGCGGCCGTCGTGATGGTTCGGGCGATCGACGACGATCCATCTTTCGTGACTTTGACGTAGGTGACGTCCTCGCCGGAGGCGCGCAGAAACTCCTCGTGGTGTGACGCCGCGAGGAGGTTGAAGCCTCTTCCGACCATGCGGTGACACCATCGGACGATGCTGGCCACCGCGGAGTGATGCAGGTGGGCCTCGGGTTCGTCGATAAACAGCACATGGCCGGAGAATTTCCCGGATCCGACCGAATCGAGAGAAGTCGTCTCGGTGTCGCCCTCCATGATGCGTAGCGCCAGTTGCACCGCGATACCCATCCAACGAGAAGCTCCTCTGCCGAAATCTGCCAGGCTCCGCCCGCGCGCCCCTCTGGGGCGGTAGTACAGCCGTACCCGCGGATGGTCATCCCACCCCTCCGGCATTGAGAAGGTGGCTCCAATCTCGCCGTCGAGGAAGTCCGGCAGGAGGTTGGTTGCCAACGATGCGAGTTGCTCGACAGCGCGTTTCACCGCGGGGCGGAGTCGAAACGTCGGAAGGTCATCATCACCGTCATCGTCGGAGTCTTCGTCCGAAGCGATGCGCTCAAGCGGGGTATTGAATTCCCGGTACTTCTTATCCCCAGTTAGCTTGGCGATCGCCGCGGTCACCCACGTGTCGATCTCGTGAAACTCCCAACCTAAGAGGAGCGGCTTCGGAAAGGGACCGGCAGAGGAGCGCTGCTGCTCGTCTAATTCATAGTCGGGGCCAGGCCCGTTACCGGGAGCATCAAGGATCTCCCGAAAGATGCCCTGGTAGAACTCGCTGAGGTCGGTGAACCACAACTCCGTGCGGCTTCGGTCAGCACTTCCGTAGCAGACCTGTCGAGGCGGCAGGGGGCCAAACCGGACCGCGTCCTCCTCGACAGGCTCCCAGTGCGGAAATGAGTCGAGAACATCGCGATCAAATTCGAAGTCCGAATCGAGTTCCACGTAGATCGCTCCAAGGCACGCTCCGATCTGCTCGCCCGCTGAAGCAGTGCTGTCATATCCGCGCAGCCACGCTTCGCCGGCCCTGGGGGCGTGGGTGGCGAGCATTAGGTAGATGAAGTCGAGGATGCTGGTCTTGCCGGCGTTGTTCTTTCCGAACAGGACTGTGAACCGGCCGATTCCGAACTCATTTTCAGACTTAAACTGTCCACCGTCGTCGGCCAGATAGACTTTGTTCATTCGCACGACGAGAAACCTAGCCGAACAACGCACCGGTTCTAGGGGATTCAACAGGCCCGCTATCGGCAACGACGGACTGGCCGATAGCCGCGAACTATGTCGGACAACTGGGCCCGAGCAATGACCGCAGATTCGGAGTTAGCCGTCGTCACCTGGGTGGGGACAGCGTTGGAGCGCCGTCAGATCGAGGAAGTTCCGCGGTGTCGTCTCGACTACGCAGCCGATGCCGTGCTGCTCTAGCAGTCCGACCAGGTCGTCCGTCGGTGCCTCAGGCAAGAGCACCGCGAGCCGCGAACCCTCAACGTACCGGCCATAATCGAGGATTTGACCGAGTGCGAGGCGGACACTCATGCGGTCGGCCGTTCCTTTGGCCTCATACAAGATGTTTTCGGTAGTATCCGCCAGATCGCTGTAGAGCGAGGAGACCCCGGCCGGCGTGATTCGGTACCGCATCACCTGGCGACCATGAGCCTCCAGATACTGCTGAAAGCGTTCCGTTAATCGCGCTTCCTTCTGGACAGCAGGCCCGCTCACTGTCTGCTTTACCTCAGTGGCTTCGGTGACGAGGGCCTGCTCTGGATGGGCGGTGTCCACGGCGACGACTTCCAATGAAGTGCTGCGTCCGGTGGCTGTCGATGTACTCGTCGGTCCGGCCGCTGTGTTTGCATCCTGGCGCCGGCGTCCGTCGCCTCCGCCATGTCGGGGGACTTGGGCTGTTCGTGGAAGAGATTGGGCCCCAGACACTATGGCTTTGAACTGTGGGCCAGGGCGGAACACCGGGACGGCGACGGCTCCGCTTCTGGCAAATTCCCCGGTCCGCGGGTTGCGCATAACGCGGGCCTTTCGGCGGCGCTGGTCGAAGACGCCGAATCCCGCGATGGTGACGTGATCACCTCCGTGCACCGCGCGCATGATCGTGTCAACGGTGGTGTCTACAACGGCGGCCGCGTATTGACGGTCTGTGCCCAGCCTGCGTGCGAGCTCGTCGACGAGCTCTGCTTTGTTCACCTTGTACCGGGCTCCCAGCTAGTCGGTCCGGCAGCGCTCGGACTGCGCGCCATATCTGTGCCCAACTCGCCATCTCCTGATCGCCATCATTTCGCGTGGATGGTCATCCAAGTCATTTGTAGCCCAACCTATTCCGTGCTTTCCTGACAACATCTTCGCTGAACAGTTCGGGGTAGTTGAGCACCAGTTGCTCGCTGGTCAGATCCGGACGGCGAGGCTCGACGTCCCACGCCAGCTTGACGAACCCCTCTGCGGGGTAGCGAGTATCCACGACCATCCGAGTGGCTTCGACAGCCCCGTGCTGCTTCACCATCTGGATGAAGCGGGTCGGGTTGTAGCCGAGCCGCTTGGATTCCTCGATACCCTGCCACAGGTCCGCCTCAAGACGCTCCGCATCGCCCACTCCATCACCTCCCGTAGCCAACGATGACGACTATTTGCGTGTACAGCTTGCCAAATCACGATCTACGAGGGACCGAATAGACGGTGTTTGGTCGGCGGCGGTTCGGGTGGAACCACCACCGCGCCGGCAGCGTCTAATCGACATGCGCTCCATTGAGGTGATCGATTCTGAGTTGAGCCTGCTAACAGTGATACGAGCTGTAATGCGCCAAGACGGCGTCGGCTCCCGAGCATCGGCCGGGCCGACGAGTTGTTGGTCGAACGGCTAGCCGCGGACCACGCCTCATCCCAATAGCACGTGGAGTCAATCCAAGCGGAACCCGACGACGTGCGGCAACCGCAGATCCCATACCCGCGGCCGCCGGCGTGTGCAATCTGGTTTCACTGAGTAGCAGAGTTTCAGGGCCAGGCAGGGCGAGCGCGAAGTGTGCGGCGGCAGATGCAGCTTGGATAGCGGTCAAATCACGAGTGTGCGGGTTCCATCTCAGGCGGCAGCGAGCGTCGAGGCTGTCAAAAGTTGATCAAGGAGGTCCCGTAGGCGAGATGCACGATACTGCTTACCGTTGGGGATCGGTTCGGACGGTCAGGCCGAGCGCGTAGACCGCGTGGGGACCGTTGGTGGCGGGGTCGGGCGCGACGTCGGGGAATCGGTGCCGCAGCGTGGGATGACCTCGCGGTCTATGACTCGGAGGGTCCGTTGCACCCTGCCAACCCATCGGAGGCCATGAAATTCAGTGCCACATGTGTCGACGACCGATTTTCGTTGCTTACCGTCGACAGTCCTGAGGGGAGCAGGGTCAACGTCACCCAATGAAGAAGAGGCTGAAGCCAGAAATGCGCGGTGAATGTTGGCGACCCATGGTTACATGCTGCTGGTCAGTGTGCAGCCGACCGAAAGAGCCAGCAATGTCGTCCCCTCAGTACGTGGAATGGCGGCAACGGTGGCCCGCACTCGTTACGGATCGACAAACGGACAAGGCTGCGGAGCTGCTGCAGCGTTACTACGACACAGATGGTGCAGGCGTGCCGTCATATTCTGGGTCGCAGTTCGAGGCGATGGTGGCGCTCAACGAAGATCTTGATTCGATTGGTCCCGCCGACTTTACGGCCGCGTCCATGCTCAGCGTCGACATTCCAGCGCAAGCGGCGATCCGTCTGCTCGGTAAGGACGCGAGAGAAATCACCAAGCTGCTGAAACAGATCCCCGCCGATCGCGACATCGTCGACGTCGACTCAGACGAACTTGTCGCCGGTTCGGCAGCCAGCAAGCTGTGGCGAGTCCTTCGCCGTGGCAACGACGGCATGGGCAGGACTCGGACTAGCAAGCTAATGGCCGCGAAGCGTCCACGTCTGATCCCGATCTGGGACAGCTTCATCGAGCAAGCCACCGGCCTCGACACCTCGGATTACTGGAGACAGTTTCAAGGAGTACTCGTCGCCGACAAGCATGCGGCGTGGACGTGGTTGACCGAGGTACGTGCTCAAGCGACGAACGTGCCCACCGCGGTCTCCAACCTGCGGATCCTGGACGTTCTGCTCTGGATGACGATCGACCAGCAGCGTTGAGACTCAAGGCTGCTGGTATCCGGCCCGTGATCGCCTGAAGTGAAGGCTGCGATTCACTGGGCGAGCCGGGACTGAACCCGCTGAATACGCATTGCGTCGACAGCACTTCAGGCCACACACGCGAAGATTTCGATATGCGTCCGATCCGTCGGGCCACGTTCGCCGACCACCTGGAGAACGCGTACGTGGTCGAAAGTGTCATTCGGGTACAGCCCCAGCTGAGCGAACGGGGATTGGTCCTTCGCGATCTGCCAGCTACAGAACGAGTCGATGATTGTTTTAGCGACGTTGTCTACGTCCAGGGGCCTCCCAGCCTTCTGGACTCCGATGCGAAAGCCCCACCACAGGACATCACGGACAGCGAGCACGGCCTCAGTCCCGTTGGTCGCGGCCCTGCGGTAGTTCTCACGGCGCTCGCGGTCGGTCTTTCCAGGCTGCATGTCTGCATACGAATGTGCCCAGGGCACAACAAGATTTAACACTTTGACGAACCGCGTGGTGTCGTTGAAATCGTAATTGTGCATTCCGCAGATCGTATTCGAAGAACTGGAAACAGTGCTGACGTTTCACCTGACAGCTCGCGGTCACCGACTGTGCGGATAACGTCGGTGGCAGCAGCGTGGTTGAGCCGTGGGACACACCGCCAGTTCTCCACCGATAACAGCGACGTACGGCGCGGTCGCAAGAGCCTGGCGCACTGACTGACAGCGGCCCCTCGTAGGGTTGTGCCAGTCGCGATTCAGTGAATTCTGGTCACCGCTGGCCGCTGACAAGTCGGCGGCGATGAACTGAAATCTCTGTTCGGAGAAGCCATAGCGAGCGCTGGCGTCCAATGGCAATATTGGCCGGTGGCATCTGAAGCCCTCTTGGCTCGCGCACTAGCTTTCCTGCTGAAGGCGCTGCTGGCTGTGATCCGATTCTTCCGTCCCTCGACGTCCCACGCGGAGCTCAGCACCACTGCCAACGAGCTGCGCCGGTCAGTCGAGCAGCGCGAGAAAGGCCTCCTCGATCAGCTTCGGGCAGGGCCCGGCTGGGTCCTAGACAAGGACTACCAATACACGTCGCGTTTCCTATCCGGCCCAACTCGCGAGGCCGAATCTCTTTCAGCCGTCGGCTCGGTTTATCGCCAGGTAGGGCCACCCGAACGACTTGTTATATCTGGCCGGACCGGGTCTGGCAAAACCGTCCTGGCCATCCACCTTGTCCTCGACCAACTCAATCATGGTGGCCCGCAGGGCCGTACCGAGAACCGAGCGCCCATTCCCGTCCGGGTTAATGCGGCCGGTTGGGACGGTCAAAGCAAATTCTCCGATTGGCTCGCAGGCTGCCTATCGACCGACTATTCACTGCACCGTCGTGTGACACGAGCCCTAGTTTCCAAAGGTTGGATTCTTCCTCTGCTTGACGGCCTTGATGAGATGGGTGCGCGCGACGTCGTCGTAGAGAGAGCTGCGTCTGCACTGCAGCAACTCAATGGCAAACCGTGGGATGGCCGACCAGTCGTCGTTATTTGCGGCCAACTGTACGAGGAGATCCGAACCCAGCCGGCGGGAGGAACGGGACTGGACGGTGCGCTAGTGCTGACACTCCCTCCACTATCGGTCACGGAGGTAAGCCTCCACTTATTCAATTGCCTCGAACAACTGGGGCTTCCGGCACAGGACTGGTCGCCGGTAACTGATCAGATTTTCAACCGCCCGGACGGCCCACTTGCAACGGCGCTCCAATCGCCTTGGCTGCTTGGCCTTGCCGTTGATTCATTGCGTCACCGAGCCCCGGCCGAAGAACCGGCCTCCGAGCTGGCCGCCTGTGAATCCGAAGCTGAAGTTCGCAACTATCTACTCAGAGCGCAAATCCCGGCCGCGATCCGTGGCACGTCATCGGATGATGGAGACACTGCCACTTACACCGAACTACAAGTTCACGCGTGGCTGGGTTCTCTAGCGGAACATTTCGATCAGCAAACCAAAGATGGCCTCGGGGGCAACGAGATTCGACTGGACCAAGTGTGGACGCTTGCTGGCGCCACTCTATGCCGTGCGCTCTATGGTCTAGCAGCGGGCGTCATTGCCATAATTGGCGTGGCGTGCATCATGTTGCCACTCATCAAGCTGAGTATGTTAGTTGCCGGCTGGCAAACAGCCACGTTGACAGCTCCTATTTCAGGTTTTCTTTACCTGGGAGGATTCACAGCGTTACTCGCTGGATTATTGGGCTCGTCCACCTCAGCGTCAGAGCGGTTCGCGTGGCAAGTACCGGGTATCAGACGCTGGCCACGAGGCCTTGTGCCGGGCGCCGTAGCAGGGCTCGTCTTTGGCGCCTACGCCGGACTGACCTCGACTGGTTTTCCCAATCCGATAATCCCTGGTTGTGTGGCGGGAATTATCGCGGCCGGATTGGTGGGCTCTCTTGTCGTTCTGCGGACCACTTCGCGAGAGCGCCTGGCGCTGGGCCAGTACCCGGATCGATTGATACGAGACGATCGAAACTTTGCGCTCGCTGGAGGAGCAGCGGCTGGCCTCGCTGTATGCCTCACGGGACCGTTCATAGCCTGGGCGGCGTTCGGGCGATGGTCTGGTGATATCAACTGGATTAGGTATGTTCCGGTCTTCGCCATACCCGCTGGGTTTGTTGTGTGGATGGTCGCGGTTCTTGTGCTTGGCCGTACCTACGGTCGTTACGCGATTGCTTGCCTTCTGTTCCGGTACAGGGGAACGTTTGCACCCAAACCACGCATATTTCTTGAGTGGGCGCGAAACGCCGGGCTGCTTAGAGTCACAGGGGTGGCGTATCAATTCCGTAACGAAGACTACAGACGCTGGATCACCTCTCGGTCCACCGCCTGAGAGACTCGCGCTGCTCCTGCGGCTGACCGTTCCAACCATGGCAACGAAAACCGTTCATGTCGAGGAGAGTGGCCAGCTTCCGACCAGGTGTGTTCGCTGAGGTCGATACCGTGCCGTCACGACGACAACAAATTGCTAGGACGTCGGCGGTACCTTCGCTGACGCTGGCAGGTAGGACGCCGATAATCGCGGCACATGATGCCGACGAAGCCGGCTTTGATGGAGGCCATCAGTCGTTGGGGCACATGTCGGTGACCGCGTAGCGTACAACCTGCTCGGCGTCACTCAGCGTCATCCCGTTTTCGGTGCCTTGACCTTGAACCGATTCGTTTGCGAGTGTGGATGCCACATCGCTGCGCGAGTTCCCGTCGTCTAGTGCGTTGCAGATCTCCTGCCCGAGTAGGCCCGGTGCCGGGGCGCTAATCCCAAGAGACTGCAGATCATGGACAAATGCGTCGACATCGGCGTGGGCCGGCGCGGCGAACAGTAATAGGGTCGTGGCAAGCAACGCCGCGACCAGCGCGGAAATCCTACTTTGTTGCTTCATGCAATGATCGTATGACGCAACCGTCAGAGGCAGACGGCGCTTGCCGATTTTAATTGCTGTCTGTGCGCTGGCTTAACGCTAGTTGTCGGCATTAGTGATGCCCTCAGTCAGGTCAGTCGGCACGCGAGTCAATCGTGAGAACTTGCACCCCGGCCTTCGCCCGCGTGGTGGCGGTTGCGTTGCTCGGACGCTAGCGACGACGGTTCGGGCGGAACCATATCGGCGTCAACTGCGTCTAACTGATATGCGCTCCATTGAGATGATCGATTCTGAGTTGCGCCTGCTGGCCGTTATCAGAGCTGTAATGCGCCGAGACTGCGGCCGGCTCCCGAGCATCGACCGGGTCAACGAGTTGTTGGACGAACGGCTAGCCGCAGACCACGCCTCATCCGAATAGCACGTGGGGCCAATCCAAGAGGGACTCGACGGCGTGTGGCAGCCGCAGATCCCATCTGGCGCGGCCTGTGGCGTCTGCAATCTAGCTTCACTGCGCAGCAGAGTTTCATGGCGCGGCAGGGGAGCGTGAAGCATGCGGCGTCAGATGCAGCCTGGATAGCGGTCAACTCATGAGTGCGCGGGTTCCATCTAAGGCAGCAGCGAGCGTTGGGGCTGTCAAAAGTTGATCGAGGAGGACCCATAGGCGAGATGCACGATACGGCTTGCCATTGGAGATCGGTTCGAACGGAATCTGCGGGCCGAGCGTATACAGCGCGTGGGGGCTATTGGTGACAGGGTCGGCCGGGACATCGGGGAATCGGTGCCGGAGGGTGGGGATGACCTCGTGGTGGATGACTCGGTGGATCCGTTGCACCTGTCCGTTCCAGCGGAAGGCCATGAAATTCGGTGCCTCCGTGGGCCATCCGTTGCTGCTGCCGTATGGGTGGAAGTAGCAACCTTCGTCGATGACGTACTCGAGGAATGTCCGTTCTCCTCCCCCGCCGGGGCGTTCGTTGTTTAGAACCACGCAATACGTTCTGCTGTCTTCGGGCTGGCGCATCCGGATCACCACTTTCAGATAGGCGTGCAATTCGTCGAGCCATTGCCGTTCAGCGCCCCGTCGACCATCGCGGGTATCGGCAATGTCGGTGAGTACGTCGCTCCAGGGCAGGTGCACGACGGGCACACCGCCGATGGATTCAGGGAGTCCGTAGGAGCTCGCCAACTCGTGGGAGGCCTGCGACAAGGTGACCAGTACGCCGCCGTTGGGTTGCTGGTTGATCCGTCCGGCGTACCTCTGCAGCTGAGCTGTCTCGGGGACGATCCATCCGCTCTTGGCTTCGAAGATGACAAGCGCTCCGGGTAGGCGGAGCTCAAGGTCCGTGCGTCCGCCCTCGTCGCGCACTTCGAGAGCAAGGTGCGCCTCATCTGGTGCGGGGCCGCCCGGCCACACTCGGCGCAGGACAGCCGCACAAAGATGTGGGCTTCGGGACAGCACGTAACCGAGGGCCGCCGTCACATCGTTCTCGTTCTGGCCGATCAGACTGAACACGGATGCCACGGAATTGCCGTGGTGGGTGAGGTCGGCCATCAATAGATCATCGCTGATTGGTGGAGCCCGAAGATGATGCTGTCGTAATTCCGTCAGCGCGGCGTGCGCGGCGTCCTCACGTCGGAAGTCGGCGGCATATTCCACAGCGTGCACACCAGTGTCGAGGTACTGCGGTACGTTCCCGCTATATCGCTGCGCGTGCGCAGGATGGGGGTGCGATGGCTTGGAATCCGCTGGAGTGGGCCGGTGCGGCAGCGAGGTGGGCAGGGTCGGCGGTCGGCGGCGTGTTCTCCTCGCCCAGCGTGGAAGTGCCGGGCCGATTGTTCTGCGGATCGTGCGGGTTCCGTCAGGATCCACGGCTTCCTGCCGGGACGATGATCTGTGAGAAATGCCAAGCTTGGGACGGCGCTGTCGACCGGCCTGCCAGGGAATTTGCGGACTCGACCATCGTGGCAGATCGGAGCGCTGAAACTCCGGTCCGGCCAGTTCCGGAGCAAGATCCACGTGGCGGTCGGCTGCAGTCCGGCGGGGAGTTGGTCCTGCATGCGCCCGATCATGGCTCCATGAGCGGGTGCCCGACCACTCAAAAGACATCTACGCGTTGCTGAACCAAGAAGATGGCGTTCGGCAGTTGATGCAGCGGTTTTGGGACGAGCTATCGGACACGGAGCGCAGCGATCTGATGGAACAGCTTGTAGCACAGGGCTTTCACGCACAGAAGACGTTCGGCATGCTTGTTTACTGGGCGACTGCTCGTCTGCGTGTGAGACTGGGAGAGCAGCTCCGCACCGCGATGTACGGGCTCCCAATTCGCGTCTTCCGTGGCGGCCTGCCAGGCCAAGGGAAGTAACGAGGTGGCCATCGGCTCGAACTAAGGTGCAGGTCCGCGCCATGCCACTCACCGCAGGCCAACGGTTGCGTCGTCCTCACGCTGACCCTGTGACTTTCAAGGCCTTTGCGGCCGCGGCGTGAGCAACGAGACGACGCTGAGAAAGACCGTAAAGGCCGTCTGCCAGTCCGTGAAATACGCAGCGACCGCGCCAATGCCCAGCGCAGTCAAAAGTGCGAGATAAGTTTCGAATGGACCCGCGGAGACTGGCGGTTGGGACCTGGGTGTCGGTTCTAAGCTCACTTTTGCCCTTCGAGTTTTTGGAGAACGAAAGGGACTGCTCTGTCGCCTCGGACAGCCGGCCAGCGGTACGAGCCAGTTCTCTTCGTAGACCGGGGTATCCGATCTGGACCGAAGGCTACGCACGCCATCCGCTATTCGACAGCCTCCCTGTGGACAACGCTGTGGAACATTTGCGGATAACTAACTCGGCGGCTGACTTGAGACTGTGAATAACATGTGTGTAATTCGATGTTGTTGCTGGTAACCGCCGTATGCTCCTGTGGACGAAAAATGTCCCGGCGTGTCTCGCGCTTTCGGCGTTCGAGCGTGTCGCGTTGCTGCGCGATAAGGCCTATGAGCCCGCACGCAAACGCGATCACACCCTTGTGGGGCCGTTGACGAGGTCGTAGATCGTGTCGGCGGTGACCACACCACGGTTGTATGGCCCGTCTGGCAATTCAGCCGAGGGGCATTCGCCCACAGTCGATGGGGCTGCTAGTCGTCTTCGCGCAGCGTTCCGCGGAAGGTGCGCTCTGGGCGCCCTGCTTCTTGCCATTTGTTGTAGGCGCGTTCCATGTGGCCGTACACGCGCGTGAGCTCGTTACCGCTGCGCCGGGTGAGTGCGAAACCGATGAGTTGGGTCGGCTGGATGAATCCTTCGCGGAACGGAACGTCGATGCCCGGCAGCGGAGTGTCTTGTTTGGAAGTGTTGTCTTGAGGGGGGATTGCGACCCAGGTTCCTTCGAAGGCCCGGCGGAAGGTTTCACCTATGTAGTACACGAAACGCATTGTGCGGTGGACATTCTCGTCACCGGTGTACGCGGTGCGGTTGTTGTCGTAGAGGTCGGTCAGCTTGGCTTCAGCCAGGGCGAGGCTGGCTTTGGTGAACATGCTGTCCCGCGCCTCTGGGAGGTCGTTGATGGGGAATTCGATGCCCATCGTGGCGTCCTGCATTTTGAGCCAGCTATGGAACTTGTCGTCGGACTGGGCGTCGCGAAACGCCCTCGTCAGCTGAATCGGTACGTAGTTGAATGTGCTGCCCATGGTTGCCTCCCCGTCAGGGTAGCCGGTTCACCCGGAACTGGTCTGGGTACTCGTCTTGCAGCCGCTGCAACTCGGCGAGTTCTGCCTCGCTATACGGGTACTTGCTGTTGATGTTGTAGGTGACGTTCAGGCCCACTTGCAGAGCTTCCTCGTCGGCGCGCAGTTGATCGAAATCAAGTCTGCCGCTCTTATTTTCGACCACCTCGTCCGGTATTCCATCGACCAGGTGAGCCCAGTCCCACCGTCGGCCGGGCACAATCTCGGCATTGCCGTACTGATGGCGCCAACCCTCTTCGGAGTCGTACCCCATGATGTCGGCGACGAGCTGGTCATACCACCACCCATTGGACGCATTCTCCAGGAGCTGATCGTAGGCCTTGCTCCATCGGTCGATGTCCCAGTCGCCTCCGCGTTCGAGGTAGCGCTGCCAGGCCGCCCATTTCGCACGGTCGAAGTAGCGGACCGTGGGTTTGAGTGTGCCGTCGGGTCTGTGTTCGTATCCGACGGCGGGGATGAGGACTTCTTTGTCGAGCAGTGATTTCATCGCCGTGTCGAAGACCGGCGAAAACGTGTTGATGAGCGACGCGGTGGTCTGCAGGGTGTTGATATAGCCGCGAATATTGTCCGAGGCACGTTGGATGAGCCGTCTCGCCACCGCAGCCTCGGCCCGGATCGACAATCCGCCGGTGACCCCGGAGGCCACTATGGACACGGATCCGCTACCGCCGAGCATGAGTGCGGTGAACTTGACCTGCCTGTCGATGGACTGGCGCATCGTGCTGACCCCAGCAGAGAAGCCACCAGTCTGTGCGCTCAACGCGCGGGCGTCGGTGGCCAACGCATCCCCAGGAGCGCTCACTTTGATGATCGAGTCATAGAACGCGATGGCGTCGGGCATTGACGGATCGGGGCGCTTGGTCTGCCGGATGACTCCGTCAACCGCGTCGGTTATGCCCGCGGCGAACCGGCTCCACGCATCGGCGGCGGTGTGGAGCTTGTCGGTGTTGGCGTTGGGGGTTTCTCGGCCCAGCATCTCCAGCAAGCCCGGCAGCAGTTCATCGAGACCAATACCATTGCCACCCACCGAGGTTTGCATCGTCAGGTTCAATTGGGTGATGGCTGGCTCTGGTGGCAGGTTCGCCGGCACCGGCAGCCGGCCCCGGCCATTGCGGAACTCGACCCAGGCGTGGTTCACACCGGCTTGATAGATACGTCCGGCCAGCGCCGACCACGCCTTCGTGAGCGCTGCCACGCCCTGCACCGTGGCGGACGCGCCGGCGTCGTACTTTGATCCCCATCCAGTTCCGATCGGGTCATTGCCCGCCATGTGCAGACTCGCGAAGTCCGCGACAGCTGAGACTGTTCCCGCGGCGCCGGCGAGTTCGGAAGCTGCGCGCCCTAGGACCTCGGCGGTGCTGAAGTACCAATCAGGATCAACGACCCAGACACCCACGTAGGACGACCCGCTCTATCCGTGCGCCATGCGCAGGTTGATCTCCATGACCTTGCGGTAGCTCTCTTCGGCCTCACTTGTCCATGCTCTGAAGTCGGTGAGCGAATCGTGCATGTCGCGCAGCGCGTCGACCCATTCGCGGTGGCGGCGTTGATAGGCGACGGCAGCAGTGCCGTCCCAGTCTTCACTGACCCGGGCTATTAGGCCCTCTACAAGAGACAGACTCTCGGAGGCCTTGGTCAAGAAATGTTGCATTTGTTCTTGAAGATCTTGCAGTGCATCAACATCCACGGTGTAGCCAGCCACGGTCACACCTGCCCTGACCACGTGGCCCGCAGCATTTCGGCGCTGGATTCGTCTTCGTTGACGTAGTGGCTGACGCTCAGTGCCACCAGGCCGGCTATCACATCGGCGTCTTCGACGATCGATTGAGCCGTCTCCCGGAACTCATGCCACTCGTTGGCGAATACCGATGCAGCTTCGCCGCGCCAGGAGCCCTCAACTACCCGGTCAGCGTGCGAAACAAGCCGACGTAACCCATCGCGCAACTCGTCAGCGATCGACTGCAGTTGATCTGAGGCGCTACTCAACGTGTCGGTCTGAACCTGCAACCCATGATCACTGCCCCCACCAACGGTACTTGGCACAAGCACATCCCCCTTCGCCAAAAGCAGCCTACAAGCAGGACGAAGACGCTGCTTGCGCCAAAATTTCAGCCGTGACTGCCGACAGCCCCTCGCGTCTGCGGAACCCTGCATACCGGCGACCAAAGCCAACCGAGAGCTTCTCGACACCTGGCGGCACTCAGATCGCACTGACTCGTCAAAGGACGCTCACTGCCTGTAGCGACCGGGTGCGCAGAGGGTCGCGCCAAGAGATGGGGTTGTCACGCCAAGCCGGCGCTCACGCCGAACAGCACCATTTTTGGGTGGGACCCCAAGAGGGCACTCGAGGGCGACTATTTGCAGTTGTCCCGCGTCCTGCGCGGCCGACTTTCACCTCGTTAACGGCGCTTCGGTTCAAGCCACCCAAGGGGTCCCACACTCCACAGTTTAGTCCAAGTCAGTCCAGCACGTACAGACTTGGCCACGGGTCGGGAGGGTGGGTGCCGAAGAGTGTGGCGGACATGGCATTGCTGGAAAAATGAAGAACCATCAGAGGATTGGCGCCTAGCCACGACACGCCGTATTGCGATATGCGTCCAATCGCGCCCCGAAGCGGTGCGAATGGATTCCGCGCCGGAACTAAATTTCCGCCGAACTGGCCCGATGAAAACAACTGCTCTGCAGGCAGTTTGCGCAATATCTGGACCTAGAAATCAACTGCCGATATTGCGACATCAAAACTGCTGCGGCACAAGGTGTCTGGCGACTAACGATTGGAGGGCGGCGGAGGCTGCCAGAAAATTCGCTTATATTCAAGCTCGACTTCTTTCGGATTCTTCCGGGCGCAACCGGGTTTCTACGAGTAGAGGTGATGTCGATGGCGCGACCAGTCATGAGGCGGCGCGAGCGAGTGCGCGTCGAGTTCGGTCTGTCGCCTGAGCTCGCTGAACGTGTGTACGACTACGCCTATGTCCAGGGCCTGACGTTGGCAGAGACCGGTGAACGTCTTCTCGCCCAAGCCCTTTCCAATGCCGCCGACTCGTCTGCCGACCACGCCTAGCTGCGCCCCAGACATTTCGGGCGTCGAACCTGCGGGAGGTTCATCATGTAGCCGCTGAGATAGGGCATCGCACCAGAAGCGAATCGAATCGGTTGGCGTATCCGACCCCAAAAGCGCCAAAAGCCGGGCTGGCACCCGGCTTCGACGTTCACAAAGAGTTGTGAGGCTCTTAGACCCCTTGAGAAGGGATAGGTGTATTTCAGCGTGTCTGCAAGCCTGTGTCAACCACCCGCGCCGTCGATGTCGCCACCGCGATCCAAGTCAGTCGAACGGTGCTCATTTCGCGCGAAGTCTGGTACCCGCGACACCGGGTCCGTCATGGCTCACCGCAAAACCTCTGAGAGCGCAGGTCGACTGTGTAGGCAGTCCCCGCGCCGCAGCGCCGCAGCTTTATCGGGTGGTTGCTGATGGCGCGGTGGAAGAAGATGGCCATCGCGAGCAGCGCACAGCGATGTGTCGAGTCGAAGCCGACCGAAGAGGCCTGCGCGAACGCGCCGGTGAATACCAGCGTCACGGTGGCGCGCGCGGCGGTCAGGGAACTACCCGCGCTGCCGCCCACAGATGGGGACCGCCGGACGCGGCTACTCCGTCAGACAGTCGCAGCAGACAACCCTGAGATGGCGACGGCGGCAATTCAGGCGGCCGCCACCTTGAGATGCCAGCTGCCGTTCACCACGGCAGAGCAAGACCGCAAGACGGTGGGCCACATCGCGCGCTTCCTGGTGTGGGCGGCGTTTGGGGATGTCGTGGATCCGATCCGCGCATTCACCAGGGCCAACGTCGATGAGTATTTGAGGGTCACCGCAACCGAGAGCCGACGTACGCTCGATCAACGGCGCTACGTGCTGTACGGGACCGGCCGACGTCTGCATCCTCAGCAGTTTCCGGTCGCACAACCGAAGAATGCGCCACTACGGCAACATCACCCAGTTGCCAGCCGCTCAGAGATCGAACGCGCCCAAATGATCGTCCCGAGGCTGCCAATCCGACTCGGGCAGCGCGCACAGGCCCTGATCGACCTGTGCTACGGGGCCGGCGCCCGGCCGGCGGACCTTCGCACGTTGAGGGGCACAGCGATCACCAGCCTGCCCGTTGACGGTCGGGCGGTCAGTGTGGTGACGCTGCCGAACCTGGGTGGCGGCGTGCGGGAAGTACCAGTCGTCGACCGCGAAATCGGCGGGCGTCTGCTGGGTCTGGCGGCTCGTGTCGGTGACCGGCTGGTACTCGCTCCCCATGCTGAGATCGCGGAGCGCAACATCGTCAACCGGGTCAGCGAGGAGTTGCGCGCCCTTGGACATTCCAGCCTGGATCCGGTCGCGTTGCGCAACCGGTGGGTCCTTGACCTGGCCGAACGGGTCCCGGCTGTCCTCCTACAGCAGCTGGCTGATCTCTACGAGCTGCGAATTCTGGGCGAGGAACGTTCGCTCGTGACCCAGTACAAGCTGCACCACAAAATCACCATCCTGACGGAGGCACAGCGATGATCCACCCTCGCCCGCAGCGGTGCCTGATCGCCGACGATATCTTCACCACCGCCGCCGGGGTGATCGGGAAGTCCGGTGCGGCACACACCATTGAGGCTGCTTGCCGCGAATCGTCGCGAGGCGGTGGACGGAAGAACCGCGGAATCGAGTACACCGCGACAGCGGTGCTGGTGGCCCTGCTGGTCCGGTTCCTCATCGGACGCGATATCAGTCTGGTCGGCGCGATGGAAACAATCGGCGAATTCGATGTTGACCAACTCGCTGCAGTGGGCATGTCGGGACAGGACGTGACAGCAATCCGTATTGCGACGGGCACCGAATACAAGAGGTTTCATCGCTTCTGGAATCAGCATCTGATGCCGCTCGATCCTGACTTCGATCTGCCGGCACGACGCATGACGAACGCCGAACACGAGGCGCGATTGAACGCCCGCAACGACGATGAGCGACGGCGCAGCGAGATAGCAGACCAACTGTTGACCACGGTGATCAACGACCTGCTCGCCGGTTCGATACGGGTCGCGGAGCCTGCCAATTGCGAGGGTGACCTCCTTGTTGATGAGACCATCATCGACACCGCCGCACCCGACGGAATGCTCGGTAGTCGACCTGACCGGTACCGCGGAGCCTCGTCGGTTGCACGGTACTGGGCTCGCGACAAACGCGGCCGAGTCAAGACGCCTGGCAGCTCCGGCGAGACTAAATCCAGTGGATTCGGCGTAGGCGCTACCTTCGTCTCCAGAATCGGGCGCCGCGACGCGCTGCACTCCGAGCCGGCGCTGTTTGTGGGCATGGCAGTGCATGCCCCGACCAGTGGCAGTGTGCAAGGTCTGGCAACCGCCGTGCATCACGCGCGCCGTACAGGGGTTGATTGCCGTCGGGGCGGTCCACGCAGTCGCAGGCCTTTGCTGACCGCTGACATGGGCTACAACCCCAAGAGTGGGTTCGCTGAGCTCATGTTGGAAATTGGCTACTCGCCGGTCGTGCGCTACCCCAAACATTGGAATGTGGAGTACCCCAGTGCGCTGCCCCCTGGTGCTCCTGATGGCCCTGCACCTGGCCCGCTGCAGTACGCCGGTGCGTTCTACTGCCCGGCGGTGCTGAAGCGAATCCAGGGGCATCGCACTCCCGGCACCCGGGAACTGCGGGATGCGGGCAAATTCAGTGCACACGACCGCCGACTTCAGAGCATCTACCCGTTCTTGATGGGGCTGCATTCACGGCCAGTCATGGCTGATTGCCGATTTGGTCGGCCACGCTTGAACGAAACGCCTCCGCGGCGCGCTAAACAGCGACAGGTCTGCCCCGCAGCACTTGGAACGGTCATGTGTCCGCTGAAGCCGGAGTCGATGCAGACCGAAACCCCGGGGCTGCCTATGGCGGAGCCGGATTGGCCAGCTGAGGCCATGGCATGCTGCTGCAACTCCAGCGTGACCGTCTACTTCACTCCAGACCAGCTCAGGATGGCCCAAGGCGACCTCATCCCTGGTTCCTGGGAACACACCCTCTATTACGAGGCGGCAAGGGCACTCACTGAGCAGCGATTCAACCTCCTCAAAACAAAGCACGTCGGAGGCCTAGCCTCGATGAAAACTGGGCCGCGCCGAACACCTATGATCAAAATTCTGATCGCCCTCGCCGCAGTGACCGTCAACATCGGCGCCCAGCAACACCACGACCCCAAAGCCACGCGGTCCGAAGCCATCGACATCCGCCTGCGCCAACTCGCCAACAATCTTGGCTATCCACCCACACCGATGCCCTCTCGAAGCTGACATCTCGGCACCCAGGTAGACGGATTGAATTGTATCGTTCAACCCGTCTACCTGCGTATATAGGCTAAAGTCTGTGGAATTTTGCGAGCGGGTTCCTTCGGCGCCGCAGAGAGCCTGCAGGAGGGACCGGACTGACGGGACGAAAATATGACAGCCAGCGGTTTTACCAACTCCACACGTCGACCTACAGGTGCCCGGCGGCTACCAGTTCGCCGGTGCTCGGTGATCCGAAAAGGCAGTGGAAATTTTGCGGAAATCCAGTGGAATGACCTTTCAAATAAGGTGCCTGACCTGCACGGACGAACCGCTCACAGAGAGCGGTTCTACGAACTGCAACTCAAAGGCCGCGAACCCAACCGGGTTCGCGGCCTTTGTGTTTGGTGGCCTGCGCCGGGAGTCCGCAGTCAATTCACAGAGGCGAGTCGGGGGCGTGAATGTCAACGCCGAAGGCCACGGGTTCAAGCGAGTCCGTAACCCCGACAACCCACGGGTCGACAATCTGGCTTTGTCTACTTGCATCCCGGTCATATTGCGACCGCCGAGGTCATGGTGCGCGGAATGGGTGCGGAGGCAGGGCATTGGCGCGGCCAAATTGGTGTGCTCAGCTGGTGATCAGCAGGGTTAGGGTGGGGCGGCCTGTCGAGAGCACCAGAGAACTGGAGGGGTCCTTTGCGCTGTCCGACATACGGCGGCGCACCGGCCGACCCGATTACCGTGCGTGGCGGAAGACCCGAAGCATCCGTTCGACAAAGACCCGTATGCCCGGATCTTCCGGACCAGGGGGCAGTGGTGGCAATGCGTCCGCGTCACGCGAACCGAGCGATACCTGCCCGCAGGGAATTCAGCCGGGAACCAGGAAAAGGCACCGAAGCGCCCGCCGCCGAAGCCCTTTCGCGAATACCAGGCCGGCGACGCGGGCATGTGGTTCGAGCTCTTTCACAACAAGATATGGAGGACCAATGAATCCTGGTGGAAACGACCCATTCCAGGGCGGGGGGTGGCCTGGCAATCAGCCGGCCCCCTCGCAGTCGCCCTGGCCTCCGGCGGGCCCTCCGCAGGGACCGCCGTCGGCGCCGTATCCGCCGCCTCCGATGCCTGGCGGGCAATGGCAGGCCGGTCAACCCGGTCCGTGGAACGCACCGCCGATGATGAACCCGCCGTACGGCCAGCCGCCCAACAACGACAACAACAAAGGGCCGTGGATCATCGGGGGCGTGATCGCCGCCGCGGTCGTCTTGGTGCTGGCGATCGTCCTTGTCGCAGTCAATCTGGGTGGCAGCGATGAGTCGGGTGATAGTGCGGTCGCGACCGGCACCACCAGCGCACGTCCGTCGGGTTCTAACCAGACCACGTCGAAGAGCCCGGCGACCAGCTCGGCAACGGCAGCACTGCCCGGCGCCGACGGCACCGTGGAGGCGTCCGAGCTGGAGGGTGTGTTGTTGTCTGCCAGTGAGATCGAGAAGAAGCTCTATATTTCCGGCGTGACGACCGGGCCGGTCGAGACGTCACTGTCCACCGATCCCGTCACACCCCCGAACTGCGCGGGCGTGTGGGCTCCGGGTGCTCAATCGACCTATGGCGATTCCGGCTACACGGGCGTGGCAATCCAGACCGCGCAGGGCGGGAACGGACTCCACTTGGTTCAGGCCGCCGTGTTGTTCCCTGATGAGGCGGCCGCAAAGGCGGCGTTCCAGAAGCAGGCCTCCGACTGGACGGCGTGTCGATTCAAGACACTCAACGCCACCTATGACGGCCTGGGCACCGACACGGTGAAGACCACGGGCAACGGTGAGGACAAAGCCAAAGAGTTCCTGAACATGTCGATTCTCACCGACACCAGCGGGGCCGCCAATGCGATCACCTGTAGTCGTGGGGTGTCGCGACGGGCCAACGTAGTTGTCGATGTGCGGGGATGCAGCAGTGACAACGTGACAGCCGGCCTTTCGGTCGCCCGTGAGATCGGCACGAAGATCAACGGCAAAAGCTGATCGCTGCGCGGCAACTCGTCTTGGTCATCTAGGTAGAAACGTCCCACGGATGAGCTCCAAGGCATCGTCGCCGAACACCTCGGTCGGAAACCGCCCTGCGATGAGGTCGGTGAGATAGGCGACCAGTCCGTGCGGGTGGTAGTCGTTCGTCAGGCCGTCGCCGATGACGACGGCCGCCCACCGGTTAGGGTCGTCGCCGTCGACGTGCCAGTAACCGGTCTCCCCACCCGGGGCACCGCCCCACCCGTAGTAGGGCACTGGATCGACGTCCTCGAGCACCATCGGGGCCGTCGATCCGTCCGGGTAGATCCAGCTGTGGTTGGCATAGGTGTGACGCAGGTCGGTCAGGGACTGTCGGCAATACGAGCCGCCGGAGACCAATTCATCCTGGGTGGGGGCCATCACCGCCAGGTATCCACCGAATGAGCCGCTGCCGTAGGTGCTGACGAGTCGCTTGTAGTCGTCGGGCAAGGCATGTCCGATTGCCGTCTCGACTGCGCCGAAGTCGCAGTCGGGTACGGACTTCGGCGGCGGCACGAGCGAAATCAATTGATCGAGCGACATGGTCGGACCCTATGCGACGCACAGCCGCTACCGAAGCCCGAATGTGCCACACTCGGCCCGACCCGTGATCGCGAATATGGAGAACAGAAGTGGCGCAGCGTAGAACGACGGCGGAAGCGTCCGGGCACCCGGAATTCACCCTCGAGTACGAGCCCGAGGTGGTAACTGAGCTGGGCATCGAGTGGCTGGCGTCCTGGCTGGAGAGCTGCATCAGGAGCGGCACCCGATTCTCGGTCGGAGAGAGCATCGCCATCGGGTGGCTGAATTGCTACGTCACCGATCTCGGCGACGGCACGCTGGGACTGTGCGAGCCGGATTTCGAGAACGTCCCACCGAACCTTGTCGCCGGTGCATCGAACACCGTCAGCCAGCTGTGGTATCAGCGCGAGGTTGCCGAAAGTGTCGGACTCGCAGACGAACTGGACTTCCCGCGCTACATCCAGTACGCCATGACCTGCGAGCTGTTCGCGAGCGCAGAAACCGTCTTGATGCATCGATATTCCCACGATGAGGACGAGTCCGGTTGGTACATCGGCTGTCCCGGTGACGATCACGACCATGACGAGGCGAACCTTCGGCACGCCACCTTGTACGAGCTCGCCGTGGCCAACCCGGCCATCATCGGGTTTCTGGCATTGCCGCCGGACTGTTCGGCGCTCGTAGGCGACGGGGCACCGTTGGTTGTGCGACATGGCGAACCGTTGCCGGTGCGGGATGGGTCGCTGCTCGCCACGATGTTCGGCGACGATGTTGTAGGCGACCAGACGCCATAAGTGCGTCGCTTACTTGCGTTTCAACAGCTCCAGTAGATAGTCGCCGTAGCCGGATTTGGGCAGTTCTTCGGCGCGCGCGGCAAGTTGGGCGTCGTCGATGTAGCCCTCCCGCCACGCGATCTCCTCTGGCACACCGATCTTCAGTCCTTGGCGGCGTTCGATGGTGCGGACGTAGTCACTGGCGTCCAATAACGAGTCGAAGGTGCCGGTGTCCAGCCACGCGGTGCCTCGGGCGAGAACCTCGACCGAGAGTCGGCCCTGGCTCAGGTAGGTCTGATTGACGCCGGTGATCTCGTATTCGCCGCGGGCCGACTTGCGTAGCGATCGGGCGATCTCGATGACGTCGTTGTCATAGAAATACAGCCCGGGCACCGCGTACTGGGATTTGGGGACAATGGGCTTCTCCTCCAGCGACAGCGCTGCCCCGTTCGAGTCGAACTCGACGACGCCATAGGCCGTCGGGTTGGCCACCCAGTACGCGAATATCGCACCGCCGCTGACGTTTTGGAACCGGCGCAGGCTCGTTCCCAGGCCCGGGCCATAGAAGATGTTGTCGCCCAACACAAGTGCCACGGAATCGGTGCCGATGTGCTCGGCTCCGATGATGAATGCCTGAGCCAGGCCCTCGGGCTGCTGTTGGACTGCGTAGGTCAGGTTCACCCCGAAGGCCGAACCGTCGCCCAGCAGCCGTTGGAACGCCTGGGCATCGACCGGGGTGGTGATCACCAGGATGTCGCGGATACCGGCCATGATCAGAGTGGACAGCGGGTAGTAGATGAGCGGCTTGTCGTACACCGGCAGCAACTGCTTGCTGACACCCATCGTGATCGGATGAAGTCGTGTGCCGGAACCGCCGGCCAGGATGATTCCGCGCACGCCTGCCTACACCCCGACGGGGGTTACCTGCTCGTCATGGCCCAACACGCCCGTCACCATAGCGTGCCTTTCGGCGTGGATTCGACGAATCGAGCTGCCTCAGCGCAGTACATACGACGTCATCGACAACGACCCGTAGGTGTAGCCGGTGACCAGGGGGTCTACCGACCTCCCGGAATCTGGTGCCGCACCGGCCAGCCCGGCGAAGTACAGCATCGGGATGAAGTGGTCGAGGGTGGGAACGGCGGCCGCGTAGTCCGGATGTGCCGCGAGACCGAGGACGTCGGCAGGGGAGTGGGTGAGTTGTTCTCGGGCGGCGTCGTCGAACCGCTTGGCCCAGGCAAAACCGTCCTCGGGCTGGGTGGGGTCCATGCCGGCGAGGTTGTGCACGATGTTGCCGCTGCCCACGATGAGCACGCCGCGCTCACGCAGCGGCGCCAGCCTTGCGCCGAGTTGCAGGTGGTAGTCGGCCGGTTCGTTGGCGTTGATCGCCAGTTGCACAACAGGTATGGACGCGTCGGGGAAGGCGTGCACCAGCACCGACCAGGTGCCGTGGTCGATGCCCCAGCTGTCGACGTCGGCACCCACCCACGTCGGCTTCACCACGTCGCCGACCTCCTCGGCCAGCTCCGGCAACCCCGGCGCCGGGTACTGCATGTCGAACAGCTCACGCGGGAATCCGTAGAAATCGTGGATGGTCCGTGGGCTCGGCATCGCGGTGACCGCGGTGGCGTTGATGTACCAGTGCGCGCTGATCACCAGGATCGCCCGCGGCCGCGGCACGATCTGACCGAAGCCGCGCCAGGCCGTGGTGAAGCGGTTGGACTCGAGCGCGTTCATCGGGCTGCCGTGCCCGATGAACGCCGCGGGCATCAGGCCGACCGCGCCCACACCGCGGCATGCAGGCGGCGGGTCAGCGCCCGACGAGCCGGCAGAAGACATGTTCCGAACTTATGCCGTGTGTCCGATCATGTCGCCTCAGCCCGGCCCACCATGTGGCAGTGACCACGCCGCTGCTGCGGTAGCGTTTCTGGGTGTGTCGGTCCAGTGTGGGCCCGACACCTCAGGAGTTCGCGCTGTTCGAGCTGCCGGAGCAGGTGACGCGTAGCGCTCATGTCCGGCGGGGATTTGGTGTTCTGATGCCCGATCTGTATCCCGTCGACGATCCCGACGACGCGGATCCCCGGCTGGCGCCGTTGCTGGCCTGGCGTCAGGAACTGGTCGATTCCGGGGCGGTCGCAGCGCGCAGTTTCAAGGAAGCCCATCTCCGGCTGGTGCTCCGGTCGGGACGCACCGACGTCGAGCAGATCCGCGAGATGTTGCCCGGTTCGGTCGCAGAACATGCCGAGGACATGGCCCGGGTACTGGCCGACTTGAAGACCCAGGTCCCCGACAAGCAGCAGCAGCCCCCGGTGGCCGGTGACGTGCACCCGATTGCCTTCCGCCACGGCGAGTCCCGCCCCGGCGTCGTCGAATTGAGTTGGCCGGATTATCAAGCCAACGGGGGAGTGGTGCTGTACCGGGTGGTCAGTGCCGAGGACCGGGCGCCCCGATCATCGGAGAACGCTGACCTCGTCGCCGCGACGCCGTTGTCGGCGGCCAGCGACGACCGGCCGTTGACCGGGCCCGTGCGCTACTACCAGGTCTGGGTCATCACCGGGACGTCCCGCGCGGATGCCCTGAGCACCCGGCCGGTGCTCTATGCCAGTGGGGTCTTGGTCGCCCCGCCCGGCGAGGTGGCGATCCGCGAGGACAGCGGCCTGGTGATCGGAAAGTGGACGTCACCGCCCGCGACGAGGGCCGTGCACGTCTACCGCATCCCGCTCGAGGAGGCCGACGGACCCGCGATCGACGAGTCCCGCTACCGGATCCTGGCCGACGGTGAGCACCGGACCGGTTTCGTCGACTCCGGGGCGACCCGGGGTATGCGCTACCGCTACCGGGTGCGTTGCGCGGTGGACGTCGACGGGGCCGTGCAGCTCTCGGAACCCGTCGACGCCGACGTGGAGGTGTCTGCGGTGCTCGCCGCGGTCACCGACATCTCGGTGGACACCGCCTTCGACGGTGAGTCGTTCGACGTGTCCTGGGCGGCTCCCGGAGCAGAGGTGGCGATCTACCTCAGCCAGACCGGTCCGAGCGCGGGGAGTGTCTCCACCGAACTTCCCGAGAACGCCCTCGAGCAGGTAGGGCTGGCCCCGGACCTACGCCTGCCGCAGCCGGTGGCCAATCAGACACAACCCGACGGCAGCACCCGCACCCTGATGACCGGGGTGCCGTGGCCCCAAGGGTGGAGCCGGGCCTACGTCACGCCGGTGACCATCCTGGCCGGGCGCGCCGTGCTCGGCCGCACGGTATCGGCCGTACACACCGGAACCATCCGCGATGTCGAACTGGTCGAGTACTGCAACAAGCAGGTGCTGACGTTCGAATGGCCGGCCGGCGCAGCCGGTGTGGTGGTGACTCTCGCGCCCAAGGGGCACGATCCCCGGGCCGGCCTGACCGGCAGATCCTTCGAGATCTCCCTGGAGGACTACGAGAAGTACGGCGGCATGCACCTGACCGGTGCGCTCCCGGTAGGGGGATGTTCACTGCACCTGGCGCCGGTGGCGTTCTCCGGCGGCCGCCGGGTGACCGGACCGGTCGCCAGCATCGAGTACCCGGGCATGTTGAGGTTGCAGTACGCGGTGCGGATCGGCCGCGACCCCGGCGGGTTCCCCACCACGGCCACCGTCGCGGTGCGGTCCGAGTACGAACTGCCGGGCTCGCCGGCGTTCGTCCTGGTCAACAATCCGCAGCGGATGCCGTTGAGCGTGCACGACGGAAATCCCGTCGACGTCGCACCGCTGGACGCGCAGGGTCAGCTGGCCGACCACCCGTCCAAGTACCTGCGCTGGACGGCGGCGACGGCGTCGGGCGCCGGTGAACTGTGGGCCGCCAACGTCAGTGGACTGCACGGCTGGATCCGGTTGTTCCTCAACATCACCGACCCACTCCAGCTGCGCACCGTGGCACTTTTGGACCCGCCGTCGCAGACTTTGCAGCTCACCGCGACGGTGTTATGACGTCGCGTTACGGCCAGCTCACCTACACGTCGTTCGATGCCGTCGGAACCGTCGGCGGCTGGCAGGTCAAGGAAACGACCGGTGGGCTCACGCCCTCGGAGACCCAGGCATTGATGGCCGGCGTCCACACGGTCTTCCGACCGGTGGGGCCGACACCCGACTTCCCGACCCCCGAACAGCTCGAGCAGGGTCCGCGCCGGCTGGCGTACCGCGATGTCCCCGGCGGCGCGGGGTACTGGCACACCTTCCCGGCGGGGTCGGACAGCACGGGCCGGCCGGGCAACGTGTTCGCCCACGTGCTGTTGGACCGTGCGCCCGAAACCCACCCGCGCTGCCGGGCCATCGAACGGTGGCGTTCGCCGCATTGGCTGCAGCCTTACGGCCCTGCCGCGGTGGCCCGGGCCGAGCTCCCGGCGGACCTGCCAGAGCTGGGGAGCACGGTGACCAAGGACAGCGTGGTCGCGTTCGCGCTGGACACCACCACGTGGCGGCTGGCCACGCTGTTCGCGCTCCTGGATGCGGTGGCCGCGGCGCTCGCGGGCGGGCCGCCGGTGGTGCTGGGTGTGCAGTCCCCGGATGCGGCCGCACAGTGGATCGGTCTGGTGAGTTTCCTGATGTCGTCGGGTACCGCGGCGAGGCTGAGCTTCTCCACCTTCGACCGCGCCGAGCAGGTCGCGCCGCACAACGGTCAGGTGCTGAGCGCGGTGCCGTTGGAGGACCTTTCCGCGGTCGAACCCGGCCTGGTGGTGATCAGCGAATCCGAGCCCGTGTCGCTGGGTGAGCTCGGCGGAGATCCGCACCGCACCGCGGGCGGACACCGGATCGAGGTGACCCGGTGGTCGGTGATGGCGCAGGTGGTGCTGCTCGATGCCGCGTCGGCGCGCGGTGCCCTCGATGACATCGACACGTATTCCAGCCAGGTGCGCGACGACGGGCTGCATCCGGCGTGGCCGATCGCGATGGCGGTGGCCGGGAATCAGGAGTTCGCGGACGCGCAGGCCGAGGCCCACGAGGTGATCGCCGCGCATTCCCCGGCGGGTGCGCTGGTCGGGTCCGCCGCGGCCTACATCATCGCCGACGTGCTCGCCGTTGTGGTGGGTGTCACCACCGCCGACGCCTGGCGGGCGCGGCACGAGCTGCCGGAGGGGGCCGGAGCCACGTACGCCGATGCCACCTACTTCGCCCGGGCCATCGTCGACGACGCGTGGATGGCACAGGACGGACCAATCCCGTTGGGGCCGAGAACGTTTCACGGGAAACCAACACCTTCGTCGTTGCGGGTGGCCATCGGACCGGCCCTGGACCGCAGCAGGCAGCAGGGCGCCGACCGGTTGCTACGGGTCGTAGACCTGCTGTTGCGGGCGGGGGTTGTCGACGACCGACTGCAGGACGCCCTGACCGACGGTGTGCTGCCCGGCCTGGCTGATCCGCGCGTGCGCGGGGTGATCGGCGCAGCCGACCGACTGGCGTTGGGTACCTGGTTGCTGCGCTGCGACGTCGAAGGCGGCGTCATCGGCGACGACGTGCTCGACTGGTTGGCCGAGGCCGGCCCGGTGCCCGAGCCCGCTGAACTCACCGCTGCCCAGCCCTGGGATTCGGTGTGGATCCGCGCCGCGTTGCGCGGGCTGCGGTCGCGTCGGAGCGGAGCGCGGCATCCGGGTGATGCCGGCGCGCAGTTGTGGTGGCTGCGGACTACCGATACGGACAGTTTCGAGGCCGCCGCGGCAGCCTCGGTCTGGAATCCGCGGGATCTCCTGCTGGCCGTCGGTGCCGACAAACTGCCGGGCCGGGCCGCGGTACGCACACTTCTCGGCGCCGCGGACTCGGCAGCGCTGCAGCAGTTGGCCGGCAAGGTGATCGACGACAACGACGACGGCGACGGCGTGGTGGTGGCCTGCGCAGCGGTCCGACACATCGAGCCGCGGAACTGGTTGCAGCAGCGGTATCTGCATACCCACCAGAGCGCGTACACGCCGCTGTGGGATCAGGTGCTGGCCGAGGTGGAACCGGAGTCCGTCCACCCGGACTTCTCGGTGCGGCTGCTGGCGTTTGCCCTGTTGGGCGTGCTCGCCGGGCAGCCCTATCCGCAGGCCTGTAACGCTTTGGCCGCTGAAACCGGCTGTGGCGCACAGGCAGTGGCCCGGGTACTACCGTTGGTCGACGGTGGCCAGTTGGCGCCGGTGACGGTGGTGGCGCTCAGCCTGTTGCGAAACGCGGCAGCCGAGTCCGCCGCCTACGCCCCCGACCCGGTGGAGCAGCTCGCGGGCGTGTTGGCCGGAAAGCTGGCTGCCACGATGAGCGGCGCCGACGCGGAATCCGTGGTGGTGTTGATGGCGCAGTTGTCGGGTGATTCCTCTGAGGGGACGATGCGCGGGTACCGGAAGATGGTGGACAGGCTGCTGACGCGGCGGGGTGCGAATCCGTCGCTGGCGGAACGACTGAGGGGGAGCCGGGGCTGACATGAGCAAGTGCCCGCGTTGCTTCACCCAGCTGAGTCCCAACAACCATCTGTGGACCCTGCCCGCTCAGGCCGGCGGCACCCGGTACCGCGACGATGTCGCCTCGACCTACGTGGGCGCACCCGCCGACTGCGGCCCGCTGTACACCTGGACCCGGGCCCCGGGATACAACGGTCCGCCGCCTCCGGTGTCCGAGGCAAACCGGGCATTGCAGGGGCCCGCGGTGGAGATCTGTCCGGTCTGCCACTTCACCCTCCCCGAGGGTTTCCGGGAGGGCCACGCCATCTGCATCGCGCTGGCCGGCGCGCGCGCGACGGGCAAGAGCCTTTACATCGCCGTTCTCATCAAGCAGCTGGAATTGCTCTGCGAGCGGTTCGGTGTGGTGTTGGAACCGGTAACCCGAGCTACTGCGCAGAACTACGCCACCAACTACGAAGGACCGCTGTATGTGCAGCGGGGTCTGCTGCCTCCCACTCCGACGGTGCACACCCAGGCTCCGAATCAGCGTGAACCCCTGGTGTTTTCGATCGGGATCTGGCACGGCGTGCGCAGGTTCCTGGTACTGCGCGACGTGGCGGGCGAGGACCTGGAGAACGGTGACCTGCGCGCGCCGCCCTTCCAGTTCTTCGGCCACGCCGATGCGGTGTTCTTCATGTTCGACCCGCTGCGGGTCAAGGCCATCCGCGATCAACTGCAGGACCTGCTGCCGCCTCAGCCGTTCAGTGGTGGGGAACCGCGTTCGGTCCTGGGGAATCTGCTGGTGGCGGTCAACCCGGGTCAGCCCAAGCTGGCGGTGATCCTGTCCAAGTTCGACGTGCTGCGGGCCCTGCGTGACGTGCAGGGTTCGGAATGGTCGCTGGTCATGTCCAACGGGGGAGCGGCTTTCCTGCGGGACACCTCCGACGGCAAGCAGTATGACGACGTCGACGGCCAACTGCTCGATCAGGAGGTGCGCAGCCTGCTGGTCCGTCTGCACGGTGGCTCGATCGTGTCGGCCGTGGAGAACCCGTCCGCCGGAGCGCGGCTGGCCACCCGGTACTTCGCGGTATCCGCGCTCGGGCATCCGCCGACCGGAAATCGGCTGCACGCCAGGGGGATTGCCCCATTCCGCTGTGTGGATCCGGTGCGGTGGGTGACCTCACAATTCGGCGTGCTGTAGGCGGTTGGTCGGGTTACCGACCGCGTTCGCGGAGTCCGGTGAGGCCGTGGCTATGGTGGGCTGACCGATCAGAGAGGTGACAGGTGGGCAAGAACGAGCGCACGAAGATCGTCATGAGTGACGATGAGATCGCCGAATTCATCGAGCACAGCCGAACCGCGACGATGGCTACCGTGCTGCCCAGCGGCCGACCGCACCTGGTCGCCATGTGGTACGCGGTGCTCGACGGTGAGATCTGGTTCGAGACGAAAGCCAAGTCGCAGAAGGCGGTCAACCTGCGCCGCGACCCCACGATCACGACGATGATCGAGGACGGCGACACCTACAACACGCTGCGTGGGGTGTCGATCGACGGCACCGCGGAGATCGTCGACGACCCGGAAACCATTCTGCGCGTGGGTATCAGCGTGTGGGAGCGCTACACCGGTCCCTACACCGAGGAGATGCGCCCGTTCGTCGACCAGATGATGAACAACCGCATCGCGGTGCGGGTCGTGCCCAGCCGGCTGCGCAGCTGGGACCACCGCAAGCTCGGGCTGCCCGAGATGCCGGTGGGCGGCAGCACTGCGCAGTATTTGAACGCGAGTATCTGAACACCTAGCTCGAGGGGCGCGGGCGCGGCTTGAGCCGCCCGTTCGGCAAGGGCGGCGCGGGTAACCGGGCGATGTTTCCGACATAGCCCTGCACGTCGCCGAAGCGTGCGTCGTTGGCCTGCCACAGTTCTCGGTAGGTCGCGATGTCGTCGTGGCTGCGGCCGACGAAGTTCCACCACATCACCAGTTCCTCGGTGAACGGCGGTCCGCCGAGCAGAATCGCCCGGGCCGGGCCGATACCGCGGTTGGCCAGGTGAAGCTGTGTGCGCCCCGCGGCCTGGTAGCCCAGATCGGCGACGGCCAGCGTGGTGCCGCACGCTTCGATCGCGCCCTGGTCCAGTAGCACGCCATGTTCGAAGGCCGGATCGACGTCGAGCGTCAGCTCGGCGCCCGGGTCGAGGTCGATCTGGGCGCCCAGCAGCGGCGTGAAGGTGTGCACCGGTGACTGCGACTGCTCGAGCTCGCCGAGGAACACCCGGATGGTGGCGCCGTCGATGGTCCGCGGCAGGGGCGTGTGGTGCGCGAAGTCACGGCCGGTGTCGCGGGCGGCATCGGGCAGCGCCACCCACAGCTGGACGCCGTGCAGGATCGTCGTCTCCGGTGTCGAGACCTCCGAATGGCAGATCCCCGCACCGGCCGTCATCAGGTTGAGTTCACCCGGGCGGACCATGGCGTGGACCCCGGCGCTGTCGCGGTGCTCGATCAGGCCTTCGAAAAGCCAACTCACGGTTTGCAAACCGGTATGGGGATGGGGCGGCACGTCCATGCCTCTGCCCGCGGCCCGCACGTCGTGCGGCCCGTAGTGGTCGGCGAAACACCAGGCGCCGATCATCGACCGGTCCCGTTGCGGCAGGGTGCGCCGGACCAGCAGTGCGCGCGGCCCGCCCAGCGGCACCTCCCGCGGATGCAGCACCCCGGTGAACTCCGAGTTGGTGCAGGTGACTTCGGCGGGCGCCGTGTCGGTGTTGCTCATGAACCTCACGGTAACCGCGTCCGGGGGCCTCGGTGCGCGGTTAGCATGACCGGCATGACCGGGGGATTGACTGCCGAAGATGTTCGCAGCACCGAATTTTCGAAGCCGCCGTTGGGCAAGCGGGGTTACGACAAGAAGTCGGTCGACGACTTTCTGGCGTTGGTGGCCCGCAGGCTCGACGGGCGCGGGCACTTGGGTCCCGATGACGTCCGCAACATCGTGTTCCCGAAGCCGCCGATGTTTCAGCGCGGCTACAACGAGGACGAGGTGGACAGTCTGCTCGACGCGGTGGTCGTCACGCTCGAGCGGTAACGGGAGAAGAAGTTCGGGGACGGTGCCGTCACTGCGCCTCGCGGCGAGTGGTCACTCGAAGCGACGATTTTGGTGTGGGGCCCGGGGCAATGCCCGGCACCGTCTGCGGGTGTAACGACACACCCCGGGCCCCTATTCCTCCCCCAGTGGAAACTCGCCCCTGCCCTGCCGTCCCCTCGAATCGGCAGCGAAAGGGCCAGACAACAGATCTGGTGAAGCGGTGTTGCGAGAGCGGGATCAGGCGGCTTCGGGAAAGACCAGGCCGAGCTTGCGCACCGGGTAGCCGTTGCGCTCGGCCAGCGATCGCAGCTGCTTGAGCGCGAAGTTACGGCCACGGCCGGCCTCGGGAACCATGATGCCGGCCCAAAGTCCTTCGGCGCGGGGCAGTTCGCAGGCCTCGCGAGCGCACAGCCAGCGCCGGGGGCATTCCCGGCAGATGACCTTGGCCTGGTCGTCGGGGGTAGAGGTCCACCGCTCCGGGTTGCTGGTGCAGACGCCGAGCGGGATGCCGTTGGCCATGAGTGCGTTCATGCTGCTGCTCCTGTTAGGGCTCTTTGTTGCGGTGTCTACCGCGTTGAGGGGAACGCTATAGCAAGAACCGTAGCGATGCAACAGTTTGGTCGAAACCGCAGCGGTGCAACGCTACGGAAATTTGCAAAGGTAACGATGCGGAATCACCAGCGGAAAGTCGACATGGATCTAAACATGCACGTCAGGACGCCGATAGGTACTTGGCTGTACCCGTAGCAGGGCTGCGGTTTGTCCGGTCAAGAAGCCGTAGCGTCGGGGTTGTTTGCTACATATGCGAAAAACCCAAGGTGTAGCGGTGCTTCGGTCTGGGGTTAGGATTGAGGGGTCCCGGCAACCGCTTCAGCACTGCGCTGAGCTGAGCACATCCGCGAGGAAACAGCCCCGTATGACCGACGCTGAGTACGACCTCGCCACTGGTGAGTTCGATGTCGGACTCATCCGCGCGGGTGCCGCGGCTGCGGCCAGACGCCGCGAGCTCGACATCAGCCAGCGCAGCCTCGCCGCCGACGGAATCATCAACGCCGGAGCGCTCATCGCGTTCGAGAAGGGCCGCAGCTGGCCCCGTGAACGCACCCGGCTCAAGCTCGAAGAGGTGTTGCGCTGGCCACCGGGCACGATCGCCCGGCTCCGGCAAGGCGGGCCGGTACCGGATCCGGCAATGCCCGCGCCGCCGCACATCGAGCCGCCGACAGTGGTCACCGCGCGGCCGGCAGCTGTCCCGTTGACGACCACACCTCCGGCCAGTGACGAGGTACCGCTGATCGCCCAGGCGGTCCTCACCGCGGTGAGCACCCTCGAGTCGACGATCGCCACGTTGCCCGGTGTCGGGGAACAGGAGTTCACGCCGCGGGTCACATCGGTACTGGCCGACCTGCGTCAGCTCGAGGCGGTGGCCGCCCGCGCCGCGCGGCTGAGCATGGTGACGCCGGCGCTGATCAAGGCACTCAGTGCGGTACGGCGCCAGATCGATGAGCTGACCACCCTCGCCGCCACCGCCCCTGGCGCCACGCTCGGGCAGCGCCTGTATGCCGCCCGTCGGCAATCGAATCTCACGATCAGTGAGACCGCAACGGCCGCCGGTGTTTCCGAAGACATCGTGGCGCGCGCCGAGGCGGAATACCCCGTCGACGCATCCGCCGTCCACGCTCTGGAGGCGCTGATCGGCGCGATGCGCTGATCAGGCCCGGCTAGCGGTCCCGCCGCTCGTCATGGGTGGGGAAGTGCTCGGCGAGCGCTGCGGCGATCTCCAGGAACTTGCGGCGGGTCGGCATCGACATCTCCCGCGGATCGACGACGCCACCGGGACGCAGATGCCCGTCGTACGGCACCTCGATGACCCGCTGCCCCTGACCCGAGAACTGTCCGGCCAGGATCGTGCGCGTGCGTTTGTCGGCGTGGCCGTCGGAGTCGTTGAGCACCACGACGGTGCGCTGCAGCAGTTCCGTCATCTCGTGGGCGGCCAGCCAGTCCAGTGTCTGTCCGGCGGTCGCGGCGCCGTCGACCCACGGGGAGGACACCACGATCAAGCCGTCGAGGTCGCGCAGCACTTCCTGGGTCACCGGTGAGTCCATCGTCGAGCTGCAGTCCACCACCGAGATCGAGAAATGCTTGTCGAGTCGAGTGGTGGCCTCGCGGTAGATGGCCGCGTCGAGCACGCGGCGGCGGGCCGGGGTGCCCTCGCCCGCCAGGACGAACAGCCCCGCAGCGTTGTTGCCGACCCGGCTGCGCACGTCGGCGAACGAGTCCAGGTGTTTGTCGTTGGCCAGCTCCCAGTACGAGCTCTGGGCCTGGGGATCGACGCGGCTGCCGAGCTTGCCGAACGATGTGTCGGCATCGATGGCCACCACGCGATCGTCCTGGCGCAACTGGGCGAAGATCGACCCGACGCTGGCCGAGACGGTGGTCTTGCCGACCCCGCCCTTGCCCATCACCCCGACCTTGTAGTGCCCTCGCAGGAGTCCCTTGATCTTGGTCTCCAGCTCGGCGACCCGGAGATCTTCCGGCGACGGGCCGGGATTGATCATCCCGAACGTGGCCCGGTACACGAACAATCGCCAACCGCTGGCCGGTGGCTGACGCTTCGGCGGAACCAGGTCGTTGACGCGGATCCGGTCCGCGTAGGAACCGGTCGGCAGGGGCGGAACACCGGGTGCGGGCGCGCCCGGATCCGGTGCGAATCCGCCTTCGGCGGGCCAGGGTTGGCCGGGTGGTGGTCCGTACGGCGGCTGCGGTGGGCCCCCGGGGCCCGGGGGCCGCTGCGATGGAAGCTGCCAGCCGGGCGGGCCCTGTTCCCAGGCATCCGGCCGGGGTTCGGGATGGCCCATGTTCGGCGGGGCCTGGTGGGGCGGTGCCTGACGGGTGTCGTGCGGCGGCGCGGGCGGCGGCGGAGGAGGCGGCGCCTGCTGCTGCGGTGGGGTCGGGGGTGCAGGAGGCGCCTCCCGGAACGTGTTGCGGGCTCGCTCGGCGTCACGATCGACGGGTACGACCTGCGACGTGCCGGAATCGTCGGAGCCGGAGCCGGCGGGAGTCTTCGACGGCACGAAATCCACCGGGGGCCGTCCGGGTATCGACGGTGGCGGCTCTGGTGGCTTGCGGCGGGTCGGCCGGGTGTCGGGTTCGAAATGCGATTCCTCCGGCCCCGTCCAGCCGAGCTCTCTACGCAAGGTGTCGTCGGGGTCGGGCACGCCTGAATCTCCTCCGGAACTCACACACGGGAACTTTGACCGTGCTCAAGTATCGACCACAACCCGTGCGGCTTGCATGATCCGTCCGGAATCGGAGCGAACTGACGTGGTAGCAAATTTGAATGGCAAACCCCGAGTGGGTCGCAGCGGAGCTGGATGCCACCCCGGCGGCACCCCGATGTGCCCTTGCGTCGGCCGCTCCTGAGAGGCCGCCCGGTCGTGCGGCGCAACCGCTCGGATGGTCCTGCAAAAGGGACCGTTCAACTGCAAAAGATGGTGGTCGGAGTGGGTTCGACGGCCGTCGTCCAGAGGTGGTCGCAGGCCCGAAATTGGTGCGCTGACCGGGTCGAATGCGCTGGTAATCTCTGTTCCGGCGAAGGGGATACGGGGTATGGGACTGCTGGGGGACATTGCCGATTTCGGCAAAGGCGTGATCGGGAACAACCTGAAGTGGACCGAGCGTGCCGCAAGGGTCGGAGAGTTCATCGTCCGCAACACCGCCGGCTCCGAACTCGAGCAGGTATCCACGTTCGGCGGCCAGGTGGCCGACCTCAGCCACAAGGCCGCCAACTTCTTCGCGTCGCAGATCGGCGGCCGGCTGATCCGAGCCGCCCGGTCGCCGGTCCTGGCCGCCGGCCAGCAGACCATCGAGTCGATGAAGCACAGCACCGGAGTCGGCGATCCGGAGAACGGACACCGTTTCGGTGAAGGGGCCGACAAGATGGAGGCGGTCGGGCAGGTGCTCGTGTCGGCCTTCCCCGGCGACAACTGGGACAGCAGCGGGGCCAGCGCCTATGCGGGCCGCAACACCGAACAGGTCGGCCGGGTCCAGACGATGCTCGGGTTGGACACCATGGTGGCCGAGGTGCTGTCCACCGAGGCCGGCCAGATCGCGGCCACTCGCGACAGCCTCGACGATCACTCCGACTGGCTGGGCGCGATGAGCATGCTCACCACGAGCGCGGGAATCGTTCCGGGTTTCGGTCCGGCGGCCCAGATGACGGCCGAGTTCGCGATGGTGGCGAAGGCAGTCGGCGACTCCGACAACGATCTGAGAACTCTGTGCGGCCACATCGAGGAGAACGCCGCCGTCTTGCAGTCCGCGGCGGTCCAGTACGAGAACCTGGCAGGCAGCGCCACCTCCGCGGAATTCGAGCGGCCGGCCGACGACTCTGAGGTGCCCACCGTGCCGGCGGATCCCGATGCCTCGGATCCGGCCATCCTGACAGGCGGCGACGATGCTCCGTCAGACAGTTCAGACAGTGAGGTCCCGTCGGGCGGTGGCGGAGACGTTCCGTCGGGCACCGGTGGTGCGGCTCCGTCGACCGGCGGTGGGGCCGGTATGCCGTCCGGTTCCTCGCTGTCGCCGTCGATGCCTACCGGCATGCCGGCTGCCGGGGCCTCACCATCCGATGCGGCGACAAGCGCGGCCGGCGCCCTTGGCGGGATCCTGGGCTCGCTGGTCAACCCCCTGAGCGGAATACTCGCCGGGATCACCCAGGCGGCGCAGGCTGCCACCCAGGCCGGGACCCAGGCGGCGCAGATGGCCAGTCAGGCGGCCGGGCAGGCCGGTGGTCCCGCTGCCGATGCCGACGAGCTGGACGACCGCGACGAGGATCGGGACGGCCGCGACGAGGGCGAGAAGGACGAGCACAGCAAGGACCGCGAGACCGACGGCAAGGACGGCGAGGACCAGGTCGGCGAGCCCGAAGAGGGTGAGGCCGGCGGCGTGCCTGCCACGGATTCAGCTGGTGTGCCGGCCGATCCGCCGGGCGCCGGCGCGGATGACGAGGCCGCCAAGACACTGCCTCCGGACCTCGAGGCCACGGCCGCGGGCGGCGCCGCGGCGGGCCAGGCTCCGGTGCATGTCGGGGCGGATTTCGAGCAGGGCCAGCTGCATGTGGCAGCGGCGGCTACATTAGATCGCGGTGTACCCGGATCTGCGGCCGTGATCGACAGGTAAGAATTCGGGGACAGGGATCGAGGGGAATTTCATGGCGGGTAATTTGCGGGTTGCCACCGCTCATTTGCACGAGCTATCGGCCAAACAGGATGAGGCTGCGACCGGTCTCACCGTGGCTACCGGCGTGGTCGAAGGTGTCGACAACGCGGTACGCATGACGCACGGGCCGATTTCGTCGGCATCGGCGGCGGCCGTCGCGCGAGCGGTCAACGCGCGTCGGACCGCGGGCACGGGTTTGGCCGGTGTGTCGCGAGACCTCGGGGCGAAGCTCTCCCGCGCAGCGGGCGGGTACGACCGGACGGATTCGACGATGTCCGGTGCCCTCCATGGAACCGTGCGGTAGAGGCGGAGCGACAGATGACAAATTCTTTTGGCGCTGACGCGAATACCGCGGCTATCGACGATGTTGTCGGGGTCGAGCTGACGATCGACGGGATCCTGGTGGTCGCCGACAAGCTGGGGCTGACCGATTTCCCGCCTTCGATGGGGATCCGGTTGAACATTCCCCAGCCGGATCTGCGCAACATCGTGTGGGAGCAGGTGGCCCGCGATCTCACCGCCCAGGGCGTGCTGGACGTCTTCGGCAATCCGCATCCCGAAGTGGCGGCGATGCTCGACACCTTGAGCCGCCCCGAGCGCACGCTTGAGGGGCGCTGGTGGCGTCGCGACTTGGGCGGCAAGATGATCCGGTTCGTGGTGTGCCGCAAGGGCGGTCGGCACGTGGTCGCGGCCCGCGACAACGACATGCTGGTGCTGCAGCGCGTGGCCGCGCAGGTCGGATTGGCCGGGATGGTGATGACAGTGCTCGGCGAAGGACTGCCGGCCAGCGTCGAGCCGTTGACCGGCGTCGCGGCGACGCTCGCCAATTGCCGCACGGCCGACGAGCTGACCGGCTACGGGATCCCGCCGACCTCGGCCAGGGTCTACGCGAACATCATCTCCGAGCCCGAGAGCTGGGTGGAGCTGGTGGTTTCCGAACGCAATCCGGGCGGCACCACCTCACAGGTCGACGTGGCCGCGGGTGTGCTGGACTCGAAGCAGGGGCGCATCGTGTCGATTCCGCGCCGGGTGAACGGCGAGCTCTACGGCAGCTTCCTGACCGGGACCAAGGACAACCTGCAGCGGGCGCTCGACGGCTTGATCGAATTCCTGCCCTCGGGCTCGTGGTTCGACAAGTCTGATCCGGACCGCTCCTACGCGTACTGAAAGAGGCCGCCACGGTGGGTGACTTTCCGCCACATTCTTCGGACGACGATGACGACGATGACGACCTCTCGGCGCTGGATTTCTCGTATTCGGATGACGCTTCGAACGCGGCGGCCCTCGATGCGCTCGGGACCTACGACGACGTCGTGCCGACCGAGGACCACGGCGATGCGGTATCCGGCGACGCTTTCCCGGACGAGTCCGGCGTTGACGACGAGACAATCACGGTGCCGTTGTTCGCCGTCACCAATCCGCCCGAAACCGTCACGGTGACGGCATTCATGGATGGCCGGGTGCGTCAGATCGAGTTGGCACCGAAAGTCACCAATCTGACCGAACGGGATCTCGCCGAGGAGATCCTGGTGATCGCGGGCCTGGCTGCTCAACAGGCCAAGTCCGCCCAGTACTCGTTCATGCTCGCGGGAATGCGGGAGCATGGACACGACGACGCGGCGACCCGCGACTTTCTGACCCGTGACCTGGATCTACCTACGCCGGAGCAAGCCGATGATGCTCGGGCCCAGGTCTTTTCGACCCGCTATGGAGGCGACGATGGCTGACCACCTTGCTGGAATGTTCGGTAGCGCGGTGGGCATGCTGTCCGGCTCGCCGGCCCGCTCGCTCGAGATATTCACCGAGATAACCAATTACGACGAGGCTGCCTGTGATGCGTGGGTGGGTCGGATCCGTTGCGGTGACAGCGACCGGGTGACGCTGTTTCGGGCCTGGTATTCGCGCTCGAACTTCGGGCAGCTGGCCGGTACCGCCGAGATCTCGATGAACGGTGTCGGCGCGCGGGTGCCGATCGGCGGCATCTACGGGAAAGACATCTCCTACCCGATCAACTCGCCGCTGGCGATCACCATGGGCTTCGCCGTGCAGGAGGCGGCCGAGGGCAACTACGCCGACGCGATGGAGGCCTTGGAAGATGCCCCCGCCGGCGGGTCCGACCATTTGGTGGCCTGGGTCAAGGCGGTGATCTTCGGTGCGGCGCAACGGTGGACCGATGTGATCGACCAGGTGCGCGGCGCCGACCAGTGGCCCGACAAGTTCCTTGCCGCGGCAGCCGGTGTGGCGCACGGCGTCGCGGCGGCCAACCTCGGGCTGTTCACCGAGGCCGACCGCAGGCTCACCGAGGCCAACGACACGCCGGCCGGTCAGGCCTGCGCACCGGCGATCGCCTGGTACCTGGCGATGGCACGGCGTTACCAAGGTAACGAGGAGTCGGCCCAGGTTCTCCTGGAGTGGTTGCAGGCCAACTTCCCCGAGCCCAAAGTCACTGCAGCACTGCGTGATCCGGCCTACCGGCTGGAGACCACGACTGCTGAGAAGATCGCTGCCCGTACCGATCCGTGGGATCCGTCCAGCGTGGTGGCCGATACCTCGGGGCGGGACAAGCTGCTCGCCGAGGCGCAGGCCGAACTGGACAAGCAGATCGGTCTGAGCCGGGTCAAGGAGCAGATCGAGGCTTACCGGGCGGCGACGCAGATGGCCCGGATCCGGGCCGCGCGCGGCATGAAGGTGGCCCAGACCTCCAAGCACATGATCTTCGCGGGTCCGCCCGGTACGGGTAAGACGACGATCGCGCGCGTGGTCGCCAACATCCTGGCCGGCCTCGGGGTGATCGCCGAGCCGAAGCTGATCGAAACCTCGCGTAAGGATTTCGTCGCGGAGTACGAAGGTCAGTCGGCGGTCAAGACGGCCAAGACGATCGATCGCGCCCTGGGCGGTGTGCTGTTCATCGACGAGGCCTACACCCTGGTGCAGGAGCGCGACGGCCGCGCCGACCCGTTCGGTACCGAGGCGCTGGACACCCTGTTGGCCCGGATGGAGAACGACCGCGACCGCCTGGTGGTCATCATCGCCGGTTACAGCAACGACATCGACCGCCTGCTGGAGGCCAACGACGGTCTGCGGTCGCGGTTCGCCACCAGGATCGAGTTCGACTCGTACTCGCCCGACGACATCGTCGAGATCGCCAAAGTCATTGCCAAGTCGAATGATTCGTGGCTCGACGATGATGCCTGCAAGCGCGTCAACGAAGCGGCCTCGTTGTTGAGCCAGCGCAGGCTCAACAACAAGCCGGCGCTCGACATCGCAGGCAACGGTCGCTACGCACGGCAGCTGGTGGAAGCCGGTGAGCAGAACCGCGACATGCGGCTGTCCCGGTCGCTGGATTTCGAGAGCCTGGGTGTTGAGCAGCTCAGTGAGGTCAACGGAGACGACATGTCGGCGGCGATCGCGGCGGTGCACAGCCGCCTGAATGTCGGCGAATAAGCGATGGCAGGTTTCCGGCTCACTACCAAGGTCCAGGTCAGCGGCTGGCGTTTTCTGCTGCGTCGCGTCGAGCACGCGATCGTGCGCCGCGACACCCGGATGTTCGACGATCCGCTGCAGTTCTACAGCCGGGCGGTGTTCGCCGGTGTCGTCGTCTCGGTGCTGATCTGCCTCGGCGCGGGTCTGATGGCGTACTTCAAGCCGTTGGGCAAGCAGGGCAGTGACCAGTTGTTGGTGGACCGCACCACCAATCAGCTCTACGTGATGCTGCCCGGCAGCAATCTCCTTCGCCCGGTGTACAACCTGACCTCGGCGCGGTTGGCGCTCGGCAACTCCGGTACCCCGTCCGCGGTGAAGTCCGAGGAGCTGAACCGGTTGCCCAAGGGACAGCCGATCGGCATTCCCGGTGCGCCGTACGCCACGCCGATCGGCGCGCCCGCCTCGCGGTGGACGTTGTGCGACACCGTGGCCAAGCCCGACAGCTCGGCGCCCAAGGTGGAGTCCTCGATCCTGATCAGGTCGCTGGCGACGGACTCCGGGGTCGGCCCGATGCGCCCGAACCAGGGCATGCTGGTGTCCTTCGAGGGGGGTAACTGGCTGGTCACCGAGGACGGCAGGCACAGCATCGACCTGTCGGACCGGGCGATCAGCTCGGCCGTGGGCATCCCGGTGACCGCGAAGGCCACCCCGGTCTCCGAGGGGTTGTTCAATGCGCTGGCCAACCGGGGCCCGTGGCAACTGCCGGCGATCGGGGCTGCAGGTGCGCCGAATACCGTTGGCCTGCCCGAGAATCTGGTGATCGGCTCGGTCTTCCAGACGGCCACCGAATCAGACCCGCAGCACTATGTGGTGCTGCCGGACGGGGTGGCCCGGGTCAACCCCACCACCGCTGCGGCATTGCGCGCCACAAATTCTTACGGCCTGTTGCAGCCGCCGTCGGTCGAGGCCAGTGTGGTCGCCAAGATCGCCGAGCAGGTCTACGGGTCGCCGTTGCCGGACAAGCCGCTCGAGGTGCTGCTGCGTCAGGACGCCCCGGTGCTGTGCTGGGCCTGGCAGCGCGAGCCGGGCGATCAGGCGCCCAAGACCACCGTGATCGCCGGCCGTCGGCTGCCGATCCCGTCGTCGGCGGTCGGCACCGGGATCGACCAGATCGGCGGTGACGCAACGGTGTACATCGAAGGCGGTCAGTTCGTGCGGCTGCAGTCGCCGGATCCCCGGGTGGGTGAGAGCCTGTACTACATCGACCCGCAAGGAGTGCGGTACGGCATCGCCAATGACGATGCGGCGAAGAATCTGGGCTTGTCCGGTGCGGTGAACGCACCGTGGCAGGTCGTCGGGCTGCTGGTCGAGGGCCCGGTGTTGTCGAAGGACGCGGCGCTGCTTGAGCACGACACGCTGCCTGCCGACCCCCATCCGCGCAAAGTGGAAAGCAAGCAAGGCTCATGACAACCAAGAAGTTCACCCCGACCATCAAGCGGGGGCCGCGGCTGACACCGGGCGAGATCAACGTCGCCGCACCGGATGACCTCGGCATCGAGATCCCGCCGTCGGGCATGCAGAAGGCCATGCCATGGGTCATGGGCGGCTGCATGCTCGGCATGATCGCGATCATGATCTTCACCGGTGTGCGCCAGCTGTCGCCGTACATGCTGATGATGCCGCTGATGATGATCATGGGCACCGTCGGCATGATGGGCAGCGGAGGCGGCGGCGGCAAGAAGGTCCCCGAGATCAACGCCGACCGCAAGGAATACCTGCGGTACCTGGCCGGCCTGCGCACCCGCGTGACGTCGTCGGCGTCGGCTCAGGTCTCGTTCTTCGGTTACCACGCACCGCATCCCGACGATCTGTTGTCGATCATCGGCACGCACCGGCAGTGGTCGCGTCAGGCCAACTCCGACTTCTACGCCGCCACCCGGATCGGCATCGGCGCCGAGATCGCGGTGGACCGGCTGCTCAAGCCGAACACCAGCGGCGAGCTGGCCGGTCCGCAGGGTGCGCCGCAGCCGCACCTGGAGCCGGTCAGCCACATGTGGGTGACCAAGTTCCTGCGCACCCACGGCCTGATCCACGACTGCCCGAAACTTGTTCAGCTGCGGACGTTTCCGACGATCGCCATTGGTGGCGACATCGACGGTGCCTCGGGGCTGCTGACCGCGATGATCTGTCATCTGGCGGTGTTCCATCCGCCGGACCTGCTGCAGATCCGGGTGCTCACCGACAATCCCGAAGATCCGAAGTGGTCGTGGCTCAAGTGGTTGCCGCACACCCAGCACCAGACTGACACCGATGCGGCCGGACCCACCCGGCTGGTCTACACCCGCCCCGACGGTCTGAGTGACCTGACGGCGCGCGGCCCGCACAGCGCCGACGCAGCGCCCGGCGGCCCGTACGTCATCGTGGTGGACCTGACGGGCGGCAAGGCCGGTTTCCCGGTCGACGGCCGGGCCGGGGTCACCGTGCTCACGCTCGGCAATCACCGGGGTTCGGCGTACCGGTTGCGGGTCGACGCGGACGGGACGGCCGACGACAAGTTGCCGAACCAGAATTACCGCGAGGTCACCCGGGTCGTCGACCGGTTGACCCCGGCGCAGGCGGGCCGCATCGCCCGCAAGCTGGCAGGCTGGTCGATCACCGGAACGATCATCGACAAGAACGTCCGGGTGCAGAAGAAGGTCTCCAAGGAATGGCACCACCTGGTGGGCGCCAAGTCGGTCGAAGAGGTGACGCCGGCGCGCTGGCGGATGTTCACCGACACCGACCGCGACCGGCTCAAGATCCCGTTCGGGCACGAGCTCAAGTCCGGCGAGGTGATGAAGCTGGACATCAAGGAGGGCGCCGAGTTCGGTGCCGGCCCGCACGGCATGCTCATCGGAACCACCGGCTCGGGTAAGTCGGAGTTCCTGCGCACCATGATCCTGTCGTTGGTGGCCACCCATCACCCAGACCAGATCAACCTGCTGCTGACCGACTTCAAGGGCGGTTCGACCTTCCTTGGTATGGAGAAGCTGCCGCACACCGCGGCCGTCGTCACCAACATGGAAGAGGAAGCCGAGCTGGTCGGCCGTATGGGCGAGGTGCTCACCGGTGAACTCGACCGGCGCCAGCAGATCCTGCGGCAGGCCGGTATGCAGGTGGGCGCCGCGGGTGCGCTGTCCGGTGTGGCCGAGTACGAGAAGCACCGCGAGCGTGGTGCGGACCTGCCGCCGTTGCCGACGCTGTTCGTGGTGGTCGACGAGTTCGCCGAGCTCCTGCAGAACCACCCCGACTTCATCCAGCTGTTCGACCGCATCTGCCGCGTGGGCCGGTCGCTGCGCGTGCACCTGCTGCTGGCCACCCAGTCGCTGAACACCGGCGGCGTGCGGATCGACAAGCTCGAGCCGAACCTGACCTACCGAATTGCATTGCGTACCACCAGCTCCTCGGAGTCCAAGGCGGTGATCGGTACGCCCGAGGCGCAGTACATCACCAACAAGGAGAGCGGTGTGGGCTTCCTGCGGGTGGGTATGGAGGACCCGGTGAAGTTCAGCACCCTCTACACCGGCGCCAACTACGTGCCGGAGGTCGAGGAGTCGACCGACGGCGAAGCCAAGCCGCGGTCGAAGCGCCAGGCCCGCGTGCGGATTCATCAGTTCACGACCACACCGATCTTCGACACGGCGGTGAACTCATGAGCACAGATGCTGAACCGAGAGTGCTGCGCGAGGTCGTCCTCGGGCAGTTGGGCACCGGTGAGAGCCGCGCCTACAAGATGTGGCTTCCGCCGCTGACGGATCCCACTCCGGTGAATGAGCTGATCGAGCGCGACTACCAGCGTCAGTCACTGCGCTTCCCGATGGGAATCATGGACGAGCCGCGCCGGCACCGCCAGGACATCTGGGGCGTCGACGTCTCGGCCGCCGGCGGAAACATCGCGATCGGCGGTGCCCCGCAGACCGGCAAGTCGACCTTTCTGCAGACCCTGATGCTTTCGGCCGCCGCGACCCATACGCCGCGGCAGGTGCAGTTCTACTGCATCGACCTCGGCGGCGGTGGCCTGATGTACATGGAGGATCTGCCGCACGTGGGTGGCGTGGCCACCCGTGCCGAACCGGACCGGGTCAACCGGGTGGTGGCCGAGGTCAAGGCCGTGCTGAGGGCCCGTGAGCAGGTGTTCAAGCAGTACCGGGTGGGCTCGGTTTCGGCCTACCGCGAGATGCGGGAGGACCCGAACAACCCGGCCGCCCAGGATCCCTTCGGTGACGTCTTCCTGGTGATCGACGGTTGGCCGGCGTTCGTGGCGGATTTCCCCGATCTCGAGCCCGCCGTGCAGGACCTGGCCGGTCAGGGGCTGGCGTACGGAGTGCACGTCATCATCTCCACTCCGCGCTGGACCGAGCTCAAGTCACGTGTGCGTGACTACCTGGGCACCAAGGTGGAGTTCCGGCTCGGTGACGTCAACGAGACCCAGATCGACCGGATCACCCGGGACATCCCGGCCAACCGGCCGGGCCGCGCCGTCTCCCTCGAGAAACATCACCTCATGATCGGTGTCCCTCGACTGGACGGTGTCCACAGCTCCGCCAACATCGTCGACGCGATCACGGCGGGTGTGCGGGAGGTGGCCTCGCGATACACCGACCAGGCACCGCAGGTCCGGGTGCTCCCGGACAAGATCTACCTGCACCAGCTCGACCCGAACCCACCGGGACCGGACTCCGACTACCGGACGCGCTGGCAGGTGCCGCTGGGGCTGCGCGAATCCGACCTCGGCGTCGCCTACAACCAGATGAACATGACGCCGCATCTGCTGATCTTCGGCGCTCCGAAGTCGGGGAAGACGACCATCGCGCATGCGGTGGCCAAGGCGATCTGCAGTCGCAACAGCCCCGACCAGGTGCGGTTCATGCTGGCCGACTACCGGTCGGGCCTGCTCGACGCGGTGCCCGAGTCGCATCTGCTGGCGGCCGGGGCGATCAACCGCAACAGCGCTTCGCTGGAAGAGGCGATCAAGGCACTGGCGACCAACTTGAAGAAGAGGTTGCCACCGCCGGACCTGACCACGGCGCAGCTGCGGGCGCGGTCGTGGTGGAGTGGGCCGGACATCGTGCTGCTGGTCGACGACTGGCACATGATCACTGCGGCTGCGGGCATGATGTCGCCGATGGCGCCCCTGGGTCCGCTGTTGCCCGCGGCAGCCGATATCGGTCTGCACGTGATCGTGACGTGCCAGATGAGCCTGGCGCACCGGGCCACGATGGACAAGTTCGTGGGGGCCGCCTACGGTGCCGGTTCGCCGACGTTGTTCCTGTCCGGGGAGAAGAACGACTTCCCGTCGCGGGAGATCATCGTCAAGAAAAGGCCGCCTGGCCAGGCATTTATGGTCGCGCCGGAGGGCAAGGAAGTCATTCAGGCGTCCTATGTCGATCCGCCCGCGGAATAAGTGTTCTCAGCACTCCAAAACTGCAGTTAGTATTTATCCAACGCACTCAGCAACGCTGGCGGCGGCCCGCCAGCAAAGGGATCGGGGGACAGATTCCTTGGCGACTTGGCAAACTCCATGCCACGTCGGTCTTGAGTGCTTGTCCCTGGTTATTTGCAATCGAAACAGGGGAGCAAGCAAATGCAACCGATGATGCACAACCCGGGCGCCGAAGGTGTTGCGGCACAGGTGATCGCAAACGCGGCCCGCGGTTTGGCGGGCGGCACGACTGCTGCCGCCGCCGTCACTGCGCTGGTTCCGGCCGGGGCTGACGAGGTCTCGGCCTTGGCGGCGATGGCCTTCGCCAGCGAGGGTGTCGAGGCGCTGGCCGCGAACTCGTTCGCCCAGGAGGAACTCACCCGGGCGGGCGCTGCCTACGCGGAGATCGCGGGCATCTACAACGCGGTCGACGCCGCCCAGGCCACCACGCTGTAGCTGCTCGTCGGTAAATTCGTCAGAGATAGGGTCATCTGGTAATGGTTGCGGTTCCGCCCGTCCCACCGACCTGGTTCGCGCTGCCTCCAGAGGTCAACACCGCGCGGCTGATGGTCGGGGCCGGTCCGGCACCGATGCTCCAGGCGGCAACCGGTTGGGAAGGCCTGGCCATCCTGCTGGAGACCCAGGCCGACGAACTGGCCGGCGCGTTGAGCAACCTGACGTCGGTGTGGAACGGCACGGCAAGTGAGCGTGCTGTCGCAGCAACGATGCCGATGATCATGTGGCTGCGGACGATGGCTATGCAGGCGCAGAAACGCGCTCTGCAGGCCGGTGCGCAGGCGAGCTCGTACACCCTGGCTCTGACGACCACTCCGCCGATACCTGAGATCGAGCAGAACCACATCACTCACGGGGTCCTGGAAGCCACTAACTTCCTCGGCATCAACACGATGCCGATCGGGCTCAACGAGATCGACTACTTCGTCCGGATGTGGAACCAGGCTGCGGGTGCGATGGAGGCCTACCACGCCGAAACCACCATCAACCTGCTGTTCGAGCCGATCATGCCGATGACTCCGATCGTGCTGCCTGGGGTCGGAGAGACCACCGCGGCGGCGGCGCTCGCGGCGACGGCACCGCGGACCGCCCAAGGGGTGGCCCGCAATATGACGGTCGAAACGATCAGCGCGGTATCCACGTTCTCGTCGATGAAACTGCTTGCCGGCAATGCCGCAGCGCAGGCCAACCATGCCGAGCAGCGGGCCGTCGGTGCGGCCGGCAAGGCCGAGAACGCCGGGCAGCAGGAGAAGGACCCGAACGAGAAAAACCCGATGCAGCAGGGCATGCAGATGGTCATGCAGATGGGGCAGCAGGCCGGCCAGATCGCTGGGCAGATCCCGCAGATGCTCCAGAGCCCCATGCAGATGATGACCCAGCCGCTGCAGCAGGTGACCCAGATGGTCAGCCAGTTCTCCAGCATGGGGGGCAGTGACCGGGGCATGCAGGTGGGTCTGATGGGAGCGATGCCGTTCTCGAACCATCCGCTGGCGGGGGGTACGGGGCCGAGTTCGGGCGCAGGCCTGGTGCGTGCGGCCTCATTGCCGGGCGCACTCGGATCTCCGCCGCGGACGGCGCTGTTGACCAGCATGTTGGGCATCAGCGGAGAAGCGAAGCCCGCCGGGTTTGCCTCGGCCGCGGGCGCCGCAGGTCCGGTGGCGCCGGTGGGTAGCGGTGCCGGCGGAGGTGGCGGGGCACCGGTGCACGCCGCCAAGAACAACGAAGAGAAGAGCGGCGGCACCAAGGACGGATTGATCGCGCCGACCTCGCTCACATACGACCAAACCGACGACGGGGACGACGACTGGTAGTCGTCCACCACACAGACTTTCCGGCCACCCGGCCGGAGGACTCGCCAAATTTTCTCTGGTGAGGACAAAGGAAAAATAAGGGGAATCCAACATGGCACAGATGAATACAGATGCCGCCGTCCTCGCCAAGGAGGCCGCTAATTTCGAGCGCATCTCCGGTGAGCTCAAGAGCGTGATCGCTCAGGTCGAGTCGACCGGCGGCACCTTGGCGGCCCAGATGCAGGGTCAGGCCGGTACCGCCGCGCAGGCTGCGCTGGCCCGGTTCCACGAGGCTGCTGACAAGCAGATCCAGGAGTTGAACGAGATCTCGACCAACATCCACACCTCGGGTACCCAGTACTCCAGCACCGACGACGATCAGGCCGGCAACCTGGCCTCGTCGATGCAGATCTGACCTAACGACCACTAGAAACGGAGACAAGACATGACAGAACAGGTTTGGAACTTCGCGGGCATCGAAGGCGGAGCCAGTGAGATCCAGGGCGCCGTCGGTACCACCGCTGGCCTGCTGGACGAGGGCAAGGGTTCGCTGGCCTCGCTCGCCTCGGCGTGGGGTGGCTCGGGGTCGGAGGCCTACCAGGCCGTCCAGACCCGTTGGGACAACACCTCCAACGAGCTGAACCAGGCGCTGCAGAACCTTGCGCAGACCATCAGCGAGGCGGGACAGACCATGGCCCAGACCGAGGCCGGCGTCTCGGGGATGTTTGCGTAGTCCTGCGCGGCAAACAAGCATGCTTTGGTGGGCGGGTGTTCGGACTATCTGACGATGGCCCGAACCCGCCCACCACTTGTGCTTGGGTGTAAAGATCTAACCATCTGTTTTTGACTATCTGAGGGGTCCCCATGTCGGCCGACTATGACCGGCTCTTTCACTCGTCGGAACCGGGTAAACCGGTCGACGACGCCACGGCCATCGTGGACAGAGATGCCATCCTGAAGGCCGCCGCGGCAGCGGCGCCACCGCCGGTCCCGGTTGGGGAGACCAGTTCCACGGATATGCCCGTGGCCCCCACAGCCTCCACCCAGACTCAGGCTGCTCCGCAGCCGCGGCACGCGGAGACGGCGCAGCAGATGCCTGCGCCCATGCCGCAGCCGCCGGCGAGCGCGCCACAGTGGCCGCAGAACTCCATGCTGCGCGCGCCACAGCAGCAACAGCAGTTCGGCCAGGGCGCCCGGCACGAGCAGGCACGTGCCATGCCCGGTCCGGCGCCGCGCGTCGCGCCCGGTCCGGCACCGTCGCAGTTCGCCGATCTCGATCCTGAGGTCAGTGGCCAGTGGCGGGCGGGGCAGGCCATCCCGAGTCCGGCCGCGCCCGGGCCCACCTCGGCCGCCACGATGGGCAACCACCGCGCGATCGACGCGTTGTCGCATGTCGGGGTGAAGACCGGCGTGAAGATGCCGTCCCAGCGCGGTTGGCGTCACTGGCTGTACCTCACGACGCGGATCAACCTCGGCCTGTCGCCTGATGAGATCTATGAACTCGAACTGCACAACCGGATTCGGCGTAACGCCCGCGACTCCTACCAGATCGGCGTGTTCGGTCTGAAAGGTGGCGTCGGTAAGACCGCGGTCACGGTCGCGCTGGGATCGGCCATGGCCAAGGTCCGTGGCGACCGCATCCTGGCGATCGACGCCGATCCCGACGGCGGCAACCTGGCCGACCGGGCCGGCCGTCAGTCCGCGGCGACGATCTCCGATCTGCTCGCCGACCAAGAACTGTCGCGCTACAACGACATTCGCGCCTACACGAGCATGAACGGGGCGAACCTCGAGGTGCTGTCGTCCGAGGACTACAGCGGCGCACAGCGTGAGTTCAACGACGACGACTGGAAGGGCGCCACCGCCGTGGTGTCGCGCTACTACAACCTCGTCCTTGCTGACTGCGGCGCCGGTCTGTTCCAGAAGGCGTCCCGCGGAGTGCTGTCGACGGTGTCGGGCATGGTCATCGTGGCCAGCGCCTCGATCGACGGGGCCCGGCAGGCCGCCATCACGATGGACTGGTTGCGCCAGAACGGTTACCAGGATCTGCTCGGCCGGTCCTGTGTCGTAATCAATCACGTCACGCCAGGTAAGCCGAACGTTGACGTCGAAGATCTGGTGCAGCAGTTCGAACGTCACGTACCTCCGGGCCGGGTCATCGTGCTGCCGTGGGACAAGCACGTCGCCGCGGGCACCGAGATTCAGCTCGAGCTGCTCAGCGACACGTTCCAGCGCCGCATCACCGAGCTGGCCGCTGCCCTTTCCGACGATTTCGACAGGCTTGAACGGCGTTGACAACCACCGCAGCTGCCGCTGACACGTCGAGCTCGACGCCGGGCCGGCCGGCCACCACCCGCGTCACCATCCTCACCGGTAAGCGGATGACGGATCTGGTGTTGCCGGCCACGGCGGCGATCGAGACCTACATTGACGAAACCGTGAGTGTCCTGGGTGAATTGCTCGAGGACACTCCGAAGGACACCCTCGCCGGGTTCGACTTCTCCGAGCAGGGCATGTGGGCATTCGCCCGCCCGGGTGCGCCGCCACTGAAGGCCGACGAGTCCCTCGATGACGCCGGGGTGGTCGACGGTTCTTTGCTGACCTTGGTTTCGGTCAGCCGCACCGAGCGCTACCGCCCGCTCGTCGAGGACGTGATCGACGCGATCGCGGTGCTCGACGAATCACCGGTATTCGACCGCACGGCACTGAATCGCTTTGTCGGCATTGCCATTCCGGTGGTCGCAACGGTCATCACCGTGATGTCGCTGGTGTCCTGGAGCGGGGCAGGCCAGGGCTGGTGGTGGGCGCTGGCGCTGGGCCTGTTCGGTCTGGGCCTGCTCGGCGGAAGCTTCGCTGCGCAGAGCCGTTACCAGAACCTGGATTTGGCCGAGAGCCTGCTGCTCGCGGCGACGATCGTGTTGGGCGGCGCCGCGGCACTGGCCGTGCCGTTGCCCTATGACGCCGATTCGCTCGGTGCGCCACAGCTGGCCGGCGCCGGCGCTGTGGTGCTGTTGCTGACCTTGGCGACCCGCGGCGGACCGCGCGGTCGGGCTGACGTGGCCTCATTCGCGGCAGTGATGGCGATCGCCATCACCGGCGCGGCGATCGCCGTCGGTTACGACGGCGGTGCCTGGGTGCCGGCCGGAGCCATCGCGTTCGGGTTGATCGTGGTGACCAATGCCGCCAAACTCACTGTCGCCGTTGCCCGTATCGCCTTACCGCCCATCCCGGCGCCCGGTGAGTCGGTGTCCAACGACGAACTGCTCGACCCGGTCATCACTCCCGACGAGGTCGACGAGGCCTCGCCGACCTGGAAGGCGATCATCGCCTCGGTGCCAGAATCCGCGGCGCGGCTGCAGGAGCGCAGCCTGCTCACCCGCCAGCTGTTGATCGGGTTCCTCTCGGCCGGTGCGCTGGTGCTGTCGGTGGGCGCGATTGCCGTTGTGGTGCAAGGACACTTCTTCGTACACAGCATGATCGTGGCCGCCCTGGTGGCGGTGATCTGTGGCTTCCGGTCACGGCTGTATGCCGAGCGGTGGTGCTCCTGGGCGCTGCTCGCGGCAGCGGTCGCCGTGCCCACCGGTGTGATGGTTCGGTTGTGCCTGTGGAATCCCGGCAGCGCGTGGCTGGTGCTGGCGATCTACACGGCGCTCGGGTTGGTCGCGGTGATTGCCATCGGCGCCACCGACGGCGTGCGCCGCGTATCTCCGGTGACCAAGCGGATCCTGGAACTCGGCGACGGCGCGGCCATCGCCGCGGTGATTCCGTTGCTGCTGTGGATCGCCGGCGTCTACGACCTGTTGCGAAACCTGCGGTTGCACTGAGATTACGGGGCGGGCCGTGGAATTCCGCGTCGGTAGCGTCAGGCCGTGATAACCCAATGGCGGCGACTGTTGTTTGCCCTACAAGTGGGCTTGGTAGTCGTCTGCATGGCGATAGTGGGGGCCGCGTGTGCGCCAACCGAGTCTCCGACGCCGCAAGCCCAGCAATTGCATGACGTGAATCAGAATTCGCTTGAGGGCGTAGCGATTCTGACGGCCGCGACTACCGACGTAGATAGCCAGCTGGGTAAACCCGCTCAATTTTCGGTGCAGACTTTCAAGGCGGCGAGCGGGTGGGCGTTCCTGTCGACACAGCTCAAGGGTCCCGACGGGAGCCCGTTCGACTATGCCGGAACTCCGCTGGCCGAGGCGGCGGCAAACGGTGGCGCATCGAAGCGGTACGTCGGGCTGTTCCGGGCAAACGGAAGCGGCGGTTGGGATTTGGTGACCAGCGTGGTCGGGCCCACGGCACCGGTGTGGACCGAGTGGGCGCAGGAATACTCCGCCCCGGCGGAGCTCTTCGGCAGCTGATACCTCAGCCGGCAGGTTGCGGTCCATGGGATAAAACTTCTGCACCTGAGGCCTGTGACCGCGGGTTAGGCTAGCTACTCGTGAGAGGCCGCGCCTGGCGGACTGTTTGAGCATTGGTAGAGGGGGGCCGATGAGCCAACTACGTGTGGACGCGGCGGCTGTGCACGAATCGGGCAAGCAGGTAGGCGAGCTTGCTGCAACGTTGCGGGGTGAACTCGCCTCCTCGAGCCAGCAGCTCGCGGCAGCACAATCGGGGTGGATCGGTAAGTCGGCTGCAGCCTTGGCCGCAAAGTTGGCCGAATGGGACGAGGAGGCCGAGATTCATCACCACAATATTTCTGGGCACGGGGAGCGTTTCGTTGCCGCTGCGGCGATGTACGGCCACACCGATGAATCCGAGGCGGATACGGTGAAATCTGCAGGCGACGCGTTCGATTCCAGCGCGGACTGATCCGTGGGCCTGAACATAGCCGATATCGATCGGTGGGATTCTGCTGCAATCAACGCGGTTAGCCAGTCAAGCGCGGTCCGCGCTGAAGCTGCTTCTCGGGTCAGTGGCTCACTCGGGAGTCTGACTGCATTCCAAAGTTGGTCAGGCCAGGGGTCGGCGGCGGCGCTGCAACAGACGCAGGCCCGCGCAAGCGACCTGCTCAGCCATGTCCAGGATTCAACGGGGGTTTCCACCGCCGCGCGGACTGCGGCGAACGAGGTAAATCAGGTCAAATCACAACTGGCGGCGCTTCGTTCAACGGCGGGGGCCTACGGGATTGTGATCGATGCGGCGACTAGCCGAGTGATAGCACCGTCGGTTGAATCGCTTCAGGCGGCGAGCAAGAAGCTCGTAGAGACGATGGTGAAGAACACCCAGTCAGCCGTCGACAAGCTGCTGCAAGCCGCGGATAAGGCGGATGACCTGCTGGCGAAGGCCTTCGAGCCGGGCGAGAAGAAGAAGGTGCTCGAGAAGTCGAAGGAATTCGACCCGAAACGCAAGGTGGAGCGCGATTTCGGATCCCGAAAAGATGACAAAAACGACGGCAAAGACAAAGACGGCAAAGATAAGGCCGATAAAGACGGCAAAGGTGGCGATGGAAAAGGTAAGGACGGCAAGGACAAGAAGGACCCTCCGAACGTAAAACTCTATGAAAAGGACGGCAGTGTACGAGCGGCCGCCCTGGAGGGTAAGAAGGAGGGCGAGCACACCTTTGGTAACGGCGCCAAAGTGGAGGGCTCGATATCTGGCGAAGTGGCCAGCGCGGAGGCCGGCGCAAACTTCGAGGTCGGTTCCGACGGTATCTCGGCTGGTGTCAACGCCAACGCGACATTGGTTGGCGGGGAGGCGAAAGGTTCTGCCACCTACGGTATCGCTGAGGCTCAAGGCGAGGTGCGTGCCGCCGTCGAGGCCGAGGCCAGCGGCGACGTCTCCCTTGGCGCCGACGGTCTGCACGCAGGGGGCGAGGCATTTGTCGGCGGACGTCTCACCGGGGACGGCAGCGTGGAAGCGGGCGGCGTCGGTGTCGGTGCTCACGGTGAACTTCAGGCTGGTATCGGAGTCTCGGGCGATTTGGATGCTGGGTTCGAGGATGGCAAGTTCAAATTCGGGGGATCGGTTGGCGCCGCTCTGGGTGTTGGCGGAAAGGTAGGGTTCGATGTCGAAATTGATCCTGCAGAGGTCACCAGCACCGTTAAGGACGCAGCCAAGAGCGTCGGTAAGTGGTTTGGACTCTAGGGAGGTCATGTGGCTGGTCGCGCAGTCGAGCTGACGGGGTCCGTGCCCGATGGCTGGGTCTCGGTTGAGCCCCAGGTGGTGAACGAGAATGCTGCATCAATTGTGTTGCTGCGCAAGGCGGAACTCGATGCGCCGTTCACGACGAACATCACGGTCACGGAACAGGTCATGGTGCCGACCGGCGACCTAGCCGAGTCGGCGGCGGAGTACCGCCAGAGACTGGTGGGCCGGACCACGAATTTGACGTTGGTGCGGGAGGGGATGTTGTCAGACTCGCCACCCAACCAGTACGCCCAAGAACTTGAATTCACGATCAATCTTGGCGGGCGCTCTATTGATGTCAAGCAGTCGCAGTTCTTGTTCGAGATACCGACAGAGGAACCGACCACACTGGTCTTGTTGCAACTGTTGTACACCGCTCCGGTGGAATCTTATGAATCCGGGAGATCGGCGGTCGTGACGTTCATGGAATCAATTCAAGCCAGGCGTGAGCCCCTGCAATCAGGTGGGGAGGCTGTCGACAGCCCAAAGATTGCTGGAATGGGAAAGGCCCACCTCGAGGCACGTGTGAAGGAACTCCTGGAGGAGTCCGCTGGCCATAAGTCCGACGCCGTGATTTGCAACGGAGGGCTTCCGGCGACCATCGGTGCTGTGCAACGCTGCGCTCTGGTGGTGGGCCCGGACAAACTCGGCGTGACTGTCACCGTCACCGACGTCGTCGGCTCCGATATAAAGTTCGATATCCAGGTTGACCGTAAGCCCATGGTGTAGGGCGCACCGGGGGCCTGAGAGGGGAATCATCAAGTATGGCAATTGCGAAGCGTAACAAGCGGACTCTGCTCGCCGGGTCGATGCTGGCGACGGCGGGTCTGCTCGGAGCGTGTTCCGGTAGCGTCCACGTTGGCGCGACGCCGGAGATACCGCAGGACAAGTTGGGCACCCTGGTGAAGGGACAACTGGAAACCAAGTTCAAGGCAAAGGCCGACTCTGTCGTTTGTGACGGTGGTCTGCGCGGCGAGGTCGGTGCGACGCAACGTTGCCTGTTGACGGCTGGTTCTACCAAGGTGGGTGTGACGGTGACAGCCACCTCCGTTGACGGTGACAACGTCAAGTACGACATCGTGGTTGATGACAAGGCGATGAAGTGAGCGGCGAGTATGGGATTCAGGGATTTCTTCGGTAGCGGAAGCCGTAAGCCTGAGGCAGACGCCATACCGGTACCTGCTCAGGAGTTGTGGAATCGGTTGATGGGTTTGAACCATCCCACGTGTCCGTGGCGTGTCCGAACCGGAGCGGAGGAGGGAGTCGACCTCGTCGCGGAGTGGAAGACCGGTGATCCGCAGTGGCAGCCGATCTTTGATGAGATCAACATCAACGAGAGCTTCATGATCCACATGCGGTTCGACCATGAGAAGTCCGAACTTCGTGCCAAGGACCACATGTGGGAGTGGCGACGCGCTGATGGCGATCCGTTGCGCAAGATCCGGGTTGATTCCAGTGGCAATCTTCAAGTGACGGCGGCGGGAACGGTGAACGGGTATGACTACAGGTTTTCCACCAACGATATGAAGAATCCGCTACGAGATACCGCGACCGCTTCCGGGTGGATGTACCGGGGGCTGCTGTACCGGAACGTGTGACAGCCAGGTTGCCCGAGTCCGGGCTTATCCCAACGTTGGTAGGGCCTTGTCCGCCGGTCGACTAGCTCGCAAACAACCAATCTGACCGATACCGCCGACAAGTGGCCCATGCCAACTTTACCGTAAACGGTTGGCGTTCTTTGAGTCTAAGTTGTTTGGCAACGCTCTGGATCAGATCCCGGTCACCGCGTGCATGGAACCGACATAGTCGACCACCTGGTCGATGCGGCCGCGATCAGGCAATGTGACTGCGCTCAGGTGAGCGTGCCCGCCGGAGGCACCGACGCATTGGCAAGGGGCCGCAAGGATCCGAACATCTAGGACTATTGGCCGAAATGGCGTATTACCAGCGCGCGTTCGGCGTCGCCGGCCTGCTCCGGGGTTGCGTATGGCATGTTCGTCTCGACGAAGTACCGAGCTTCACGGACGTCCATTCCTTGCTCGACGAGCATGTTCACGGCTTCGCTGTGTAGCACTGCGGTTGCGCGTCTGGCGGCCACCCCGGCCACGAACAAGATTTCATCGGCCAGTTGGGCTTCGGTGAGTGTGGCGACTTTCGGCGCCAGGTCCACCTTCGCGATCGAGCCATTGAGGTACGCGCTGACGGTGACAGTGCCAGGCGGATTGGTGGCCTGAACGATCGGGATCTGCTCTTCTTCTTCGGGCTCAGCTTGGTCCACGTTGGCTCCGAAGCTGTTGACCTCGGGTTCGTCGAACGGGTGGTCCAGGTAGCCAGTTGCTGCGTCGAGGCCCCCACTGTTTTCAGAGTTCTGGCCGCTATGGAGATCTGGCAGGGCATCGAGGCCGGAATCATCGTCGTACACCGGGGTGCCGAAGTCGAGCGCGTCGAGGACACTGTTGTCGTCGGTGTCGTCCCAGTCGTTCGAACCGTAAGGCGCCATATGCCAGTAATCCCCCTTGGCAGTCAGCCAGTCGGCAGGCCGCGATTCACGTTCACCGCAGATCATCTGCGGACCGAGGTTTGCTCCAGCCTGAATATTCTTCTAAGTCGTCCTGCGATGCAAGCGATGTTTGGCTAGCGCCCGTATTGATTCTCATCTGGTCAGCAGCGAGTGTCAGTTGGCGGGGCTGGGTGACGGGTGATCAGAACCCGTTGATCCGCCTGACTTCCTCTGGCCGGGTGGAATCACAATTTGGAAGTCGACGTTTATCCCGTTGACCTCGGTGGCCGTCACCGTCGCGTGATAGGTGTCCTCTCCAACGGTCACAGTGCATGTTTGGGTCGCATTCACCTTGACAGGCAGACCACCGTCGCAATCAACGGAGTCGATTGGGTCGTCGGACTGGGGCTGAAGCTGCTTCCTTGCGGCGGCCTCCAAAGCCTTCTTGCTCACCTCGGGCACTGCTGGTGCGGTTGAGGTGGCAGACGACGCAGGTGCGGAAGACATCGTGCCGACCTCGAAGCTGCCGGAACACCCGGTCAAAACACCGATCAGTGGCAAGGCGGCAAGGGCTATCCCTCGCGTCATCGATTGCAATGCCACATCTGCCCCCTGAATCCTCGCCGCCCGCGGCGACCTCCGCGAACGTCCAAAAGAGTATGGCAGGCAGTCGATTCGTGTGACCGTCACCGTATAGGTGGGCAGGCGTGGTTTTTGCGCACTCGGGGTACTGGCACTGCAGTTAGTCAGTGTCTTGCTGAGCCGTTGGTAGGGAACCACATTTGGGCGCGTCTGAATGGGCGTCCCCGGGGTGCCCTGCCTTCTGGGAAGTGTGTCGAGTGGAGCGATCTTGGGTCGTCATCGTGACGATGAGTATCGGCGCGGGGCCTCCCTCGACATCGAGGCGTGCTGTTTAAGCGGCCTGGGTTGTCATTCGTTCGGACCCGGCTCTCCTGGTTCTGGACGTTCCGTCGATCATGAGGTGCGGTCGGACGCGTGCCTCACGTGGGCTGCGCCGTCTTGAGGTTCCGGCGGAGGTGTGGCAAGCCCGCGCTTACGCTGAGCTATCCGGGCTTGTGTGCAATCGAGTGAAGTGACTGCAACTGCTCGGCTGAATCTTGTGCTCCGACGCCACAGGTGATCGGCTTAAGATGTTGTTCGCGGCGTCGCCAGCTAAACGTTGGTGTCGACATAAGCGGAATTGGGGGGACTAGGTGGTTCATCCGCGATCGAGTATCGACATGCGCGAGTGGATGCATGATCGCGGTGCTGCCCGTCCGCCCGCGGCGATCGATTCTGCTATCGACATACCGGTAGTTCAGGCACAGTGTGACGAGCGAGGGGTTTGCTGATGGGGAGTCCCGAAATGCGGGTCAACGAAGCGTCACTGACGTGGGAGCCGGCAGAGGTGGCGGTCCCGCCCGTTCCCAGTGCTGGGGACGTGGTAGACGGCGCCGCTTCCGATCCGATGAGCTTGATGGTCCAAGCAATACTGCCGAGCATCGCCGACGACGTCGTTGCGAAAGTCGCCGCGACGCGAGCGCGCGAACAACGGTTTGCTGAGAACATTTCTGCTGCCCGAGCGGCATATTCATCCACCGACGGTGCAGCGCAGGGGGACATCAGCGGCGCCGGTCGGGGGGTTTCCGATGCGGGGAGTGCTTCCAGGACTTCGTCTTCGGCGGCGGGTGTTGGTGCTGGTTCGCCCGGCGGCGACGGTATGGGGCAGTTTGGCCAGTTGCTGAGCATGGCGATGCAGATGGGACAGCAGGCCGTGCAGGTTCCGATGCAGATGGCTGGCATGGCTGGGCAGTTGGCCCAGCCCATCTCGCAGGGAGTGCAGGGCATTGTGCAGCAGGCCAGCCAGGCTGCGGACAAATCCGATGGCACGGGTGAGCGTGCCGATGAAGGACAGCCCGGCGGTGGTGACGCGCCCGCCGGCGAGTCAGAACTAGCACCGGCCGAGGACAAGCGTGTCGCTGGCGAAGAAGACAAGGGCGAAGCCGAGAAGGACGACAAGGAGAAGTCCAACGAACAGGCGCCTGGTGATCGAGGCGCGGGTGCGGCCGGTGGTTCGCGTGCGCCAGTCACTGATGCACGGCCTGACGTATCCAGTCCGAACGGTGCACCGGATCACCGGCGTACCCCCGATGTATCTGCGGAGGTTGTTCTGTGACGCGTGGCTGCGGTGCTGCGGTTGATGGCAAGACGGTTGTGGGGGTTGGCCGATGACCCTGCCTCCACCGCCAGGTTCAGTGCCTCCGCCATCGTCGGGAGGTCCGTTTCCGCCGCATTCTGGTGGGCAAGGTCCGTACCCGGGCCTTCCGGGCGGGCAGCCGCAATGGCAGGCGCAGCCGCAGCCGGCAACCCCGCGAAAAAGGGGCAACGCCTGGAAGTGGGCACTCGGTGGTGTGGCGCTAGCGGCGGTCATCGGGGTGACGGCCGCGGTCACACTGTCGGTGGCCGATAACGGCAAGGGCAACGGAAACGGCAACAGCGCCCCGGCCGGGGTCACCGGGCCGGCCGACGGTAAAACCTCGGATATCGCGAGTGCCGACGACACCGGGCCGGTTGCGATTATTACCGAGGATCCGACGTGTGCGGCACTAGACCCGATTCTGCAAACTCTGGGGAGCAAGCGCCGAAATGGTTGGGAAAAACGCGACGCGTCGAAGCCTGCAAGTGAGTGGACACCAGAGGTACGAGCACAGTTTGAGGAAGCGGGTAAAGCGACGCGCGCCGCCGCCGATCAGATGGTCCCTTTGGCGAAACTCACCCCACATCGAGTTATGCGCGAACTGTACGAACAGTTCATCGTGCACGCGCGGGCGTATGCCGACAGCATCCCTACATATACAGCAGCAGATGAGGACCTAGCTGGGGTGTCTAATTCCGCGTCCAGTGCTCTCTCTCATATTTGTGCAGCGATAGGGAATGGATCGGCGGCAGCAAGATCGCCTTTGGTCCCACCGCTGAGCGCACCGGGGCAGGTTACCCCAGTCGGTAACCCAGCGGACCCGCAACGGTTTCTCGACGAACCAAATCCTGTGTGCGGTGATTGGAAAGCAGCCCTGGACCAATATACCAGCGACATTGCTGAATGGGATAAAACGGACCCTGCGATCCCGGCTAGCCAATGGACACCTGAGATGAAAGCGTTGAGCGACTCTGTAGTGCCCGTCATGAGTGGGTTCGCTTCGCGTGTGCAAGAACTTGGTGAGGGAAGCGGAAACCCCGTGCTGCGTGACTTGGCTGATCTATCGGCGCAGTACCGGCGGGCATTTGTCGTTGCGATACCTACCTACCTACCGGCGGATAATTACCTTGCGATTGTTTCCAGCAGGTTGGCGGCGTTGGTGGGGGCGGCATGCCATGCAGTCGAAGAATAGTGCTGTGGGGGCCGTAGCAGAATCGAAGGATTGTAGACAGCGTGGCGATTCAACCTGACGGTAGTGTTCACGGTGGACGGTCCGTGGTCGGCAGCGGCTTTGTGAACTTGAATGAGGACGTTATTGGTTCCGCCGCAAAATCGTTCGAGGATCTGGCGAGCCACATCCGTAGCGAGGTGATTCCGGCCACCCGCAATAAGATGTTTCGATTATTAGATGAATGGGAGGGCGCCGGTTCGGAAGCCGCTCGTGACGAAGCTAGTGGGCTCATCGATGAGCACGAATCGAATGCCAAAGCTGCAGATAAAACTGGTCGCGACTTACGGAAAATCGAAGATACGATCGTAAAGACAAAGAACGCAGTCAATTACACCGCCAACGGGGATTTTCCTGACAGCGCTGGCGAAGGTGGCGATTCTCCGAAGAGCGTCCAGGAAGACTGCGAAAACATAATGGCTGAGGATCCTCCTTCTCGGGAAAGTGGTCTCGCCGATACACGAGATAAGCGGAAAGAGGAACGGATCGCAACGGGCCTGAAAAGCAACGAAGGCGAAGTTTCACAAAATACCACCGAATTGGCGAGTGATCTAGAGGTTAAGGAAGGTACACCAGGCGCCGACGGGAAGATGCCGGCCGCGTCGACTGCTCCGCCGGGTGGGCGCGGGGAAACTCCAGCCGTGCCCGTTGATGACGGCCAGGCGCCCCCTGCGCCCCCTGCACCCCCTGCGCCTGCAGCGCCTGCCCCTGCGCCGGGTGGGCGCGGGGAAACTCCAGCCGTGCCCGTTGATGACGGCCAGGCGCCCCCTGCACCCCCTGCGCCTGCAGCGCCTGCCCCTGCGCCGGGTGGGCGCGGGGAAACTCCAGCCGTGCCCCTTGATGAGGGTAAAGCGGCAGCGCCCCCACCTCTTAACGCGCCAGCAGCGCCGATCGCGCCAGGTCCGGCCATTCCTGGGCCCGGCACCGTTGGAACACCGCCGGCGCCGAAGAGCGGTGGCACACCGCCCTCGCCGCTATCGGGGTTTTCTTCGCCATCCACGGAAGCAGGCGGTAATTCGTCTCCGTCCGTGAATCCAGCTGCTGCAGGGCTACAGCCGTCCAATCCCTTGGATCAGTTCCAGAAGGGCATGGCAGATGCGGCTAAGGCCAGTGGGCCCCCGCAACAGATGTCGTCGTCGCCGTCGCAACCGCTTGGTGGGCCGCCTACCTCGCAACCACTCAACGCAACACCGGCCGGCCCGCCAGCGGGCGCGCCGACACCGGGAACCATGGCTCAGGCAGCAGGTGGCGTGGCCGGCGCCGGCGCCGCTCCGGTGAGTGCGGGCCCGGCCACCGGAGCCGCACCGAGCACCCCGATGCCGTTGGGCCCGCCACCAACCGCACCTCCCGCCGCGCCGGTTTCGCCCGGCGCGCCGGCCCCGGGCGCGCTCGGTCCGGCGGTCAACCCGGCATCTCCTGCGACCGCCAGTGGCGGGGCGCAGGTGGCGCCTATCCCGGTGTCGGCGGCACGGGCCGAGCGCGACGCAGCTGCGAAAGCGTCGCGGCGGTCCAGTACTGATCCTTTGGAGCTCGCTCGGCGGATCGCGGCGGCGCTGAACGTAGGCACGACTGCACCGCGGTTCATGTGGCTGACCGCGTTGACTAACGACGGCACGATCGTGGTGGCCAACAACTATGGGTTGGGCTTTGTGCCAGACGGGGTGAACTTGCCCGATCAGGTGAAGTTCGCCAGTGTGGATGAGTCGGTTGCGGCTAAGGAGCGGGGGCGGTCGGCGACGTATCCGATGTTGGCGCTGGAGAGTTGGGCTCAGGCCCACGACACGCAACTACGGGCCGTGATTGCGCTCGAGGATCAACTCAAGGGGTTCGACTCGGGAGCAGCATCCGTTGTACTGCACCCCGACGACTTGCCGGCCAACGGCCAGATGCAGGGGCGGTCGCGGTTGATGTTGATCGCGCCAGAGGTGGCCGAGCGTTTGTCGAAGGTCAGCGATGCGGGGCTGACGGAGTTGTTGCCGCCGGCGCCGGTGGATCCGCAACCGCCGGAGGATCGTCGGGTGAAACTGCTCATGGCGGTGTTCCGTCCCTTGCTCAACAGCGACCCAGGTCGGGTGGCGGTGCAGTTGCAGGCGATGGTGGCCTACGGCCAGCACATGTATGAGGTGGCGATGCACGCCGCGTACACGGCCACCGATGGACCCAGCCAGCGGGAGGCGATCGCCGACGCATTGTATTGGCAGCATGTGAGTGTGCTGAACTCCGATGCGCTCGGAGAACCGAGTTGACGGCGCTCGCTGAGGCGCTCTCGGGAATTGCCGCCACCCCTCGATCAGGTGGATGGGTAGGGCGCGATCAATGTGAACAATCTGGTTGTGGCTCAAGGGTCTTCGTTAAAGACCATGGCATGAGGAGTACGGGTGGTCGAGCACGTTAACGTCGCTGCAGACGAGCTGAACAAGCGGGCGCAGTGGATCGAAGGAAACGCGGGGGATTGGCCATCCGAAGCGCCGAAAGCCACCGCGCCGGACGGGTTGAAATCGACACAGGCAGCGATCGACAACCTGAACGCTTACGGCGAGTCGTTGCAGCAGTACACAAAGGCCAGTAAAGACGAAAGTCTGCGGATGGCAAAAATGTTGCGCGATACCGCCACGGCATATACCAACGTCGACGACGCCGGCAAGGTCGGTATCGAGAGGACGCAGGCGATAGAGGCCATTCCGGTTCCGAACACTTCCGGGCCTGAGGTGCAGCTACCACCGGCGCCACCGCAACCGGGCATGGTGACCTCGGATGGGTACGCCACGGTGCCTGAAACCGAGGAATTGCTCAACAACCCAGGCAGTACCGCCTCATTGGATGCGGCGATCGCTAAAGCGGCGAAGGCGCATTTCGGCTTGAAATTCAATATTCCCGATTCGAACATAGAAAACTGGGAGGGCGAGGCGGCGGACGCGGCGTTCCGCAAGTTCAACCTGTTTCGCGATTGGATCGAGGACCTCTCCGACGCGTGGGGACAGTATGGTGTCGCGGCCCTGGCAATTATGCAGGCCCACAACAAGGCCGAGGCCGAACACAAACCGATTGCTGCGGCTTACAAGGACCTGGAAAACGCCATGAACGACCTGTTGAACGGGACCAACCCGAGCCAGGCCGACATCGACGCTATCGCCAACCGCATGGAGGAAGAAGAACGCAAGTCTCTGGGTGTTCGTGATGGGTACGCGCAGTCGGCGCGGCCGGAGATGCCCGCACCGCCGAGTCCGCCCTTTGGGAAAGCTGGTGGGAACAGCAACGGTCCCGGCGACCCTGGTGACAAGGAAGGAACCAGCGGTGCCGCCAAGAGCGGCGGCAGTGAGAGCGAGGGTAAGAGCAACGGACAGTCGCCGGCCGGGGAACCGTCCATGTCGCCGGCGAGCGCCAGCCAAACCGGGCAACAATCCGGGGCTCAGTCTGGTGAAGGGAAAGGCGCCGGTGGCTCCGGTTCGGGCGGTGGTTCGCCATCTGGCGGTGGCTCTCCGTCCGGTGGAGGGTCACCGTCTGGCGGCATGCCCGGCGGCTTGCCGGGGGACAAGCTTGGTGACCTACCCGGATTGGGCGAGCCTGGCCTGAAGCCGGCGAGCGCCGGAGGTGGCGGCGGTGGCCTCGGTGGCGGTGGAGGTGGCGGAGTGCCGTCCGCCCCGTTGGGGCCGGCGGTCGGTGCGGATTCCGTCGCGGCCAACCCCGCCGCGGCCGCGCGCGGTGGGGCGGGGCCGGCTGGCGCGGCACCTGGTGGTGCGGGCATGGGAGGCATGGGCGGCGGCATGGGGGGTATGGGTGGCGGCCACGGTCAGGGCAACCAGGGCAAAGAGAAGCGCCGCGATCCCAACCTGACTCCCGACGACGACCTCTACGTCGAAGACCGTGCCCATACCGAGGCCATCATCGGACACCGGCCGCGTAGGGAAGGTAAGGAAAACAAGAAGTAGGGAGAGTACGGCTGGCACAGCGACCCGTGAGAACATCACGGTTCGCCGTGCTGGCCGAAAACTCGAATCTTGTTCTGCGCGAAGCGCGTTGTCTCGTACGGCCTCTACCTCGGGGTCACCGATTCCGGCCATCCAGGATCTGCGGTCGACTACGCGAAATCTGCGGCGGTGAGCGAGCCGCGAGCTAGCCTATTCCTATGGTCGAGTGGGCCTGGCGCAGTCGCTACAAAGTCGGCTACAGCTTACTCATTGGTCGGCCATTCATCTGGGGCCGCACCGGAGTGAGTTCGGAAGCCAAGTCTTTGCAACGACCGATCACATTCACCGCCGGAACGGCAGCCCATCCGTGCTGAGTAAGCCAGGGGGCCTCAGCGGCATTCGTCCGCCCTAAGCATCCTCGGCCGTAATCCGGGCAGCAACCTCATCTATACGTTCGCGGTCGGCTTCGATCGAAGCCGACGCAAGCGCAGTGGCCTTCTGCAGCGCCTCGTTGAGGCGTTGCTGCACCACCTGTGCGCCGAGCCGCAGTAAACCATCCTCGATGAAGATCGATCTCAGGTTGTGGTGACCGTCGAGGGTAACCTCAACTGTGTCGGTTTCGTCGCTGGCAGTGAAGGTTTCATTGGCCATCTTGTGCAGCTGATCGTCCATCAGCGACTGAAGGCGTTGCGCCTGACGTAGAACCGCGGCGACTTCCGGGTGCATATCGTCGTTCACTGCGAGCCCTGCCTCGCGTGGCCGGACTTGATTGCCGATGTCCTCGTCATAACGGTGTCCTCCCGACCTTTCTGGGACCCCTCTCCCAGGAAGCTTGATGTCACTGCTCGAGCGCCATCTGGTAGCGGCTCTCTTCACGCGGATTGATCAACGTGATGGGCAGCTGACGGTGCCGTGGCGTGTCAATGAAGTTGGGCCGCATGATTACTCGGCCGACGCCTTGATGCGGACCCAGATAAGTGGTCGAGTTCGGCCAGGCCACTCGTGGCACGCGGCCGACGCGGCCGTTGATCATGGTTGCGAATTCGCGGAACTGCGGCCCGAGGGTCACCACGGCGCCTGATGCGGCGGAGCGGATGACGAACTGGGTGAACAGGCGCGCGTCGCCGAGGTTGATGCTGACGTCGACGTTGTCGAACGGCATGTACACGGGATAGCGGTCCGAGGTCTCACCCACGAGCACGCCCGCTGAGCCGATCGGCAGCTCATGATGCTTGTCGGTCACCGGAGTGAGGCCTTGAAGGGCCGCGCGCTGCCCGCCGTACAGGCAGGAAAACCCGCGCGGCGTCGTCGGATTGGACAACGTCGTCAAGAGCACCGTCGTGGTCGGGGCGGCCCCGGGACGCACCCGTACACACGTGGTGGTGTGGTCGGCGCGCGCCGACCACCAGACGTCGGGACCGCCGGGAGCGTTGTAGGCCGCGGTGAAGGTGCTGCGGCCCTTGATCACTGACCAGGTCTCCTTCTCGAAGGAGATCTCGGTGGCCTTGTCGAAATCGTCGAAGCTGCGCGAGCACCGCGCGTCAACCCCGTTACTGGCCAACTGGTCTGCGATACGCGTGGCCGACGCCACCAGGTATCGCGCCAGCCCCGACACCCCGCTGTCGCGTCGCTGAGCTGAGCGTCGGGTCTCCTCCGGGTTCGCACGGAGCACAATCCAGGTCCGACGGTTGGCCGGTGCCGGGTACGGCCCCACGACCTGCTCGTAAAGGGCGACCAGGCTCGCGGGTGCGGTCTTGCCGACTCGATAGCCGGCGGAGACGATGTCGGCCTCGAGGTCGGGGCAGTGCGCGGACAGCAGCTTCTCGACCAGCTTGGTGCTGACGGTGTCGTCGGAGACCGCACCTCCGTTGACGATCACGGTCGGGGTGAAAGGCCTTGGTACCAGCTCGATCACCGCGACGAGGTAGTCACCTTGCCAGCGCACTGCCACGTGATCGCCCGGCATCACGGTGGCGCCGACCGCAGGCTCTGACGGCACATCGGGGGTGCTGCGGTGGCGGCGCCGCCAAGAAAAGATCGCCCGGACCCAACCGGTGAGCCGGTAACCGCGGATGGTGAGTACCGAGAAGATCGCGGTCAGCACCGACAGCGTGATTCCCAGCCAAAGCAGGTTGAAGTGCATACATATCGCGATGTACGCCGGGATCAGCGTGGCCGCCCAGATGGCGTGCCCCGTGGTGAAGCGGAAGCCGAAATGCCGCTGCAAGAAGCTCATTGGCGCCGCCGCAGTGCACGTCGGGTCATCGCGGCGATCCCGAGAATCAGTGCGAGTGCAACTCCGGCGACCACCACTCCGGTGATCGGGCCGCGGTCTGGCGGCGGGATGTACACCGGCGGCGGAACTTCCTTGACGCGGAACGGCGCCTTGGCCGGTCCCTCGGGGACCTCCCACGTCAGCGCGGCCACCGGATCGACGACGCCGGCACCGACATAGTTGTCCACGCCGCCGCCGGGGTGGCGCGCGGTGGCGGTGATCCGGTTGATCACCTGGGCCGGGGTCAGATCCGGGAAGCGCTGCTTGACGAGCGCCGCCAGGCCGGACACGAACGCTGCCGAAAACGACGTGCCGTTCAGCGGTACCGGGCCGTCCTCACCGGGGGTGGCATTGATGGGTTGGCCCTCATAGCCGAGTGCAGTGAGGTTCTCGCCAGGAGCTGCCGCACCCAACCATGGGCCCGACATCGAGAAGTTGCTCGGCTGACCGTTCTGGCCGACGCTGCCGACGGTCAGCACCAGCGGGTCGTACCAGGCCGGGCTGACGATCGTCTGCACGCCCTTCCAACCGCGGGCATCGGCCGGAAGCGACTGATCCGGCGGCGGGTTCTGGGTGCAGTCCTGGCCGGTGTTGCCGGCGGCCACCACGATCACCGCGCCTTTGACGTTCACCGCGTAGTTGATGGCCGCGCCGAGGCTGGACTCGTCGATTCGGCGGGTCACCTTGTAGCAGGCGGCCTCACTGATGTTGATCACCTGCGCGCCCATGTTGGCGGCATGCACCACCGAACGGGCCAGGCTGCGGATCGAGCCCGCGGTTTGGGTGGTGTTCGGGTCGTTGGGATCCTGCCGCGAACCCTTGGGCTGGAACGCCACTGACGTCTGACGCAGCGAAATCAGTCGCGCATCAGGCGCCACACCGACGAATCCGTCAGTCGGGGACGGGCGCCCGGCGATGATCGACGCGGTCAGGGTCCCGTGGGCGTCGCAGTCGGACATTCCGTTGCCTGCGGCGTCGACGAAGTCACCACCCGGCTCGGCCGGAACCCGGGGTGAACCGTTGACCCCGGTGTCGATCACCGCGACAGTTACGCCGGCGCCGGTTGCGAACTTCTGCGCCTCGGCCAGCTTCAGGTAGTCCGCCGCCCACGGTTTGTCGGCGAAGTTCGAGTTCGGCATGACCGTCGGTGTCGCGCAGATCTTGCGTTGCTCCGTCGGCTGATCGGGACCGGTCTCATCAGGCGGAACGGCCGCGGCATCGATCGCCGGCGGATCGATCGCGAACGCCGGAGGCGCACTGAATAGGGCCAGCAAAACTGCCAGCAGCATCACGGCTAAGCGCTGCACGCCTCACACTCCCCCAAAGACGTCGGACATGTCTGCAGTGTGCTGACGCACTTTCAGCAAACAATATCCGGCCTGTTCAGAAACGCATCGTCTCACGTCAAGCCGTCCGGCTATTTGCACGCAGGCAATCATAAGGGGACGCTGACCCAGTTGATAACGCTTCTTCGGGGTTGCCGGTTGTTCCACGAACAGGCGGCTGAGGCCGGTCACGCCGGCGTCGACTCTGATTCTGTGGGCAGAAATGTTCTGTGATTGACGTGTCGACGGACCCCATAGACTGCCCACCACAGGCAAACGCCACGCAGGGAGGGGCGGCGATGACAGAGATTAGAGCCTTCACCGAAGGGGTTGCGGCTTTGGGAGGGCAACTCGACAATGTTGCTGCGGACGTAGGGAGCCTGGTCAATGGTGAACCCGGACTGTCGGGGGTGCTCAACAGCCATGGCGCCATTGGGTTCGCGGCTGATTTTGCTGGAGCATCCGAAGCTCGGAGTGCGGCGGTAGGCGCTACCAAGATTGCCTCCGAGGGGATGGCTGAAACGCTTCGCCAGGCCGCCAAAGCGTATGAGCGTGGCGATCTGGAGGCTGCTGAACGGCTGAAAGCGCAAGCTGATCGGATGGACAGTGCGGGTGGTGCATCGGGTTCCGGTGGGGCCGGTCCCAGTGTCGGCGGTGGTCAAGGCGGTGCCCAGGGTGCGAGCCAGCTGATGGGCCAGTTCTCTCAGATGGCCGGGCAGATGATGCAGGGAATCACCCAACCGGTTCAGGGCATCATGCAGGGTCTGTCGCAGGTGCCGCAGCAGGCACTGCAGGGCGTGCAGGGCATCGTCCAGGCCGCCACGCAAGCTGCTGGTGGGCTGGATGGCCCGGGGGCGGCACTGGCCGGAGCTAGCCAACCTGACGGAGCGGCAGCGCCTGCCGACGGCGGGAAGCCACCCGTTCAATCCGGCATCATGAGCGAGGAGCGAGTGCGGGAGATACAGGGTCTGCCACCGCTGGAGCGAGACCGTGTGGCCCACGAAACCGAGCCGGGGTCTCCGTCGCCCATTGACCCACGAAATGCCCGAGACATGTGATGTCGGACGGTGGCGCCGAACGGCGATGGTCATCACGTGCTCGGAACAGAGTACTGAAGCGTCATCTCTGGATGGGAAGGCGCGGATTGTCTTGAGCTGCAAGTCAATCCCGACAGCTGCGAGATATGGCGTCTTTGGTATGGCCGAACTACTGAGATGCGGAGGGTGTCACTGTCGATCCCTTCTGGAGGTTTCCAATCGGTTCGACGGATGCGTTCGATTCGGCGGTCGAATGCGCGAGCAACTTTCGGTCAGAGGACCGCGGTAGCAAGGCGAGTTCCAAGGGCTGCGCAACCAGTCTGGAGACCCAGAGAAAGGCCCGACGGATCCAAACAACCCGCTCGGCGCCCAGAAACAGTATGCAGATGGTGAGCTAACCGCGGAGGGCATAGCGGGTCTTGTCCACAACGCGGCCGAAGGATATGAGGATGCCGCGGCCAAGGTCGACGAACTCCTCCATGTGAACCACATCCAGGGTGAAAGCCCGAGGCTACATTCCGAGACACTGCGAGAGCCGCTGAAGGTGAATCGTGGGACGTCACCTGGCTGGAGACCACAGGCGGAACGGGACCAGCCCCACCCGTGTTGCCGTAGGCGAGAATTCCGGGCATTACGATCCTGGCGTGGCGCTCGCGATCATCATTCTGCTGATTGGTATTCCGATTGGGTTGTTCATGCTGCTGAAACCGAGGGCGGTATGGCGGACCTTTCAGTCATGGAACTACAAGAATCCCGGCATGAACGAGCCGAGCGATGCAGCGTACGCGATGAGTTCGCTCGGTGGGCTGGTGATGATCGTCGCCGTGATGATTGTGGCGGTCATCGCGTGGACGAAACCCGATCGGGCCGACCACCGCGCATCGAACACATCGATACCGGCTTCGCCAGATAGCCACATGCCGAAACCACCCCCAGCGCCTCCGCAAAACCGTGGTGAGATCCCGATCGTGGCATACCACCTCATGGACGGGGACCCCGGCCGATTCGCGGGCAAGACGTATCTCAACGTGGCATACCTGGTGCCTGAGAACGCTGATGCGGTCGCCGGCGGAATGAACACCGAACCGAGAGGCGGTTGCCAGATAATGCAGGCGGTCAGTGGAATGGGTACCGACCGGGTAACTGTAGATCTGCATCTGTGGTGGGCTGACGGAACCGGGCGTGCCAAGCCTGGCGCAGATGAGAAGTGTCGACTCGGGAAGTGGTCGCCATACGTCAGCACAATGGTGGTGACCGAAGTTCGCCCGGGTACCGCGGTTCTGACCAATGGTCCCATCGTTGACAAGTTCGGGCGGGTGCTCGTGCCCGCTGGTACCGGAAACGCGGTACCCAACCTTTACTGCACACTGGATGGCTGCCGTGAATAGTAATTATATGAAGGTGAGGTTACTTCCGAACGCCCCCGACTCGGGTCTGACGACTGTGACCTAACTCAGGTCGGATGCGCTTGCGCCAGATGGCCTCGCCCTGCCTCGTTGGCCGAGTCAATGAACCCAGCGGTCCAAGCTCCGTTAGGTTCTCGGTGGGGCCGGCCAGCCCGGCGTGGCACGGAGAGTGGGAAAGTCACTGGACGGCAGGTAGTTTTCCAGCAGATGCCGTCGCCGCTCCAACGGAACTGGCGCCTTGGCGATGCACTCGTCGGCCGCTTGTTGGCGCTCCGGCCAATTCCAGTTGTCCATGGTGTGGGCCTCGACATAGCCGCCCCAATAACCGGCGACTCGGTACCCTCCGAAAACATCGTCGGACGGTGTACGCGCTGGCCCCGATTGCGGCTCCAGGGAGCCGGCCGAAGGCGAGTCTTCGGCAAGGGTCACCTTGAAGGCGCTGATACCGGACACAGGCATGCCACGCGCTGAGAACTCACCGTCATCCGCCGGGGCGCCAACACCGTAGGTGTACATGCACCCGATCGCCGACACCTCCGAACCATTGCGGGTCACCGACAGCACGTGATTCGTCGCAGTACCGATCCACGGCCCGTCCGGAGCCGGATCACCCGAGGCCGGCTCCCACTTCTCGGCGACCGCTCGGCCAAAACCCGGATACAGGTACTTGTCATCACCGGTCAATTCCACGAGGAAGAACGACTCGATGTAGGCCCGCACCGCAACCACCGGACCGGTGACCAGATCGACACCCTTCTCACCGGTCCACACGATCGTAAAATCCTCATAATCCGCCGGCCAACCGGCAGGTGCCGCCTCGGACCTCTCAGGCGAACATCCGGCACTCAGCAACACTGCAACAATCACGGCGATCCCACCGATTAATGTCTTTGCCACTATTTCTTATTCGGGTCCGGAGTTTTGTTGAGGACGACGTCATCGTACCGGCTTTTATAATGACCGTCTTGGAAATCAAAGCCCAAGGTGTTATTAACCGCGGTGCTCACTACCTCGGCATACCTGCCAGGGGTCAGCATATTGTTCTTCGCATACATTTCCTCATAACTGAGGACGCGCCCGTCTTTCTGGTACTCGGTTGGCAGGTCCACTATTGGCGTATTAACGGAGTGGAGCGCATTAAGCATTTCGGCTTCGGCTCGCCCCGCAGCGAACCGGGCCATGGGTTCGGGTTGGCCTTCCTTCGGCGGTTCTGGACCAATAATGCTGTCCTTCACCGCCGGACCAAGCTGCGACAATGCTTCGCTGCTGATCGTACCTCCCGTGCCTGGAATTGCTGCACCCGCCCCCTCGGTCAATCCCTGCAAGCCGAGATCGAATGCGGCGCTCTTTGCCTTGTACAACTCCTGCTCGATCGCCGCCTGGTTCTTGGCGGTGGTGTCGATATTGTTCTCCAGACCAACGTCTACGAGCGCACGTAAAGTAGCGCTGTCGTATAAGTTGTGTGGCTTATCGCCGGCAACGGGATGCTCGGCGTATGCCGTATCGTGCAGCAAGGCCTGACCCAATGCCGCACCGTTTATGATCTCGCCCGCTTTGTCATCGGTGTTGAGTACCGAGAACAGATTCTTGGCCTCGGACAGGGTCCCGTCTTCAATTTCTCCTGGGCCATCAAGCAGGCCGCCGAAGGTCGAAAGACCACCCTCGGTGCCGGCGATGTTATTGACATACGGCGTCAAGCCTTCGGCCATGCCTTGCACGAGAACTGGATTCACATCGCCGAGGGCATGTGTCCCATACAACCCCACCGTGTTATCTCCGTTGAGCGAGTTCAGTCCGGGGGTGTTACCGAGGTACTCGGACAAAGTCCTGCCGGTTTCGCCGGCGATCTGAGCTTCTGGTCCGTGCGCCGAATCATCCATCCATCTGAACAACTCGCTCGCCCCAGTGCCGGCGTCGTCCCATGCTTCATGCGTCAGGTTGTACATCAAGTGATCGCTGTCGATCTTGAATTTGTCGCGATACTCGTTCCCGGGCTCCACATTTCCTGTAACCGCGTCATGGATCACTTGGTGATCGTATTGAATTCCGCTCATCACATCGGACGCGACCTTTTCCAGTGCCGCATGCGGCGGACGAGGATCATCCCAGGTTCCCGGTAAATTGCTGTCTCCGGGGAGGCGGAATGGCGCATCGTCGGAACGCCACAACGGTGATTCCATCATGTCTGCTACTTTGTGCATCAGCCCACGATCGAGGTCCGTGTTGTGTTGGAAGTGCTCGCCGTTACCACCCTTGACGATATCTGCGATCTGCTGCAGATTTTCTGACTGCTCGATGCCCGGAGACTGGATTGCAGACTTCACGCTATCCGGTAGTTGATCGAATCCGCCTTTTGTGACTTCGGTTGACTCCTGCGCACCATCGCGAGATTCGGTCTTTGGAAATTCAATCTCAGGGTTGCTCATCAGTTGCCAAGAATTCGACATGATGTCCTTGGCGCCTTTATTTGCCGCTTCGGTCAGCTGATCGACCGTCCGCAGCTTCTGCTGCGCTTCCATCTGGCTGACGTAGGAAGCTTGTTCCGGCATAAGCTTTTCCTTGCCGGTTTGTTGAGCGTCGTTGATAGTATTCAGGACATTCCGCACGCGCTGCTGGGCATCTTTGTCTCCCTTCAGCGCAGCATCGACATCTTTCCGGGCCCGTTCTTTGAGGGCCGGATCTGCGGGCCCGCCGTTCTTATCGTCGGTCAGCTTATTTGGATCGGTAGGTGCTTCCTTTGGTCCGCCAAGTTGGTTGCCCAACGCCTGTAACTCGCCCTTGATAGGGTTGACGCGGCTACCGATATCACTCATCGCGCCGTGGGAGTCCTTGATGACATCGCCAATCTTGCCAATGCCCTGGCTAGCGATGGAGAGCAATTTGTTGTTGCGATCAGATGCGCTGGTGCCAGCCGGTATCGCATCTACCATGCCGGAGACCCAACTCTTAACATTGTCGAGGTTCTGGCGGCCGGTCCTTACCACGTTGGCTGCGTTTGTGATCTCGGTCGACATCCGCTTGTCGAGATCTGCAAGCTTGCCGTAGACCGCCGCGTGCTCTTTGTTCTTCGAGGCGTATGCCTCCGAAGCTGGACCTTGCCAGCGCGAATCCGGAGCGGCGGCCTCAACACCTTGTTTCATCTGCTGGAAGCGGGAACTGGCATCGTATTGCGCACCATCTTGAGGGCTGCCTTGCCCAAACGTATCCAGCGCCCTCGACCACGTTGAGTAGAACGCATCAAGCACACTCACGAATACCCTCCTAGGCCACGAGCAGTTGCGTCTCAGTATTCCAGCACCTCGAGCGGTCCGAGCGCACGAAAGTGCCGGGACGGGGGAGCATCAGCGCCGATGGTGCTAAGAGACAGTTGCACTGGCGGCGAGTCGATCGAATTCGACGACTCGACGGCGGTGTGTCCGCCAAGCGGGTGCGATCCAGACCTGCAGGTGACCACCGGTGAGGAGCTGTGTCAACCGCACGAATGTCGACGGCTCACATTGCGGTGCGGCCCGCTTCAGGGCAAGTCCGGTACCGATCTGGATTGACGGTTGGTTTAGCGTCACACCGCCCGGCGAATTGTGGCTTCACGCGGAGCTCGTCGAGCATGTCGTGAGACTCGGGATATCGTAGGCGCGAACATCAGGTTCTTGCCCCCCTGGTCAGGCCTGCGACGGTGAACTCGCGCTCATCGCCCGCCACTTCGAGCGGTAGCCCCAACTACGCGTCCAGATCCTGCTCCACGAGCCCGGCCACAGTGGCCAATGCGTCAGCGTCGTCGGAATCCACCGTCACCTGAGCCCCGTTACCGGCACCCAGCGTCATGATCATCAGCGCCGAACCGGCGTCGACGGGCTCGCCGCCGTCCATGGACAGGGTGACGGGAACTCCGGCATCGACGACCGCCTCGGCGATGATCGCGGCGGGGCGGGCGTGCAGGCCGATGGCCGAACCGACGGTGACAGTCTTGCTTGGCATTGTTTCTCCTTCGGGTTGTGACTCAGGTGGTGGCCAGCGCCGGAGCTTCCGGCGTGGTGACAGACGGTTTTGCGAACTGCTTGGCCGCAACGACCGCCAGGGCGCTGACGACGGTGCCGGCAGCCAGGGCGATCAGGAACCACAGCAGGTTGCCGATCGCGAAGAATACGAAGATGCCGCCGTGCGGCGCCTTGAGCGTGACGTCGAACGCCATGATCAGCCCGCCGGTGACGGCGCCGCCGAGCATCATCGACGGGATGACCCGCAGGGGATCGGCGGCAGCGAACGGGATGGCACCTTCGGAGATGAAGGACGCGCCCAACAGCCATGCGGCGCGGCCATTCTCGCGCTCCGGCTCGGTGAACAGCCGCGGCCGCAGCGTCGAGGCGAGCGCCATGGCGAGCGGCGGCACCATGCCGGCGGCCATCACCGCGGCCATGATGCGCAGCGTGGCGGGGTCGGCGACGTTGAGGCCCGCGGTCGCAAATGCATAGGCCGCCTTGTTGACCGGGCCGCCGAGGTCGAAGCACATCATCAAACCGAGAATGACACCGAGGATGACGACCGAAGTCCCGGTCATGCCGCTGAGCCAGTTGGTCAGACCGGTGGTCAGCGCGGCCAGCGGCCGGCCGAGCAGCAGGAACATCAACAGGCCGACGATCAGTGACGCACCGAGCGGGATCACCACCACCGGCATCAGTCCCCGGAACCACTGTGGCACCTTGAAGGAGCTGATCCACTGGGCGGCGAATCCGGCGATCAGACCGCCGACGATGCCACCGATGAACCCGCCGCCGACGAATACTGCCACCGCTCCGGCGGTGAAACCCGGTGCGATGCCGGGCCGGTCGGCGATCGCGAAAGAGATGTATCCGGCGAGTGCGGGTACCAGGAACATGAGCGCCAGTCCGCCGAGCGTGAACAGCACCGCGCCGAGGTACTGCGTCAGACCACCGGGTGGCAGGTCGGCCAGGGTGTTGGTGACCGCGATGTGATGACCGAGCGAGTTCATTCCGTAGGCCAGCGGGGTGGGTTGGCCGTCCGGGGTGTTGCCGATGTCGTAGCCGGCGAAGAGGAAGCCCAGGGCGATGAGCAGACCGCCCGCCGCGACGAACGGGATCATGTAGCTCACGCCGGTGAGCAGGATCTGTCGGGTGCGGGTGCCCCAGCCCACGTCGCCCGACGCGGCCGGAGCGGCCTCGTCAACCGAGCCGGCCACTCGCGGGGCATTGGGATTGCCTGCGGCGCCGATGGCTTCGGAGATCATCACCCCGGGTTCGTTGATGGCGCGTTTGACGCCGGAGGCGACGACGGGCTTGCCGGCGAAACGCTGCTTGTCCTTGACCCCGACGTCGGTGGCGAAGATGACGGCATCGGCCGCAGCGATCGTCGCCGCGGACAACGGCGTGCTTCCGGACGAGCCCTGGGTTTCGACGGTCAATTCGACCCCGGCATCATCGGCGGCCTGTTTGAGTGCGTCGGCCGCCATGTACGTGTGAGCGATGCCGGTGGGACAGGCGGTGATGGCGACGATCGACACCGCCTTGACGGGCTCAGCAACAGGCTCAGGAGCAGGGGCAGGAACAGGCGCCGGGTTGACCACGCCGTCGACGAGTGCCACCACCTCGTCGACGCTCGCGGCACCCCGTAGTGACGCCACGAAGTCCTTGCGGACCAGCGCGCGGGCCAGGCTGGAGAGCAGCTTCATGTGTTCGGCCCCACCGGATTCCGGTGCGGCGATCAGGAACACCAGATCCGCCGGTCCGTCGGGAGCCCCGAAGTCGACCTTGGGGGAGAGCCGGGCGAAGCCGATCGTGGGCGTCTCGACGTAGGGGGAGCGGCAGTGCGGGATCGCGATGCCACCGGGCAGTCCGGTGGCGGACTGGGCTTCTCGCGCCATTGCGGCGCCCACCAGGCCGTCGGTGTCGTCGGTGCGACCTGCCTCGGCGAGTGCTCCGACCAGTCGCGTGATGACGGCTTGCTTGTCGCGGCCCGCGTCGGCGTCGAGCAGGACCAGCTCGGGGGTGATGATCGGTTGGGTCATGGCGACACCTTCATGGGGTGGGTGCGGACTGCGTCGAGGTCGAGCTGGGCAGGTGTGGGCAGGGCGGATCCGGGCAGTGCCGCGGCGGCGCTGCCGTAGGCGACGGCCATCTGCAGTCGTTGCGGGGCTTCGGCACCGGCGTCGGCGGCGCGCAGGTAGCCGGCCAGGGAGGCGTCGCCCGCGCCGACGGTGCTGCGCGGAACGATCGGCGGCGGCGTGGCCAGCCAGGAGCCCGAACTGTCCACGAGGACCGCGCCGGCTGCCCCCAACGTGGCGAGCACCGCGCCGACGCCCCGGTCCACGAGCCGACCGGCGGCCGCCACCACCGATGACACGTCACCTTGGGCCGCAGCATTTTCCAGGGCGTCGGCCGATACCCCGGCCAGGTCGGCCAGTTCCTCGGCGTTGGGCTTGATCAGATCGGGCGCGGCCACCTCGAACGCGGCGGCCAGCGCGGCCAGCGGCGCTTCGGAGGTATCGACGGCGACCCGGCAGTCGAGCGGCGCCAGCAGCTGCACCACCTGGGCATACCAGTCGTCCGGAATCCCGGGCGGTAACGACCCGGACAACACCAACCACGATGCTTCTTGCGCCTTGGTCAGCAGGCAGCTGGTGAGCGCCGACAGCGTGTCAGCGTCCACGCTGGCGCCGCGCTCGTTGAGTTTGGTTGTGGTGCCATCGGATTCGGTGATGGCGACGTTGGTGCGGACGGGCTCCGCGATCGGAACGGCGGTGAACGGCACACCGTGCGCCCGTAACGCCGCGAGCAGGGGATCAGTGTCGGCAGCGGGCAGCACCGCTTCGGCGGCAACGTCGGCCAGGGTCAGAGCTCGGGCCACGTTGATGCCCTTGCCGCCGGGTTCGACGGTGACGGTGTCGACGCGCTGTACGGCTCCGCGCGTCAACGGCGTCCTCAATGTGACGGTGCGGTCCAGGCTGGGGTTGGGGGTGACCGTGATGATCATGCGATCACCACCTCGACGCCGTGTTCGGTGAGCTGTGCGCGGTCGGCATCGGAGATCTCGCTGTCGGTGATCAGGGTGTCGACGCTGTCGATGGGGGCGAAGCTGACGAAGTCCTCTTGGCCTACCTTTGATGAGTCTGCGACCACCACAACGTAATTCGCGGCCTGCACCATGGCCCGCTTGACGGCTGCCTCGTCGGTGTCGGGGGTCGAGAGACCGTGTCGCACGTTGATGGCGTTGGTGCCGATGAACGCGATGTCCACCCGCAGGGTTTCGAGTACCCGCAGCACCTGCTCGCCGACGGCGGCCTGGGTGAGGCCGCGGACCCGCCCGCCCAGTAATTGCAGGGTGACGGTAGGCATGGTGGCGAGGAGGCCGGCGATCGGCACCGAGTTGGTCACCGCGGTGAGCTCCCGGTCCGTCGGTACCTGCGAGGCGACGCGGGCGGTGGTGGTGCCGGCGTCCAGCAGGACGCTGGCACCGGTGAGGGGGAAGAAGTCGACTGCAGCCGCGGCGATGGCATCCTTCTGCGCGGCGCGGGTGGTGTCGCGTTCGCCGACGCCGGCTTCCACGAGGTGGAGGGTCCGGGCGGGGACGGCTCCGCCGTGCACGCGGCGGACGACGCCGGCCTTGTCGAGCACTGCCAGATCTCGGCGGACGGTTTCGGTGGTGACGTCGTATGTCTGCGCGAGTTCGGCGACCGAGGCGCGGCCCCTGCTCATGACCAGCGCGGCGATGGCCTGCTGGCGCTCCTCGGCGTACATGAGCCTCCGTTTGTGTGGGTTCGAGCCTAACGAGATGTTGATATATGTTGTTTTACGCTTGACTGTGTTGATTTGTCAACATTTTCTTGTAATGTGGCTCACATGGGCACTACAGCATCGGTTGCGTCACCCATCGTCTTGCGCGGGGTTCCGGTGGTCCCGGGAGTGCAGTACGCACCCGTGATCCGGGTCAGCAGACTCCCGGAGGTCGAGGTGCCGGCCGGCGACATCGCCGAGGCGGACCGGCCGGCCGAAGCGGGGCGTTTTGCAGCTGCGGCGACGGAGGTCGCCACCCGGCTGCGGGACCGGGCCGCGCACGCCACGGGTGCCGCCTCGGAAGTCCTCGCCGCCACCGCGACGCTGGCCCAGGACCGGGCCTGGCTCGGGGCTGCTGACAAGAGGATCGCCGCAGGCGCTCCCGCGGTCCGCGCCGTGACCGAGGCCGTGGACCAGTTCGTGGAGTTGTTCACGCAGCTCGGCGGGCTGATGGCCGAACGCGTCACCGACTTGCGGGATATTCGCGACCGGGTCATCGCCGAGCTGTCCGGTTTGCCAGAACCTGGTGTGCCGCTGCCGGATATCCCGTCGGTCCTGTGTGCCGAAGATCTGGCACCTGCCGACACCGCCGGTCTGGACCCGCAGCTGGTGGTCGGCTTGGCCACCACCCTCGGTGGGCCGACCAGCCACACCGCGATCATCGCCCGCCAGCTCGGAATTCCCTGCGTCGTGGCCATCGGTGGCCTCGACGCCGTCGCCGCCGGCGCGATGGTTCTTCTCGATGGCACCGCGGGCACCCTCACGGCAGACCCCGACGCCTCGGAGGCTGCCGCGGCTGTGGCCGCTGCGCAACGGGACGCGCTGGCAGCCCGACAGTGGGCGGGCCCCGGTGCGACGGCGGACGGCCACACCGTCGCCATCTTGGCGAATGTCCAGGACGGTGCCGCCGCCCGCGCAGCCCGCGAAACCCCTGCCGAAGGTGTCGGGCTGTTCCGCACCGAACTGTGCTTCCTCAACCGCGACACCGAGCCCACCGTCGACGAACAGGCGAACATCTACGGTGAGGTGCTCGAGGCGTTCGCCGGGCACAAGGTGGTGGTCCGGACCCTCGACGCGGGTTCGGACAAGCCGTTGAAGTTCGCAGGTCATCCCGAGGAGGCGAACCCGGCGCTCGGCGTGCGCGGCATCCGCATCGCCGAGGGCAATCCCGGCCTGCTGGACCGTCAGCTCGAATCGGTCGGCGCGGCTGCCGAGCAGACCGGCAACCCGCCGTGGGTCATGGCGCCCATGATCGCCACCGCGGCCGAGGCGAAAAGCTTTGCCACCAAGGCACGTTCGTACGGGCTGACGCCGGGCGTGATGATCGAGGTGCCCGCTGCGGCACTGTTGGCCGACAAGATCCTCGAGCACGTCGAGTTCCTGTCGATCGGCACCAACGACCTCGCCCAGTACACGATGGCCGCCGACCGGATGTCGGCCGATCTGGCCGCCCTCACCGATCCGTGGCAGCCCGCGGTACTGGCTCTGGTGGCGATGGCGGCCCGCGCCGGAGCGGCGGCGGGCAAGCCGGTCGGAGTATGCGGCGAGGCCGCGGCCGACCCACTCCTGGCCGCCGTGTTGGTGGGCCTGGGTGTGACGTCGTTGTCGATGGCGCCGGCCGCGATCGCAGCGGTGGGCGCGAAGCTCGCGCAGGTGACGTTGCAGCAGTGCCGCGCCGCCGCGGAGGCGGTACTCGACACCGCGACAGCTGCCGAGGCCCGCGAGGCCGCCGCGGCTCACCTTTGAACCGCGAGCAGACAACTAGGTACCCGAAAATGCTGCCGAAGGGGTACCGGAGCGTCTGCTCGCGGGAGGAAAGGGCCCCGGGGGAATAATCGGACCGCAGTCCGGTTATAGCTGGCATAAGACTACAAACAGGAGGTAGGAGATGCCAGCCATCACCGCAGACACCTTGACCCTGCCCCGTATCGCGGCAGCTCAGGCGTCGGAGACCGAACGCCCGGTTCGCTCGATCACCACCGGCCCGCGCGGATACGAGGGCGAGGGATTCCCCGTCGTCCGCGCGTTCGGCGGAGTCAGCGCCGCCGACCTCGACCCGTTCGTCCACATGGACCAGATGGGTGAGGTGGAATACCAGCCCGGTGAACCGCGGGGCACCGACTGGCACCCGCACCGCGGCTTCGAAACCGTCACCTACATGATCGACGGCCGGTTCGCGCACCAGGATTCACATGGCGGCGGCGGTCTGATCACCGACGGAGCCACCCAGTGGATGACCGCAGGGTCCGGCATCCTGCACATCGAAACTCCGCCGGCCGAACTGGTCGAGAGCGGCGGCACGTTCCACGGCATCCAGCTGTGGGTGAACCTGCCGAAGAAGGACAAGTTCGCGACGCCGCGTTACCAGGCCATCGAAGGTCCCGACGCGAAGTTGCTGTCGTCCCAGGACGGCGGGGCGTTGGTCCGGATCATCGCCGGCGAGATCGACGGTGCTCAGGGGCCGGGTAACACGCACACCCCGATCACCTTGGCGCACGCCACGATTGAACCGGGTGCGCAGCTCAACCTGCCGTGGAACCGCGACTTCAACTCGTTGGTGTACGTACTGAGCGGGCGCGGCAGCGTCGGCCCCGTCGGTCACCCGATCCACCAGGGCCAACTAGCCGTGCTCGGCCCCGGCGACCGGATCACGGTGTCGGCCGAGGGAACTCAGGATTCACACCGGCCCGCCATGGAAGTTCTGCTGCTGGGCGGCCGGCCGATTCGGGAACCGGTCTTCCACTACGGCCCGTTCGTGATGAACTCCAAGTCGGAGCTCATCCAGGCGCTGGAGGATTACCAGGCAGGCAAGTTCGGCCAGATCCCGCCGAATGCGCTGATGCCGCACCGGCCGCTGAACTGATCGACTAACCCACCGACTCGGCGGGCTGCGGGTACAGCAACTCCAGCTCGCCGAGATGCGCTGCAGCCGTCACCAGCGGCAGGGCCGCCGAGACCGCAAGGTCGGTTCCGGTGGCCTCGGCACGCAACGACACCACGAAATTCTCGCCGATCGGTACCAGTTCCGACGTGGTGTCCGCGCCGGTGAGCCGGGCGCAGATCGCCGCGGCATGCTCCTCGATCACCGAGCGGGTCTGCGGATAGACGCCCAGCGGTGGGGGTACGACATCGGCGATCAGCTCTGCTACCGCCCGTACCCGGATGACCCGGTTGGCCGCGCGCACCGCCGGAGCGCGTTGGTCGGTGGGTCCGCCGGTCTCCGAAAGGTACTGGCGGACCGCGTCATCCAGTGTCCGCGTGGCGGTGAGGGTGTCATGCCCGAGTGCGATCACGCGATCGGTGGCTGCCTCGGAGGCGCCGCGTGTCACCCGCAGCACGGCGGCATCGAGGAACTGTGCGCCCACCGCCCGGGCCTGATCGATCGCCTTGGCTACCGAGGCCGTCGCACCCCGCGGCCACAACAGCACCGACGCCACGATCCCCACGAGTGCGCCCACCACGACGTCTTCCACCCGGACGAGTCCGACGCGCCAACCTGTCGGTGCGATCAGGTTGAAGTTGATCAGCACCATCATCGTGAACGCTGCCTGCCCGGCGATGAACGATCCGACCTTGGGCACGTAGGCCGACCCGAATGCCACCAGAGGCAACAAGATCCACATCACCACCGGGTCCACCCCGAGGAACTCGATGAGCACCGCGCCGAGGATGAAGCCGATCGTCGTGCCGGCCACGGCGCGCAGCACCCGTGTCCCGGTGTCCAGCGCGCTACTGCGCAGCACCGACATCACACCCAGCACGACCCAGAACCCGTGCTGCACCGGAAACAGGTGGGTGACGGCCACCGCGAGGGCCAACCCCAGCCCGGTGCGCAGGCTGTTGCGCAGCACCACCGCGCGGGAGGCGACCAGGCCGCGGGTGATGGCGGCGACTGCGACGGTCTCAGGCATCACCCAATCCGCGGCGCCGGTTTTGGGTAGCCGCCGGCCCAGCACCCGGGCCCATACCGGGCGGGCATCGGCCAGCGCCGCGTTGCCGATCACGCGTCCGGTGACCGCGATGGTGGCCGAGATGGTGCGCCGGTTCAGCAGGACACCGCCGACCTTGGCGGCGGACGCGTCGTCGGCCATGCTCAGGATCTGGGTGATGTCCTCGCGGTAACTGCTCTGGGCCACGGTGCGCTGCTCGGCGAGAGCCGCGCGCAGATCGGCTTCGCGGGTGGCACGCTCGGCGCGATCATGAATCTTCAGCAGGGCGGCACTGTCGCGCAGTACCCGCACCGTGGGCTCGCGCGTGGCACCCAGCAGTTCGCCGGTCTGGTCGGTGACCTGGTCGCAGATCCAGCCGAGATCGTCGACGACGCGCACCAGGGCGCGGCTGCCCGCGCTGAGCGCGACGGGCCGGTAGTCGGCGCCGAGAAAGCTGGCGTAGAGCGCGTTCATCGCGCGGGTGACGTCACGGTCCGAGGCCTGGCCCTCCAGCCGGTCGGCCAATAGCCGGCATACCCGCGCGGCGTCGCGGCGCAGCTCATCGTGGTGGCGGGGCGCAAACAGGAACAGCGCGGCAGGCACGCACACCACCAGCGCGATCAGCCAGCCGAGCAGCCGGTCGGGAATCGGGCCGACGGGCGTGCACAGGGGCAGCACGAAAAGCAGCAGCGTGGCGCGTTGCCCGGCGGCGACGATCTCGCTGAGCACCCCGGAGAACGTCACCACCAGTCCGACGACGAACATCGCCGCCACGCTCGGCCACGGATGCGGGGCCAGGACCGTGCCCAGCACGATCAGTACGAACCCGTTGAGGGCCAGGCCGCCGTAGGCCAGGGCGCGGGCCGGCCGGTTGCCGGGGAAGTCGGCGGTGATGAGCAGGGAGACCGCTCCGAAGATCGCGAACAGCGGAGTCTGTGAGTCGCCCCCGACGGCGAAGCCCACGGCTGCGGCGACGGGTAGGACGATGGCGGCCCGGACGGCACGGCGCAGCGCGTCGTAATCGGGGTCCTTATCGCGCAGGCGGTCAGCTGCCCGGTGCCAGATCTCGGCCGGGGTCAGCATGATCGCCGATGTTAGACCGGTTGGTCCGATCCCGGCGTGGGAGTGAAGCGGCCCGTTTCGAGCGCGTCGCGCATCTGGCCGGTGATCCACGCCAAGGTTTCGGGGTCGCGGGGCAACGTCGTCTGCTCGTAACCGACGACCAGATACAAACTCCATGCCGCGAAATACCGGGCGTTCCGTTCGTCGCCGATGATCTCGTAGGCGGACTCGAAGATGATGTCGAAACGCAGTTGGTCCACCACCGCCTGCACGTCGTATACGTAGGGATCGAGCGAGCTCCATACCCGGATGGCTGCCTCTGCCCCATGGGGAAGGGCCAGCGCTTCACCGATCAAGGACTCGATGCGGTGATGCGGATCGGTGTCGGCGCGGATCGCCTCGACCACCCGCAGAGTGCGCGCCTCACGCCAGTGCGCGATCAACTCCTTGGTGTAGGCCGCCCAGTTGGGGAAGTAGTGATAGAACGACCCGGTTGTGACGCCGAGTCGGTTGCACACCTCGGCAAGTTTGAGCCCGCCGTACCCGAGATCGGACAACACATCCAGACCGGTTTCGAAGTACGCCTCCCGCGACACCAGCCCCGCCATCGGGCTAACGCTAGTTCGTCGTCAACATTTTCGGCGCGGCGGGGCTTTGCTGGTCAGCCGCATATAACGCACACGAACATGACGGCATCGGGGCTCTCAGGTGACGTGTGGCACAATTTGGGTGTGGCCCACATGGCGAGTCGAGGACCTGGACGTCCTCCCGCAGCAAAGGCAGCGGAGACACGCGAGCGCATCGTGCGTGCCGCCCGCGAAGTTTTCAGCGAACTTGGCTACGACGCAGCTACATTTCAGGCAATCGCGATCCGCGCGGATCTCACCCGTCCGGCAATCAACCATTACTTCAGTAGCAAACGCGTTTTGTACCGCGATGTGGTCGAGCAGACCAATGCGAAAGTGATCGCCGCAGGCATTGCCAAGGCGCGGGAAGCCACGAGCCTGCTGAACCGTATTTCGGCGTTCTTCGCCGCGGCCATGGATGCCGAGTCCACCGACCGGTCGGCGGCGGCATTCCTGGTGACCTCGGTGCTGGAGGCGCAGCGCCATCCCGAGCTCGTCTCCGAGGAGCACGACGCGTTGCGCAGCTCGCGCGAGTTCGTCAGGTGGGCAGTCGACGAGGCGATCGCCGGCGGCGAATTGTCCACCGACACCGACATCCCGGCCATCGTGGAGATGCTGGTGGCGGTGATGTGGGGAATGGGCTTTTACGCCGGTTACGTGGGGCATCGTGACGACGTAGCGGTCATCGTCGACAAGTTCGAACTGCTGATGGCGAACAAGCTCTGGCAACTGCGCGATTGATGCAGCGATGCCGTGAGGTGCCCCACAGCACCGCATAGATCGGCTAAGTATTCGGTAGTATTGCTTGGCAAATGACTGATCTGAGCGAGGTACGGCCGGGTCGGGCCGAAGGCGACAGTTGGGACATCACCGAGAGCGTCGGGGCGACTGCGCTGGCGGTTGCCGCTTCCCGTGCCGCCGAGACCGTGCAGCCCGAACCCCTGATTCGCGACGAGTTCGCCTTCCTCCTGGTGGCGGCCGCAGGTCCGGCCTGGGCGCAGCTGGCCGGCAGCGAACCGCACTGGATCGGTGACGATCCGGAGGCACACCGCATTCACGACATGGCCCGCAACTACCAGGCCGTGCGCACCCACTACTTCGATGACTACTTCACCGAGGTCACCCATGACGGCATCCGTCAGGTCGTGATCCTGGCCGCGGGCCTGGACTCGCGGGCGTTCCGGCTGGACTGGCCGGCGGGCACCATCGTCTACGAGATCGATCAGCCCAAGGTGCTGCACTACAAGACCGAGACATTGCAGGCGCACGGTGCGTTGGCCCGGGCCGAGCACGTCCCGGTGCCGGTCGACCTGCGTGACGATTGGCCCACGGCGCTGATCGACGCGGGCTTCGACCCCGGGCAGCCGACTGCATGGCTGGCCGAGGGGCTGCTGCCCTACCTGCCTGCCGAGGCGCAGGATCGGCTGTTCGAACTCGTCGGCGCACACAGCGCGCCGGGCAGCCGCGTCGCGGTCGAGGACTTCGTCATGGATCCGGCGCGTTTCACCCCGGAGAAGCGGGCCGCACGTCGGGCCCGCGGTGAGAACATGCGCGCCTCGCTGGGACTCGACATCGATGCCGACGCGCTGATGTACGCGTGTGACGGGCGCGCCGCCGCCGCGGAATGGCTCGCGGCTCACGGCTGGGACGTCGACGCAGTGTCCAGCGCCGACGAGATGGCCCGGTTGGGTCGCGCGGCCGACGCCGACGAACTGGCGGAATTCGGTTTGGACAGCGTGCTGTTGCGCGCCCGATTGGACGGAGAATCCCGATGAGCTCACTGCGCAGCCACGACGACACCTGGGACATCGCCACCAGCGTCGGGTCGACGGCCGTGATGGTCGCCGCCGCCAGGGCCGGGGAGACCGGACGCGAGAACCCACTGATCCGTGATCCGTACGCGGCGGTCCTGGTGGCCGGCGCCGGAACCGGCTTCTGGGAGACACTGCTGGACCAGGATGTCGCCGCCAAGATCGCAGAGGTCGATGACGAGGCCGCCAAGATCTTCGAGCACATGGGCAGCTACCAGGCGGTGCGTACGCACTTCTTCGATGCGTACTTCACCGAGGCCGCGAACGCCGGTATCCGCCAGATCGTCATCCTGGCGTCGGGCCTGGATTCACGCGCGTACCGGCTGGATTGGCCGGCCGGCACCACGGTGTTCGAGATCGATCAGCCGAAGGTGCTGGAGTACAAGGCCGAGACGCTGGCCGCCCATGGTGCGCAGCCGTCGGCGCAGCGCCGGGAAGTGGCCATCGATCTGCGCCAGGACTGGCCCAAAGCATTGCGGGAAGCGGGGTTTGACGATTCCCAGCCGACCGCGTGGCTCGCCGAGGGCCTGCTGATGTATCTGCCTGCCGACGCCCAGGATCGGCTCTTCGAGCTCGTCACCGAGTTGTCGGCCCCGGGAAGCCGGATCGCCGCCGAGACCGCCGGGGTTTCGGCCGGTGAGCGTCGCGAGGAGATGCGTGAGCGTTTCGAGCGTTTCGCCGCGCAGTTCAACATGGAGCAGGCGCTCAACATCCAGGACCTGATCTACGAGGATCCTGATCGTGCCGATGTGGCGGAGTGGCTGGGCGCTCACGGTTGGCGGGCCGACGGTGTGCACTCGCTCGACGAGATGCGCCGGCTGGGCCGCTACGTGGAGATCGAGCACGACGACACGCGGGCGTTCTCCACCTTCGTCACCGCCGAGAAGCTCTGAGCTCGCTGACACGACAAAAGGGGCGCCCCGGTTGCGGGGCGCCCCTTTTGTTTTCGTTGTCGATCAGTGGTTCGACATCGCCTTGGTGCGATTCACATTGGTGTGCTTGACCGTGGTGTCGACCTGAGGAGCCGTTGCCTTCTGATGCATCTGGTGCACCCAGAGGTGGTGGTCCACTCCGGCTGAGGCGGGTGCGGACAGGCCCAGAAGGGCGGTGGCCACTCCGCTGACGAGCACTGCGGGAATTCCGAACTTTTTCATCTATTTCTATCCTTTTAACGAACACTTCCACATCTATTAACCCGCCGGACCTGGGCGTTTATTCCTACTAAACAGTCACGAAAGCGTGACTGTGGTCACCCGGCCGGTCGGTTCGTCGCGAGGTGTCTGCGAGCCGCATCCGCCGGCAGGCCGGAGCTTCAGTGGCTCTGGTGCACCGTGGTGTCGACGTGTGGCACGGTCACGTGCGGGCCGATCTGATCCAGCCAATCGTGGTGGGACACATCGGCGGAAGCTGGGCCGGCCAGGCCCAGAACTGCGGCGGCCAGGCCGCTGGCGACAACTGCGGTCAATCCGAACTTCTTCATTTCCTCTGCCTCTTTCCAACTCTTTACTTTCCTGATTGGTTCAACTAAAGGGGCACACCGTTGATTTCCGGATCGGCGACGTTGGCGGCAATTGACTCCCGGCTGGCAGAAACACGTCAGCCGCGCCTCGAATGAGCGCTGACCGACCCGGTTGACCGGGAGTTGTCCGCTCGCCGTATACAGGAGGGGAGCTGAGCCGTTTCGAGGCCCGTTATCGAGGAGGAATCCCCATGCCAGGAGTGCAGGATCGCGTCGTCGTCGTCACCGGAGCCGGTGGAGGTCTGGGCCGTGAATATGCCCTGACGCTCGCGCGCGAGGGCGCCAGCGTCGTCGTCAACGACCTGGGCGGCGCCCGCGACGGGTCCGGCGCCGGGCACAACATGGCCGACGAGGTGGTGGCCGAGATCAAGGCTGCCGGTGGCCGTGCCGTCGCCAACTACGACAGCGTCGCCGAGCAGGCCGGCGCCGAGAACATCATCAAGACCGCGATCGACGAGTTCGGCAAGGTCGACGGTGTGGTGAGCAACGCGGGCATCCTGCGTGACGGCACCTTCCACAAGATGACGTTCGAGCAGTGGGACGCCGTGCTCAAGGTGCACCTCTACGGTGGGTACAACGTGATTCGCGCCGCGTGGCCGCACTTCCGCGAGCAGAGCTTCGGCCGCGTCGTCGTCGCCACCTCCACCAGCGGCCTGTTCGGCAACTTCGGTCAGGCCAACTACGGTGCTGCCAAGCTCGGCCTGGTCGGCCTGATCAACACGCTGGCCCAGGAAGGCGCCAAGTACAACATCAAGACCAACGCGGTCGCGCCGATCGCCGCCACCCGCATGACGCAGGACATCCTGCCGCCCGAGGTGTTCGAGAAGCTCACCCCCGAGTACGTCGCCCCCGTGGTGGCCTACCTGATGACCGAGGAACTGCCCGACACCGACTCGGTGTTCATCGTCGGCGGCGGCAAAGTACAGCGCACCGCGCTCTTCCAGAACGACGGCATCACCTTCAGCGAGGTGCCTTCGGTCGATGAGATCGCCGCCAAGTGGGGCGAGATCACCGATCTGTCCGCCGCCCAGCAGGCCAGCTTCAAGCTGGGCTGAAATACGTGAAGGCGCTTGTAGCGCAGGCACTTACCGGCACGTCCGGGCTGGCGTACGTCGACGTCGACGGCCCCGTGTCTTCCGACATGGTAGTCATCGACGTCGGCGCCGCCGGCGTCTGCTTCCCCGATCTGCTGTTGCTGCGCGGCGAGTACCAGCTGCGGCTCGAGCCGCCGTTCACACCGGGCATGGAGGTGGCCGGAACGGTGCGCTCGGCACCCGAGGGCTCGGGATTCACCCCGGGTCAGCGGGTCTCGGCGATGACGATGCTGGGCGGGTACGCCGAACAGGTGGCGGCCTTGCCGGCCAATGTGATCCCCACTGCCGACGGACTCGACGACGGCCAGGCCGCATCGCTGCTGGGCAACTACTACACGATGCAGTTCGCGCTGGCCCGCCGCGGTGGGCTGGTGTCGGGGGAGACGGTGCTGGTGCTCGGCTCGGCCGGCGGTATCGGAGTCGCCTCGATCCAGCTGGCCAAAGCCATGGGCGCCAAGGTGATTGCCATGGTGCACCGATCCGGGGCCGAGGAGTTCGTCTCGTCTGTGGGTGCAGATGTGGTGCTACCGCTGACCGACGGCTGGCGTCAGGCGGTCATGGATGCCACCGGAGGCGAAGGCGTCGATCTGGTGGTGGACCCGATCGGCGGCGAGGCCTTCGACGACGCCATCCGGGTGCTGGCACCTGAAGGCCGGCTGCTGGTCATCGGATTCGCTGCAGGCGCCGGCATCCCGACGGTCAAGGTCAACCGGTTGTTGCTGCGCAACGTCAGTGTGGTCGGGGTGGGTTGGGGCGAGTTCGTCCGCCGCCATCCCGCCGCACAGGCCCAGGTCGGGGCCGAGCTCAACAAGTTGGTGGCCGGTGGGCTTCGTCCCCCTGCGCCGGTCCGGTTCCCGCTGTCCGAGGGCGCGGCCGCGCTCGATGCGCTGGCCAGTGGGCAGGTGCGCGGGAAGCTCGTCCTGGAGCCGTGATGAGCGCTTGCGCGAAGAACATCGAGCCCTGATGAGCGCTTGCGCGAAGAACATCGAGCCGTAGCGATGAAAGCCCTGGCCTTCGATGTGTTCGGCACCGTCGTCGACTGGCGGTCCAGCATCATCGGTGAGCTGGAAGCATTCGGTGAAAGCCATGGGCTGCAACGGGATTGGCCGGTCTTCGCAGACAACTGGCGGGCCGGCTATGCCCCGGCGATGGACCGCGTGCGCCGCGGTGAGCTGCCGTGGACCAGGATCGACGATCTGCATCGCGCGATCCTGGTCTCACTGCTCGAGGAGGCAGGCGTAGAGGCAGGCCCGGACGAGATCGACCACCTCAACCGGGCCTGGCACCGGCTGGATCCGTGGCCGGACTCGGTGGTCGGGCTGAGCCGGCTCAAGCAGCACTACCTCATCACCACGTTGTCGAACGGCAACGTCTCACTGCTGACGAACATGGCCAAACGTGCCGGGCTACCGTGGGATTGCGTGATCTCGGCCGAGTTGTTCCGGCACTACAAGCCCGACCTCGAGGCCTACCTCGGGTGTGCCGACCTGCTGGACATCGTCCCCGAAGAGCTGACGCTGGTGGCGGCCCATCCGTCCGACCTGCGGGCCGCCCGCGACGCCGGACTCGGGACCGCATACGTGGCCCGGCCCCTGGAGTATGGCCCGGACGCGACTCCGCACGACGTCACGGCCGACGGTTTCGACATCGTCGCGACCGATTTTCTCGACCTTGCCGACCAACTTGGTGCGTAGCGTAGGGGTGTGGACACCGCACTAACCAAGGCGCTGGAACTTCTCGCCGAACCGCCGGCGGAGCCGGACGTCAGCAAGGGATATCTCGACCTGTTGGGCGACGGCAGTGACGCCCCGAAGAACGCAGGATTCATCCAGAAGGTGTGGGCGTCCCCGCTCGGGTCGAAGCTCTACGACAACGCCCAGGGGATCGGCCGCAAGCTGATGACGGCGTGGCAGGAACCCACCGAATGGCTGGATATCCCGCCCGGCGGCCTCGCACTCGATGTCGGCAGCGGTCCTGGCAATGTGACGGCCGCGCTGGCGCGGTCGGCCGGGCTGGACGGGTTCGCGTTCGGTGTGGACATCTCCGAGCCGATGCTGGCCCGCGCTGTCGAGGCCGAAGCGGGCCGCCAGGTCGGTTTCCTGCGTGCCGACGCTCAGAAGCTCCCGTTCCGGGACGACGTCTTCGATGCGGTGACGTCGATCGCGGTTTTGCAGTTGATCCCCGACGCAGAGGCCGCACTGGCCGAGATGGTGCGGGTACTGCGCCCCGGCGGGCGGATGGCGATCATGGTGCCCACGGCGACCAACCGGGGACCGGCGCAGCTGTTGTCGAAGGGCGGTGCGCGCTTCTTCGCCGAAGATGAGCTCGCCGACCGGTTCGAGGTGCTGGGTCTGGAGCGGGTGCGGTCGAAGACCATGGGCACCATGCAGTGGGTGCGCGGGCAGAAACCGTGAGCACTCTCGGCGTTGTTCTCGTCGCATTGGTGATTGCCATCGGTCTTATCGGCATCGTGTTGCCGGTGCTGCCCGGGGGTGGGTTTCTGGTCTTCGCCGCGATCGCGGTGTGGGCGGTCTTGGAGGCCAAGGACGGGACCAACGCCACAGTTGCGTGGGTGACGCTCGGGGTCGCAGCGGTGTTCTTCGTGACGGCCGAGGTGATCAAGTACGTCTGGCCGGTACGCCGGATGCGGGCCGCGGAGGTGGGGATCTGGAGCCTGGCAGCCGGCGGGGTGCTCGGCCTGATCGGGTTCTTCGTCATCCCGGTGATCGGTTTGGTGATCGGCTTCGTCGCGGGTGTCTATCTGGCCGAGCTGGCCTCGCGCCGCGACTACCGGCGGGCTTGGACGTCAACTGTGCACGCGCTCAAGGGTGTTGCGCTGTCAGTCGGCGTCGAGCTGACCGGAGCCCTACTCGCGACGGTCACCTGGGTGACGGGTCTGGTGATCGCCGCGTGACGCAGTGGAACCTGGGCCCCGACTCGGGCGAGTTGCTGCTCCACACCGGTGTGACGGGGAGCGCGTCGCGGATGGGCCATCGGTTGACGATCGCGATGCGCTCGTGGCACGCGACCGTGGAATGGGACGGCGATGAGCCTGCGGCGGTCGAGGTGACGGTGGACCTTGACTCCCTGGACGTGCTGCGGGGCGAGGGCGGCATGACTCCGTTGTCGGGGGCCGAGAAGCTGCTGATCCGATCGAACGCGTTGAAGACGTTGCGGGCGAAGAAGTTTCCCCAGGCCCGGTTCCGGTCCACATTGATCGAGCGCTCCGGTTCTCTGATACGGATCGCGGGAGTCCTCGAGCTTGCCGGCCATTCCGGCGACCAGACCGTCGAGGTTGAGGTGTCCGGCGATTCTGTGCTCGGCACGGCTTCTGTGCGGCACAGCGATTTCGGAATCAAGCAGTTCTCGATGCTGATGGGGGCGATGAAGGTGGCCGACGAGGTCGGGGTGAGTCTGACAGCCAACCGTCCCTGACCGGCGGGTGGCGGTGCCCGTTGACTTTGACACCACGCACACCGTTACCCGCAAAAATGCAGCGTCAGTCCAAAGTCAACAAGCAGCTTCAGCCCACCAAATTGTTCCGCAACGCGGCGAGGTCGTCAGGCGAGACTCCGGCCGCCTCGAGGAAACCTTGCACCGACCCGTACGCCGCGTCGAGCTTCTTCCACGCCGCGTCGAGGTACTCCTCACGCACGCCCAGCACGTCGTCGGACAACCGCGCCTCGGCGTAGGTGATGGCCTCAGCCGAATCCGCACGAGCCCGCACCGATTCCATGATGCGTTCCCGCAGGGCGACGGTCGCGTCATTGCTGCGCAGGAAGTCGGTGATGACCGCGTCGCGGTCCACGCCTACCGCAGTGAGCACAGTCGCCACGGTGAAGCCGGTCCGGTCCTTGCCCGCGAAGCAGTGCGCGATCACCGGGCGGTTCGCCCCGAGTAGCGAAATCACCTGCCGTACAGCGGTATGCGCACCGGGCAGGCCCGGGAACTCCTCGTACACCTCGGTCATGTAGCGGCGCGCGGACGCGGAGGTGTCCTCGCCGTCGCGTGACTCGGACATCACCCGCTGGAACGTCGACTCGTGTGGTGCGTCCTGGTTGGAGTCGTCGCCCTGGTGGAACGGCAGCATGTGCACCGTCACGCCGTCGGGGACCTGGCCGGGCCCGCGCCGCGCGACCTCCTGATGTGAGCGAAGGTCGGCGACATCGGTGATACCAAGCCCGCTGAACGCCACGCGGCCGTCGTCGGTGAGCCGGCTCAACTCACTGGAGCGGTACAGCAGGCCCGGGCGGATCCCGGCGATCTCGGCGACGTCGCGAAAGTTCCACGCCCCCGACAGTTCCCCCAGCTCGGTGGTCACTGCGCGATCACCGCCGCAGCGAGAGGCGATTTCTCACGGCCCAGCTCCGCTCGGGCGATCGTGCGCATGTGGACCTCGTCGGGGCCGTCGAACAACCGCATCGCGCGGTGCCAGCTGTAGAGCCGGGCCAGCGGGAAGTCGTCGCTGACGCCCGCTGCGCCGTGCACCTGGATGGCGCGATCGATCACGTCGCAGGCGACCTGCGGGGCCACCGACTTGATCTGGGAGACCAGCACGTGTGCGGCCTTGTTGCCTTCCTGGTCGATCAGCCACGCGGCCTTCTCGCACAGCAACCGAGCTTGGTCGATCTCGTTGCGGGACTTGGCAATCGACTCACGTACCACGCCCTGCTCGGCCAAGGGCTTGCCGAAGGCGACCCGCTTCTGCACCCGGTCGATCATCAATGCCAGCGCCCGCTCGGCCGCACCGAGGGCACGCATGCAGTGGTGGATGCGGCCCGGCCCCAGCCGGGCCTGGGCGATCGCGAAACCGCTGCCCTCTTCGTGGAGCAGGTTCTCGGCGGGCACCCGCACGTTGTCGAACACGATCTCGCAGTGCCCGTGCTGATCCTGCCAACCGAACACCGGCAGGGACCGCTGAATGTCCACCCCCGGGGTGTCCACCGGCACCAGGATCATCGACTGCTGGGCGTGGGAGGCGGCGTCGGGATTGGTGCGGCCCATCACGATCAGGATCTTGCAGCGCGGATCGGCGGCCCCGGTGATCCACCACTTGCGGCCGTTGATCACGTAGTCGGCCCCGTCGCGCAGCATCGTCGTCTCGATGTTGCGGGCATCCGAGGACGCCACGGCCGGCTCGGTCATCGCGAACGCACTGCGAATATCGCCGGCCAACAGCGGCTCGAGCCACTGCTTGCGCTGGGCCTCGTCGGCGAACAGGTGCAGGGTCTCCATGTTGCCGGTGTCCGGCGCGGCACAGTTGAGCGCCTCGGGGGCGATCTCCATGCTCCACCCGGACAGTTCGGCCAGGGGCGCGTACTCGAGGTTGGTCAGTCCGGACTCCGAGGGCAGGAACAGATTCCACAGGCCCTGCTCACGCGCCTTGACCTTGAGCTCTTCCACCACCGGCGGGACCGTGTGATCCTTGGGCCCCTTCTCCTCGCGATAGGCGTGGTAGGAGGCTTCTGCGGGGAGAACGTGCTCCACCATGAAGTCGGTCAACCGGGAGTGGTAATCAGCCGCTTTGGCCGACAGCGCGAAGTCCATGGCAGCCACGATAGCCACATGGTTAGACAGGTAGAAAGGTGGCATGACCGGAACGCCACCCGCCATCCCGCCCGAGAGTCGCCCGCCGTTCCCGCCCTTCACTCCCGAAACAGCTCTCCAGAAGGTCCAAGCAGCCGAGGACGCGTGGAACACGCGTGACCCGCAGAAGGTCAGCTTGGCCTATACGCCGGACTCGCAGTGGCGCAATCGCGACCAGCACATCGTCGGGCGGGAGCAGATCGTGGAGTTCCTGACCGCCAAATGGGAGCGCGAGCTGGACTATGTGCTGCGCAAGAGCCTGTGGGGGTTTCGGGAGAACCGGATGGCGGTGCGGTTCCAGTACGAATGGCACGACGCACAGGGCCAGTGGTACCGCAGTTACGGGAATGAGTTGTGGCAGTTCACACCCGAGGGTCTGATGGCCCGGCGCGAGGCCAGCATCAACGACGTCGCGATCGACGAGTCGCAGCGGCGCTACTTCGGTCCGCGCCCGGAAGCGGAGTACGGTCGCGACATCGAACTCTGGTAGTCGCCCAGCGTCGAGGCCAGCACCCCCGCCACCACCGCCAGACCGATCACGGTGCCGGCCACGGCGCGCCATCCCGCGGCGTCGAACGCCAGCCCGCCGACCCAGCCGATGACGCTGGATCCCGCGTAGTAGAAGAGGTTGTACAGCGACGACGCCTGGGCCTTGCCGTCCCCGGCGGCGGCACCCACCCAACCCGAGGCGATCGCGTGCGCACCGAAGAAGCCGGCGGTGGCGATCACCAGCCCGATCAGCACCACGAAGACATTGCCGGCCAGCGTGATCGCGACGCCGGCGATCATCGTGGCGATCGAGCCGATCAGCACGGTCTTGCGGCCGAACCGACTGGCCTCGGCGCCGGCCCGGGCGGAGGCCCAGGTGCCCGACAGGTAGGCCAGGAACACCAGGCTGACGACGGTCTGCGGCAGGTTGAACGGGGTGGCCATCAGCCGGAAACCGAGGAAGTTGTACATCGCCACGAAGCCGCCCATCAGCAGGAAGCCCTGGCTGTAGAGCACCAGTTGACGGGGTGAGCGGAGGTTCTCGGCGAGCCGACGGCCCAGGTTTCGGCTGCGGGCCGGGGTGAATCCCCGCGCCGGCGGGGCGAGCTTGACGAATGCGAATGCCGACAGACCACACAACACCGCGACCACGAGGACGCCGACGCGCCATCCGGCGAACTCGGCGATCGGCCCGGTGACGAGCCGGCCGGCCAATCCGCCGATGGTGGTGCCCGCGACGTAGGTGCCTGCCGCCCGGGCGGCATGCCCGGCGTCGATCTCCTCGGTGAGGTAGGCGATGGCCACCGCGGGCACCCCGCCCAGCATCAGCCCTTCGAGCAGCCGACCGGACAGCAGCAGCGCGGCACTGGGGGCCAATGGCACGATCAGGCCGAGAACCGTTGCTGCGGTGATGGATATCGTCATGGCCTGGACCCGGCCGATGCGATCGGCCAGAGCGGACCACGGGATCACACCCAGTGCCAGCCCGACGGTGGCGGCCGAGATCGTCAAGGCGGCGTGCGCGGCGCCGGTGCCCATGTCGTGGGCGATCAGCGGGAGTACGGCCTGGGGTGAGTACAGCTGGGCGAAGGTCGCGACGCCGGCGCAGAACAGTGCGGCCAGCAGCCTCCGGTACTCGGTTGAGCCACGGGAATGCCCGCGCCATTCAACGGAGGTCAGGGAGGTGGACACTCAGCCGACGGTAGGACGCCGGCAAAAATGTGTCCAATGCATGATTTTACTCAAGCTCATGAATATTCTGCATGATGAATTCGGCCAGACGCGCCGCGGCCGGCGGCAGCGGGCGGTCGGCGTTCCACGTCAGCCCGATCTGGCGCCTGGCCGAACTCTCCGACAGCGGCACGTACGCGGCTGCGGGTTCGGCCCGTTCGGCCCGGGGTACCGGGACAACCGCGACCCCGAAACCGGCGGCCACCAGCCCTTCCATGGTCGGGATCTCCATCGCCTCGAACACCACCGGCGGCGAGATGCCGGCCTCGGCGCACAGTTCGTCGGTGAGCTGACGCAACCCGAAGTCGGGTGCCAGGGCAATGAAAGGCTCGGCGCCGGCGTCTGCCAACCGGACCCTGGATCGGCGGGCGAAGCGGTGCTCGCGCGGCACGGCCAGGCACAACCGCTCCATGTACAGTCCGCTCCAGCGAAAGCCCTCGGGGCGCGGCGAAGTGATCGCCAGGTCGGCTTCACCGCCGGCCAGGCGTTCGACGATCTCGTGGGCCGCGCCCTGGAACAGCTCGAAGCGCACCCGCGGAGCCTCGGTCCGGAACCGGCGCAACAGATCCGGCACGTACCAGCCGGCCTGCGAATGCAGGAAGGCCAGCCGCACGGTCCCGGTATCCGGGTCGCGTAACTCGGCGATTCTCTCGGTGGCCGTACGGATTTCGTTGATACTGCGGCGGGCGTGCTCCAACAGGATGTGCCCGTAGGCGTTGAGCCGGAGCCGCCGGTTCACCCGATCGAACAGTGGAACACCCACCTGCTCCTCGAGCCGGGCCAGTGCGCGCGACAGGGTGGGTTGGCTGATGCCGAGTTCGGCTGCGGCGTCGGTGACATGCTCGGTTTCGGCGAGCACCACGAACCACTGCAGCTCGTCCAGATGCATACCGCCGACTCTAAACGCGCTGATCAACGGTCAGCCTGTGCCATGCTGTGTCGCATGGTCGCCAAGGTGCGGGTGGTCGTGGGTGATGACCACCCGATGTTCCGCGAGGGCGTCGTGCGCGCCTTGACCTCCAGCGGCGAGATCGACGTGGTGGCCGAGGCCGACAACGGTGCCGACGCACTGGAATTGATCAGGACCCACCAGCCGCAGGTGGCCCTGCTCGATTACCGCATGCCACAACTCGACGGGGCCCAGGTGGCGGCCGCGGTCAGCCGTGACGAGTTGCCCACCCGGGTGTTGCTGGTCTCCGCGCACGACGAGTCGGCGATCGTCTACACCGCGTTGCAGCAGGGGGCGGCCGGATTCCTGTCCAAGGAGTCCACCCGCAGCGAGTTGGTGAACGCCGTGTTGTCGTGTGCCAAGGGCCGCGACGTTCTCGACCCAAACCTGGCGGCCGGGTTGGCCGGCGAGATCCGGCGTCGCAACGAACCCGACGTCCCGGTGCTCAGCCCGCGGGAACGTGAGGTGCTCGACCTGATCGCCAAGGGCCTTTCCATCCCGGCCATGGCCAAGCAGCTGTTCCTGGCGCCGTCGACCGTGAAAACCCATGTGCAGCGCCTCTACGAGAAGCTGGGCGTCAGTGATCGGGGCGCGGCAGTCGCGGAGGCGATGCGCCGCCGGCTGCTGGACTGACATGGCTGGCGGGCGCGTCGTCGAATTCTTCACCACCCAACCCGTGCGGGTCTCGGCGCTGCTGCGGCTGCCGCTGATCGGTCTGATCGTGGTGCTGGTCTCGGTGTGGGACGTCGACCACTGGTTACCAGTCCTGTACGCGGTGATCCTGAGCGTCTACGCCGCCGTGGCGGTGCTGTGGCTGGTGGTGGTGTTCCGCGGGCCCATGCCGCCGTGGGCCGAATGGGCCTCGACCGCTGTGGATGTGCTGGTGCTGGTCGCCCTGTGCGCCGTCTCGGGCGGGGCCACCGCGGCGTTGCTACCGGTGTTCTTCCTGTTGCCCATATCCGTTGCGTTCCAAGACCGTCCGTGGCTGACCGCACTGCTCGGCGGCAGCACCGCAGTGGGATATCTCGCGGTGTGGATCTTGTATTCCGAGCGCGACGACAACGTCGGCCTGCCCGACATCGTGTACATGCACGTGGGCTTTCTGGCGTGGCTCGCGGTCGCGTCGGCCGCGCTGTCATTTGTGCTGGCGCGCCGCTCGGCGCGGGTACGGACCTTGATGGAGGTGCGTCGCCAGTTGGTGTCGGAATCCACCCGGGCCGACGATCTGCGCAACGCCGAACTGGCCGAGCACCTTCACGACGGGCCACTGCAGACCCTGCTCGCCGCGCGCCTCGACCTCGACGAGATCCGCGAACGCATCCCGGATCCCGGCCTGGACCGCGTCCATGCCGCACTGCAGGAGACCGCCGTCGGACTGCGCTCCACCGTCACCGCACTGCATCCGCAGGTCCTGGCTCAGCTGGGACTGACCCCGGCGGTGCGGGAACTGTTGCGTCAGTACGAAACTCGGCCAGATATAGCGGTGCGGGCAGATCTGGAGGACGTCGGGCAGCCCGACGGGCAGGCGCTGTTGTACCGCGCCGCGCGCGAACTGCTGGCCAACATCAACAAACATGCCGGGGCGACCACGATTTCCGTCGGCCTCTACCGTTCGGGGGAGCGCGTCGTGCTGACCGTGGCGGACAACGGCAAGGGATTCGACCCGGCGATACTGGGCCAGTCTGTGGCCGAGGGACACATCGGGCTGGCCTCACTGCAGGTGCGCATCGATGCCATGGGCGGCTCGATGGCGATCAGCTCAGAGCCCGGGTTCGGCACCCAGGTCCGGGTCACGCTGTAGCCGCGGCTATTTCACGCAGGGAATGCCGGAGACCTTCATCTGGCTCAGGTCAGTGGGGGCCGGGGTGTAGGTACCGGTCGCGGTGGCGGCCACCGTCGTCACCGGCGTGCTGGGCGTGGTCTCTTCCGTCGTCTCGCTGCTGGAGTCCCAGGTGGAGTCCGACCCGGACTCCGACGTCGCATCGCTCGATCCCGACAGGTATTCGTCGCCGGGGAAATCGGTCCCCAGCGTCAGCTGAACGGTGCCGGCCACCACTTCGGACGACGGGTTCGCGATCACGCCGAGCTCGTCGGCCAACGATTGAGCAGCGGCCTCGGCGCCGGTCCCGTAGTCGATCGTGGTGGTGGCGGCCAGTGATTCGCCGTCACCGATCTGCCCCTCGGTGAATCCGTGTGCGCCGAAGGTCGTTTCGAGCTGGGCAGCCAGTCCGCTGTAGGTCGACGCATTGATCACGTCGAGCACCGCACCGTGGCCGTTGAGCGTCTGAGCCTTGCTGGTGGGTGCCGACGACGACGCGGCGTCGTCCTTGGAGACGAGGTCATGCACGATCTTGCGGATCGTCGGCACATCGACGAGGTTGATGTCCTCGCCGTAGGAATTCTGGCTGAACTCCTTGATCGGCAGCGTGTAGAGCGTCGGTGGTTTGTCGGTCAGCGCGGAGGCCCGTCGGGCGAAACTGGGCAGGTCGAATCCGGCGTCCAACGCGACGTTCTGCTTGACCACGTTCAGCAGGCTGCGCAGTCCGGTTGGGCTGTTCAGCGTTCCGCTGTGGCCCAGCGCCGACACCAGCGCCGCGATGAAGGCCTGCTGACGGCGGGTGCGGTCGAGGTCGGTGAAGTTCTCGTCGTTGATATCGCGACGCTGACGCACGAAGGCCATCGCCTGGGCTGCGTCGATCTCCTGGACGCCCTGGTGGAAGTCGGCCCCCGAGTACGGATCTGAGGTGTCGGCGTTGAGGCAGACCGTGATCGGTGACACGGCCTTGGCGATCTCGAAGAACGCGCCGAGGGTGACCTCGACGAAATGGTCGATCGGGATGCCGAGCAGGTTGCGGACCGTGGCGATCTCCGCCTTGCGGCCCGCCTCACGGGCCTGCTGCTCATTCGCCGACGGGTTCTCGGAGTCAGCCTCCAGCGATTCCATCTCGCGCTGATAGGCCCAACCGTAGGCCTGTTTGACCTTGCCCTTGCACGGCGAGACATCGCACCCGGCCAGGTCCACATAGTCGTCGCGCGGAATCGAGAACGCGGTGGCCGGGCCGCCGTCACCGGGCAGGTGCACCACGATCAGCACGTTGGCGTTGTAGCCGCCGACAGTCTCGTCGCCGGCGTGGAGGGCCTGGTAGACATCCTCGGGCAGCGGGTTGCCGTGCTGATCCAACCGGCTGTCCAACCCCATGATCAGGATGTTCTCGGTGTCGCCGGCCGACATCGGCCCACCGTCCAGAGCGTTGGAGGTGGTGATGCCGTCCAGGGCCCCGTGGTAGGTCACCCAGCCCGCACCGGTACCGGCCACCACGGATGCCGCCACCAGGCCGACTGCGGCGCGGCGAGCGGCCCGCACGCCCCGACGCGGCATACGGTGCCGGGGGACGCCGGCGGTGTGGGCAGGTGTGTTCATTGCCCTGTCATTATGGGGCCGTTCGCTGAGACTCGTTCCACCGGGGAAAATTGCTGGTCAGTGCCGACGTCTTGGCATTAGCGTGCGCAGGATGAAATTGCGCATCGCCGTCGTCGTGCTGCTGTTGGCTGTGGTGGCGTTGCTGCTGAATGAACTGGCGGCGACCAAGGAGCACCATCGGGCCGAGTCGTTCGGCGGCGGGCACGTGCTGGAACTGGACGGTCCCGACCTCAACGTGCGTGAGTACGGGCCGCCGGGGGAACGCGCGGTGGTGTTGCTGCACGGGTACTCGGCCTCCATGGAGTGGTGGGAGAAGGTGGCCCCGCAGCTGGCCCGGGACCAGCGGGTGATCGCGATCGATCTGGTCGGTCACGGCGGCTCGGAGGCGCCCGCCGCCGGCGCCGCCTACCGTTCGGATGCGCAGGCCACGGCGGTGCGCAACGCGCTCGTGGCGCTCGGTGTGCGTCACGCGGTGCTGATCGGCCATTCGATGGGCGGAGCGGTCTCGGCCGAGCTGGCCCGGCAGTATCCCGACCTGGTGGAGCGCGTCGTGGTCTCGGACACCCCGGGATCGGACGATCTGGTCAGCATGCCGCTGCTCGGACAAATGGTGTGCTGGCCGGTGATCGGGCCGGCGATGGATCTTGTCCGCGGCGTCGACGCGATCAGCGAGAGTTCACTGCAGACCGGGTTTGCCGCGGACTACCCGGTGCCCGGCTATGCTCACCGCTCGTTGGAGCGGCTCACCTACACCGGCCTGTGCGACTCGAAGGACGGTCCACACCCGACTGCGGAAACGCTTGCCGCACTGCACAAGCCGGTACTGGTGCTCTGGGGTGACGAGGACGTGCTGACCCCGACAGCGCCCAATGTCCAGCGTTACACCGCGGTTGGGTTGCCGCCCGTGGTGATCAAAGGGTCCGGACATTCGCCGATGGTCGAGCAGCCCGATCAGTTCCTGGCTGCCGTGACCGGCTTCGTCAGGACCCCAGCCCCCGCGAGATGACCAGGCGCTGAATCTGATTGGTGCCTTCGAAGATCTGGGTGATCTTGGCTTCCCGCATGAAGCGTTCGACCCGGAAGTCGCGGGTGTAGCCGACACCGCCGAACACCTGCACCGCGTCGGTGGTGACCTTCATGGCGGCATCGGTGGCGATCAGTTTCGCGACGCTGGCCTGTGACGAGTAGGGCAGCCCGAGATCGCGGCGGCGGGCGGCATCCAGGTAGGTGGCGCGGGCGCTGACCACTGCGGCGGCCATGTCGGCGAGCAGGAACCCGAGGCCCTGATGGTCGACGATCTTGCGGCCGAACGTGGTGCGCTCGTTGGCATAGCGGACGGCTTCGTCCAGGGCGGCCTGCGCGATGCCGACCGCGACCGCGGCGATGCCGAGGCGGCCGGAGTCCAACGCGGAGAACGCGATCGACAGTCCCTGCCCCTCGGTGCCGATCAGCCGGTCGGCGGGCAGGCGGGCATTGTCGTAGAACGCCGAGGTGGTGGGCACGGCGTGCAGACCCATCTTCTCCTCGGGTTTCCCGAAGCTCAGGCCGTCGAGATCGGCGGGGACCAGGAAGCACGAGATGCCCTTCGAACCTTCTCCGGACCGGGCGAACAGTGTGTAGAAATCGGCCTTCCCGCCGTGGGTGATCCACGCCTTGGAGCCGTTGAGGACGTAGCTGTCGCCGTCGCGGGTGGCCTTGCAGTTCAGGGCGGCGGCGTCGGATCCGGCCTGCGGTTCGGACAGGCTGTAGGCACCGATCTGGTCGCCGGCGAGCATGCCGGGCAGCCAGCGCTGCTTCTGTTCCTCGGTGCCGTAGGCCAGCAGCGGGTGCGACGAGAGACTGTGCACGCTGACCGCGACGCCGATCGCGGCCCACCGCGCCGCGATCTCCTCGAGAACCTGCAGGTAGACCTCGTAGGGCTGGCCACCGCCACCCCACTCCTCGGGCTGGGGCAGGCTCAACAGCCCGGCCGAGCCGAGCTGGGCCATGACGCCTTCGGGGTACTTCTCGTCGCGTTCGTACTCGTCGACGATCGGGTCGAGGACCTTGTCGGCGACATCGCGGGTCAGCGCGATCAGGTCGCGAGCGTCGTCCGAGGGCAGGAGGCGGTCAACCGGCATACTTGCACATCCTAGTTTTCCGGGCGGCAGGTCACGGGCTGGGGGTTTGCAGCAGTCCGGCGATGTCGGGATCGAGTTGCTGCAGGGCCACGATGACGGCCACCCGGTAGTCGCGGCCGATCTGCGAGCGCACGGTGGCGGTGCGGCCACGCCTCTCGGGTGGTCTGATCTCGTCGATACGCGCTTCGAGGGCGACGATGAGTTCCTCGAACTCGGTGATGAGCCCGGACAGGATCAGGATCTCCGGGTCAATGAGTGCTTCCATGAGGATCGCGGTGTGCGCGATCCGGTCGATCACATCGCGGATGATCTTCTGGGCGGCCGGGTTCCGGCTCGTTTCCTGCGCCACTGCGTCGAGGTCGATGTCCTTCAGGGGCACACCTTCGGTGTGCGGGGCGACGGGTTGCATGGCGTGCAGTGACATTTCGGCGTTTACGCAACCGGTTCTGCCGCAAAGGCATTGCGCGTTGCTCCCCGCGATCGGCATGTGCCCGACAGCTCCGGCGACGCCGGTGGCGCCGGAATACGGCCGTCCGCCGATGATCAGCCCGACGTTCACGTGGCCTCCGCAATCGAGGAGTAGCGCGGAGCGCACCTCTCGGGCTTCGCCGGCAATCGTTTCGGCAAGCGTCATGGCCTGGGTCGAATCCAAAACGGCGGTCGGTACTCCGAGGGCGTGCGAGATCGGTTGGCCCAGCTCTACCTCGGACCACCCGAGCGACTTGGATTCCACGACGAATCCGGTTGTGCTGTCGATGAATCCGGGTATGCAGATGCCCGCGGCGGCGACGGATTCCACCGCGGGGTCCTCGATCAGCTGTTTGGCGATCCGGATGATCGAGCGGATCACCGACGCGGCCGCTCTGCCTGCCGTGGGTGTCTCATCTTCGTGGGTGATGTTGCCCGTTGCGTCGGCGACGGCGATACGTGCGCGACGTTCGTCTATCCAGATTCCGAGGACCCGACGTGCGTGCGGATTGCAGCCGAGAAGTTTGCGAGGCCGGCCGCGGTAACCCGGACCCTCGACGCGGGAATCCAGTTCGACCAGGGTGCCGTCCTCGATCAGCTCACCGACGAGGGTGGTGATGGAGGGACGGCTCAGCCCGAGGCGATCAGCCAGATCGGCTCGAGCGAGCGGACCCTCGGTCCGCAACAGGTGGACGACGCGCTGGCGGTGCAGCAGGTGCAACACCTGCTTTTCCCGGCGCGCTGATTCTGACCGCTTCAGCGGAACCTCCTTGACGGCGTCGTAAGGCGGCTGCTATTAAGTTCGTCACAGAAATTAAATAGGTACCTAGGGCATCGGAGCCAGGCCATGACCGCTAGTAATCCCCTCATCAACCCCCTGTTCGCCTCGTCTTCGTCGAGCACGTCGGCCCGGTCGGCCGCGTCTCGGAGAACAACTCAAACTACCGCGAGGATCGGCGCGTACAGCGGTGTCGTGGTGGCGGGATGGCTGGTCGCCGCGGTAGCCAGCGGCTATGGCGTCGCCGCGGCCGACACGACCGGTTCGGCATCGGATTCCTCGACGTCGGCGTCCTCTGGTGACTCGTCCCGCGGGGCAACGGCGGCCAAGCCTGAGTCCGGGTCCGCGAAGGGCGTCGCTTCCAAGCCGAGAAAGAGTGGGCCGCCGTCACTCGGTCTTGGCAAGGATTGGAGGCAGAAAGCCGGCGGGTCGAAGAGGCCGGGCAAGACGGCCACGACCAAGGAACTGGCGCCCGGAGTGACGGTGAGCAGCAGTGGAGGGGCACGCGACACCGCAGACGAGGCAGTGACCAGCATTGGGGCTCAGGAGGAATCGGCCAGTTCCGGCATGGCAGTTCCTGCGTCGGGACCCGTGCCATCGGTGCCCGCCACGACTGTTGACCAGCCGCTGGAGGTGGTGTCGTCGATAGCCGACAAGGTCCGATCGACCGTCTTGGATCTGCCGGGGATCAAGAACGCGCCGGAACGACCGGCAACAGACGTGGAGATGTCACACGTCTCGGATACCGCGCAGCCCTTGGCGTCACCGAGTCAGGTGAAACTCGGTGACAGGGTGAAGCAGTCGCTTGACCGAGTGGAGCGAGTGACCGGTGTGATCTCCGAGAAGGTGTCGGAGGAGATCGCCGACAAGCTCGCCGAGCCGAAGCCGGCTTCTACGGTGTATGAGGCCAAGGCGCTTGCGGTGTCGACAGCGAGTGATGTTCAGGTCGCGACGGCTGCGGTGGTGGCTCCGAAGAATCCGGTGGCCAACCCTGTCGAGGATGCGGCGGGGGTGCTCAACGGGATTGTCACGAATCTGTTGAATCCGTTCCTGGCGCCGTCGCCGGATTCTCCGGAGCCGTTTACGCCGATGGCGTGGGCGGTGTTGGGGTGGGTTCGGCGCAATCTGTTCAATCAGGCGCCGGTGGTGAGTAATCCGACGACGACGGTGCAGGCGGGTCAGACGGTGACCGGCAATATCGGGGTGACCGATGCCGAGGGTGACGCGTTGACCTACACCGTGACCCAACAGCCGCAGCACGGCACGGTGACCATCGATCAGGAGACCGGTGAATTCACCTACACTCCGGATGACATCAATTACGAGGCGGCGCAGGCAGATACGTTCACCGTGTCGGTCACCGACGGCGACAAGATCAACCTGTTGGCTCTGTTCAAACCCCGCACTGCTCAGAAAGACGTCGATGTCACGGTGCTCAGCCCGGCTATAGAGCGGGTGATCCTGGATCTTCCCGACGACATCACCAACCCGAACCGGCCGAGGTTCTCCGCGGACGGCAAATCGATCTACTTCGGGGCCACATCCGTAGCCGGCGGTCGCGACGAGGTGTACCAGATGAACATCGATGGCACCGACCTTCGATGCTTGACTTGTGGTGTCACGACGAGCGTTACCGACGATCTGCAGAAACCGCTTCCATTCGAAGACGGATCGGGCCGGGTGCTGATCCGGGTTACGTCCAGCACAGGTTCGTACACCTATGCGGTTCTGGAAGACGGTGTGAACGGAAGGGAACTGGTTCCCCTCACTACGCCGGACAGTCCGACATATGTCGTTGACCGGCAACGCGAAATGAAGATCTCGCCCGACGGGACCCACGTGTTGTTCAGCCGACTTGAATTGGGCACCAACGGTTACGTGGCAATCGTTCCAGTCGTTGGCAAGCTGGTCCGCACGGACAACGGGTACGTGATCGACGACGCACGTGTGGTTGCTCCCTATGGCGAGGGTAAGTCTTGGACGCCCGACGGCAAGAGCGTGATCATCATGGGCGGACAGTACGACGCAGGCAATGTCGACGCCATCAAGGTCGATCTCGCCACCGGGAACATCACCCGTGAGACAGCTGGTCTCGACTACGAGGAGAACGTCTTCGAATCGCCCAACGAACAGTGGATCGTCACCGGAAGCACGCGGGGGTTGAACGCCCTCACCCCGATGTCGCGGATCGCACGGCCGGCATTCCTGCCCGCCTACATCGTCGGACCGGTCTACAACGCCTATGCGTCTCCGGTGAATGTCTCCAATCAGGCCTGGGTGATCGCAGTCGGAGACGAGCTTGAGAGGGAGAACGGTCTCCCGCTGATCGTCGAAGGTGACGGGTACGCCGGTCAAAGCATGCCCGGTTGGAACAACGACGGAACGGCAGTTGCGTTCTGGGAACAGAGCAACGAAGACCCAACGGACACCCGGTTGGTCATTGCCAACCTGAAATACACGACGAGTGTGGGCCCCCTCCAAGGCGATAACCAGACTCCGGAATTGTCGTCGACGCTGCCCAAACTGAGCACCTACGTTCCCAGCGCGCCGGAACTTCCGCCGACCGGTACCTATGCCGGCGCGGGTGGGGGCACCGCGGTGGTCAGCGAGGCCGCGGACCCGACGAATCCGGGGCACACGATCCGCACTGTCACCTACACCAACTATGTCAACGAGGACGGGATGATCCTCAACGGCACCGAGGCCACCGACTCCACGGCCAACCAGTTGTACATCCACTACACCGCCGACGTCAGCGTGACCGGGACGCACACCGGCTACCTCAAGGGCGATGCCACCATCACCAACCGGCAGACATACAGCGGGTACATCACCTCCGATGTCGACGGCGACGTGCAGAGCATCTTGGACCAGAACGCGATCAACGAAGCGCAGCAGAACGTGTAGGCGTCGACGGTCCGTACTACCCCTTCGCCTCGACCACTCCGGCCAGTTCACTCAAGTGGACACGCCGGAGTGGTTGGCGTGCAAAGGATTCAAGCTCAGCTCCGTCGTACATTCTGACATCTGGCCAATTCTGTCAATCGGCTTCCGATCGTCAAGAAAAGTGCTGTGATTAAATTCGTCAACCCAATTAAACCTGCCCACAGGGCAACTGGAGTCACGCCATGACTGTTGTCAATCCGCTCTTCAATCCGCAATTCACTGCCCCTCCATCTCGCCGGACACTTCAGGCCACCGGGCGTATCGGTGCCTACAGCGGCATCGTGGTGACTGGTTGGTTGGTCGCGGCCGTCGCCTCCGGATACGGCGTCGCCGCGGCCGACTCGACCGGCACCTCCTCCTCGGATTCGTCGACGTCGACCTCCGCGAGCTCGGCGGCTGGTGAGACCTCGACGGGGCCGTCATCTGCCGGTGCGTCGGGCGAGAGCTCACCGGGCAAGGGCAGATCGTCGAACGGTCCCCGTAAGAGTTGGGCCAAGAAGACCACCAAGCCGAAGGTCGTCGGCGAGACGTCATCGACCAAGGAGTTGGCACCCGGGGTGACGATCAGCAGTAGCGGTGGGGCACAGAAGGAGCCGGGTCGGCCGGAGGGACTCGCCGGAGCGATCGATGCGCACCTGCAGGCGTTGTCGTCGATACCGGACAGGGTGCGCGAGAGCGTGCTGACCCGCAACGACGGCACGGAGAAGCCGGAGTTGTCGCTGCCGTCGCTCTCGCTGCCGGAAGTCTCGTTGCCGGAAGTCTCGCTGCCCGACGTCACGTCGCCTCGGGCCGCGGATGCTGTGGCGGACGCCGATTCGAAGACCGCGGCTCCGCTCGGGCCGGTCAAGCTCAGCGCCACCCTCGAGCGGTCGCTGGCGAAAGCCAAGGAGGTGACTGAGCGGGTCGAGCAGGTAACGGGGTCGATCAGCGAGAAGCTTTCGGAGCAGCTGAGCCAGAAGCTCGACGCGCCGATGCCGGCGGCTACTGCGCGCGAGGCCAGGACGCCGGCAGTGTCGAGTGCGGCGAATGTGCAGATTGCCACGGCTGCGGTGGCGCCGAGGGGTAAGGTGGCCACCCCTACCGATCCGGCGGGGGTGCTCAACGGGATTGTGGCGAATCTGCTCAACCCGTTCCTGGCACCGTCTCCGGATTCACCTGAGCCCTTCACCCCGATGGCGTGGGCGGTGTTGGGGTGGGTTCGGCGCAATCTGTTCAACCAGGCGCCGGTGGTCAGCAGCCCGACCACCACAGTGCAGACCGGTCAGACCGTCACCGGCAATATCGGTGTGACCGACGCCGAAGGTGACGAGTTGACCTACACGGTGACCGAGCAGCCGAAATACGGCACGGTGACGATCGACCAGGAGACCGGGGAATTCACCTACACCCCGGACGATATTGATTACGATGCGGCGCAGATGGATTCGTTCACCGTGTCGGTCACTGACGGGAACAAGGTCAACCTGTTGGCGCTGTTCAAACCACGCACCGCTCAGAACGACATCGACGTCACGGTGCTCAACCCCACCGTCGAGCGGGTGATCCTGAACCTGCCTGACGGCATCAAGAACCCGAACACCCCGCGGTTTTCGGAAGACGGCCAGTCCATCTACTTCGGGGCCACACCGGCCGAAGGGGGCCGCCAGGAGATCTACCGGATCAGCGTCGACGGCAACGAAGTCGAGTGCATCACCTGTGGTGTGTCGACTGAGGTCACCGGCGGCCTCGGTAGGGTTGTTCCCTTCCAAGATGGTTCGGGGCGACTGATGATCCAGGTCACGACAAGTCCGAACTCCTATGTGGTCTACGAGGAGACGGCCGACGGCAAGCAGCTCGTTCCGGTCATCACACCCCCGGCGGGGGCGCGCGTCCTCGATCCGCAGCGCGAGATGCGGATCTCGCCCGACGGGACACACGTGCTGTTCAGCCAGATCCAGATGACCCCGCAAGGTCTTATCACCGCCGTGCCGATCGTCGGCAGGCTGGAGCGTACCGACGCCGGCTACGAGATCGCCGACGCCCGTGTGGTTTACCCGGTCGGCGAGGGCAAGCAGTGGACCCCCGACGGCAAAGGGGTGATCATCCTCGGTGGGCGGTATGAGGCCGGGAACGTCGACGACATCGTCGTCGACCTCGAGACGGGCGAAGTGACCCGCCTGACCGGCAACCTCGACTACGACGAGGACATCGACCTCTCGCCCAATGAACAGTGGATCGCGGTCGGAAGCACCCGTGGGTACGACGCGCTGACACCGATGTCGCGGATCGTGCGGCCGGCGTTCCTGCCGGCAGACATCCAGGGCGCGGTGTACGAGGCTTACCGAGGTACCGGGGATGGAACGAACATCTCGAACCAGGAGTGGGCACTGGCCGTCGAGGATGACCTTGAGGGCGAGAACGGAATCCCGCTGTTCGTCGACGGCGACGGATACACCGCCCGCAGCATGGCGAGCTGGAACAACACCGGCGATGCAGTCACGTTCTGGGAGGCCAGCCCCACCGGCGAATCCCGACTGGTGATCGCCAATCTGAATTACACGACCAGCGTCGGCCCGGTGGCCGGCGACCGGACGACGCCGGACCCGACGTGGGCCCCCGAACTCAAGACCTACGTTCCCAGCGCGGCCCCGCTGCCTCCCACCGGCACCTATGCCGGGGCCGGCGGTGGTACCGCGGTGGTCAGCGAGTCCACCGATCCGACGACCGGCCACATCGTCCGCACCGTCACCTACACCGATTACGTCAACGAGCAGGGAATGATCCTCAACGGCACCGAGTCGACCGACACCACCGCCAGTCAGTCATCCATCCGCTACCTCGCCGACATCACGGTGACAGGCGAACACACCGGATACCTCAAGGCGGACGCCACCATCAACAAGCTCCAGCGAACGATGACCGGCCACATCACCTCTGACCTCGACGGTGACGTAAAGAGTGTCAACGATCAGGACAGGATCGACGAGGACAGGGCGAATATGTAGTTGTGTCGGCGAGCGCTGTGACGAACGTGCAGGCTTTCGGCGAAAATTCGCCAAATGGCATGGATTTCCTGCACGTTCGTCACAGTGTCGTGAACCGGACATATGTCGGGGTCCCCGGGCGCGGCCGGGTCAGCGCATCCGCGCGACGATCTGGACCTCGACCAGCGCACCTGGGATCGCCAACTCGGTGACGCCCACAGCCGTCCAGGCCGGGTACGGTGCGGCCACGAACTCGTCCTTCACCTCACCGAAAGTCTGCACGTGTTGCTGCAGGCCGACGTGGTAGCTGGTGATGTCGACGACATCGGCGAAGGTCAGTCCGGCCTCCGCCAACAGTCCCTGCAGGTTCGAGAAGGCCTGGATGAACTGGGCCCGTGGATCCTCCGGAACGGACATGTCGGGGCGCATCCCGATCATCCCCGAGCAGCGCAGGTGATCGCCGTCGATCACCGCCGGCGAAAAGTGGTGCGCGTCGTACATCGGCCGCATCCATTCCGGTACAACGATTTTCATGGGCACCTTCCAGTGAAGAAACGCGAAAGCCCCTTATTTCCGGGGAAATAAGGGGCTTTCGCACTAGCTGAGGGAATTACACCCGCGCCTCGGCCGGCAGTGCTGCCAGGATGTCGTTGACGCGGTCGCGGGCGTCGCCGAACAGCATCTGGGTGTTCTCGCGGAAGAACAGCGGGTTCTGCACGCCGGCGTAGCCCGAGGCCATGGAGCGCTTGAACACGATGACGTTGTCGGCATTCCACACCGTGAGCACCGGCATGCCGGCGATCGGACTGCCCGGGTCCTCGGACGCGGCCGGGTTGACGGTGTCGTTGGCACCGATCACGAGCACGACGGAGGTGCCGTCGAAATCGTCGTTGATCTCGTCCATCTCGAGCACGATGTCGTAGGGCACCTTGGCCTCGGCCAGCAGCACGTTCATGTGGCCGGGCAGACGGCCCGCGACGGGGTGGATTCCGAAGCGGACATTGACGCCGCGCTCACGCAGCTTGCGCGTCAGGTCGGCCACGCCGTACTGGGCCTGTGCCACGGCCATGCCGTAACCGGGGGTGATGATCACCGAGTCGGCGTGAGCGAGAAGTTCGGCCGCGCCCTCGGCGTTGATCTCGCGGTGCTCGCCATAGTCCTTGTCCTCGGCCGGCCCGGCTTCGATGCCGAACCCGCCGGCGATCACCGAGATGAACGACCGGTTCATGGCCTTGCACATGATGTAGGACAGGTAGGCACCGGAGGAGCCGACGAGGGCGCCGGTGATGATCAGCAGGTCGTTGCCCAGCAGGAAGCCGGATGCCGCTGCGGCCCAGCCCGAATAGCTGTTGAGCATCGACACCACGACGGGCATGTCGCCGCCACCGATCGAGGCGACCAGGTGCCAACCGAGCAGCAGCGCGAGCACGGTGACGACGATGAGCAGCCACAGGTGCGGCTCGATCACGAACCAGACGGTCAGCGCACCGAAAACCACCAGCGCACCGACATTGAGGAAGTTCTTGCCAGGCAGCATCAGCGGCGCGGACTTCATCCGGGCCGACAGCTTGAGGTTGGCCACGATCGAACCGGTGAAGGTGACCGCACCGATGAAGACGCCGATGAACACCTCGGCCGAGTGGATGCCGAGCATCTTCTCGCCGACGAGCTTCACCGCTTCGTCGCCGCCGAGGCTGTTCTCGACGTGCAGGTAGCCGTTCCAGCCGACCAGCACGGCGGCCAGACCGACGAAGCTGTGCAGCAGCGCGATCAGCTCGGGCATGCCCGTCATCTCGACGACCTTGGCGCGCCACAGGCCGATCGCGGCGCCGACGATCATGGCGACGACCAGCAGGGCCAGGCCCAGCGGCTCGATCTTGCGGTCGAAGGCCAGCGCGATGGTCGCGATCAGGGCGATGGCCATGCCGGTCATGCCGAAGGTGTTTCCGGCCCTTGACGTCTCGTGCTTGGAGAGGCCGGCCAGCGCAAGGATGAACAGCAGGGCCGCGACGACGTAGGCGGCCGAGGCAACGTTTTCTAGGGTGAACATGGAATCCGTTCCAAAGTCTCTGTGGGTAGGTCCGTCAGCTGCGGGAGAACATCGCGAGCATGCGACGCGTCACCGCGAAGCCGCCGAAGACGTTGATACTGGCCAGCAGGATGGCCACGAAGGCAAGGGCGGTGATGGCGATATCGCCGTGGCCGATCTGCAGCAGGGCACCCACCACGATGATTCCCGAGATCGCGTTGGTCACCGACATCAGCGGGGTGTGCAGCGCGTGGTGCACATTGCCGATCACGTAGTAGCCGATCACGATCGCCAGCGCGAACACCGTCAGGTGGACCTGCAGCGCGGCCGGGGACATCGCGATCAGGGCGAAGATCGCGGCCGCGGCGCCGAACGTGACGCCCAGTCGGCGCCCGGTCGACATCGGCTGCTTCTCTTCCTTGACCACCGGGGCCGCTGCAGCCTGCTGGGCGGCCGGAGCGGCGGAGACCTGCACCGGTGGCGGGGGCCAGGTGGTCTCGCCGTCGCGCACCACGGTCATCGAGCGCTGCACCACGTCGTCCCAGTCGAGGACGACCTTGCCGTCCTTCTCCGGGGTCAGCAGCTTGAGCAGGTTCACCAGGTTGGTGCCGTACAGCTGGGAGGCCTGGGCGGGCAGGCGGCCGGCCAGGTCGGTGTAGCCGATGATGGTCACGCCGTTGTCGGTGACGATCGCCTGGTCCTTGACCGTGCCCTCGACGTTGCCGCCGTTGGCCGCGGCCATGTCGACGATCACGCTGCCGGCCTTCATCGAGGCCACCATCTCGGCGGTGATGATGCGCGGCGCGGGCTTACCGGGGATCAGTGCGGTCGTGACGATGATGTCGACGTCCTTGCACTGCTCGGCGTACAGGGCCGCTTCGCGGGCCTTGTAGTCGTCGTCCATCTCCTTGGCGTAACCGGTGGCCGAGACCTCGGCGGCCTCGTTGGCCACAGAGAGGTACTCACCACCGAGGGAGGCGACCTGATCGGCGACCTCGGGACGCGGGTCGGTGGCTCGCACGATCGCGCCGAGGCTGCCGGCAGCGCCGATGGCAGCGAGGCCGGCCACGCCGGCACCCACCACGAGGACCTTGGCCGGCGGGACCTTGCCCGCGGCGGTGACCTGACCGGTGAAGAATCGGCCGAATGCGTGGGCGGCCTCGACCACGGCGCGGTAACCGGCGATGTTGGCCATCGAGGACAGCACGTCCAGCGACTGGGCGCGCGAGATGCGCGGCACCGCGTCCATGGCCAGCACGGTGATCGGTCGGGTGGACAGCTTCTCGACCAGCTCGGGCTTGAGCCCGGGTGAGATCAAGCTCACCAGAGTCGCTCCGTCGCGCAGCTTGCCGATCTCGGCATCATCAGGTGCGTTGACCTTCAGCACGACGTCGGCGTCCCACGCGTCACCGATCTCGGCACCGGCGTCTACATAGGCGGCGTCGGAGAAGCTCGAGGCAGCACCGGCGCCGGTTTCTACGACTACGGCATAGCCGAGCTTGATGATCTGCCCGACTGTCTGCGGGGTGGCGGCGACGCGCGTTTCCCCAGGTAGGGACTCGCGCGGGATCCCGATGAGCATCGAATCCGCTCCGTTCTATGTGTCCAGGCCTCTTCGTTCAGCCTGGAAGAGTGTCGCACTTGTGTTCAGATAACGCGCATGCCCCTTTTGGGGGATGTGACTGCTGGCCCTGGTGCGGCTACAGCCAGTCACGACGTTTGAACATCACATACAACAGGATGACCAGCACAACAATCAAAATGGAGCTGGCGACGAACCCCACGGCGGTGTTGATCCCGGGATACAGGACGTTCTGGCCGTAGAAGCCCGTGATGGCCGTCGGCACCGCGATGATGGCAGCCCAGCCGCTGAGTTTCTTCATCACGGTGTTGAGCCGCGCGTCCTGCAGGGACAGGTTGGTCTCGAACACCGTGGTGACCATGTCGCGTAGCGATTCGGTCCATTCCGAGGCCCGCAGCACGTGGTCGTAGAGGTCGGCATAAAGCGGATCGAGCGCGGGTTCTGTTGACGAGTCCAACCGCCGGTGCTGGATGGTGCTGACCACCTCACGCATGGGCAGCACCACCCGGCGCAGGTCGACCAGGTCCTTGCGCAGCTGGAACGTGCGTCGCTGGAGGCCGCGTCGTGGACCGCCGTCGGCGAACAACTCGTCCTCGAGCCCTTCGATGGCATCGTCGAGCGCTTCGACGGCCTCGAAGTGTCCGTCGACGACGACGTCGAGCAGCGCATGGACCAGTGACCCGACGCCGTACCGCTGTCCACCGAGGTCGTCGAAGCGCCGCGACACCTCGCTGATGTCGAACTCGGTGGACTCACCGTTGAAGCTGGGCAGACGCACGGTGATCAGACCTCGGGGCAGGACGAATGCCGAGATGCGATGTTTGATCAACAGCGATGTGTCGGGTGTCGTGTCCGGCTCCGGCTCCCGGGTGTCGACGGCGTACACCGTGAAGAACGTATGTGTTTGGTACACAGAGGTTTTCGTGCGTTCCTTGGGCGCGACGGCATCCTCGACCGCCCACATGTTGAGCCCGAGCTCGGTGGCCAGTTCACGGAGTGCCTCGTGATCGGGGTCGTAGATGTCAGCCCAGACGAGCGTGTCCTCGTCGGCCAGACAGTCCGAGATATCCGTGAACTTGAAGGCGTCCACCGACTGTCCGGACCGCCACACCCGTCCCTGCACCTGTCTCACGATGAACCAGTCAAGCACCGCGGGATCGTTGTAGCGGTCATTCGCCCCAGTCGGTTGGTCGGTCAGTCGGTTCCGATGGCCACCATCGGAAGTAGGTACCTGCGCACGTACTCGCGGGTGTCGTCCAGGCTGGTCAGTTTGATGCTGGTGTGCGGGGTGACGATGAACGACAACGTGAGTCGGGTGTGCAGCTCGGCCACGGTGCGGATGTGACGTTCCTGCTCCGGGGTGGTTTCGCTGGTCCCGTACACATCGGTGCGTAGCTGCGCAGCCGAGTAATCCGTCGCGAAATCGATGATGGCTCCGGCGTCGATGGTGAGACTGGGCAGGATCGTCTCGGGTTCGGTCCGGAGCAGCTTTTTGAGCAGGGCGTGGTCCCGTAGGAAGGTCACCGTGAAGACGGTTTCGTAGACCATGCGGTCTTCGAGAGTGTCCGCGTGGGCACGAGCCTGTGCACTGCCGTCGAGGTAGCGCCGTGCCTCGGACAGCACCACCGCGTCGATCAGCACGTCCTTGGTGGGGAAGCGGCGGTAGAGCGTCGCCCGCCCGACCCCGCTGCGACGCGCGACATCTTCCATGGTGGTGCGCCGAATGCCGACCAACTCGGCCTGTTCCAGTGTCGCGCTCAAGATGCGCCCGGTGATTTCGTCGGGGTCTCGTACGCGGGCCAGGACCGCGGGATCCGGTTCGGCGAGTCGCCGCACGAAGTCCGCTGTTCGAGTTGATGTCACCGAACTACTCCTTGCCCGCGTCGATCGATCGTCGTAGCCTAGCCATCGAGACGGGTGAGACGATGAGCGTCTAAATGTCTCGCAAGTCTCATTCTAGGGTTCCGGCCGAGCGAGGGGCGCGTTATGGACATCAAGCTGTGGACGAGATGGTTCGCACTGCACGCAGTGCCGAAGGCGTTCATGTCGGTGCAAGGGCGGGCGGGCAATCCGATGGGCGCGCTGATCTCCAGCCACGGCAAGGGCATCGACCCCTATCCGTTGATGGAACAGATCCGCCGACGTGGTCCGTTGGTGAAGACCCCGTTCGTCTGGGTCACCGCCGACCACGGGGTCTCCCGGGAGGTGCTGCGGGACAAGAGGTTCGGCGTTACCGCACCCACCGGGATGGGGATGCCGAAACCGGTTCAGCAGCTGCTGGACCGGACCGATCCCAAGGTGGCGAATCCGGTCGAGCCGCCCGCGATGGTCATCGTCGACCCGCCCGCGCACACGCAGTACCGGCAGCTGGTCGCGCAGAGTTTCACTCCGCGCGCGATCGACAAGCTCGACGCCAGGGTGGCGCACGTGACTGCCGAACTCATCGACCGGCTGGCGGGTACGCCCCGTCTCGATCTGATCGCGGACTTCGCCGCCGTCCTCCCGGTTGCCATGATCGCCGAGATCCTCGGGCTGTCCGGCGAATCCCGCGCGCAACTGCTCGAGTGGGGTCACGATGGGGCGCCGCTGCTCGACGTCGGGATCCCGTGGCGGACCTACCGTAGGGGTATCGACGGCATGCGCGGTCTCGGCGCATTCCTCGCCGAGCACTTCGACAAGGTCCGTGCCGGCGCCGCCGAGGACAACCCGTTCACCAAGATGGCCGCCGACCACACGCTGACAGACCACGAACTCGCGGCCAACGCAGCACTTCTCATCGGCGCGGGCTTCGAAACCACGGTCAACCTCATCGGCAACGGGATCGTGCTGTTGCAGCAGCACCCCGATCAGCTCGCCCTGCTGCTCGACAATCCGGACCTGTGGCCGGCTGCGGTGGAAGAGATCCTGCGTATCGAGAGCCCGGTGCAGATGACCGCGCGCACCGCACAGTGCGACGTGGAGATCGAGGGTCGACGCGTTCGTGCCGGGGACATGGTCGCGGTGCTGCTCGGCGGCGCCAATCGCGATCCGCGGGTGTTCGCCGAACCGGAGCGTTTTGACGTGACCCGCTCCAACGCCCGCGAGCATCTGGCATTCGCTTCGGGTATCCACGCCTGCCTTGGGGCGGCCCTGGCCCGCATCGAGGGGTCGACCGCGCTGCGCGCACTGTTCGAGGCCTATCCGGACCTGCGCCTGACCGAGGCCCCGCGCCCGCGGGGTCTGGTCAATCTGCACGGATATGTGAAGCTGCCCGCCCTGCTGGGGTCCAGGCGCACCGAGCCGGCCAGTCTGGTCTGCTGAGCTCGGTACTCTCGATGTGGACCTGCCCGATCTTGAACGCGAGGCCCACACCCCCATGACGGATTCCCCACTCGACGGACTGATGGCGCGCGTCGGCGGTGTCAGCGGCATGGTCTACTCGGCGCTCCCGGTGACCGTGTACGCGACGGTCTCGGCGCTGTCGGGACGGGTGCCTGCGATCATCTCCGCGCTGGTGACGGCGGCCCTCGTATTCGGTTGGCAGTTGATGCGGCGCGAATCGATCAGGCCCGCACTGTGGGGATTCGTCGGGGTGGCGGCCTGCGGGCTGCTGGCCCTGGTAACCGGCCAGGCCAAGGACTTCTACCTCCCGGGTATCTGGATGTCGTTGGCATCGGCCATCGTGATGACCGGCTCGATCCTGGTCAGGCGTCCCCTCGTCGGGGTGATCTGGGCCTGGGCCACCGGTCGCGACAGCAGCTGGCGCAGGGTCCCCGGGGTGCGGCTGGTCTTCAACATCGTCACCGCAATCCTGGCGACAGTGTCCTGGTCGCGATTCCTGGTGCAGAACTACCTCTACGACACGGGGCAGGACGGACTGCTGGCAGTGGCGCGGCTGGCAATGGGCTGGCCGTTGTTCGTGGTCACCACGACGCTGGTCCTGCTCAGCGCCCGGTACGCCATCCGGGCGCTGCCGCGTTCGGCATCCTGACCGGAGCCGCTCCTCAGCTGTACTTGTAGAAGCCCTCGCCGGTGGCCAGGCCCAACTTGCCTTTGTCGATGTAGTTCTCTTTGAGCCACGCGGCGAGCTTCTGAGCTTCGGCGTCTCCGTTGGCCATGATGTTGTACGGCGTTGTGAGGCCGATGATGTCGTAGATCTGGAACGGTCCGACGGGTGCGCCGGTGGCGATCCGCCAGGTGTCGTCCACGGCGCTGGGGTCGGCGTAGCCGCCGGCCGCGAGCTCGGCAGCCGCATTGAGGAACGGCACCAGAAGTGAGTTGAGGACGTAGCCGGCCTTCTCCTTGTGCAGTTCGATGGGCACCATCCCGATGGCCTTGGCGAAGTCGACCACTGCGGCGAATACCGCCGGGTCGGTGTCGGTGGTCCCCATGATCTCGGCGGTGTTGAACTGCCACACGCGATTTGCGAAGTGCAGGGCCAGAAACTTGTCGGGGCGGCCGGTGGAGTCCTTGAGATCGCTGGGCAGCAGCGTGGAGGAGTTGGTGACGAAAATGGTCTTGGCCGGGGCGAGTTCCCCGAGCTTCTGGTAGGTGTCCCGCTTCAGATCGAGGATCTCCGGGATCGCCTCGATGACCAGATCGGCGTCGGCCACCGCGTCCTTCAGATCGGAGGTCAGCGTGAGCCGGCCCAACGCTTCCTGGGCCTTGCCGTCACGCGCGTCGGGTACCTCGTTGGCGTAGGTTTCGGCCAGCTTCGCGAACCGGTCCTTGGCCGCTTCGAGGACCTTGTCGTCGATGTCGTAGGCCGTGACGGTGAAGCCTTTGAACGCGGATTGGAACGCGATCTGGGAACCGAGCACTCCGGTCCCGAGCACGGTCACCTTCTTGATGGAGTTCGTCATGAAGCCTCTCCTTCTCGTGGTGTTTTGGTTGTCAGGAACCCCAACACGATCTGGTTGATCTGCTGGAGCAGTTCGTGGGCGCCGTCAGCACCCCACTTCACGCCGGTCGACGGTTGGACCACCAGGAGATGCAGTGCAGCGAAGACGCTTCTGGCGGCGCGGTCGGCGTCGGCCCGCAACTCGTTGTCGGTGGCCGGATCGGCCGGGTGACAGCGCATCAGGCGCGCGGCGATCGCATCCTCGAGCCGCATGACGTGGTCGAGGCCCTCGGCACGGAAACGCTCGGTGGGGGAGCCGAACAGCAGTTCGCGCTGGTAGGCCGTTGCATTTCCGGGTTGCCGTGCGGCCTCGGTGATCACGGGTGCCACCATCGCGAACACGGCAGCGCTCGGATCGTCGATGTCGGCCGCGTTGCGCATGCCGGTCTCGATGGCCTGCCGGAACTGGTCGTTGTAGACCATCAGCAGCAGCTCGGCTTTCGACGACGCGTAGCGGAACAGGGTGCCTGCCGCGACGTCGGCGCCCTCGGCGATCTGGGCCACCGTGACGGGCTCGAATCCGTGCGCCTCGAACAGTGAACGTGCGGCAGCGAAGATCCGCTGCTGCTTGTCCTGCATGTTGCGCGTCCGTCGGCCGGTCATCATCACCTCGCTAATGAGTGCGCTCATTAATGAACGTACTCACTAATCGTGGGTGATGTCAACCGGCGTGAATAAACTCAGCCCGATTTCAGACCTTCACCGCACCGGTGCTCGCCGGTACCAATACCCAGGTGAACGGATCACTGCCCGGTTGCTGTCGTCGCTGAAGCCCATCGCCACCCCACTACCTTCAGCAACAGAAAGCTGTCCACAGTGTCTGTGTTCGTCGACATCGTTCCCCCCGAGGCCGAAGCCGGTCCACCGCGCGCGGTCAGGCCGTCAAACCGATGGCGCACCCTGCTGACCACGTCCGCGCTGCCACTGCTGTCGGTGGTCCTGTTCTTCGTGGTGTGGCAGGTGGTGGCCTGGGCAGGCATCTGGAACCAGACGTTCGTGCCTTACCCGTCGGCGGTCTGGCGGGCCTTCGTCGACGTCTCGACCACTCATGACGGCGCACGCGGCTATGCGGGGTACCTGCTCTACGAGCACCTGTACATGACGCTGCGCCGGGTACTGGCCGGCGTGGTGATCGGCGTGGTGGCCGGCGTTCTCCTGGGCCTGCTGATGGGTTCGGTCGGATGGCTGCGCAGCGTGCTCGAACCGTGGCTGACCTTCCTGCGGGCGCTGCCGCCGTTGGCGTACTTCTTCCTGCTGGTGATCTGGCTCGGGATCGACGAGGCGCCCAAGATCACGCTTCTCGCTCTGGCCGCACTACCGCCGGCCGCCGTGGCCACCACGGCCGCCGTGGTCGCTGCCCCCGTCGGTCTGCAGGAAGCTGCGCGGGCGTTGGGCGCCACCCGGGCACAGGTCATCCGCGACGTCGTGGTGCCCTCGGCGCTGCCGGAGACCTTCACCGGGATCCGGTTGGCCGTGGGGATGGCGTACTCGTCGGTGGTGGCCGCCGAACTGTTCAACGGCATCCCCGGCATCGGTGGATTGGTCAAGGACGCAAGCAATTACAACAACACACCGGTCGTACTGGTCGGGATCTTCGCCATCGGGATCTCGGGCTTGGTGATCGACGGAGGTCTGCGGGCTGTCGAACGACGGGCCGTTCCATGGAGAGGGAAGATATGAGATTGACGAAGCTGCTCACAGTGCTGGCTGCCGCGACGGTGGCCCTGGCCGGTTGCGCGGTGGACCACTCCGGGGAGAAGTCCGACAAACCCACCATTCGTGTTGGATACCAGTCCTTTCCGAGCGGCGATCTGATCGTCAAGAACAACAAGTGGCTCGAAGAGGCCCTGCCCGACTACAACATCAAGTGGACGAAGTTCGACTCCGGGGCCGACGTGAACACCGCATTCATCGCCAAGGAACTGGACTTCGGTGCCCTGGGCTCGAGCCCGGTCGCCCGCGGTTTGTCGGCGCCGCTGAACATTCCGTACAAGGTGGCGTTCGTGCTCGACGTCGCCGGCGACAACGAGGCGCTGGTGGCTCGTGACGGCGCCGGCGTCAACTCGATCGCCGACCTGCGGGGCAAGCGTGTCGCCACGCCGTTCGCGTCCACCGCGCACTACAGCCTGCTGGCAGCGCTGGCGCAGAACGGCTTGTCGCCCAACGATGTCCAGCTGATCGACCTGCAGCCGCAGGCCATCCTGGCGGCCTGGGACCGGGGCGACATCGCCGCGGCGTACAGCTGGCTGCCCACACTGGACCAGCTGCGCAAGACCGGCAAGGATCTGATCACCAGCCGGCAGCTGGCCAAGGACGGCAAGCCGACGCTGGACCTTGCCGCCGTGTCCGACGAGTTCTCCACCGCCCACCCTGAGGTGGTCGACATCTGGCGTCGGCAGCAGGCCCGCGCGCTGAACGTCATCAAGGACGATCCGCAGGCTGCGGCCAAGGCGATCGCCGCCGAGGTCGGTCTGAGCCCCGAAGATGTTGCCGGACAGCTCAAGCAGGGCGTCTACCTGACGCCGGCCGAGGTGGCATCTCCCGAGTGGCTGGGTACCGATGGCGCACCGGGCAACATCGCCGCCAACCTGCAGAGCGCATCGCAGTTCCTGGCCGATCAGAAGCAGATCCCCGAGGCCGCTTCGCTGCAGGTCTTCAAGGACGCCATCTACACGAAAGGCTTGCCGGATGTCCTCAAGCAGTGACGCATCGGGCGGCCTGAAGATCAAGAACGTCGCCCATCGGTACAGGCGCGGCTCGGACGAGGTGACCGCGCTCGGACCGGTGGATCTCGATGTCGATCCCGGTTCGTTCCTGGTGCTGGTCGGGGCGTCTGGGTGCGGCAAGAGCACGTTGCTGCGGCTGATCGCCGGTTTCGAGACCCCCTCCGAAGGGGAGGTCGAGGTCTCCGGCTCCCGCCCCACGCCCGGTGTCACCTCGGGTGTGGTGTTCCAGCAGCCGCGGCTGTTTCCGTGGCGCACGGTGGGCGGCAACGTGGATCTGGCGCTCAAGTACGCCGGCGTGCCGCGTGAGCGACGGACCGAACGGCGCGAGGAACTGCTGGAGCGGGTAGGTCTGGAAGGCACTGCCAAGCGCAAGATCTGGGAGATCAGCGGCGGTCAGCAGCAGCGTGTCGCGATCGCGCGAGCGCTGGCCGCCGAGACCCCGCTGTTCCTGTTGGACGAGCCGTTCGCGGCCCTGGACGCGCTGACCCGTGAGCGCTTGCAGGAGGATGTCCGTCAGGTCAGTGCCGAGTCCGGCCGCACCACGGTGTTCGTGACGCACAGTGCCGATGAGGCGGCGTTCCTGGGTTCGCGGATCGTGGTGCTGACGCGTCGACCGGGCAAGATCGCGTTGGATCTGCCGGTGGACTTGCCGCGCACCGGCGTTGATGCGCACGAACTGCGACGCTCACCCGAATACCTCAAGTTGCGTACCGACGTGAGCGAGGCAGTCAAACTCGCTGCCGCATAGGTCGTTTCATCTCGAAAATGACGCGATGGTCGTAAACTTTCGCGGTCAACGACCCTGGCGTCACTTTCGGCGGAGCCGCTACCAACACGCCGCGGTCAGACGACCACCACCATCTTCCCGCCGGCGGCACCTGACTCCATCACTTCGTGTGCTTCGCGGATCTGATCGAACGTGAACACCCGCGACGGCGCGGCGTCCAGCACGCCGTCGGCGACCTGGCGGGCGATGTCGCTCAACGGCACGTCGGACAGCGGGAACCCAGGTGAACCGAACACGAAGCTGCCGAAGAACGTCAGATTGACGCCACTGGCCATCTGCAACAGCGGGTTGAAATCGGGGATCGGGTCGAGCCCGCCCAGCCACCCCGCCAGGCATGCGGTCCCGCCCCGGCGCAACATGTCCAGGGAGTCGAGGATGGTGCTGTTGCCGACCAGGTCCAGTACTGCGTCCACGGTGCCGGATTCGGCGATGTGCGCGCTCAGATCGGGCACCTCCTGTTCGGCGCGAGTAACACCGAGACTTTCCAGCAGTGCGAATCGTTGGGGACTGCGGGTGGTCGCGATGACGCGCGCCCCCGCGTTGACCGCGAGCTTGACCGCGGCTTGGCCGAACGACGAGGTGGCGCCGCGGATCACCACGGTCTGGCCGGGCTGCAGGTCGATGTTGCGGAACAGGCAGGTCCACGCCGTCGCATAGGTCTCAGGCAGGGCTGCCAGTTGGTCCCACGGCAAGTCGGCGTCGATCAGTGCGACGTTATCGGCCCGGACGCGGGTGTACTCGGCGTAGCTGCCGTTGATGGTGCGGCCCAGTCCACCCATGAGTGCAGCAATTTTGGCGCCCACAGGGAATTCGCCGCCGGGACACGAGTCGACGATGCCGACGCATTCGATGCCGCTGACCTCCGCGGCCTCGGCCCATTCACCTCGGCGCATGTGCATCTCGGCGTGATTGATGCCGAAGGCCTTGATCTGGATGACCACCTCGCCGGCTTTGGGCTCGGGTTTGGGGATGTCGGTGTAGACGAGGTGGTCGAGCCCGCCGAAGCCGTCGAGAACGATGGCGCGCATGGTGCTCATGATTGTTCCTCCAGAATGTGGCTGAGTTGTACGAGGTCTGTTGCGACGACGGTGGGTTGGGGCACGTTCGGTGCTCGCAGCACACCGTTACCGGGACGGGTGATGAGTGCTCCGCTGAATCCGGCGGCCTGGGCGCCCAGGGTGTCCCACATGTGGGCGGCCACCATCATGCAGTCCGAGGGCGCCACCCCCAGACGTTCGGCGACGCCGGTGTACAGCACCGGCGACGGCTTGAAAGCGCGATGCTCGTCGACGCTGAACTGGTGCTCGAAGTAACTGCCCAAGCCCGCCCGTTCCAGCGGCGTCGGCCCGTCTCGATGTGGTGAGTTGGTAAGTGTGACAAGGCGAAAACCGTTTGCCAGAAGCCGCTGCAAGCCTGTTGCGACGTCGGTGTGTGCCGGCATGGCGCGCATGCCGTCGGCGAGGGCGGTCAGATCGTCCGCGGTGAGATCCACGTGGCGGACATCGGCGGTCATCCGCAGCGCAGCCTGACCGAGCGTGAAGAAATCGGTGTACCGCCCGGACAGTGTGATGGCCATGGAGTACATCACCAGCTGGTTGAACCATTCGCGAAGGACCTGAGGGTCGCCGAACATTCGCTCGAAATACGGTTGCAGGGAATCGATGTCGATGAGCGTCTCGTTGACGTCGAACACCAGCACCCCGGGCCGCATCAGGCGACCCGGCGTTGCAGGAATCCGTCGATCAGGCCCGCGACTTCGTCGACATGGGTTTCCAGCAGGAAGTGCCCGCCGGCGAGCAGATGGATCTCGGCGTCGACCGCGTCCTTGGCGAAGGCGCGCGCCCCGTCGGGCCCGAAGATCGGGTCGCCCTCGCCCCACACGGCAAGCACGGGAACCTCACTGCTGCGTAGGTACTCGTGCAGCGCGGGATACAACGGGGCGTTGGTGGCGTAGTCCCGGAACAGCTTGAGCTGCACCAGATCGTTGTCGGGCCGCGACACCATCGCGGCGTCGTGCACCCAGGTGTCGGGGTTGACCAGGCTTTCGTCCGAAACCCCGGTCAGGTACTGCCATTTGATGCCGTCGATGCTCAACGCGGTCCGCACCCCGGCCTCGGTTTCGGGGGTCTGCTCGCGCTGGTAGGCCCACACCCCGGACCAGAAGCTCTCGACGAAACCTTCGTCGTAGCCGTTGCCGTTCTGGCTGACGATCGCGGTGATGGCTTCCGGGTGCCGCAGGGCCAGTCGCCAGCCGATCGGTGCGCCGTAGTCCTGGACGTAGATCGCGTAGCGGGACACCCCGAGTTGGTTGAGCAGGCCGTCGGTGAGGTCGGCCAGGGCGTCGAAGGTGTAGTCGAAGTCGGTGACCGCGGGCGCATCGGAGTGGCCGTAGCCCAGGTGGTCGGGGGCGATGACGTGGTAACGCTCGGCCAACCGTGGGATCAGGTCACGGAACATGTACGAACTCGTCGGGAAACCGTGCAGCAGCACGATCGTCGGTGCGTCGGGTGCTCCGGCCTCGCGGTAGAACAGCCGCTGCCCGTCGACGGTGGCGTAGCGATGGTGAACGGTCATGTCTAACTCCTTTAACTAGTTTTAGTGGTTAGTGACATCTAACGCCCGACGGCATAACCTGTCAATAGCTATTTGGGGGTTAGATATGAAGCTCATGGAGGTAGGCCTGACGGACGAGTCGCTGCTGCTCGATCTCCTCAACACCACGCCGGTGGTGGAGGGAATGCAATACGACGTGCTGAAGAGAAATGCCGCCGTGAGGGTCTGGCTGCGTGAGCATCAGGCGGCCGAAGCCGAACTGGCAGAACTGGCCGTAGCGCGGAATCTGCTTCAGGACGTGGTGCGCGGAACCGAGTCGCCGGATGCGCTGACGCCGTACCTGAATGCCGCGGTTCTACGAGCGCACGCGACGGAGAACGGCGTGACCTGGGAACTGGATGTCGACGAGGAAATGCGGGGCGCCGTGCGGGCGGTCCTGGCCTGGGATGCGCTGCGGACCGCGCGTCCGGGGCGGCTGCGCGCGTGCGCGAACCCGGACTGTCGGCTCTTCCTGATGGATCGGAGCAAGCCCAACGCAAAACGCTGGTGCTCGATGACTACCTGCGGAAACCGCATGAAGGCGCGCCGATACCACCGGCGCGCAAGGATTGCGAAGACTGACGAACAGCCCTGATTACACCGGGGGATAGGCCGGCGGCGGGTAAACGCCACGCAAGCCCCAGGCCAGCCACGGGAAGAAGAAGTCGCTCTCGTCGCTGACGTCGTAGTCAGGATTCGGATCCATTCCCGCAGTCTAGACGCAGTACGCGAGGTCGGAACAGGGCCGGGAACGGAAATTGCCTACACTCTTCAACCATCTAGTTGATTGATTTCCCGGGCAAGGTCCCGGCGATGCTGATAGTGAGTGTGCTATGTCATCCGACGCAGAGGGCGGCCGGGGCCGCGGGGGCGCGACTGCCAACGGGACATCCCGCCGCGATGAACTGCTGACCGTTGCGGCGAAACTGTTCGCCGCTCGCGGGTATCACGGCACCCGGATGGACGATGTCGCCGAGGCCGTCGGGCTGAACAAGGCCACGGTCTATCACTACTACTCGAGTAAGTCCCTCATCCTCTACGACATCTACAAGGGCACTGCGGACTTCACCGTCGAGGCGCTCCACGATGACCCGACCGCCTCGGCGCGGGAGACCATCTACAACTTCACCCGGCGGCTGATGGTCGGCATCGCCAACGACCTGGAGCGCGCAGCGGTGTACTTCCAGGAGGGCCCGTATATCGCGGAGTGGTTCACCGAGGAGCAGGTGGCCTACATCCGGCGCGCCGAGACCCAGGTCTACGAGCATGTCCGCGACGTGATCGACCGCGGTATCGCCAGCGGCGAGTTCTACGACTGTGACTCGCACGTGTTGGCACTGGGCTACATCGGCATGACGCTCGGTTCCTACCGATGGCTGCGACCCCACGGCCGACGGAGTGCCCAGGAGATCGCCGTCGAGTTCAGCACGGCGCTGCTGCGCGGGCTGATCCGCGACGAGGGAATCCGCAACGAATCGCCATTGGGCGTCGAGATCGAGGAAAAGGCCTAGAACATGACCGATCTGTTCCGACTGGACGGCAAGGTCGCCGTCGTCACCGGAGGCGGCCGGGGCATCGGCCTGATGATGGCCCGTGGCCTGCTGCAGGCAGGCGCTTCGGTGTACATCTCAAGTCGCAAGGAAGCCGAGCTCAACGCGGCCGTAGACGCGCTGTCCCCGCTCGGCCGGATCTCGGCGGTGCCCGCTGATCTCGGCACCGCCGAAGGGGTCGCCGCACTCACCGCGGCCGTCACCGGACGCGAGGACGCCATCCACGCACTGTTCAACAACGCGGGCGCGGCCTGGGGTGCACCCTACGAGGAGTTCCCGGAGTCGGGATTCGACAAGGTCTACGACGTCAACGTCAAAGGCGTCTTCCTGCTGACCCGCGCGCTCACCCCGTTGCTGAATGCCGCTGCCACCGAAGATGATCCGGCCCGCGTGATCAACACCGGCAGCATCGACGGCATCGTCGCCCCGGGCAAGGGCCGCGACAACTTCTCCTACAGCGCCAGCAAGGCCGCCGTGCACATGCTGACCCGGCACCTCGCCGGTGAACTGGCCCCGAAGATCCTTGTCAACGCGATCGCCCCGGGTCTGTTCGAATCCCGGATGACCAAGGAGATGCTGCGGGCCGGCTCGGAAGAGGTAGGCGCCGTCCTTCCCTTGGGCCGGATCGGACAGCCCGACGACATCGCCGGCATCTCGGTGTTCTTGGCCAGCCGGGCCAGCGCCTACATCACCGGCGCGGTCATCCCGGTCGACGGCGGCGTGAGCACCATCAGGTGATGGGCAGGGTGAACCAGCCCCAGGCCAAGAAGGCGAACACGCCGAGATAGACGATGTCGCCGGCCATGTACAGCCACTCGCTACGACGGAACCTGGTCGTGGCTGCCCCGGCCATGAACAGCGCCAGGCCGCAAGCGGCCACCGGGGTCAGCACCGGTGCGATGTTCAACGCCGCGGGCAGCACCAGGCCGATCGCGCCGACCAGCTTGATGGTCCCGATCACCTTCAGGTGACCGTCACCGAACTCGTCGACCCAGTGCTGGGTGCTGCCCATCGACCGGTACCTCTCCCGCGACATCAGCAGCATCGTGGTCCCGCCTGCGGCGTAGGCCGCCGCGGCGATGATGGTGATGATCCAAAGGGTGGTGTGCATTCCTCGCTCCGTTTCGTGGTTACGTCTGGGCTTCGTAGTTACGTCGGGCACTGCTGACTCGTCACTCTTATGACGGGTCGGCGCGAGGAGAGGTAACTGATGACGCCTGAGGCATCTTTGGCGGAGGCATTCGAAGGGCAGCGGCCCCGACTGCTCGCGGTGGCCCAGCGCGTCCTGGGCTCCCGGGCAGACGCCGAGGACGCCGTGCAGGAAGCATGGCTGCGGCTGTCTCGTCAGGACGCGGCCTCGATCGAGAACGTCGCGGGTTGGCTGACAACGGTGGTGGGCCGCATCTGCATCGACATGTTGCGGTCGCGCACCAGCCGCGGCGAGGTGACGCCCACCGCCGACATTCCCGAATTCGCCGTCACCGAGGACTTGGACACCCGGGAGGACTCCCCGGAGGACGCCGCGGTGCTCGCCGACTCGGTGGGGCTGGCGATGCTCGTCGTGCTGGGGTCGCTGCGTCCGGACGAGCGCCTCGCGTTCGTCCTGCATGACATGTTCGCCGTGCCCTTCGCGGAGATCGCGCAGATCCTGGAGAAGTCGAGCGACGCCGTCAAGATGCTGGCCAGCCGTGCGCGCCGGAAGGTGCAGGACGTGCCGGCGCCCACCGGCGGCCGCCGACGGAAGCAGGAGCAGCGCGCGGTCGTCGACGCCTTCCTGGCCGCCGCGCGTGACGGAGACTTCGATGCCCTGCTTCGCGTGCTGGATCCCGACGTCAGTTGGCAGCGGTACACGGCCACCGGCGTGACCGTCGGGACCGGATCGGACGCGATCGTCGCCGCGGTGCGGCGCGGCCAGGGCACCCGCGTCCTGGCCCGGCGCGTATCGGTCAACGGCGAGCCGGGGATCCTGGCGTGGGGGCCGACCGGTCGTCCGCTCAGCGTGATGGCCTGCGTCGTCGACGGGGGTCGACTGGTGGGGATCGTGTCGATCATCGACCCGGGACGGCTGGCTCGGATGTCACTGCCCGAGCCGCCGTCCGGCGATTAACCTGGCCGCATGAAGTCGACCATCCTCTCGCGGCGCGACCTGGACTTCCTGCTCTACGAGTGGTTGGACGTCGAAAAGCTCACCAAGTTGGACCGGTTCTCCGAGCACTCACGCGAAACGTTCGACGGCGTATTGGATCTGTGCGAGCAACTCGCGACCCGCTACTTCGCGCCGCACAACAAGCTCAGCGATGCGAACGAGCCGACGTTCGACGGGCAGACGGTCACGCTGATCCCCGAGGTGAAAGAGGCCTGGGACGCGTTCGCGGCGGCCGACCTGATCGCCATGGGTTTCGACGATGAGCTCGGCGGTGCGCAACTGCCGGTCACCGTCGCGCAGGCCGCATTCGCCTGGATCGCCGCGGCCAACGTGTCGACATCGGGCTATCTGATGCTCACCATCGCCAACGCGAACCTGCTGGCCCGTTTCGGCTCGGCCGAGCAGATCGAGCGGTTCGTCAAACCCATGCTGGCCGGCCGGTTCTCGGGCACGATGGCGCTGTCGGAGACCCAGGCCGGATCGTCGCTGGCCGACATCACCACGCGCGCCGAACCTCAGCCCGACGGCAGCTATCGGGTGTTCGGGTCGAAGATGTGGATCTCCGGCGCCGAGCATGAGATGACCGAGAACATCGTCAACCTGGTGCTGGCCAAGATTCCCGGCGGGCCGGCCGGAACCAAGGGCATCTCACTGCTCATCGTGCCCAAGTACCTGGACGACGGAAGCCGCAACGGGGTCGCCATCTCCGGGCTGAACCACAAGATGGGGCAGCGCGGTATCACCAACACGGTGCTCAACTTCGACGGTGCGGTCGGCTATCTCGTCGGCGAACCGCACCGCGGGATCGTCTACATGTTCCACATGATGAACGAGGCCCGCCTCGGCGTCGGGATGGGCGCCGTCGCACTCGGGTACACCGGCTACCTGAAGTCGCTGGAGTACGCGCGCGAGCGTCCCCAGGGCAGGCCCCTGGGGATCAAGGATCCGTCGACCCCGCAGGTGCCCATCATCGAACATGCTGACGTCAAGCGAATGCTGTTGGCGCAGAAGGCTTATGTCGAGGGTGGCCTGGCTCTGGCGCTCTATTGCGCCAAACTCGTAGACAGGGATGCCGCCGGGGACAGTTCTGTCCTCGACATCCTCACCCCGATCGCCAAGAGTTGGCCGTCGCAGTGGTGCGTGGAGGCCAACAATCTGGCGATCCAGGTGCACGGCGGCTACGGCTACACCCGCGAATACGACGTCGAGCAGCACTACCGCGACAATCGGCTGAACCCGATCCACGAGGGCACCCACGGCATCCAGAGCCTGGATCTTTTGGGGCGCAAGGTGACCCAGAACGGCGGGACGGGTCTCGCGGCATTAGGAGAGCGGATCGCAGCGACGGTCGCGGCCGCTTCGGATGCGGCGCCCGAACTGGCCGCACAGCTCGACGCGGCCTGGCAGCGGTTGGTCGCCGTCACCGCTGCCATGTTCGCCTCGGGTGATATCGAAGCCGCGATGGGCAACAGCGCGGTATACCTGGAAGCCTTCGGGCACATCGTCGTCGCCTGGATCTGGCTGGAGCAGTTCCTGGCCGCCGAAGGCCGGACCGGGGATTTCTATGACGGTAAGCGTCAGGCCGCCCGGTACTTCTTCCGTTACGAACTGCCCAGGACCGCACCGCAATTGGATCTGCTGGAGAGCCTGGACCGCACCACGCTCGAGATGCGTGACAACTGGTTCTAGTCGAACTCGATGATCTGCCGCACAGCTCGCCCGTCGGCGAGGGCGTCCATCCCGGTGTTGATCTCATCGAGGGTGATGGTGTCGGACACCAGGGATTCGACCGGTAGCCGACCGGCCCGCCAGAGTTCGACGAAGCGCGGGATGTCGCGTGCCGGCACCGCCGAGCCCAGGTAGCTGCCGATCAGCGACCGGCCTTCGGCGACGAAACCCAACGGCGACACCGAGATCCGGGCGTCCGGGCGGGGTAGGCCGACGGTGATCGTGCGCCCGCCCGCGCCGGTCAGCGCGATCGAGGTTTCCAACGCCGCGGGATGACCGGCAGCTTCGATCACGATGTCGGCCTTGAGGTCGGCGGCCTGCTCGGGGGTATAGGTCTCGTGCACGCCGAGTTCACGGGCCCGGGCCAGTTTGTCGGGCAGCTGATCCACACCGATGACGCGGACGTCGTCGTGGGCCAGCGCGGTCACGGCCGCAGCCATGCCGACACCGCCCAGTCCGACGACCGCCACGGTCTGGCCCGGCCGCGGCGTGCCCACGTTGAGTACCGCGCCACCCCCGGTCAGGACCGCGCAGCCCAACAACGACGCGACCACAGCCGGGACATCCGAGGGCACCGGCACCACCGAGCGACGGTCCACGACGGCGTAGGTGGCGAAGCCGGACACCCCGAGGTGATGGAACACCGGTCGGCCGTCGCGGGTCAGCCGGATGTCGCCGTTCATCAACGTGCCGGCACCGTTGGCGGCCGATCCCGGTCCGCAGGGGGTCAGGCCGTCGGTGGCGCACGCGGGGCAGTCTCCGCAGCGCGGCAGAAAGGTCATCACCACCCGCTGGCCCACCGGCAGATCGGTGTCACCGGCCTCGACTATCCCGGCTGCTTCGTGGCCCAGCAGCATCGGGACCGGTCGTACCCGGTTGCCGTCCACGACCGACAGATCGGAGTGACACAAACCCGCGGCCTCGATACGGACCAGAAGTTCACCCGGGCCGGGCTCGGCGAGTTCGAGGTCGCTCACCCGGATCGGTCGGGACTCGGCGTACGGGCGGTTGAGGCCGATGTGCTCGAGGACGGCGCCGCGGATCTTCATGACCTCCAGCCTGTCAGACTGCCGGAATGACCGACGGAGCTGAATTGACCCCCGAGGACTTCCCGCTGCACTGGCCGGTGCTGACCCGTTGGACCGACAACGACATGTTCGGCCACCTCAACAACGCGGTGTACTACGAACTCTTCGACACCGCGATCAACGCCTGGATCAACACCAACTGCGACGTCGATCCGGTCACCGCGTCCTGGCTCGGTGTGGTCGCCGAGTCCGGGTGCCGCTACTTCGCGGAGCTGAAGTTCCCGGACCCGCTGGTGGTCGGTCTGGCGGTGGCCCGGTTGGGGAACAGCAGCGTCACCTACCGGCTCGGGCTCTTCGAGCCGGACGGGCCGGTCGCGGCGGTCGGCCATTGGGTACATGTCTATGTCGATCGGACCTCGCGACGTCCGGTACCGATTCCCGACGTGATCCGCGATCTGTTGCAGTCGATATGCTCGCCGGATGCCACTCGTGAGCAAGACCGTCGAGGTTGATGCCCCTGCCGAGAAGATCATGGCGATCGTCGGCGATTTCGAGGCCTATCCGCAGTGGAACCCCGAGATCAAGGGCTGCTGGATCTTGGCCCGTTACGACGACGGACGGCCCAGCCAGCTGCGGCTCGACGTCGAGATCCAGGGTCAGTCCGGCGTCTTCATCAACGCTGTCTACTACCCGGCCGAGAACCAGATCTTCACCGTGCTGCAGCAGGGCGACCACTTCACCAAGCAGGAACAGCGCTTCTCCGTCGTTCCTTTGGGGCCGGACAGCACGCTGCTTCAGGTCGATCTCGAGGTCGAGGTCAAGCTGCCCATCCCGGCGATGATGGTCAAGAAGCTCATCGGGGACACCCTGGACCACCTGGCCAACGCACTCGTCACCAGGGTGAAGGAACTGTCCGCCTAGGCCGCACGGTCCGCCGCCGCCGCACGGAGTTCCAGCACGCGATTGCGGATGCGGTACTCGGTGGCTCGCGGCATCTCGGCGGGGCGATAGCGGCCGTGCCTGACCCGGTAGACGCGGCCGTGGCTCATCTCCCAGCGCAGGGCGTCGGAGATCGCCTTCGATGTGCGCCCCGAGGTCGTGAATCCCTGATCCGCGAGGGCATCGACCAGGTCGGCGACCGATTGTGGGCCGCATTGCAGCAGCTGCATGGTGAGCACGTAACGGAGGTTGGTGCCCCGCAGCAGGAGTTTGTCCGCCATGGAGTCACGGTGCCAAGGGGGTCTGACAATCATGCCGGTCCCGGATTTCCGGGGGATATCCGATGTGCCCGACTGTTAGCGACAATCCAGCGACAATCGCCACGGGGGCATCATGCGCCACGGCAAGCTCATTGTCGCTGCGCGTTTTTGCCACTCCTGCATCTGAGAGCTCATGGGCCCCAGTAGTTCGTTGCCCACCTGTCAGCGACACTGTCGCTGATAGGTGGGCAACCCGATTTCTGTTACACGCGAGGCTGGTTTGACCTGGAGTGGCGCATGTATTGATCGTTGATGTGACCGCCGATGCTGACGATGTGTGTGAGGCGATTGTCGCTGGATTGTCGCTCGTAGGCGGGCAGGTCGAACACTGGTTTCCCGGGCCGACACGCCGACGCGGACACACAGCCGGCCCGGCTCGGAGTCCTCAGTCCCACATCCCGATCTCGTTCAGCCGCGTGATCAGCCGCTGGGCGGCGTCGGTGAACTGGTTGGCGTTGAGCTCCACCGCGGCCTCCGCATCGCGCCGGCGCAGCGCATCGATCAGGAGCCGGTGGTTCTCGACGGCTTCGGTGCCCCACTTCGGATCGGTCGAGTAGATCAGCGCGGGCAGGTACCGCGCGACATGCAGCAGGAACCAGGCCAGCTTGATCCGGCCGCTGGCGTGGTTGAAGGCCCGGTGGAAGGTGAACTCGGCTGACGAGATCGCCACCGGATCCTGCTCCTTGACCGCCGCGGCGAGGTCGGCGTTGAGCTGCTCCAGCTCGTCGATCTGGGCCGCGGTGATGCGTGCTGTGGCGGTGGCGGCCAGCTTTCGCGCGATGGTGGCCTGCAGCCAGAAGATGTCCTCGACGTCGGCGCGGGTCAGTGGCACCACGACGTGTCCGCGGTTCGGCTCCAACTGCACCATGCCCTCACCGCGGAGCGTGCGCAGCGCCTCCCGCACCGGGGTGATGCTGACTCCGAGTGCCGCCGCGGTCTCGTCGAGCCGGATGAACGTCCCGGGGCGTAGTACGCCGGTCATGATCTCGGCGCGCAGTTGGGCGGCAACCTCGTCGGAAAGTTGCTCGCGCCGCCCTCCGCGACGACGTTGCACGGCCGTTCTGGCAGGTGCATTCACGCGAATCCGGTCGCCTTTCTGGTGGGCTTGTCGCCGAGGCGCCGAGGCCATAGTGTGACCGGGGCAACCCCATGTTTGATCAAATATAAAATTCGTGCAACTCAATACCCATGGAGTACAGATCCGTTGACTGCCGAGCCGTTCCCCACTGAGCAGCCATACCTGGCCCGTCGTCAGAACTGGGCCAACCAACTGACCCGGCATGCCCTGATGCAGCCCGAAAAGACGGCCCTGCGCTTCCTGGGGCACACCACCACGTGGCGCGAGCTCGACCACCGGGTGACCAGGTTGGCCGGCGCCCTGAGCCGGCGCGGGATCGGTTTCGGCGACCGCGTGCTGATCCTGATGCTGAACCGCCCCGAGTTCATCGAGGCGATGCTGGCGGCCAACAAGCTCGGCGCGATCGCAGTGCCGGTGAACTTCCGGATGACCCCGCCCGAGGTGGCGTTCCTGGTCAGCGACTGCGAGGCCCGCGTCATCGTCACCGAGCCCGTGCTCGCCGGAGTCGCCACGGCGGTGCGCGATCTCGATGCCACGCTGTCAACGGTCATCGTGGCCGACGCCCCCACAGAAGAAGGCGTCCTCGGCTACGAGGACCTGATCGCCGAAGACGGCCCGCCCGTCGAACCGGTCGACATCCCCAGCGATGCCCCGGCGCTCATCATGTACACCTCCGGCACCACCGGCCGGCCCAAGGGTGCGGTGCTGACGCACAACAACTTGGTCGGACAGGGCATGACCAACCTCTTCACCACCGGTGTCGACATCAACAACGACGTCGGCTTCATCGGGGTCCCGCTGTTCCACATCGCCGGTGTCGCCGGAAACGTGAACACAGGTCTGACCCTCGGCCTGCCGACGGTCATCTATCCGCTCGGCGCGTTCGACCCGGGTGCGTTGCTCGACGTACTCGCGGCAGAGAAGGTCACCGCGATCTTCCTGGTGCCCGCGCAGTGGCAGGCGGTTTGTGCCGAGCAGAAAGCCAATCCGCGCGACCTGTGCCTGCGGTCGCTGTCGTGGGGTGCTGCGCCGGCGTCGGACACGTTGCTACGCGCAATGGCCGAGACGTTCCCGGGCAGCCAGATCCTCGCTGCGTTCGGGCAGACCGAGATGTCCCCGGTCACCTGCATGTTGTTGGCAGACGACGCAATTCGGAAGCTGGGCTCGGTCGGTCAGGTGATCCCCACCGTTTCGGCCCGCATCGTGGACGAGAACATGAACGACGTCCCGGTCGGCGACGTCGGTGAGATCGTCTACCGCGCCCCGACTTTGATGGCGGGCTACTGGAACAACCCGAAGGCCACCGCCGAGGCGTTCGCCGGCGGCTGGTTCCACTCGGGCGATCTGGTGCGCCAGGATGCGGAGGGCTACATCTGGGTTGTCGACCGCAAGAAGGACATGATCATCTCCGGCGGCGAGAACATCTACTGCGCCGAGGTCGAGAACGTTCTGGCCGGGCACCCCGCCATCACCGAGGTCGCGGTGATCGGGCGCCACGACGAGAAGTGGGGCGAAGTTCCGGTTGCGGTGGTTGCTTTGAGTCGAGGCGATGCACTGAACCTCGGGGATCTCGACGGCTTCCTCACCGAGCGCCTGGCGCGCTACAAGCACCCGAAGGCGATCGAGATCGTCGACGCTTTGCCCCGCAACCCGTCGGGCAAGGTACTCAAGACCGAACTCCGGGAGCGGTTCGGTTCTCCGATCAACGTCCAGTAGCGGTTGACGTTTACGAAAGTAACTCCGCGTCAACGGGTTTCTGCAGGTCGCGGGGAAAGTTTGCTGTCTTTGCACGCCCTTGTTAACGGTTGATGGCACAATCCACCCGATGCAGTGCACGGCCCGGTTTCCATCGGGTACAGTCCGGTGGTCTCAATTACTACTCGCGAGTAGGGAGAGACGGATCACACAAGCTGACAGGCGACGAGGAGGGGGCGTGCGACACGTCCAGGGGGCGCACCGGTGACGGCGCCCGCCGACGGGCTCGTCGGCTACGTACGTGGTCAATTGGAGAAGCCGCTGGCTATGGTCGGTGGCTTCTTCAAGATGACTGTGCTCACTGGAAAGGCCTTTCTCACACGGCCTTTCCAGTGGAAGGAATTCGTGCTTCAGAGCTGGTTCCTGATCCGCGTGGCATTCCTGCCAACGCTCGCGGTGTCGATCCCGCTGACCGTGCTCATCATCTTCACCCTCAACATCCTGTTGGCGGAGTTCGGTGCAGCCGATGTTTCAGGCGCGGGCGCGGCCCTCGGCGCGGTGACGCAGCTCGGTCCGCTGGTGACCGTGCTCGTGGTGGCCGGCGCCGGGTCGACCGCAATTTGCGCAGACCTCGGAGCCCGCACCGTGCGTGAAGAAATCGACGCGCTCGAGGTGCTCGGCATCGACCCGATCGAGCGGCTGGTCGTCCCGCGCGTGGTGGCCTCCACATTCGTCGCTTTCATGCTCAACGGTGCGGTCATCACCATCGGCCTCATCGGTGGCTTCTTCTTCGGCGTGTACGTCCAGAACGTGTCCGCCGGTGCGTACGTGTCCACCCTGACCCTGCTCACCGGATTCCCCGAGGTGATGATCTCGGTCATCAAGGCAACCTTGTTCGGCCTGATCGCCGGACTCGTCGGCTGCTACCGGGGCCTGACGGTGGCCGGTGGCTCCAAGGGCGTCGGTACCGCGGTGAACGAGACCCTGGTGTTGTGCGTGGTGGCATTGTTCGCAGTCAACGTCGTGCTCACCACCATCGGTGTGCGGTTCGGGACAGGGCACTGACATGAGTACTGCAACAGTTCTTCGCTCCCGGTTCCCCCGGGCGTTCTCGCGCACCTCGGACATCGCGGGCACTCCGGCCCGGTTCCTCGACAGCATGGGCCACGTCGCGTGGTTCGTCGTCCAGGCCATCGGCTCCATCCCGCATGCGTTCCGGCACTATCGCCGTGAGGCCCTGCGCCTGGTCGCCGAGATCGGTATGGGTACCGGCGCCATGGCCGTCATCGGCGGCACCGTGGCCATCATCGGTTTCGTCACGCTGTCGGCCGGCTCCTTGATCGCCATTCAGGGCTTCGCATCCCTGGGCAATATCGGTGTCGAGGCCTTCACCGGCTTCTTCGCCGCGTTGGCAAACATCCGCGTCGTTGCCCCGGTGGTCACGGGTCAGGCCCTGGCTTCGACAGTCGGCGCCGGTGCCACCGCAGAGCTTGGTGCCATGCGGATCAGCGAAGAGGTCGATGCACTGGAAGTCATGGGTATCAGGTCGATTTCGTACCTGGTGTCGACTCGCCTGATCGCCGGCTCGATCGTCATCATCCCGCTGTACGCCGGGGCGGTCCTGCTGTCCTTCCTGTCTGCGCAGTTCGTCACGACGGTCTTCTACTCGCAGTCAGTCGGTACGTATGAGCACTACTTCCATACGTTCCTACGCGTCGACGACGTGATGTGGTCCTTCCTTCAGGTCATCGTCATGTCGATCGTGGTCATGTTGAACCACTGCTACTTCGGCTATTACGCCAGTGGCGGTGCCGTCGGTGTGGGTGAGGCAGTAGGGAGGTCGATGCGAACCTCGTTGATCGCAATCGTGTTGGTGGTCCTGTTGGCATCGTTGGCGCTCTACGGCACCGACCCCAACTTCAACCTCACGGTGTAGCGGCATGACCCAGCCTGCAGTGCCGCACGCGCCCTTGAACAAGCCGAAGGTCCCGCCGTACAAGCTGGCCGGCTTGATCCTCGCCCTCGTCACCATGGTGGTCTTCGCGTTGACGTGGATGCAGTTCCGCGGAACGTTCGAGAAGAAGACACAGCTGACCGTGCTGTCGGGTCGGGCCGGTCTGTCGATGGACCCGGGTTCGAAGGTCACCTTCAACGGGGTGCCCATCGGGCGACTGGCCTCGATCGACGTCGTCACCGTCGACAACAACCCCGAGGCGAAGCTGATCCTGGACGTCAAACCCCAGTATCTGAAGCTGATCCCGGAGAACGTGAGCGCAGAGTTGCGGGCCACCACGGTGTTCGGCAACAAGTACATCTCGTTCCTGTCGCCGCCGAACCCGTCGTCGGAGCGCTTGTCGCCCTCCACGCCGATCCGGGCGCAGGGTGTGACGACGGAGTTCAACACGCTGTTCGAAACGATCACCGCGATCTCCGAGCAGATCGACCCGATCAAGCTGAACCAGACGCTGACGGCGACCGCGCAGGCCCTCGACGGGCTGGGGGACAAGTTCGGCCAGTCGATCGTCAACGGCAACGACATCCTCTCGGATCTCAATCCGCGGATGCCCCAGATCCGTCGCGACATCGCCGGTCTGGCCGACCTCGGCGAGGTCTACGCCAACGCAGGACCGGACCTGTTCGACGGTCTGACCAACGCCGTCACCACCGCCCGCACCCTCAACGAGCAGCGCGGCAATCTGGACCAGGCGTTGGTGGCTGCGGTCGGTTTCGGCAACACCGGCGGCGACATCTTCGAGCGCGGCGGCCCGTACCTGGTCCGCGGCGCCCAGGACCTGTTGCCCACCTCGGCACTGCTCGACAAGTACAGCCCGGCGCTGTTCTGCACGATCCGCAACTACCACGACGCCGGCCCGAAACTCGCAGGCGCACTTGGTGGTAACGGCTACTCGCTGCAGACCCAGTCGCTGGTGATGGGCGTGGGCAACCCGTACGTCTATCCCGACAACCTGCCGCGGGTCAACGCCAAGGGTGGGCCCGAGGGCCGGCCCGGCTGCTGGCAGCCGATCACAAAGGACCTGTGGCCCATGCCGTACCTGGTGATGGACACCGGAGCATCGATCGCGCCGTACAACCACCTCGAGCTGGGGCAACCTCTCGTCGCCGAGTATGTGTGGGGACGCCAAGTGGGGGAGAACACGATCAACCCATGAGCATCAAGGGCACGCTTATCAAGCTCGGCATCTTCTCACTGGTGCTGCTCACCTTCACTGCGATCATCTTCGTGGTCTTCGGCCAGATCCGGTTCAACCGGACCTCCGAGTACTCGGCGATCTTCAAGAACGTCAGCGGGTTGCGCACCGGGCAGTTCGTCCGGGCTTCCGGTGTCGAGGTCGGCAAGGTCTCGGCCGTGAAGCTGGTCAACGGTGGCCAGCAGGCCGAGGTCACGTTCAACGTCGAGAAGTCGCTGCCGCTGTTCGAGGAGACCACGGCCGCGATCCGCTACCAGGACCTGATCGGTAACCGCTATCTGGAACTCAAGCGGGGCGAGAGCAACACGAAGATCGCTCCCGGCAGCACCATTCCGCTGGAGCGCACCGAGCCGGCTCTGGACCTCGACGCGCTCGTCGGTGGCTTCCGTCCGCTGTTCCAGTCGCTGAGCCCGGAGAAGGTCAACACCATCTCCCAGTCGATCATCACGATCTTCCAGGGCCAGGGCGGCACCATCAACGACATCCTGGACCAGACCGCGCAGCTCACCCAGAGCATCGCCGACCGGGATCAGGCGATCGGCGAGGTGATCAAGAACCTGAACATCGTGCTGGACACCACCGTGGCGCATCAGCAGCAGTTCAACGACACCCTGAAGAACTTCGAGACGCTGGTCACGGGGCTGAAGAACCGCGCCGATCCGATCGGAGCCTCGGTGGCCAACATCAGCAACGCGGCCGGTTCACTGGCAGATCTGCTGGGGGACAACCGCCCGCTGCTCAAGGACACCATCGGTCAGCTCGAGGTCATCCAGCAGCCGCTGATCGACCAGAAGCAGCAGCTGAATGACATCCTGGTGCAGTTCCCCCAGGCGTTGAAGATCATCGGACGTGCCGGTGGTATCTACGGTGACTTCTTCAACTTCTATGCCTGCGACCTTTCGTTGAAGCTCAACGGGTTGCAGCCGGGCGGGCCCGTCCGAACCGTCAGACTCGCTTCACAGCCGTCGGGGAGGTGCACGCCGCGATGAGGACACTGCAAGGTTCCGACCGCTTCCGCAAAGGCCTGATGGGTGTTGCGGTGGTGGCGCTGGTGATCGGCGTCGGTTCGACGCTGACGAGTGTGCCGATGCTGTTCGCGGTCCCGACGTACTACGGCCAGTTCTCCGATACCGGGGGCCTGAGCCTGGGCGACAAGGTCCGCATCGCCGGTATGGATGTCGGCACGGTCAAGAGCATGGACATCAATGGCGACAAGGTCGAGATCGGCTACACCCTTGGCGGGAAGACGATCGGTACCGAGAGCCGTGCGGCGATCCGTACCGACACGATCCTGGGTCGTAAGAACATCGAGATCCAGCCGCGCGGCAGCCAGACGCTGCCGCCGCGCGGGATGTTGCCGCTGGGCCAGACGACGACGCCGTACCAGATCTACGACGCATTCCTCGATGTCACGCGCAACGCGTCGGGTTGGGACACCAAGTCGGTCAAGGATTCGCTGAATGTCCTGTCGGAGACCGTCGATCAGACCTCGCCGCACCTGAGTGCCGCGCTGGACGGGGTGGCCAAGTTCTCCGAGACCATCGGCAAGCGCGATGAGGATGTCAAGAAGCTGCTGGCCAACGCCAACAAGGTGGCGACGATCCTCGGTGACCGCAGCACGCAGGTCAATCAGCTGCTGGTGAACGCCCAGACCCTGTTGGCCGCGGTCAACGAGCGCGGCCAGGCCGTGAGCATGCTGTTGGAGCGGGTCTCGTCGGTGTCGCGTCAGGTCGAGGGTCTGATCAACGACAACCCGAACCTCAACCACGTGCTGGAGCAGCTGCGGACGGTCAGCGATCTGCTGGTCGAGCGCAAGCAGGATCTGGCCGACACGCTGACCGTGGCGGGCAAGTTCATCACGTCACTCGCCGAGGCGCTGGCCTCCGGCCCGTACTTCAAGGTGATGCTGGTCAACCTGATCCCGCCGCAGATCCTGCAGCCGTTCGTCGATTCCGCGTTCAAGAAGCGCGGCATCGACCCGGAGGAGTTCTGGCGCAACGCCGGCCTGCCCTCGGCGCGGTTCCCCGATCCCAACGGCAAGCGGTTCGAGAACGGTGCTCCGCCGTCGGCCCCGACACCGCTGGAAGGCACCCCGGAGCATCCGGGACCTGCCGTCCCGCCCGGGTCGCCGTGCTCGTACACGCCGACCGCGGCCGGAATCCCGTCGCCGGGCAACCCGATGCCGTGCGCGGCGGCCACCCAGGGTCCGTTCGGTGGCCCGGAGTACGGTCCGCCGGACCTCGCAACCTCGGCGCCGAATCCTGACGGCATCGCGCATTCGCCGGGTGTGCCCAGTGCGGCCATCCCCGGTCAGATGCCCCCGGATCAGCCGGGTGCGCCGGTTGATCTGCTCCCCGGCCCGCCGGGAGCCCGGACCGTTCCGATCGCCCCGTTGCCGGTGGCACCGGGACCCATCCCGGGTTACGCACCGCACCCGGGACCGCTGAACGCTCCTCCGGCACCACCGGGACCGGGGCCGGACGCGGGGCCGGCGGGTACACCGCCGCTTCCGGGTAACCCGCCGTTCCTTCCGCCCGGGTCGCAGGGATAGGCCGCAAACATGTCAACAGTTTTCAACGTTCGAAACATCAAGTTGCCCAAGGCATCACGGGCATCTGTCATCGTCGGTGCGCTGGCGGTGGTGGCTGCCCTGGTGCTGGGCTACTTCGGCCTGAGCCTGTACAAGAAGATGACCAACACCACGGTCACCGCGTACTTCCCCGAGGTCCTTGCGCTGTATCCCGGCGACAAGGTGCTCATCATGGGTGTCAAGGTCGGCGCGATCGACAGCATCGAGACCGACGGCGACAAGATGAAGGTCGTCTTCCACGTCAGCAACAAGTACAAGGTGCCGGAGAACGTCACGGCATCCGTGCTGAACCCCAGCCTGGTGGCCTCGCGCGTCATCCAGCTGTCCCCGCCCTACACCGGTGGACCCCGGTTGCAGAACAACGCGGTGATCCCGATCGAGAACACCCAGATTCCGGTCGAGTACGACGAGTTGCGTAACCAGATCACGCGTCTGCTCGACGATCTGGGCCCGACGGCCGAACAGCCCAGGGGTCCGTTCGGCGACATCATCGAGTCCTTCGCCGACGGCTTCCAGGGCAAGGGTGAACAGCTGAACCGCACCCTCAACGGGTTGTCGGAGGCGCTGACCACGCTGAACCAGGGTCGCGGCGACTTCTTCCAGGTGGTCAAGAGCCTGGCGTTGTTCGTCAACGCCCTGCACAAGAGCGATCAGCAGTTCGTGGCGCTCAACAACGATCTGGCGCAGTTCACCAACTCGTTCACCAACACCGATCAGGAGTTGGCAACGGCCCTGCAGGATCTCAACAAGGTGCTCAAGACCACCCGTGAGTTCCTCGACAAGAACGGCGGCGTGCTCACTCACGACGTGAACAACCTGTCGGAGGCGACGACGGCGATCCTGCAGCCCGAGCCACGCAACGGTCTGGAGACGGGTCTGCATGCCTACCCGAACCTGGCCGCCAACGTGCTCAACATCGTCTCGCCCAATCAGGGTGGCATCGTGGGTCTGCCGGTTCTGCCGGGCCTGACCAACTTCTCCAACCCGCTGCAGTTCATCTGCAGTTCGATCCAGGCGGGCAGCCGGTTGGGCTACCAGGATTCGGCCGAGTTGTGCGCGCAGTACCTGGCGCCGATCCTCGACGCGATCAAGTTCAACTTCCTGCCGTTCGGCCAGAACCTGGCCAACACCGCGATGACGCTGCCCAAGCAGATCTCCTACTCGGATCCGCGTCTGCAGCCGCCGGGCGGTTACAAGGACACCACCGTCCCCGGTATCTGGTCGCGCGACACGTTGTTCTCGCACGGCAACCATGAGCCGGGCTGGACCGTGGCGCCGGGCATGCAGGGTGTGCAGGTGCAGCCGGCCACGCAGCAGATGCTGACGCCGGAATCGTTGTCCGAGTTGATGGGCGGCCCGGACATCGTGGCCCCGCCGGCCCCGCCGGCGTTCGGGGCTCCTCCGGGAGGCAACCTGCCCGGACCGCCGAACTCGTACAACGAGACCAATCCGCTGCCGCCGCCGTGGTACCCGCAGCCCGGACCGCCGCCGGTGCCTGCACCGGGTGTGATCCCGGGTGACCCGATGTCGGGTCCCGCACCGGCCGCTCCGGCTCCGGCTCCCGCCGGACCGGCGTTGCCCGCCGAGGTCGGAGGACAGGGCTAATGAAGACACGTAGCTTGGGTCGCGTCGGTAGACGCGTCGCGGTGTTGTCGGCGTCTGCGCTGATCCTCACCTCGTGTGGGCAGTGGCGCGGCGTCGCCAACGTGCCGCTGCCGGGTGGGCCGGGCACCGAGTCCGGCCGCACCACGCTCTACGTGCAGATGCCGGAGACGTTGGCGCTCAACGCCAACAGCCGGGTGCGGGTGCGCGACGTGTTCGTCGGCCGGGTCCGCAAGATCGAGCTGATCAACTGGACTCCGACGTTGACCGTCGACCTGGAGCCGGGCATCGAGCTGCCGAAGAACACCCTGGCCAAGATCGGCCAGACCAGCTTGCTGGGTTCGCAGCACGTGGAGCTCAACCCGCCGGACAAGGACCCGTCCAAGGAGATGCTGCGCAGCGGGGACACCATCCCGTTGTCGCAGTCGTCGGCGTACCCGACGATCGAGCGGACGCTGGCCGGTATCTCCGGCATCCTGACCGGCGGCGGCATCCCGAACATCGAGACCATCCAGACCGAGGTGTTCAACATCCTCAACGGTCGTGCCGATCAGATCCGCGACTTCCTGGGCCGGCTCGACACGTTCACCGACGAGCTCAATCAGCAGCGCAACGACATCACCCGGGCGATCGATTCGACCAACCGGCTGTTGAACATCGTTGCCGCGCGCAACGACACGTTGGATCGGGTGCTGACCGAGTTCCCGCCGCTGATCCAGCATTTCGCCGACACACGTGATTTGTTCGCCGACGCGGTGACCTCGCTGGGCCGGTTGTCGAAGGCCGCTGACGACACGTTGTCGAACAGCAACGCCAACCTGCACACCAACCTGCAGAACCTGCAGCGGCCGCTCAAGCAGTTGGCCCGTTCGGCCCCGTACCTGGTCGAGGCGCTCAAGCTGATCCTCACGGTGCCGTTCAACATCGAGAACATCCCGAAGGCGGTGCGCGGCGACTACATCAACGTGTCGCTGACGATCGACCTGACGCTGAGCTCGGTGGACAACGCGTTCCTGTCCGGTACCGGTGTCTCGGGCATGCTCCGTGCGCTTGAACAGGCCTGGGGACGTGATCCGTCGACGATGATTCCGGATGTCCGGTTCACGCCGAACCCGCACGACGCACCTGGCGGCCCGCTTGTGGAAAGGGGGGAGTGAGACATGTTGCTGACCCGCTTCATCAAGATGCAGCTCGTTCTGTTCACTGTGTTGACGGTGATAGCACTGGTCGTGCTGGCATTGGTCTACCTGCGGTTGCCGACCTGGGCCGGCGTCGGGATGTACCAACTCAACGCCAATCTCCCGAACTCGGGCGGTCTGTACGCCACCGCCAACGTGACCTATCGCGGAACCACGATCGGCAAGGTGACCTCGGTGGAGCCCACCGAGCAGGGCGCCCACGTCAAGATGGACATCTACAACCAGTTCCGGGTGCCGATCGACGCGAGCGCCAACGTGCACTCGGTGTCGGCGGTCGGTGAGCAGTTCATCGACCTGGTCTCCAAGGACGGCGCGAAGGAGTACTTCCGCAGCGGCGACACGATCCAGAAGGGCACCGTGCCCGCCGAGGTGGGCCCGTCGCTCGACGCCGCGCAGAAGGGCTTGGCGGCGCTGCCGAAGGAGAAGATCGCGACGCTGCTGGACGAGACGGCCACAGCGGTCGGCGGGCTCGGGCCGTCACTGCAGCATCTGGTCGATTCCACCCAGGCGATCGCCGGTGACTTCAAGGACAACATCGGTGCGGTCAACGACATCGTGGAGAACTCCGGGCCGATCATCGACAGCCAGGTGAATTCGGGTGACGCGATCTCGCGGTGGGCCAAGAACCTGAACACGCTGGCCGCCCAGAGCGCTCAGAACGATGCCGCGTTGCGTGGCGGTCTCCAGCAGGCGGCACCGACGGCCGACCAGCTGAACTCGGTGTTCGGAGACGTCCAGGAGTCCTTGCCGCAGACGCTGGCGAACCTGGAAATCGTCATCGACATGCTCAAGCGCTACAACAAGAACGTCGAGCAGGTGCTGGTGGCACTGCCCCAGGGTGGTGCCGTCGCCCAGACCGCGACGATCTTCGCGCCCAAGGGCCTGCTGCACTTCGGTCTCGGCATCAACATGCCGCCGCCGTGCCTGACCGGGTTCCTGCCGGCCTCGCAGTGGCGTTCGCCCGCGGACACGTCCACGGCTCCGCTGCCTGAAGGCCTGTACTGCAAGATCCCCAAGGACGCGCCGAACGCGGTGCGTGGTGCGCGTAACTACCCGTGTGCCGATGTGCCCGGTAAGCGGGCCGCCTCGCCCTCGGAGTGCCGTAGCGACGAGCCTTACCAGCCGTTGGGCACCAACCCGTGGTACGGCGACCCGAATCAGATCCGCAACTGCCCGGCTCCGGCCGCGCGCTGCGATCAGCCCGTCGATCCGGGCCGGGTCATTCCCGCGCCTTCGGTGAATAATGGGATGAACCCGTTGCCGGCAAGTCAGCTTCCACCACCGGAATCAACGGCGATGCGCAGCGATCCGCTGACCGCGCCGCGGGGTGGCAATGTGAGTTGTAGTGGACAGCAGCCGAACCCCTGCATCTACACTCCGGCAGCAGGTTCGACCGCCACCTATAGTCCGTCCAGCGGCGAGGTGGTCGGTCCCGGCGGTGTGAAGTACTCCGTCACCAACTCGAATAAACCAGGAGATGACGGATGGAAGGAGATGCTGGCGCCAGCCAGCTGAACCTCGCCGACCAGCAGGACCCCCACACCACCGAACCGCAAGCGGAGGCCGTCACCGAGATCACTGATCCGATCTCAGCCACGGACGCCGAGGAGGCCGCAGCGCGGCCTTCCCGGCTCGGGCGGGGCTGGATGGCGGCGATCCTTGCCGGGCTGCTGGTCTTGGCCGGGGCCGCCGGTGTCGGCGGCTACCTGGCACTGCGTGCGCATCAGGACAGTGAACGGATCGCCAGCGACGAGGCCGAGGCCCTGCAGGCGGCCAAGGACTGTGTGACCGCCACGCAGGCCCCCAACACCCAGGCGATGATCGAGGCCCAGACCAAGATCATCGAATGTGCGACCGGTGACTTCGGCGCGCAGGCCGGCCTCTACAGCGGCATGCTGCTCGACGCCTATCAGGCCGCCAACGTGCAGGTGAAGGTTTCGGATCTGCGGGCGGCCGTGGAGAAGCACAACGACGACGGGTCGATGGACCTGCTGGTCGCGGTGCGGGTGCTGGTCACCAACAGCGAGAAGTCCGATGAAGAGCAGGGTTATCGGCTGCGGGTGAAGATGGCCCGCGCCGAGGACGGCAACTACAAGGTCGCGCGGCTCGACCAGGTCACGTCGTCGTGACCGCTGTGCTGGACAACGCCGGACCGGTGGCCGCCGAGGGCGCCGGAACGGACGGGGTGCGGTTGGCGTCGTGGCCGGCGCGGGCCGGGGCGTTCGCCATCGATGTGCTGGCGCCCGCCGGTTTGATCGTGACGGCGACGCTGGTCGCCCAGGGCACGGACCTGGGCAAGTGGTTGTGGTGGGCGGTATACGCGGGCGGGCTGGTCCTGCTGGTGGCCGTTTCTTGTGTGAATCGCATTCTGTTGCCGGCGTTGACCGGCTGGAGCCCGGGCCGATCGGTGTTCGGCATCCGGGTGGTGTCCTCGGCCGGCGATGCCGGTCTAGGGCGGCTGCTGCTGCGCGATCTCGCGCATCTGCTGGATACCGCGGCCGTGTTCGTGGGCTGGCTGTGGCCGCTGTGGGATTCGCGGCACCGGACGTTCGCCGATCTGCTGACCCGCACCGAGGTGCGTCGCGTCGACCGGCCTGAGTCCGACGTCCGCCGCCGCGTCGGAGCGATGTTGCTGACGCTTGCGCTGCTCAGCGGAATCGCTGTGGGGCTGGGCTATCTGCTGGTGTACCGGCAGGACCGGGCCGTGGATCAGTCCCGCGCGCAGATCGCCGAGCAGGGGCCGCGCATCGTCGAGGAACTACTCAGCTACGGGGTGGATTCCGTCGATGCGGATTTCAGCAAGGCACAGGCGCTGACCACCGACAACTACCGCCAGCAGCTGGTTGCCCAGCAGGACGCGGTGCGTAAAGCCGGACCGACGACCAACGACTACTGGGCCGTGAGCAGTGCGGTGCTACCCGGCGTGACGAAGAATGCGGCGACCATGCTGGTGGCGCTGCAGGGTCAACGCGGCACCAATCCGCAGGAGTTGAAGTTCATCACCGCGACGGTGCGGGTGGAGTTCAAGAAGTCCGGCGATCATTGGCTGGTCGACAACCTGACGGTGCTCAAGCGGCCGGTACTGAGCGGAGGGGGACAGTGAGCCCGCGTCGCCGGATCGAGCCGGGTCAGCCTGACTACTTCGCCGTCGAACCGAAGGAGCCCAAGGAACCCATCCGTTGGGGTCTGCCGATCGTCGGGATGCTCTCTGCCCTGCTCATCGCGGCCGCCATCGTGGGCAGCAGCCTGATCCTGGTGCGTCACGAATCCGACCGCCGTGCCGAGATCAAGAGTGCCGGTGCGCTCGATTACGTGCGTGAGTTCATGACGGTCTATACGACGCTGGATCCGTTCCACGCCAACGACTACGCCGATCGCATCAAAGAGCAGGCGACCGGTGATTTCCGAAAGATGTTCCAGGAGAAGCAGAACGAGATCGTCGTTCAGGTGGCACGCGCGGAGCCGACAGAGGGTGCTGTGCTCGATGCCGGCATTCAGAGATGGAACGACAACGGCAGCGCCGACGTGCTGGTCGCGACCAAGATCAGCACACGATCTCCGGACGGCAAGTCCGTGGTCGAAAGCGGTAGCCGCTGGATTGCGACGACGATTTGGGAAGGACAGCAGTGGAAGATCAGCCAGCTGATTCAGGTGATCTGACCACCGGCGAGCCTGACAAGCCGCGCCGCAGAATGCGTTTCGGTCGGCGTCGCCGTGCCGAAGCGGTGGTCGAGGAATCGGTCTCAGAGCCCGTGACTGAATCCGAGGACGCCGACGACACCGACGATGCGGACGATACAGCCACGGCCGAGCCGGCTCCGGAACGTCGGACCCCGACGGGTAAGTCGCGCCGCAAGGCCGTGACCGAGGCCGAAGGTGATGCCGAGGCCGAGCCAGAACCCGAAGTCGACGTTGTACCTGAGCCGACGGAGGAGTCGGATACCGAAGCCGGCATCGACGCTGCCGACGCTGAGCCGGTCGAGGACGAGGTACTGGTTCCGCACCGCGAGGCCGGCAAGCGGCTGACGTACGTCGCCGCAGGCGCTGCGGCGGTATTCGTGGCGGCCGGGGCTTTCGGCGGTGCGATGCTGCAGCCATACCTGGCCGATCGGGCGCTGGTGGCCACCAAGCTTCAGGTGGCGCGGACGTCGGCCGATGCCATCACGACGTTGTGGACCTACAACCCGGACAACATCGAGACTCTTCCCGATCGGGCCGAGCGGTACCTGTCCAACGACTTCGCCGCCCAGTACCGGCAGTTCATCGATACCCTCGTGCCCACCAACAAGCAGGCGCAGGTCACCAACAACACCGAGGTGATGGGCACCGCGGTGGAGACGATCGGCCGCAATGAGGCCACCGCGATCGTCTACACCAACACGGTGTCGACCAGTCCGGTCACCAAAAACGTTCCGTCGCTGCGGTATTTGTCGTTCCGGCTGATGTTGCAGCGCACCGATGGTGATTGGCGCATCACCCAGATGCCCACGTTGACCCAATTGGACTTGTCTCCGCAGCTGTAGCGGCGAGGATGTAGGCATGGCCATCGCCTCACCGGTGACACAGCGGTCAACCGTCGTGGCCCTGCTGTTGTTGACGTTCGCGACCGGGGTCGTGGACGCCATCAGTGTGTTGGTGCTGGGTCACGTGTTCGTCGCGAACATGACCGGAAACGTGATCTTCCTCGGGTTCTGGTTCGTGCCGCACTCCGGCGTGGATGTGACGGGCGCGCTGGTCGCGTTCATGGGGTTCGTGCTGGGCACGGTGGTGGGTGGGCGGCTGCGGCGCCATCTCGACAGCCACGTCCGGAACTGGCTGACAACTGCGTTGGGTGTGGAAGTCGTTCTGCTGACCGTGCTTTCGATCCTTTGCGGAACGGGAGTGCTGGCTTACGACGACAACCGGAAACTCATCTTGATCGTTCTTGCGATGACTTTCGGGATCCAGAACGCGACCGCGCGACAGTTCGGTATTCAGGAGCTGAGCACCACGGTGCTGACGCAGACGATCGTCGGCCTCGGCTTCGACAGCAGATTGGCCGGGGGTACCGGGGACCGCGAGAAGCTCCGTTACGGCGTGGTGCTGACGATGTGTGTCGGTGCGGTGCTCGGGGGGACGGTGTCGCAGTTCACGGTTGCGCCGGTGATCGCTGCGGCGGCCGTGGTGGTGGCCATCAGCGCGTTGATCTTCAAGTTCGGGCCGGCTCCTGCGGAGAACGCGCGCTGATCCAGCCCTCCCCCTCGTGCGCTGCGTGTCGCAGGGCATTGACCTCCCCGAAGTAGGCGGCCACCGCGCCGACACCGGGCAGCATCCCGAGGTAACGGTAAACCTTTTGCGGGTGCGGTCTTTTCGCGATCTCCTCGCCGGCGGCCCGCACGCTGCCGGCGAAGTCCCAGAGTTTTTCCGGCAGTGATTGCGGTGGCCGTTCCGGGGCGTCGGCGGGGCTGTTGGTGAGGCCACGATCGCACAGGACCGCGCCGAGTAACCGCACCTGCTCGTCGAGGTCGGTGACGCCGTCCTCGCGGGCCACCGCACACAACACGATGGCCTGGTTGGAGAACCCGAGGATGTCCTGGAGCGGAAGTCGGTTGGCGATGACCCCGAATGCACCGGGGAATGCCACAGGGATGGTGGTCACCGCGCCGGCGCGATGCACCCACCACTTCACATGCCCGTCCTGATCCATCTCGGCCCAGGCCTTGGTGCCCGGCAGTTCGGCGAAGTTCAGCACAGCGGCCGCGACATCGAGGGTCTTCCCGACGGCGCCCTCGGCCGGCTCCTCGCGATGGGTGCGTCGCCGCAGCCCGAAGGGGTCGAATCGGGTGAAGATGTCGAGTACCGGGTTGATCACGGCCACGGCATTCTCGAGCGCCCCCGCGACGTCGGCGTCCGAGAGATGGGCAGAAGGCAACAGGTTTATCCCCACGGCAGCCATCTTGCCGGATGGCGGCGATTGTCGAGGAAACGTCGTCGATCAGGCATAGCCGTCCACCCATGTGCCGGTGTCATCGGTGCGGACGACGAGGGTGACACCGGGTGCCGCCATGAGTGCGGCCGGGCGCGACGAGATCGGGATACTCCCGGTCTGCGCGCACGTGTTTCGGTCGAAGCTCACGAGTGCGTCGTCGGTGCCGAACACCACCTCCCTGTCCAGGATCACCGCCATGCCGTCCGGGGACATGCGCCCGGTGGCATTCGCGGGACGGGCGTTGAACGAGCACTGTTCATGTCCGTTCGGGTTGCGCAGGGTGGCCCGGTCGTTGTCATGGGTCAGGAACTGGTCGGAGCCGTCGGTGGTGAGGATCGGATAGGCAGGATCGTCGTGGTGGGAAAAAGTCTGCAGTCTGGCGTTGACGAAGACGGAGCGATCGGGCCCGCCTTTGGGGGCGATGGTGATGATGGTTGCCCCGTCACCTGCTTCCATGGTGTACAGCATCACGCGGTGGGCTTTGAAATCCTGCTGTGGGTAAGGAAGTCCGCGTAGCACCGTCGCCTGCCAGGCAGTGGTGCCATCGTTCGGATCGGCAAAGGCGAACTGGACATCCATGCCCTGGCCGCCGGGGCACCGGTCGACGACTTGGAGTAGGCGTGCGTCACTGTCGCTCCGGAACCGGCAACCTGTGACGGGGATAGGTGCGGTCCACAACGCGGTCCCCGTTCGTGCGTCGAACCGTGTCCAGGTCAAGGCATCGGGATCCTCATCCACCAGGTACGCCTGACCCGGTGGGCGGCGGTGATCACTGGCATGGCGGTAGGTGTCGACCAGAGTCCGGTCTGAGGACCACCACATCTGGCGGCCAGTGGGCGCGTCGATACCGAACCTATCGCCGGCGGCTTCGTCACCTACGGCAACGGACGCGTCACCGCCTACGGTGCCCACGAACCAGGCAATGGCGGCGGACGCCAGCAGCAGCCCGACCAGCCAGCACAGGGCGACCGCGATGGTTCGGGGAGTCTGGGCACCCAGCGATGCTTGCTTCAGGCGGCAGGAACTCCTCCCATGCGCCGAGAGCCGGGGACGGCTCACCCGTGAGCCAACTCGTGAGGGCGAGTCCCAACGCGGATATCAGCAGGGCGAACGCCAGTCCCAGGCTCGCTGCCGAAATGAGACGCATCAACGATCTCCCCCACGACACGGGTGAAAATTCTGCCAGTTCACGCCGGTAACCTGCCCGGTATGCCCAATGCCGCGGATCGGGCCGGCGTCTTCGTCAAACGCAATGTGTCGGCGCCGGCGGGATTCTTCGCCGCAGAGGCCGCCGGACTGAACTGGTTGGCGGTGGCAGGTGGTGTCCCGAGCGTCCCGGTAATCGGCTACGACGCAACATCATTGACGCTGCGGCGCCTGCACTCGGTGCCCCCTACGGCGCGGGCTGCGCGAGACTTCGGCGTGCAGCTGGCCCATACCCACGATGCGGGTGCACAGGCCTACGGGGCCGGGCCGGACGGTTCCGGGGGAGTCGGGTTCTTCGGACCGATGTCGCAGCCGTTGCCGATGTCGTTGGTCCGCCACGATTCCTGGGGCACTTTCTACGCCGATGAGCGCCTGCTTCCGATGGCGCACTTGGCGGCAGGCCGGCTCAACGCAGGGGCGCAGGACGCCATCGCGGCGGTCGCGGACTTCTGCCGCGCCGGCACGTTCGATGACGATGACGATGACGGGCCGGCCCGGCTGCACGGCGACCTCTGGAGCGGCAACGTGATGTGGACCGCCGACGGTGCGGTGCTCATCGATCCCGCCGCACACGGTGGGCATCGCGAGACGGATCTGGCGATGTTGGCGCTGTTCGGTTTCCCGTTCCTGGATGACGTGCTGGCGGCGTATCGGTCTGTCCGGCCGTTGCGCGACGGGTGGCGTGACCGGATCGACCTGCATCAGCTCTATCCGCTGCTGGCCCACGTCGTGCTGTTCGGCGGCGGCTATGCGGGCCAGGCCGATGCGGCCGCTCGGCGAATCCTCGCCGGCAAACTTCGGATCGAGTAGTTCGAACCGCTGAGCGCCGCTTGTCCGCGTCGACCGACGCAGGTCGAGGCGGGTTCGGCGCCGATCGGAACCAGTTGACATATCGACGGGTGTTTCGCACGGCAAGGCGCACATCCATCGATGTCCAGCAACGTTGGCGAGGGTGATTCACCGCGGATGCGAGGATTGCTTGTCGTTGGCGTCAATATATCTCTGCCCAGCGCAAGGCCGGTCGGGTCGATTGCGACAAGTTTGCGACAAATTGCGAAGGAGAACAGTGAAATTTCTCCAGCAATTCAGTGACAAAGGTCACATTAGTGTTAAGTTGCCTGAGATAAACCTGAGAAGGTGGCCGAAAGGACTGGTCAGATGGCAGTTAAGCACCGTAGGCAGCGGCGGCGCGTCACGAGGGTGGCGACCCTCGGGGCGGCAACCGCAACGGTAACCGCGCTTACGGTGGGCGTTGCACCGCCACCCGCCCAGGCCGCTGCGGTCCAGCGTGACCTTCGGCTGCAATCCGGGGTGCAGATCTTCCCGCCGCCCGACCAGATCCCGGACCTCACGGGTGGCTTCGGAACTCAGGTGTACAACCAGTTCCAGACCGTCGGCGCGCAGGTGGAAACGGCATTCGTCGACAACTTCAATCTGCTGGCCCTCCTACAGGCCGCGGGGATCGATCCGACCACCCCCACCAAGGACGCGCTCAACGGCGTCTTGGGTGGGGCACTGGGCGCACTGCCGGTCGACGTGGAAGCCCTTTTGGGAATCGACCTCAGCGATCCGTTGTCCTCGGCCGGGGTCAACGTGATCACCACCGGCGGCCTTTTCACGCTCATCCGTCTGCTTGGGGTGGACCTCGGGTGGGTGCCGTCGTTCCCGAACTCGGTGGCCGACGAGATCAACAACACGCCATACCTCGATGTCAGCCTCGACTCGATCTTCAAGGCGCTCGGTCTGCCGACGAGTGGCCTCAAGTTCGACAGCCTCAAAGCTGCGCTCGCGTTGCTCGGCATCACGCTGCCACCGCTGAGTACGAATGCCGCCGATGTGCGCATCCCGGTCGTGGCCGGCTGGGGCTTCGGTGCGTTCGCGGCCGGCGCGGCCTACCAACAGGTGGTCGATGATCTGCCGAACCAACCCGGTGGTGCCAACTACACCGGAACCAACCCCCTGCTCGGCAGTTTCACCATCCTGCCGATGATCCTGATCGACAACCCCGGCCGGGCCAACGGCGGCATTCTGGCGCGGGCGTATCCGCTTTTCGGACTGCTCGGGATCGACACCGTGACACCCGATACCCAGGTGCAGAGCAGCGGGACCAGCATCGTCTCGGGCATCCCCGTGGTCGGTGACATCCCGTTGTTCGGGCTCACTCCGGGCGGCGCGAATCTCATTCCGATCAAGATCGACGCCACCGCCGAGTACCTGCCGCTCTCGGACTTCGCCGCCTGGCCCAACCCGTTCACGATGGCGAACAATGTTGCGGCAGGCCTGTTCCCGACCTACATCTTGCGGAACCAGTCGCTCGACACCCTCAGCACGGTGCTGATCGACCAAGTTGTTTCGCAGCTCGGCGCCGACGTCACCGACTATCTGCAGGATCCCGGGGACAACCCTCAGCTGGGCCCCAAGCTCAACATCTACATCACGATCCCGGCCAACAGCCTGCCGCTGCTGGAGCCGACGTATCTGGCGTATGACGTCATCAACCTGCTGACCGGGGCGAACCTCAACAATCCGATCGGCACGGCGCTGAGCCCTGTCCTCACCAGCCTGGTCAACCTCGGCTACACCGATGTGTCCTACAACCCGACGACGGGCATCTATGAGCGCTCGCTTGACGAAGCCGACGTCCCAACCGCTTTCGGCACCCTTCCGGCGGACGTCGATTGGGAACAGGTGCCCGGGCATCTGATCAACAACCTCGTCACCGGCATCGAGAAAGCGATCAGCGACGGCCTGGTGAGCCAGACCCCGGTCTCCAATCCCATCAAGACCCTGCTGGGCCTGCTCGGCGTCGGTGGCTCGTCGAACCTGTCCGGGCTGGATCTCTCGGCACTGACCGACTCGCTGAACAGCCTCACTCCGGAGGCGCTCGGTAACGCTGGGGACAATGTTGGGACACAGAGCCTTACGAAGACGACGAGTTTCGAGCCGCAAGCCGTCACTCAGACCACGGTCGGCACGGACACCGTCAAGCTGAAATCTGTTGAGGGCGACAGCGTCAAGAAGCTCAGCAGCGCAGCTGACGGGGCCCGCCGAGAGGTCGCGAAATCGGTCGCGGAGGCCGGTGAGCGTACGAAGGCTTCGGCCGAGAGGGCGCGTGAGCGCACCGCCAAGGCAGTCAAGGACGCCCAGGAGCGCGTGAACAAGCTCGCCGAAGATGGCCGCAAGCAGATCCAGTCGGCTGCCGAGGGTGTCCAGAAGGGCGCGGACAAGGCGATCAACGACGTGAAGGGTGCCAAGAAGCCCGAGAAGAAAGCCGAGAAGAAGGACACCAAGAAAGACGCCGCCTGACGCCTAGCCCGCCTCGTGCACCGATTCCACGGTGTACAGGTGCGGCTCGAAGCTGGTGGCGAGGTCGGCGCACCGGGCCATGTGTTCCCGCGCAGTGGGGTCGGCGAGCATGGCTTGGAAGTCCTCGGCACTGCGCCACTGTGCGTAGTTGATGACGCGAGTGCCGTCCGTACTCAGATGGATGTTGGCGGAGATGAATCCGGGGACGTGACGCATCACGTCCTCGGTCGCCTGGCCCAGTAACGCGGCGAGTTCGGCTGCTCGCTGTGGCTCCACCGTGAACACGTTGATGAGGGTGGCGTGGGGGCTGTGCTGCTGGATGGTCGTCACGATTCCTCCTATGTCAGGTTCCTTACATATTCGACGGTAGCACTGATGTAAGGTTCCTGTCATGCCTCCGAACGTGGAAAGTGGGGCCGGCTACCTCGTCAAGCGGGTCCAGCAGAGCCTGCGTCGCAATTGCGATGCGGCACTGCGCTCCACCGGGTTGTCGATGGCGCAGTACACGGCCCTTCGTGCGCTGGCCGACCATCCGCAAGCCTCGGCCGCGGAGCTGGCCCGGTTGTGTTTCGTCACGCGCCAGTCGCTGCAGGACGTTTTGACGGGCCTGCGCACCGAAGGCCTGGTCGAGGAATCGCCCGGTCCCCAGCGGGGTCGTGCCCGCGCGTTGCAGCTGACTGCGGCGGGGAAGCGTCGACTGGGCCACGCCCACTCTGCGGTCATCCACGTCGAGCAGGGCATGCTCAACGGTTTGTCCGGCAAGGATCAGAAAGAACTCGCAACGATGCTGTTGCGTTGCGCGGAGAACCTCGAGGCGGTCGTGCCGATAACCACGGTTGGCCTGTGACTTCGGCGAAGCGTGGGCGCGGCAGGCCCGCGGGGCCTGGTGTCGACGTCGAGCAGCGGCGCACGGATCTGCTCGACGCCGCCGAACGCGCGATCCGTGCCCACGGACCCGATGTGGGAATCGCCGAGGTGGCCAAAGAAGCCGGCTTCGTACGCTCGGCCGTTTATGCGGTCTTCCCGAATCGGGCAGCCATCCTGTCTGCGCTCGGAGAGCGTCAGGCTCATCGGTTGCTTACGGAGATCACCCGCCGCGCCGCCGGGTCGACCGACCTGCGTCAACGCATGTCGTTGTTCTTCGATGTCCTCTGTGGCTGGATGCAGGACGACCCGAACCTGTACCGGGCGTTGAGCGTGCATGCCGCCGGGGGACACGAGATGCCGGGGATATTCGACGAACTCGCCACCGCCGTCGAAGCCATGCTGACGGTGTCCATGGCCGCCGGTGGTGCCGACACCGCGGCGGCCGCGCCGTGGGCCCGGGCCATCGTCGGCTCGGCGATGGTCAGTGCCCAGTGGTGGATCCGCGATTCGTCGATGCCTCGCGCCGAACTCGTCGAGCATCTGACGAAGCTGTGCTGGGACGGCGGCTCGGCACTGCCGTTCAGCCCCTTCGACGTTTCGGCTATTGACAGCGGACAGCCATAAAAGACACTATGTCTTTTATGGCTGCGCCCACCTCGCCTCAGGTCGACGGTCCCTCGCGGTACTGGGAGGACGTCTCTGGCGAACATGACCTGACCCTTACTGAGATCACCGGCACGCTCCCGCCGGGGTTGACCGGAACGCTCTACCGCAACGGGTCGGGTCGCTGGAACATCGGTACGTCAAGGGTGGACAGCCTGTTCGACGCCGACGGCATGGTGGTCGCGTTCGCGATCGACGCCAACGGCGTCCGGTTCAAGAACCGGTTCGTCCGCACCGAGCACTACCTCGCCACCACTGCCGCCGGCCGAATGGTGAAGCGCGGCTTCGCATACCAACGTCCAGGGGGATTGCGGGCCAACGCGTTTCGGCTACCCGCCAACACCGCCAACACCAACGTGATGATCGGGGCAGACCAACTACTCGCCCTGTGGGAGGGTGGTCGGCCGCACGGAATGGATCTCGACACGCTCAACACGATCGGGATGTGCAGTCTCGACGGCGTGCTGAAGGGTCCCATCGGTGCGTATTCGGCGCACTACACCTACGACGCGACGACGGACTCCAGGGTCAACTTCGGGTTCGAACCCTACTTTCCTCGCCTCGATCTGCGGCACGTCCGTAGTGCGCCGAGCCGGGACGAGAAGATCAGGCGGCTGCGGGAACTCGCAGGCGAAGCGATCCCGCGTATGCGGCTACGACTGTATGAGACCGACCGCAACGGCGTCACCAGGTACCTCCGTGCGGTGCCGCTACCCGGCATGGGACTCATTCACGACATGGCACTGACCCCGCGCTACGCCATCTTCATGCTGTCTCCCTTGCGGATCAACCCCTGGGCCGCGTTGGGTCGGCAAACCTATTGGGACGCCATGCGGTTCAAGCAGAACGAGCCGTCTTACTTCGTCCTGGCCCCGCGTGACGGCGGGAAGGTCCGGACGATCGAGACCGACCCGTTCTACATGTGGCATTACGCCAACGCCTACGAGGAGGGCGCCGACGTGGTGGTCGAGCTGCCCCGCTTCGCCCCGGAGACCTTCGGCGGGATGCAGGCCTGGGGTGCGGACAGCCGTAGCGACACGGCGCGGTTGTACCGAGATGTCGCAGCCGAAGACCTACCGGACACCGTGCGCCTGACCCGTTTCCGTATCACGCCCGACGACCGGGTGCTGGCCGAACCACTTGCCCAATTGGGTTGCGAATTCCCGCAGATCGATCAGCGTCGCTCAACCCAACCGCACACGGTGACCTACGTGACCGTGCCCGGCGGCGGGGAGGGCAGCGGGGAGGGGATCGGCCGTTTCAACCACGCCGACGGCAGTGTGCAGACCTACTGCCCGCCGGGCCACAAACTCGTCGAGCCGATCTTCGTGCCGCGCCCGGGCAGCACCGAAGAAGGCGACGGATGGGTGCTGACCGTGGGGTATGACGAGGCCCAGCACCGTAGCCGACTGATGGTGTTCGACGCGCCGCACATCGACACCGGACCGATCGCCGAGGCCTGGCTGCCCTTCCACCTGCCGATGAGCTATCACGGTGCCTTCACTGATCGGGTGGCCAGGTTGTAGAAACTAGTTGGGCGCCAGGGCACTTTCGGTCAGACGTGCGATCACCGGCGACAACAACTGGGCGTACTCGGCAGTGATGTGGTTGTCGTCGCGGAACACCAAGGTGTTGCCGACGATCACCGGGCAGCGTTGGTCGGTGCAGAAGTACTGGTCCAGCCGCGCGTACTGGCCGCCGCCGGCCCGCACCGCTGCAGCCTCCGCGGCAATACCGCTGTCGTTCATCGCGATCGAGCGGTCGGGGGCGCAGGCCGACGCGTCGTCCATGTGTGCCGACAGGCAGGTCGGCACCGTCGTGTGCGGGTCGGGCACCGGGCCGAGCACCAGGACCCGCGCGCCGGTGCCGCGCAACTGCGACACGAGTCGCGTCAATCCGTCCAGCCAGGTCGGGTCGTAGCTGACGAACCCGAAGTCGGCCCCGTAGCGACGCACCATGTCCAGCACGATCAGCGCCGGGCGTTCGTTGGCGATCCTGGTCAGTACATCGGCCCGCCACTGCTTGCATTCGGTGAACTCGCGGTCGAGGTAGGGGCTGAGGATCGGGAGCTTCATGGGCGGGCAGGTGACCTTTGCGTAGGTCTCCAGCCGCCAATGCTGCTGTTGTGCGGCGGTTTCCAGCGCCGGTTGCCACATCCCCGCGTGAGAATCGCCGATCAGCGCGACCTTGGTGGCCGATGTGGTCAGGCCGGACGCGCAGTCCGGCACGGAGACGTCCTGCCACGACAGGACGCAACCGTTGACGAACGCCTCGGGTTTGGTGATGTTGTCCAGTGGCGGTGACAGATTCGACGGCACCGCGCGCAGGCCGGCCGAGGTGGCGACGGCTGCCTGTATCTGTTGTTCGGGCGTCAGAGCCCGCGTCGGAGCGGCAGCCGGGGGCGGTCCGATCAGGGCGACCGGAACCGCCGCCGGTCCGGACCCCGTCGGCACCGGACGTACCGCCAACAGCACCAGACCCGCGCAGACGGCCATGCCCGTCGCCGTCGCGCCGACGGCCAAACTGCGCCACGAGGACGCACGCAACGCCGCGGCGAACCGGGCCGGGTTCTCGACCAGATGCAACGTCAGGACCGCCAGGCCCAGCGATATCACCACCATCGCCAGCCGGCCCGCCAGCCCCAGACCCTGGCCGAACAATGCGGGCGCCAACAGCAGGACCGGCCAGTGCCAGAGGTACCACGAGTACGACAACCGGCCGATACCGCGCATCGCCGGTTTCGACAGCAGCCGTCCCACACCCAGGTCGGGTATCGCACACCCGGCCCCGATCACCAGTGCGGTCCCCATCACCGGCAGCATTGCCGCCGTACCCGGATAGGGCGTGGCCGTGCCGAGTTGAGTGCAGGTGGCCAGGATCAGCGCCAGGCCACCCCAGCCGACCAACGCCGCACACACCGGCGGAAGGGTGCGCCAGTGCGCCGCGGTCAACGCGATCAGGCCGCCGGCGGCCAACTCCCAGGCGCGCGTCGGCAGGGAGAAGAACGCCCAAGGCGGCATGGTCTGGGTCCACGACAGTGACACCGCGAGCGACGCACCGGCCACCACGGCCAGGACGCACGCATAAGGGACTGCTGAACGGGTGCCCCGGCCGTTGCGGGCCAGCAGCCACGCTGTGCCGAGGATCAGGGCGGGCCACAGCAGATAGAACTGTTCCTCCACACCGAGTGACCAGTAGTGCTGTAGCGGCGATGCCGCCGTCTCGGCCGCCAGATAGTCGGTGCCCTGCGCCGCTAAGCGGTAGTTCCCGGCGTACAAGGCGCTGGCGATCGCATCGGCCAGCACCGAGCGGGCCCGCAGTGGCGGTAGCAGGAGAGTTGCCGCCATCGATGTCGCCACGAGAACGAGTGCAGCGGCCGGGAGCAGTCGCCTGGCCCGGCCGGCATAGAACTGGGCCATGCGGACCGTCCCGGTGTCCGACGCCTCGCGCCACAGCAGCCCGGTGATCAGGAATCCCGACACGACGAAGAAGACGTCGACGCCGACGAACCCGCCACCGAAGCCGGGGACCTCCGCATGAAACAGCACCACGGCGAGCACCGCGACTGCTCGTAGACCTTCGATGTCGGGACGAAATTGTTTGTTTGACAGGGGTTTTCGCCCGCTCGCGGCGCTGCCGCGGCGGGCAGTCGGCCTCGCTGGGGTAATCACTCTGTTCACTCGAGTAACGATCGTCGCACGGCAACCCGCGTTGACCCTGGATTTGCCGGGCCTGTTGTACGCCTGTTGCTAGCCTCGTGCCGATGGGACGATCACGCATTGCGGCGCTGGCAGTGCTGTGCGGCCTGCTTTCGGGGTGTTGCGCTCCGACCGAAACCACGTCATCTCCGGCGTCGACATCGGGATCGGCATCACCGGCGAAGTCTGCGGCGGCCGACGGCAGCTGCGCTCTGAGCGGACTCCCGCCGGAAGCGGACAAGACCGTCGAGCTGATCCAGTCCGGCGGGCCGTTTCCCTACCCGCGCAACGACGGCGTCGTCTTCGGAAACTACGAGGGCCGATTGCCCAAACACGAGCGCGGCTACTACCACGAGTACACGGTGCCGACGCCCGGCAACAAGCACCGTGGCAAGCGGCGCATCGTCACCGGGGGATCACCGCAGAACGACCCGCCCGAGTACTACTACACCGGCGACCACTACGAATCGTTCTGCCTGATCGGAGGCATGTGAAGACGTATCGGATCGACGGGACCAAGGTGAGTTCCAGAGCGGACTTCTTCACCGAGATCGGCCGCGCGGTCAACGGCGACGGCGGCTACTTCGGCTCTAACCTGGACGCGCTGGCCGACTGCCTGCGCGGTGGTTTCGGTACGCCGGAGGATCGTAAGTTCCGGTTCGTCATGACCGACTATCGCAACATCAAAGACGCGCTCGGCGAGGACACTTGGAGCACCGTGCTGTTGATCTTCACCACCGAGGGTGTCGACCTCTGGCTGGAGAACTGACGCTCACCCTGTCCAGCAAATAGGGCTCGAGACTGCTTACGCGCGTCCGACGTGGGCAACAGCGCTGCGGCCTCGGGTTGGCAACGAGGTTCTGCGGCAACGGCGTTGACGCCTGAGGCACAGCCTGCGAAAACTGGTTACGCTGGCGTTCTGCGCGCCGTCAGGTGCGGGGATCACTGGCGGACAACAGGCGGGAGTGGCGCGCGCGTGACCGAAATGCCGGCGACTGCGACGACGTGGCTGATGGCCCGCACCGAGGGGTCCGCACACCTGTGGCAAACCGACCCAAGGGGTATGGCCGCCGCGCTCCCGTACTTTCGAGCGACGATGACTCACGTTGTCGCGCTCCACGGCGGCGCGTTGTCGGCGAAGCGACCGGCCTGCGACGGCTTCACGGCTGCCTTCGACCGCGCGAGCGACGCGGTGTCCTGCGCGCTGTATCTGCAACTGACGCCGTTGGATCCGTTCGAGCTGTGCATCGGTGTACACAGCACTGCCGCCGGTACCGAGCGGCTGCGCGACATCGCCCATGGTGGGCAGACATTGATATCGGGCACGGCGGCCTCGTTGGTCGAGGGTGACCTTCCGTCCGGCACGACGCTGAAATACCTTGGCGATCAACGCATGGACGGCGGCGAGCCCCAGGAGCGCCTCCTGCAGCTGTGCCATCCGGGACTGCACAAGTACCTGCGGCCCTTGCGCATGCCGAATGCGGTTCTCGCCGAAGTCCTGGTCAACTGACGCCTCAGTTGAAGGCCAGCCAGCTGGGCAGGGCGCGCTCGCGCGAATCGCACAGCACCTGACGGGTATCGCAGTTGCCGCGGGGTGATCCGGCGCCACTCCACATGCCTCCGGTGTCGCGGCGCAATACGATCGCCGACGAACCGCCGCCGTCGAGCAGCAGCGCGTTGTCGGCGCCGAGGCCGCGGAACAGGTCCTGGATGTTGTCCGGGGTGTAGCTGCCGCCCTGGAAGACGTAGAGCTGATCGGTGGCCCGGTTGTAGCCGATGGCGGTGCGCGCCGCACTCGGGCCGTTGTCGTTGAGCTGGCCGGTGTCGCCGGGAGCGAGCAGCCCGATGCCGGCGACCGCGACGAACCGGGCGTTCTGGTCCAGCAGCCGCTGGATCACCGGGGTGGCCGAGTCGTAGTCGTCATTACTCCTGGGCATCACCACGTACGGGGTGCCGCCCATGGGAAGGATCATGGTGGCCAGTGCGGCCCAACGCTCGTCACCGCCGGACAGGCCCTGCTTGCCCGCGTAGGCCAGCGTTCCCGTGACCGCGGCGTTGGCCCGGCCCAGCCCGCGGGTGTTGTCGACGTAGGCGCCCAGCGGGGACGAGCACTTGGTGTCGCGCCACGAGCCGCCCTTCTGCCCGCGTACGTCGAAGAAGTTGGCGTTCACCGCGATGGTCGGCTGGCCCAGGACCTGCCAGGCGGCGAGGGGCGCGTAGGTTTCCGATGCCTGCCAGAGTCCTTCGCTCGTCCGGGCGCCGGGGGTGCGCTCGCAGCGGGACTGATAGCCCTGATGGCTGTCGACCAGCAGGCGCGGGTTGAGTCGTCCGGAGGCGTTCTTCATCGTCATCAGGTGGCCGCCGTTGTTCAGCGTGTAGGCGCGGCCGTCGGCAGACAGGAAGGGCGCGGCGAACTGGCCGCCGAAGTTGTAGACGAGGTAGGCGCCCTTGGTGTTGGCGATCGCTCCGAGTAGCAGCGTCCGGGCGTCCTCGGCGCGTGCGACGGGCGAGCCGGTGGTGGCCAGGGCCGCGCAGACGGCAACGGCGGCCGCAGTGGCGACCGCACGTTGGAAGAGTTTTGCCAGGCCTGGCACGAACTACACAATAACCACACAGGAAACTCTGTCAACATGCGTAACAGCCTGGTCACGGTTGGATCAAGGGGCGATCGCACCTGATTGATCGGTGTTAGCTGGATCGGCCGTCTCGGGCTTACGTAGCACCGCCGGCCGCAAATGTGCGGGCAGCATGCGCAGGCCTGCCGCACCCAGCCCCGTCACCGCAATGGCGCCCGCGGTGGTCAGCAGTGCCGGGGCGGCCGGGAATGCGCCCTCCAGCAGCATCGCGACACCGAAGATGACGAACAAGGCGGCCGCGCCCAACTGGATCACCCGTTCGGGCAGGTGCTTGCCCGCGATCGCCCCGACCACGATGGCCAGCGCGTCGGCCGCCACCATGCCGATGGTCGAACCGATCCACACGCCGACCCAGTCGTTGTCGGCGGCCAACGTGATGGTTGCGAGCATCGTCTTGTCGCCGAGTTCGGCCAGGAGGAAGGCCGAGGTGACCGTGAAGAACGCCGGGGCCGTCGAGCGCTGGGCCTTGGTCGCCTCATCGTCGGACAGCTTGTCGCCGCGCAGAGTCCACAGCCCGAAGAACACGAACGCGACACCGGCGAGGATGCCGAGCAGGTGCGTTGGCAGCGCCGCACCGAGGTAGTGCCCCACCGCGACCGAGATCAGGTGAACTGCGGTGGTGGCCGCTGTGATGCCGATGAGCACCACCCACCAGCGGTAGCGCAGCGCAAATGTCATGGCCATCAACTGGGACTTGTCGCCGAGTTCGGCGACGAAGATGACAGCGAAACTCAAGAGCAGTGCAGCCAGCACTCGACAAACTCCTCGGTCGTTGGCTGCCGTTGGGGGCTGAACAGATGCCTCCGGCCGGCAAACCATTGGTCTACGGCCGAAGGTCTCGCCCACCGGTCGTGACCGGTTCGGATAACCGGGCCGCTCATGCGTCGCTGCTGCGCGGCCAGTATGTCGAATATCCGATTGGGGGCTACTCCCCTTCGCTGTTGTCCACCATACGCACGCCCGCGGGGTCGGTGCAAACCGTGGCGCACGAAAGTGCTTATTCGACAATAAGTTTGGGGATCGACACGGGAAAGTTCGGGTGCCCTGACAATGCTGGTTCAGGCACCCACATATTCAGCGAGGTGCTTACCTGTGAGCGTGGCACGGCCCGCGACGAGATCTGCCGGGGCCCCCTCGAAGATGACGCGGCCGCCGTCGTGCCCGGCGCCGGGACCCAGGTCGATGATCCAGTCGGCATGCGCCATCACGGCCTGGTGATGCTCGATCACGATCACCGACTTTCCCGAATCCACCAACCGGTCCAGGAGCCCGAGTAGCTGTTCGACGTCGGCCAGGTGCAGGCCGGTGGTGGGCTCGTCCAGGATCAACGTATCGGCCTTCTCGGCTCCGGTATCTCCGAGCCGAGCGGCGAGCTTGAGCCGTTGCCGCTCGCCACCGGACAGGGTGGTCAGCGGCTGCCCGAGGGTGAGATAGCCCAGGCCCACATCGGCCATCCGGGACAGGATCTTCTGGGCCGCAGGCACTTTGGCCTCGCCGTCGGAGAAGTACTGCTCAGCCTCGCTGACCGGCATGGCCAGCACCTCGGCGATGTCGCGTCCGCCGAGTGTGTACTGCAGCACCGAGGCGCCGAACCGCTTGCCCTCGCATTCCTCGCAGGTGGTCTCGACGGTGGCCATCACCCCGAGGTCGGTGTAGATCACCCCCGCGCCGTTGCAGGTCGGGCAGGCACCTTCGGAATTCGAGCTGAACAGCGCCGGTTTGACGCCGTTGGCCTTGGCGAAGGCCTTCCGGATCGGGTCGAGCAGCCCGGTGTAGGTGGCCGGGTTGCTGCGGCGCGAACCGCGGATCGGGCTCTGATCGACCACCATCACGCCCTCGCGGCCGGCCACCGAGCCGTCGATCAACGAACTCTTTCCCGAGCCCGCGACACCGGTGATGACCACCAGTGCACCCAAGGGGAGGTCGACGTCCACGTCGCACAGGTTGTGGGTATCGGCACCGCGGATCTCCAACGCTCCATTGGGTTCTCGCACCCTGCTTTTCAGGGCCGCGCGGTATCCCAGGTGGCGCCCGGTCACGGTGTCGCTGGCCCGCAGACCCGCCACGTCGCCCTCGAAGACCACCTCGCCTCCGGCCGATCCGGCGCCCGGTCCCAGATCGACGACATGGTCGGCGATCGAGATCGTCTCCGGCTTGTGCTCGACCACCAGCACGGTGTTGCCCTTGTCCCGCAGGGCCAGCAGCAGATTGTTCATCCGGGCGATGTCGTGGGGGTGTAGGCCGATGGTCGGCTCGTCGAAGACGTAGGTGACATCGGTCAGGGAGGAACCGAGATGACGGATCATCTTGACGCGCTGAGCTTCTCCACCGGACAGCGTGCCCGCGGGGCGATCCAGCGACAGATAGCCCAACCCGATCTCGACGAAGGAGTCCAGCGTGTGCTGCAGAGCAGTTAGGAGCGGGGCCACTGTTTTCGCCTTGGAGGTGTCCTTGACCGTTTCGAGCCACCCGGCCAGGTCGGTGATCTGCATCGCGCACGCCTCGGCGATGTTGACACCCTTGATCTTCGACGACCGCGCAGTGTCGGACAGTCGGGTGCCGTCGCATTCCGGGCAGGTGGTGAACGTGACCGCGCGCTCCACGAACGCGCGGATGTGCGGTTGCATGGCCTCGACGTCCTTGGACAGGAACGACTTCTGGATCTGCGGGATCAGCCCCAGATAGGTCAGGTTGACCCCGTCGACCTTGAGCTTGGTCGCCTCCTTGTGCAGTAGCGCGTCGAGTTCCTTCTTGGTGAACTTGTTGATCGGCTTGTCCGGATCGAAGAATCCGCATCCCCGGAAGATTCGGCCGTACCAGCCGTCCATGCTGAAACCCGGGATGCTCAGCGCGCCCTCGTTCAGCGATTTCGTGTCGTCGTACAGCGCGGTCAGGTCGATGTCGTTGACCGCGCCACGGCCCTCGCACCGCGGACACATCCCGCCGACGATCTTGAAGTCACGCCGCTCCTTGACCGTGCGGCCACCCTTCTCCAGCGTCACCGCTCCCGCCCCGCTGATCGAGGCCACATTGAACGAAAACGCCTGTGGCGAACCGATATGCGGGCTACCCAGCCGGCTGAACAGGATGCGCAGCATCGCCCCGGTATCGGTGGCGGTGCCGACGGTCGAGCGTGGGTCGGCGCTCATCCGCTGCTGGTCCACGATGATCGCGGTGGTCAACCCCTCGAGGACGTCGACCTCGGGCCGGGCCAGGTTCGGCATGAAGCCCTGCACGAACGCGCTGTAGGTCTCGTTGATCAACCGCTGGGATTCAGCGGCGATCGTGTCGAACACCAGCGAGCTCTTGCCCGATCCCGAGACGCCGGTGAACACCGTCAAGCGGCGCTTGGGCAACTCGATGTCTACGTCCTTGAGGTTGTTCTCGCGGGCACCGGTGACCCGGATCAGATCGTGACTGTCGGCGGGATGCATCGGTTAGCGCGACTCCTGGATACGGACCATGTTGCCGGCGGGATCGCGAAGGGCGCAGTCCCGCACGCCATATGGTTGCTCGGTGGGTTCCTGGACTACTTCGACGTCGCCGGCCTGCACTTTTTCGAATGTGCTGTCGAGATCCTTGGTGGCGAGCAGGAGCGTCCCGAAGGTGCCCTTGGCCATCATCTCGGCGATGGTGCGGCGCTCGTCGTCGGTGAGGCCGGGGGTGGCGGTCGGCGGGTACAGGACGATGGAGGTGTCGGGCTGGTTCGGTGGGCCGACGGTGATCCACCGCATCTTGTCCTTGCCGACGTCGAGGCGGACCTCGAAGCCGAGGACGTCGCGATAGAACGCGAGGGATTCTTCCGGATCGTCGAGCGGGAGCATGCTTGAGTGAATGGTGAGTTCCATGGGTTTCACGCTAGGTGCAGGCGGGTGGCCGGCGCTTCTCGATTCCTGATCGGTTTGGTGACCTGCTTCTCGACGCAGGACGGCATGCCATTCGTCACTCCGGCGGTCTGTTGCCGATACGCACTCGGCGGGATGCCGACGAGTTCGGTGAACCGGGTGCTGAACGTGCCGAGCGAGGAGCAGCCGACGGCGAAGCACACCTCGGTGACCGACAGGTCGCCGCGGCGCAGCAGCGCCATGGCGCGCTCGATGCGACGGGTCATCAGATAGGAATACGGCGACTCGCCGTAAGCGATCTTGAACTGTCTGCTGAGGTGCCCGGCCGACATGTTGACCCCGCGGGCAAGCGCTTCGACGTTCAGCGGCTGCGCGTACTCGCGGTCGATGCGGTCCCGGACCCGGCGCAGCAGCTTGAGATCACCCAGCTGTTGGTCGGCCACATCGGCGATGGTACGGCTCGGGCAAGGTCACGGCGACAGCCGATACACCGCGCCGGCGTAGTCGTCGGTGATGTAGATGGCGCCGTCGGGGCCCGCGACCGCGGCCACCGGACGTCCCCAGCGGGAGCCGTCGTCGGCCTGGAAGCCGCCGACCAGGGTCTGCTGCGGGCCCAATGTGCCGTCGTGCCAACCGAAGAACGACACCTCGGGGGCCTGCGGTGACCGCCGGTTCCAGGAGCCGTGGACCCCGACGAGGGCACCGGGTCCGTAGGGCGGCGGCAGTTCGGCGAAGCTCATGCCCAGCGGGGCGGAATGGGCACCGAGAGTCTGTTCGACCGGTGGAAGTGCCGCACAGTCCAGCTTGCTGCCGTCGGGGTTGGTCTGCATGTCGCGGATGAACCCGGCCGGTGGCGGGCCGTCGGGATTGCAGTACGGCCAACCCAATTCGCGTCCGGGCGTCAGCTTGGCCACCGACTCCGGCGGATGGTCGTCGACATAGTCCTGGCGCACCCGGCCCTGCGGATCGGCGACGTCGTCGCGGTTGTTGACCGCCGTCCACAGTGAGCCGTCGGGGGCCGGCGCCAGGCCCGTTCCGTTGCGGACCCCGGTGGCGAACGGGGTGGCAGACCCGCCGCCGGGCGGCACCCGCATGATGGTGGCCCGCGGCGGCGTGGCGGTACGGTCCTCGGCCGAGATGTTGCCCGTCGAGCCGATTGAAAAGTACACGGCGCCATCGGGTCCCACGGCGACGCTCTTGAGTGCGTGGGCGTAGGCACCGTGCAGGTCGGGACTCTTGGCGTCGGGCAGATCGTCGGCGATGGTGCGGCGGTTGACGGCCCGGCCGTCGACGTAGTCGTAGGCGTCGATCCGGTTGCTCTCGGCCACGTACAACGTCGGGCCGGCGAAGAACAGGCCGTGTGGTTGCTCCAGCCCGTCGAGCAGCGTGCGCTGGGCCGGGCGCACCGTCAGCACCTGACCGGTAGCCGGTACCGACACCAGCAAGGCGTCGTCCGGCGCGAACGCGGCCATCCTGGCCTTGGGCACGCGGGCGATCACCTCGATGGTCCAGCCGGCGGGTATCTGGGCGCGGCGAGGTTCGTCGAGCGGGGCCTGGGCGAATCGCTCGGGCACCTGAACGAGTACCGATGCGAGGCCGGCAGGTGGAGGCTCCGAGGTCGACGCCGAGGGGGTCGGCGGTGATCCGGTTCCGGGATTCGTCCCACACGCGGTCAGGGTGACCGCGGTGACCAGTGCGATCGCGCTACGCGCCGCCCAAACCCGCATTCATCTCCCAGACCAGGATCTCGGCTTCGGTGTCAGCTGTGACCCGTCCGCCCGAATCGGTGAGGCGCGCGGCGTCGCCCTCGGCGAGTGGACCGGACCCCGCCAGCGTCACCGCGCCGCGTGCAACGAACAGGTGGACGTAGCGGGCCTGCGGCAGTTCGACCGAATCGCCGGGCCGCAGCCGCGCGCCGTACAGCGTGGCGTTGCGGTTGTGCAGGGTGACGGCCGCATCGCGGGCACCGGAGGCGATCGGGGTCAGCGTGGCGGCCAACTCGATCTCCTGCTGCTGATAGCTCGGTGTCACTCCGGCCGTATCGGGCAAAACCCACATCTGCACGAAATGCACCGGCTCATCGGCAGATCCGTTCTTCTCCGAATGCTGCACGCCGGTGCCCGCCGACATCCGCTGGGCCAGACCCGGATAGATCACCCCGGAGTTGCCCATCGAATCCTCATGCGCCAACTGGCCCGACAGCACCCAGGTGACGATCTCCATGTCCCGGTGCGGGTGGGTGTCAAAGCCGGCAGCCGGCGCGACGATGTCGTCGTTGTTCACCAGCAACAGGCCGTGGTGGGTGTTGGCCGGGTCGTAGTAGTCGGCGAACGAGAAGGAGTGCCGTGAATTCAGCCAGTCGGTTGTGCTGGCGCCGCGGTCCCCGGCGCGGCGGATGTCGACCGTGGCAGGCATGGTGCCAGCCTACCGAGGGCCGTAGCTGACCAACCGGTGGATCGGGGAGGGCCGGGGCCTAGTGTGTTGGGCGTGGAACTCAACGGAGCAAGCGCCATCGTCACAGGTGGCGCATCAGGTATCGGCGCGGCGACTGCCCGCCAGTTGGCTGCCAAGGGAGCCCGCGTTGTCGTGGCTGACCTGCAGGCGGACAAGGGCGAGGCCCTCGCCAAGGAGATCGGCGGCATCTTCGTCACCGTCGACGTCACCAACACCGACCAGATCATCGATGCGGTCAAGACCGCGGCGGACCTCGGCCCGCTGCGCGCCCTGGTGAACTCGGCCGGCGTCGGCTGGGCCCAGCGCACCATCGGCAAGGACGGCGAGTTCTCCTCGGCTCACGACCTCGGCCTGTACAAGAAGGTGCTCGACATCAACCTGGTCGGCACCTTCGACTGCATCCGCATCGCCGCCACCCAGATGAGCAAGAACGAGCTCAGCGAAACCGGCGAGCGCGGAGCCATCGTCAACATGACCAGCGTCGCGGCGTTCGACGGCCAGATCGGCCAGGCGGCCTACTCGTCGTCCAAGGGCGGCGTGGTCGGCCTGACCCTGCCGGTGGCCCGCGATCTGTCCGCTGTCGGCATCCGCGTCAACACCGTGGCCCCCGGCCTCATCGACACCCCGATCTACGGCGAGGGCGAGGCCTCCGAGGCGTTCAAGGCCAAGCTCGGCGAGTCGGTGCTGTTCCCGCACCGCCTCGGCAAGCCCGACGAGCTGGCCTCGATGGTCGTCGAGCTGCTGACCAACTCGTACATGAACGCCGAGGTCGTCCGCGTCGACGGCGGCATCCGGATGCCACCGAAGTAACTTTCGCGAGCAGACACAAAATCGCCCTTTTCCATGCCGAAAAGGGCGATTTTGCGTCTGCTGGGCAAAATCATCAGGTGACCGACACCTGGTGGGGCGACACGTTGATCGGCCTCGGCGCCGCCCTGCTGCTGAGCTGGCTCGTTCTCGTCGTCGCGCTGCTCATCGTGCGGCCGCGCGGAAATCTGCTCACCGAGGCGCTGCGCATACTTCCGGACCTGTTGCGGTTGATCCCTCGCCTGGCCAGGGACAGATCGCTGCCCCGGGGTGTGCGCGTCCGGTTGGCGCTGTTGGTCGTGTACCTGGCGCTGCCGATCGATCTGATCCCCGACTTCATCCCCGTGGTCGGCTATGCCGACGACGCCATCATCGTCACCTTGGTGCTGCGCGGCGTCGTGCGCCAGGCAGGGTTGGCGGCTGTCCGGGCGCACTGGCCGGGTACCGACGACGGGTTCGACGCCCTGACGCGGCTGACCGGGTTGTCCCGCTGAACAAAAAGCAGATTCCCCCTTTTCGACGCTGAAAAGGGGGATTCCGTGTCTGTGGGGTTTACCAGTCCGACTCGTCGAACTTGATGACACCGCGAATGTTGTTGCCGTCCAACATGTCCTGGTAGCCCTGGTTGATGTCCTCGAGCTTGTAGGTCCGGGTGATCATGTCGTCGATGTTGAGCAGGCCCGACTTGTACAGCGCTGTCAGACGGGGCGTCTCGACGTGCGAGTTGCCTCCGCCGAAGATGTTGCCCTTCAACGTCTTCTGCAACATGGTGAACAGGAACAGGTTGAGCTTGACGTCGGCGTCCATCATCGAACCCATGCCCGTCACCACACAGGTGCCGGTCTTGGCGGTGAGGATCATTGCCTCTTCGATGTACTCACCCTTCATCTCGCCCACGGCGATGATGACCTTGTCGGCCATCAGGCCCCAGGTGGTCTCGATCATCGGTGCGATGGCCTCGGCCATCGACGCGTAGACGTGGGTGGCGCCGAACTTGATGGCCTGCTCACGCTTCCACTCGTTCGGGTCGATCGCGATGACGTGCTTGGCGCCCGAGATCACCGCACCCTGCAGCGCGCTCATGCCGATGCCGCCGACACCGACGATGACGACGGTCTCGCCGGGCTTGACGTCGGCGACGTTGGTGGCCGAACCGAAGCCGGTCGGTACCGCGCAGCCCATGATGGCGGCGGTCTCGAACGGGATGTCCTTGTCGATCTTGACGACCGAATCCTTGTGCACCGTCATGTACGGCGCGAAGGTGCCGAGCAGGTTCATCGGCGACACCTCACGGCCGCCGGCGGTGATGCGGCTGGTGCCGTCGGCGATGGCCTTGCCGCCGAGCAGGACGGCACCGCGGTCGCACAGTGAGCGGAAGCCCTTCAGGCACGGCGGGCATTCACCACAGGCCGGGATGAAGGCGAGGATGACGTGGTCGCCCTCCTCGATGCCGGTGACGTTCTTGCCGACCTTGGTGACGACGCCGGCGCCCTCATGGCCGCCGAGCGCCGGCAGCGCCATCGGGGTGGCACCGGTGGTCAGGTGGTAGTCCGAGTGGCACATGCCCGCGGCATGCATCTGGATCTGTACTTCGTCGGCGACGGGGTCGCCGAGGTCGATCTCGTCGACCTTGAATGGCGAGTTGAGTTCCCACAGCAGGGCGCCTTTGGTCTTCATGGGAGGCGATAATAGAACAGGTTGCAATACTGTCGAGTAACTGGCCCCTGAACAGGCAGTTTGTCTGCTTGATTTCGTCGTCGAGTGGCCGGTTGTGACACGCGTCAGGTGGATCTGTGTGCATCAGGTGGCCACTCGGCGATGAGTAGCGCGGCCGACGGGGGTCTATCCCGCATGACCGAGATCAACGCAAGCATCGTCCCCAACCTCTGGTTCGACCGCGAGGCCGAACAGGCCGCGCAGCACTACATCGACGCGTTCGGCGGCAATGGCCGCATCGTCAAGACCATCGCCTCCCATCCCGATTCGCCCTCTCCCCAGGACGTGCCGGTGGTGGTCGAGTTCGAATTGGCGGGTCAGCGCTTCGTCGGCATCAACGGAGGCCCGCACTTCCACTTCACCGAGGCCGTCTCCCTGGAGGTGCGCGTCACCGGACAGGAGCAGCTCGATCAGATCTGGGCGGCACTGGTCGAGGGCGGCGAGGAACTGCCCTGCGGCTGGCTCAAGGACAAATACGGGCTTGCCTGGCAGATCACCCCGACCGAGTACTACGACCTGCTGGACAACGGCGACGACGCCGCCGATGGCCGGTTGATGGCGGCCGTGCTGAAGACCGTCGGCAAGTTCGACATCGCTGAACTAGAGGCGGCCTACAAAGGTTCGTAGGTTCCTGACCGCCGAGTGGCCAGTTGCCGCACATTGAGACCGGTTTGGCGTGTCATAACTGGCCATTCGAATGTTGGATCCCCAGAGCGACTTTGATCCACAGCAGGCGTGCCACCGCGCCGGGAGCCCGGGGGATGTGTCTCACGGCCCGGCGACTGTACGGGCATGGACTCTCCCTTTCTCGGACCCTTTCTCGGCACAGAGGCGTTGGCGGAGGGGACGGTGACGAGACGGAAACTCTCGAGTCGTCATGAGGCCGTCTATCGCGATGTCTACCTCGCCAAGGGCACCGAGATGACAGCGGCGAAGCGCGCTCTGGCCGCGTGGTTGTGGTCCGGGCGTCAGGCGACGTTGACGGGCCTCTCGGCGTCGGCGGTGTACGGCACGCAGTGGATCGACCCCACAGCGCCTGCCGAGCTCTACCGCCGCAATGGAAAACCGACCACCGGGATCCTCATTCACCGCGACGAGTTGTATGCCGACGAGACCCGCCGGTTCGCCGGTCTTCCGGTGACGACGCCCGCACGTACCGCTTTCGACCTGGGCCGGCGGCCGGGTCGGGACGAGGCCGTCATCCAGGTGGACGCCCTCTCGCAGGCGACTCGCTTGTGCGCGCCCGACATCGCACCGCTTCTCGACCGGCATCCGGGTGTTCGAGGTCTGGTGCAACTGCGCGAGGTCCTCGACCTGATGGACGGCGGCGCCGAATCGCCGCCGGAAACCCGCACCCGTCTGGTGCTGATCGACGCCGGACTGCCGAAGCCGCAGGCACAGATCTTGGTGCACGGGAACTTCGGCGCCAGGCGGTCTGCGCGCATCGACATGGGCTATGCCGAATTCAAGGTCGGGGTCGAATACGAGGGCGCACAGCACTGGACCGATCCTCGCGTGCGAGCCAACGACATCGACCGCTATGCCGAACTCGCCGCGCTGGGGTGGTTGATCGTCAGGGTCGGAGCGGACTTGCTGAATCACCGACCGCAGGTGATCGTGGCTCGGGTTTGCGCGGCCCTGCGGGCCCGAGGAGCTCAGTGGCCAGTTGTTGCACGGGTTTCAGCAGATCGTGTGGCGTAATTGGCCACTCGACGCCTAGAGAGATGCCGGCAGCCCGAACTTCTCGAACAGCGACAGTTCCATGAAAGCCACCACGTGGGAGATGCCCTCGGGGCCTACGTCGAGAACATGCAGCTGAAAGGCCTCGTGCCGGCCCGTCTCGGCGTTGAGCATGTACATCGCCGCGGCCGGCTGGCCGTTGGCGCTCGTGGCGATGAACCGCATGTCCCCGGGCTTCTCGGCCGGGCACTTGTAACGGGACAGGTCGCCGATGGCCTGCGGCCCCTGATACCAGCTGTCGAAGGGCGGCATCTCCCAGATGGCCTCTGCGGTGAACAACTCGACGAGCTTGTCGATGTCGTAGGCCTCGAAGGCAGCCATGTAGTTGCGCAGGAGGTTCTGGGCGTGCGGGGAATCCGGCGGGTCCATCGCATCGTCCTGGCTGGGTCCGACCGCGTCGAGCTGGGCCCGGGCGCGCTGCAGCAGGCTGTTGACCGCGGCCGTCGACGCCCCGATGGCCTCGCCGACCTCGGCCGCCTTCCACTGCAGCACCTCCCGCATCACCAGCACCGCGCGCTGACGGGCGGACAGATGCTGCAGTGCCGCGACGAACGCGAGCCGCACCGAATCGCGGGTCCCCACGATCGTGCTCGGATCCGCCGGGTCGTCGGTGGAGTCAGGCAGCGGCTGCAGCCACGGGATCTCGTGGTGTTCGGCGATCTCGTCGGTGGGCGACGAACTCGGATTGCCCAGGCCCGACGGCAGCGGGCGGCGTTGTCTGCCCTCCAGAGCCGTCAGACAGGTATTGGTGGCGATGCGATACAACCAGGTCCGCACCGAGGACTTGCCCTCGAAACCCCCGTACGCCTTCCAGGCGCGCAGGTAGGTCTCCTGCACCAGATCCTCGGCGTCATGCAGCGAGCCGGTCATCCGGTAGCAGTGGGCGAGCAGCTCACGGCGGTAGCGCTGTGCATCGGCCAGGAACGCATCGGCCGAGCTGTCGTCATCCAGGCGGTGGGCGAGGACCGTCACATTCGCGAGCTTACGCAGCGCCCCCGACAACCACGACCGAAAAATCTCCGACAGGTGCGGCTACGCTCGCCAGGGTGACCAGCACCCGCAGTGAACAGACCTTTGACGGCGTCGGAGGGGTCCGCATCGTCTACGACGTATGGACGCCCGACACCGCACCGCGGGGCGTCGTCGTTCTCTCCCACGGCCTGGGCGAACACGCCGGGCGGTACCACCACGTCGCGCAACGGTTCGGGGAGGCCGGCCTGGTCGTCTATGCCCTCGACCACCGGGGACACGGCCGCTCGGGCGGCAAGCGGGTGTACCTGCGCGACATGTCCGAATACGTCGGCGACTTCCACACGCTGGTCGGCATCGCGACTGCCGAGTATCCCGCCCTCCCGCGCCTTGTGCTGGGACACAGCATGGGCGGCGGCATCGTGTTCAGCTACGGCGTCGAATATCCCGACGAGTACACCGCGATGGTGCTGTCGGGACCGGCCGTGGCCGCGCAGGCCGCGGTGTCGCCGGTGCTGGCGGCGGTGGCCAAGGTGCTCGGCAAGATCGCCCCCGGGTTGCCGGTGGAGAATCTCGACGCCAATGCGGTTTCCCGCGATCCCGAGGTGGTGGCGGCCTACAAGGCCGATCCCCTGGTGTGGCACGGCAAGGTCCCCGCGGGTATCGCCCGGGCGCTGATCATCGTGGGGGAGACCATGCCGCAGCGGGCCTCGGCCCTGACCGCGCCACTGCTGGTGGTGCACGGCGAGAAGGACCGGCTGGTGGCCGTCGAAGGCAGCCACCGCCTTGTCGAATGTGTGGCCTCCGAGGATGTGCACCTCAAGGTGTACCCGGGCCTGTTCCACGAGGTGTTCAACGAGCCCGAGAAGGGGCTGGTTCTCGACGACGTGACGTCCTGGATCGAGACCCACCTGTGAGAAAGCTTGTGGTGGCACTGCTTTCGGTGCTCCTGGTCGCCGGCTGCGGTGCGGAGGAGGCATCGACGCAGGACCAGCAGCCGAACTGGACCGACACCGACGTCACCTTCGACGCCGACGGACTCACCATCCACGGGACCTACCGGCATTCGGGCGCGACGACCCCGGCGGCACTGCTGATCTCCGAGAGCGGGCCCACCGACCGCAACGGCGACAACAAGGTCGTCGGCCCGGTCGGCAACATGCGTCAGCTCGCGGAAACACTGTCGGACAAGGGAGTCGCGACCCTGCGCTACGACAAGATCGGAACCGGCGCCACCAAGCTCGGCCCCTACGCGGCGAAGCCCACCGACGTGGTCAGCGCCGTCTACACCATCGGCGCGGCCGCCGCCCTGCGTTTCCTGGCCGCACAGCCCGACACCGACGAGGCCGAGCTGTCGATCTACGCGGTCGGCGAGGGCGCCATCCACGCCATGACCCTGGCCGGCGCCGCCGATCCGAAGGTCCACTCGCTGGCCCTGTTTCAACCGTTGTCCGGCCGCTACCTGGACATCATCACCAACCGGGTGCGCGCCGGGGCCAGTCCTGAGGTCCTGACGGCCTGGCTGGCCGCCGTCGACGAGATCCGCACCAAGGGGACGGTGCCCGCCAACCTGCCCGAAGGCCTCGGTGCCATCGTCAACAAGGACAACCTCAACGCCATCGTCGAGGCCGACAAGATCGATCCCCTGCAGCTGGCCGCGCGGCTGCCCGACGGGATGCCGGTGCTGCTCACCTGCTCGGACTCTGACGCCCAGGCCAGCTGTGAGACCGAACGTCCGCTGATCGGGGCGCTCAAGCACACCGCGCTCACGGTCGTCGAGCTCAAGGGCGTCAACCATGTGCTGCGCGACGATCCCACCGACAGCATCGCCAACTACGGCAAGCCCGGTCCGTTGTCACCGCAGGTGGTTGAGGCGATCGGCAAGTTTGTCGGTACCGGTGGCTAGGTTTGTCGCGTGAGCGACGACAAGATGTTGGCGCGCATCGCCGCACTGCTGCGTCAGGCGGAGGGCACCGACAACCTCCACGAGGCCGAGGCGTTCATGGCCGCCGCCCAGCGGCTGGCCACCGCCACCTCCATCAACCTGGCCCTGGCCCGCGCGCATTCCGCGGAGCGCACCAAGGCGCAGATGCCGGTGCAACGCACCATCACCATCGGCGAAGCCGGAAGACGCGGATTGCGTACCTATGTGCAGCTGTTCGTGGTGATCGGGATGGCCAACGACGTGAAATGCGATGTGGCGTCCAACTCGACCTTCGTCTACGCCTACGGGTTCGCCGAGGACATCGACGCCACCCACGCCCTGTACACCAGCCTCCTGGTGCAGATGGTCAAAGCGTCGGAGAGCTATATCGGCTCAGGCGCCCACCGGCCGACTCCGACCATCACCGCCCGGCTCAACTTCCAGCTGGCCTTCGGTGCCCGGATAGGCCAGCGCCTGACCCAGGCCCGCGAGGAAGCGCAACGCGAGGCCGACGAGGCCGCCCGGCCGGGCACCGCTATCGCCCTGCGGGACAAAGACATCGAGCTGCGTAGCTTCTACCGGGAGGCCTCGCAGGCCCGTGGGACCTGGCGTGCCACGAACGCTTCGGCCGGGTATTCGTCGGCCGCCCGCCGGGCCGGGGATCGCGCCGGTCGCCACGCGCGGCTCGGGGCCACCCAGGAGATCTCCGGCGCGCGCGGCGCCCTGGAGCAGTGAGCGTCAGGGACACCCAGCGTGCCAGGGTGTACGCCGCCGAACAGTTCGTCCGCACCATGTTCGACCGTGCGGCCCAACACAGTTCACGCGTCATCGACTTCTTCGGTACCTCACTGACGTTGCCGCCGGAGGCCAAATTCGGGTCCGTCGATTCAGTGCAGCGCTACGTCGACGACGTCGTCGCCCGGGTCGGAGCCGGCCCGGTCGCAGTGCGTTCCCGTCGGGGTGCCACCGCAGCGCACTACGAACTGGTCGACGGCAAGGCCGTCATCGCCGTCCCCGAGCGTGATACCTGGGCACTGCGAGAGTTGGTGGTACTGCACGAACTGGCCCACCACGTGAGCCAGGCCGACCCGCCCCACGGACCAGCCTTCGTCGTCGCCTACTGCGAGTTGTGTGACACGGTCATGGGTCCGGAGGTCGGGCTGGTGCTGCGGATGGTCTACGCCAAAGAAGGTGTGGTCTGACCCCGAGTACGCGATCATTGCCGTATTGACGCACTAGTTGGATTGGCGAATGGCCGGCCGGGTCGCTGAGACGGCGCGCCGGTGCCAGTCGTGCGGTAGCGACCTGCGGCCGCGGGCACGCTTCTGCGACATGTGCGGGAGCGCGGTCGGTGAGCGGACGACAACCAGCGAACGCAAGCAGGTCACCGTGCTCTTCGCTGACGTCGTCGGCTCGATGAAACTCGCCGCCGCGGTCGATACCGAGCGACTTCGCGAAATCATGAACGAGTTGTTCAACCGGGCCGCGGTGGTGGTGCAGCGCTACCGCGGAACGGTGGACAAGTTCACCGGTGACGGACTGATGGCGCTGTTCGGTGCGCCGGCCGCGCTGGAGGATCACGCCCTGCTCGCGTGCATCGCGGCGCTGGAGATACAGACAGTGGCCACCGAGCTGGCCGCCGAGGTGGCCCGCCGTGACGGCGTCGCGCTGAGTCTGCGGGTCGGGCTGAACTCCGGTGAGGTCGTTGCCGGGGAGATCGGTTCGGGCGGCTACACCGCTGTCGGCCATCCAGTCGGTCTGGCCCAGCGCATGGAATCGGTCGCCCCCGCGGGCGGGGTGATGTGCTCCCTGTCCACCGCCCGACTGGTCGACGACGGAGCGCGGCTCGGACCTACGAGGTACGTCACGGTCAAGGGGTTCGAGGAGCCCGTGGCGGCACGGCAGCTGCACTCGGTCGAAACCGGCGGCGCCGTGCTGGGTCGAACTGCCGGTGTGCTGCTGGGTCGGGCCGCGGAACTGGATCACCTGCAAGAGGCCTTCGATTCCGAAGCGGGTGAGTTCGTCCGAGTGATCGGCGAGCCGGGTTTGGGGAAGAGCCGTCTGGTCAGCGATTTCGCGGCGGCGACGGAACGTCGGGGTGCCCGGATTGTGGTGGCCCGTGGTGAGGCACACGCCTCCGTGTTGGCTTTCCGCATGCTCTCGCTGGTGCTCCGCGGGATGTTCGGCGTGGATGGGCTGAGTCCGGATGCGGCGCGCAAGCGCACCATCGAACAGTTCCATGGACACTTGCCGGTGCAGTCCCCGGACGCCGGAGTGCTGTTCGAGGCCATGGGAATCGGTGACGCCGCCTCGCTCGATGCGAGCATCGCTCTGGAGAGCCGGCGGCGAAGACTGGTGGAACTCATGGCCACCGCGGTTCGGGTCGCTGACGCCCCGACGGTCTTCGTTCTCGAAGACGTGCACTGGATCGACGCCCCGAGTGACGAGGTGCTCGCCGATTTCGTGGCCGAGATCGGCGATGTGGCGACAGCCACCGTTGTCTCCACCTATCGGCCGGAGTATCACGGAGCGCTGCGCCGCGACCGGTCGTCGACCATCAGGTTGCACCCGCTACCGGCGCCGGTCGCGGCCCGCCTGGTCGGCCACCACCTGGGCGAGGACCCGTCGCTGACCGGGCTGGCTGCCCGCATCGCCGGCGTGGCGGTAGGCAATCCGTATTTCGTCGAGGAGATCGTCCGCGATCTAGCCGGCCGGGGTGTACTGGCGGGCAGTCGCGGGAATTACCGGATGACAAGTAATCTCGATCGCATCTCGGTCCCCGCGACGGTTCAGGCCGTCCTGGCGGCACGTATCGACCGGCTGTCGGCGCACGCCAAGCGGGCACTCAACGCGGCTTCGGTGATCGGCACGGATTTCGACACCGACACACTGCGCATGCTGCAACCGGAGGCTGAACCCGACGGGCTGCCCGAGCTGGTCTCTGCGGAACTGATCGACCAGACCGAATTCGTTCCTCGGCAACGGTATTGCTTCCATCATCCACTGGTCCGGACGGTGGCCTACGAGTCACAGCTGAACCGTGACCGGGCTCGCGCCCACGGTCGTCTGGCCGCCGCCATCGAGCGGCGGGATCCCGGGGCCGCTGACGAGAATGCCGCGTTGATCGCCGCCCACCTCGAGTCGGCCGGCGATCTCGTCGCGGCATATCACTGGTATATGCGTGCAGGACAATGGATTCGAGTGCGTGACATCCCCGCAGCGCGTGAGCAGTGGGAGCATGCCCAACGCATTGCCGACGGGCTGGCACCGGACCAGCCCGAGGTGGCCGACCTACAGGTGGCACCCCGTGCACTGCTGGTGTCGACCTCGCTGTATGTCGGCAACGACGACGCCACCGCGCAGCGCTACCGTGAATTTCGGGATATGGCAACGCAGACCGACGACATGAGATCGCTCGCCATCGGCACCGCCGGTCAGCTGTGGTCCCTCACCGTCAACGAGGAGAACCTGAGGGAGGCCGCGACGCTCGCCTCGGAGTTACATCGGATGGCCGAGGACGCCCGCTGGGACGCCGAGGCCACCGGCATCGTGGTGAATGCGGTCGCCTTCGCCAAGCTGGCCAACTGCGAGCTCGAATCGGGGCTGCAGGCCATCGACCTACTCGACGTCGACCGGACCCCGCCTACCGAACTTGCTCCTGCTCAGGCGCTTCGGGGTCTTCTGGAGTTGTGTCTGGGCCGGTCCGAGCAGGGACGCCGCCACCTGCACGAAGGCATCGAACTGGCGCAAGCCGACCGGCCGATGACGTTCACCCACACCGTGCTGTACGCGGGAGCGGCGGTGGCGCTGGGTTTGTGCCACACCGATGAGTTCATCGACTCCCTCGACCAGGCAGTGTTGGCCGCCGACACGATCGGGGACAGCAGCGGCGTCGTGTGCACACGGTGGGCGCGCGGCACCGCCGTACTGCGTGCGCTGCCCCGGCCCGACACCGAAGCGGTCAATGGCCTGCGGCAAGCACTTTCGTTCATCGACGCGCACAGCTCGATGGCATTCATCAAGCCCACCATCATCGCCGACCTCGCCGTCGACGCGGCCTACAACGGAGACCGCGAGCAGGCCCTCGCCGAGCTGCGATCCGGCTTCGCGAGATACGCCGCCGGCGGCTCCAAATTCTTCCTCGGACGCCTCGGGGAGACGCTCGTCGAACTCCTCATCGAGTCCGGCTCCGAAGAGGAGCGAGCCGAGGCACGCGAAGTGGTCGAACAGTGGCGAGGGCTACGACCGGGAATCGCGGCACTCGACCTGTGGTGGTTGCGGTCACGGGCCGTGTTGGCGCAGGCCGACGGGGACTCGGCAGACTACAGCGAACTGTCCGCGCAGTACCTGGCGCTGTGCGAAAAGCTGGAGGCCCGAGGCAGGCTCGATACCGCCCGGAGAATGACGTAGCCGTGGCGACGATCCTCGCCTACACCTCGCCGGCGCTCGGTCACCTGCTTCCGATGTGTGCGTTGCTGGCCGAACTGTCGGGTCGGGGCCACACCGTGCATGTGCGGACCTTGTCCGCCGGGCTGGATATCGCTCGGCAGCTCGGCTTCGCCGCCGAACGCATCGACCCACGGATCGAAGCAATTGAGATCGACGACTGGAAGGCTGCCAACCCACGAGATGCGTTGAAGTTGGGGGTTTCCTCCTTCGGTCAACGGGCCGGCTACGAGACCGCCGACGTCGCGGACGCTGTGCATCAGGTCAGGCCCGACGCGCTGCTTGTCGACGTCAACTGCTGGGGTGCCCAATCGGCAGCACAGGCGGGATCGGTCCCGTGGGCGAGTTTCGCTCCGTACACACTGCCTCTGAGTGCGGCCGGCGTGCCGCCGTTTGGGTTGGGCCTACCACCTTGGACTGGGGTGGCCGGCCGGCTGCGTGACGCCGCGGTGCGGGCCCTGGTGGTCAGGCCGCTTGAGAAGATCATGCTGCCGCCCATCAACCGGGTTCGTGCCGAAGTTCAGCTGCCGCAGGCTGATTCGATGGACGAGTTCCTCCGGTGCGCACCCCTGATCCTGCTGACCAGCGGTAAGCCGTTCCAGTATCCGGCCACCGAGTGGGGCGACGCCGTCCAGATGATCGGGCCCTGTGTGATGGAAACGGATGGTGGTGGCGTACCGGACTGGTTGGCCGAGGTTGACCGACCGATCATCCTGGTGACCACCTCTTCGGAGAAACAGGCCGACGCCGAACTCGCGGCCGTTGCCGTCCGGGCGCTGGCAGGCGAGCCGGTACACGTGGTGGTGACGATGCCGTCCGGGGTGCCACCTGACCTGAAATCGGCTGCGAATGTGACTGTGTGTCAGTTCGTTCCGCACGGCCTGGTTCTGGATCGCGCGATCTGCGCCGTCACCCACGGTGGGATGGGGGCGACGCAGAAGGCGCTCGCCCGCGGCGTCCCGGTGTGCGTCGTGCCCTACGGGCGGGACCAGCTCGAGGTGGCCCGCAGGGTGGACGTGGCGGGGTGTGGCACCCGGTTACCGGCTCGGCGGCTGACGCCGGATCGGTTGCGTGAGAAGGTGCGAGAAGCGGTGGGGATGGCAGCGGGAGCGCGTCGGGTGGCTGCCGGATTCGCGGAGACGGGCGGGGTGGAGTACGGCGCCGACCTCTTCGAGCAGCGGATACTCGGTCTGGCGTCCTGACGCTACTCTGGCGCACATGACCGAGGCTGCTGACGTCGATGCCATGTTCAACGAGGTGCTGCGCACCGAGGACGAGGCGCTGATCGCGGCGCGTCAGTCCGCACACGCCGCCGACATGCCGGCCATCGAGGTGTCGGCTCAGCACGGCAAGCTGCTGTCGCTGCTCGCGACGATTTCCGGGGCGCGTCGGGCGCTTGAGATCGGCACGCTCGCCGGGTACAGCACCATCAACCTGGCCCGTGGTGTGGGACCCGACGGCAGCGTCGTCACGCTCGAATACGAGCCGCGTCATGCCGAGGTGGCACGGGCCAATCTGGCGCGGGCCGGCCTGGCGGGCCGGGTCGAGGTGATCGTCGGCGCCGCACTCGACACGTTGCCGCGGCTGGCCGAACGTGGTGACGTCTTCGATCTGGTCTTCATCGATGCGGACAAGGAGAACAACGTCCGCTACGTCGAGTGGGCGATCCGACTGGGTCGGCCGGGCTCGATCATCGTGGTGGACAACGTGACCCGCTTCGGTCGGGTGCTCGCACCGGCGCCCGACGACGCACAGGCGCAGGCCGTGCGCGACATGCTGGAGATGATGGGTGCCGATCCGCGGTTGGACACCGCGGCCATTCAAACCGTGGGCACCAAGGGCTGGGACGGTTTCGCCGTGGCGCTCGTGCGGTAAACGACCTCTCGAAACGCCGCGAGCGTGCCTGTCCAATCAGCAGACACGCACGCTCGCGGAGTTTCAGGTTGGGGCTAAGCCAGCGAGTCCTGCGGCTCGCGCTGGATCGGCTTCGGCCACGGCTCGGGCTTGGGCCGCTGGCGCACCATCTGCGGCCACCAGAACCACTTGCCCATCAGTGCTGCGATCGACGGGGTCATGAAGGAACGGATGACCAGGGTGTCGAACAACAGGCCCAGACCGATGGTGGTGCCCACCTGGCCGATCACGGCGAGTTCGCTGACTGCCATCGACATCATGGTGAACGCGAACACCAGGCCTGCCGAGGTGACCACCGACCCGGTGCCGCCCATGGCGCGGATGATGCCGGTGTTCAAGCCTGCGTGGATCTCCTCTTTGAATCGGGAGACCAGTAGCAGGTTGTAGTCCGCGCCCACCGCCAACAGGATGATCACCGACATGGCCAACACCATCCAGTGAAGTTCCAGGCCGATCAGGTGCTGCCAGATGAGCACCGACAGGCCGAACGAGGCGCCCAGGGACAGCACCACGGTGCCGACGATCACCGCGGCGGCCACCATGCTTCGGGTCAGGATCAGCATGATGATGAAAATCAGGCAGAGCGAGGCGATTCCGGCGATCAGCAGGTCGTAGTTGGCGCCCTCCTGCATGTCCTTGAACATGGCTGCGGTGCCGCCCAGGTAGATCTTCGAGCCCTCCAGCGGGGTGCCCTTGATGGCCTCCTTGGCCGCCAGCTTGATCGGTTCGACGTGCGCGACGCCTTCGGGGCTCATCGGGTCGCCCTCGTGGCTGATGATGAACCGCACCGCATGCCCGTCCGGGGACAGGAACATCTTCATGCCGCGCTTGAAGTCGGGGTTGTCGAAGGTCTCCGGTGGCAGGTAGAACGAGTCGTCGTTCTTGGCGGCGTCGAAGGCCTGACCCATGGCGGTGGAGTTGTCCTGCATGGCCGCCATCTGATCCTGCATGCCGCCCTGGGTGGCCTGCATGGTCAGCATCATGGTCTTCATGGTCTTCATCGTGGTGATCATCGGCTGCATGTTCGCGATCATCACCGGGATCAGCGCGTTCATCTTGTCCATGTCAGGGACGATCTGCTCGAAATCGGCTGTCATGGTGTCGATTCCGTCAAGGGTGTCGAAGACCGACCTGATCGACCAGCACATCGGGATGTCGAAGCAGTGCGGTTCCCAGTACAGGTAGTTGCGGATCGGACGGAAGAAGTCGTCGAAATCCGAGATGTGGTCGCGCAATTCCTTGATGTCGTCGACCATGCCGTGCATCTTGCCGACCATGCTGTTCATGACGCCGCGCATCTGTTCCATGAGCGCGATCATCTTGGTCATCGTGTCGACGGTGACCTGCATTTCGTCGGCCTGTTTGAGCATGTCGGCCATCCGGTCCTGCATGTACTTCTGATTCATCGTCTGCGTCGTGCCCTGCATGCTGATGTTGAACGGGATCGAGGTGTGCTCGATCGGCGTTCCCTGCGGGCGCGTGATGGCCTGGACCCGGGAGACACCGGGTACGCCGACGATGCGTTTGGCGATCCGCTCGATCACCAGGAAGTCCGCGGAGTTGCGCAGATCGTGATCGCTTTCGATCAGCAGCAGCTCGGGGTTCATCCGGGCCTGCGAGAAGTGCCGGTCGGCCGCGGCGTAGCCGGTGTTGGCGGGTAGATCCGCCGGGAGGTACTTGCGGTCGTTGTAGTTGGTCTTGTAGCCCGGCAGTGCGAGCAGGCCGATCAGTGAGATGGCGATGGTGGCGATCAGGATCGGTCCCGGCCAACGCACCACCGCGGCGCCGATCTTGCGCCACCCGCGGGTGCGCATGGCCCGCTTGGGTTCCAGCGTCTTACCGAACCTGGTGGCCACCGTGATGATGGCCGAGCCCAGCGACAGTGCGACGAGCACCACCATCACCATGCCGATCGCCAGCGGGATACCCAGTGACTGGAAGTAGGGCAGTCGCGTGAAATGCAGGCAGAACGTGGCGCCGGCGATGGTCAGGCCCGAACCCAGGATGACGTGGGCGGTGCCGTGGAACATGGTGTAGTAGGCCTGTTCCCGGTCCTCGCCGACACTTCGGGCCTCTTGATATCGGCCTATCAGGAAGATGGCGTAGTCGGTGGAGGCGGCGATGGCGAGCATCACCAACAGGTTGGTGGCGAACGTCGAGAGCCCGATGATGTTGTAGTAGCCCAGGAAAGCCACCAGACCGCGGGCGGCCGACAGCGACAGCACCACCATGACCAGGGTGAGGAGCACGGTCACGATGGAGCGGTAGACCGACAGCAGCATGATGATGATGACCACGAAAGTCAGGGCGGTGATCATCTCGAGGCTGCGGTTACCGGCGATCTCCTGATCGGCCGACATCGCGGCCGGGCCGGTCACGTACGCCTTGACGCCCTCGGGTGCCTGGACGCTCTGGACGATCTTCTCGGTGGCCTCCACCGATTCGTTGGCCAGCGCCTCGCCCTGGTTACCGGCGGTGTAGACCTGCACGTAGGCCGCCAAGCCGTCGGAGCTCTGCGCGCCCGACGCGGTCAGCGGATCGCCCCAGAAATCCTGGACGTGCTCGATGTGCTTCTTGTCGGCTTCGAGCTTGGCGACGATCTCGTCGTAGTACTTGTGTGCGTCGTCGCCCAGCGGCTTGTCGCCCTCCAGGACGACCATCACCGAGCTGTTGGACTTGAACTCCTGGAACACCTCGCCGACCCGCTTCATGGCGATCATCGACGGTGCGTCGTCCGGCGTCATCGACACCGAGCGCATCTTCCCCACCTCTTCGAGCTGGGGAACGATCACATTGAGGACACCGATGATGGCGATCCAGCCGAGGATGATCGGGATGGCCAGGCGCCGGATCCACTTTGCGATCCCGCCGTGCCCGGCGGGCTGCGCGTGCTGTGGGCCGCTGACCGGGATCGAGTCGGTAGGAGTGTCGTAATTGCTCATGCAGATTTCACCAAGCAGAAGGTCTGGGCGTTCACGCCGTTGGAGGTTCTCTCGTCCTTGAGTTCGTCATCGACGGTGATGCGGCAGCTGATCGTGTTGCCGTCGCCCTGCGCGACGATGTTGGGGAACACCGACGGAGCGGTGGACTCCAGACGTAGCGTCCACGGCAGGGTCACCCCGTCCACGCGCTGAGGCTGGGCGTCGAGATCGAGGTAGTTCACGTCCGCCGTCGCACCGGGGACGCCGTAGATCTCGTAGACCACGACCTTGGGGTCGAACGGCTTGGTGTCATCGACCTTCGCGCTGGCGATGCCGGAGCCGGCGCCTGCGCCGAAGAACGTGCGCACCCGCATGACCGTGAATCCGCCTACCAACACCACCACGATGATGATCAACGGAATCCAGAACCGTCTCAACAGCTTCATATTCGCTGGTCGGCCTTTCGGAGGTCAGGTACGCGGTGACGTACCGGCTAGCGGCGAAGCTCCATTGCCACTTCGTGATCATTTCGGTGTCGGCGGATTCCCGCCAACATCTTTCTACGTCGACGTCCGGGGTGACGTCCCCGCCGGAATCGTCCCGGAACGGACTGACCGACACCTCTGAGATCAGCCGGCTGCCCGGCGCGCTCAGAGCAGTGATGTCGGCGACGAGTCGACGCTGTTCATCCGATGGAATGAAGGGTAGTACGCCTTCGACGCTCCACAGGGCGCTCCGGTCGGCGTCGAATCCCGCTCGGACCAGTGCGGCAGGCCAGTCGCCGCTGACATCGGCGGGGACTGGCCGCACCACTGTGGTCGACGTGGTGCCGGCCATGGCGGCGGTCTTGACGTCGAGGATCGCGGGATGGTCGACGACGTACACCTGGGTGCCTGCGGGCCAGGGCAGTTGATAAGGACGCGGGTCCAGATCGGAGGACACGAACACCACCTGTTCGATGCCGGTTTCGGCGGCGGCGAGCAGAAAGGTGTCGAGGAGTTCTGCCGGATATGACGCGCACGTAATGGGCATCATCACTCCTCCCCCGCAGGATTCCTTGCCGGATGTAAAGTGAAACCTATACAGTCGGCTAACTTCAATCAAGTTAGTTTGGCTATTGACGCTGTGATCTAGAACGCGTTCGGTACGCTCAGCGCGACGAAGGGACGGGTGTGGCGAAGGCTGTTGCGCCGCGTGGCTTTGCCCGCGAGCGGGTGCTGGAGGCGGCGCTGAGCCTGTTCGCAGAGCACGGCGTCAAAGGTACGTCGCTGCAGATGATCGCCGACCGCCTCGGCGTCAGCAAGGCGGCCGTCTACTACCAGTTCCATTCCAAGGACGAGATCGCGCTGGCGGTCATCCAACCCGTCTTCGACGACATGGTGCGGCTGGTCCGTATCGCCGAGGCGATGTCCACTCCGGAGGCGCGGCGGGAAGCCGCCGTCAGCGGCATGGTCGAGATGGCCGTGCGGCACCGACGGGTTACCGCGGTGTTCCACGGTGACCCGGTGATCGACGCTCTGGTGCACGATCGGGCGGAACTCCAGGACACGATCGAACGGCTCACCCTGATCCTGTTGGGCCCCGAACCCGACGCCACGGGCCGGATCTGCATGTCGGTCCTCGCCGCAGGTGTCTATGGCAGTGCCACCGATCCTGCCCTCAACGACGTCACCGACGAGGAGCTGCACCGGGTGCTGCTGGACTGCGCGCAGCGGTTACTGCCCGCAGTGGCGCCGGCCACGCCCGTCGCCTCCGGCTAGCCCCGTACCTAACCCCGCAGCGCCGACGCGAAGATCGCGGGCAGCTTGCTCCATCCGGGCGCCCCGGCGAAGTCCACCAACAATCGGCCCGTCGTCGCCGCGGTGCGGTTGTTGACGAACCACGGCGGCTTCGGGGACAACGACCATTCGCCGCGAAACACCGAACGCGGCGCCGGACGGAATGGGCCGTGGACCACCGTCCGCTCCGGGCGATCGAGCAGAAAAGCGTTGTGCACCACGCCGACTCCACTCTGGATGTCATTGCGCTTGTGGCCGGGGAATGCTCCCCAGGTGGCCGTTGCGGTCAGATAGCCGACGCCGGTCCACGCGTTGATCGCGATGGTGCCGTAGCGCAACTGCTCGACGAGGTGGTCGAACTTGTCGCCCATGGCCTTGATGGTGTCCGGGTGGGCGATGATGTTCACCCCGAGTGTGCCGACGAACTCGTCGTTGGCGACGCGTACCGCTTCCTCGGCGAATTGATCATCGGGCACGTCGAGTTCGATCACCCCGAGGACCGGACCGAAATACTCGGTGCACAGCAACGCTTCGCGGTCGGCGGGATCGACCACCAGGACCCGGGCACCCCTCGAGCCCAGGTGTTGTGCGTCCGGATACGACGTGTCCGCGCCGGCGACCCTGACGTCTGAGCCCGGGTAGTAGGCCGGGCGGGCAGGCGCATCGTTGAAGGCCTTGCGGATGGCGGCGATGAACTCGTCACGCTGCGCCCAGCGCTTGGACAAGACCACCACCTGCGCAGCCACGCAGTTGTAGCCGTTGTTGTGCAAGCGTTGCGTGACAACGTGATTGGCCTGGAACTCGATGTCGGCCGCGCTCCAGGAGCCGGGCAGCACGATCGTCGGGGAAACCCCGCCGAGTTCGGCGGTCATCTCCTTGTCGAGCACGGGTTCGTCAGCTGCCTTGCGCCGGGAACCCTCCTCGCCGGTGCCGAACACGATGGCGTCGTACGTCAGGGCGCTACCGGTCATGTGCACGTGGTCAACGAGCTTGTGCCGCACCAGATATGTGCCGACCTCGGCTCCGCCGGTCAGGATGCGGACCGCACCGACGGCGATGAACGGTGCCAGCACCTTGGTCAGCACGGGCTGTAACGGATCGGTGATCGGGTTGAGCTTGAGGGCCACCACCCGGTTGTTGGCGTACAACTCGTAGATGGTGTCCAGCGGCGCGATCGAGAAGATGTTGCCCGCGCCCAGCACCGCGCCCACGCCGTGGGTGCGGCTGGGGTCGCGTTGAGCCAGGCCGGCCGACCGGATGGCCTCGGCCTTCTCGATTCCGGGCTGCAACCACACCTCGGCACTGAATCCGGACAGCAAAAGTTGATCGAAGGTGTTGAGTGGCAGAGCTTTTACCGTGGTCCGACCGCCGGGAGCGTAGCCGAACTCGGCGCCGTCGAGTGGGCTGCGGCCCGCTTCCAGCTTGTTCAGGCTCTCCGACAGTGCGGCCAGCCCGGCGACCAGTGAGTACGGGCCGGACATCCATTCCTCGCCGACCAGGGGCGAGGCCGGGTCGAGTTGTTTGATCCCGACGGCAGCGTCGACCCACTCGGTGGCATGGCGCACGGTCAGGTCGCGCACCTCGTCGAGGAGTCCGCGGCGGGCCGCCAATGACAGTGAGGCCCAGGTCTTTTCGCCTTCGACGAGATCCTCGAGGGCCTGGTCGATCTGCGATTCGTTCATATCAGCTCACGCTCTTGTCGAATTGCATCAGTGCGTCGTGGTGGTTGTGGGCGTAGGGAGCCGGACCCTGCCCGATCTCCCGCTTGGCCATGATCTGACTGTACTGCTCGAACGGAGTCTGTCTGCCCCACTTCGCCCGGGCCTCGGCCGGCGTGTAGGTGATGGTGTTCCTGGCCGGGATGTCGACCAGAGTGGGGCCGACGATCGGCGTGGTGTTCGGCGTGGTGAGATCCAGGACTGCCAGTTCGAGTCGCGGCTTGGCGGCGATGATCCGCAGGAAGGGTCGCACCACGGCGCGTGCCGCGACATCGGCGATCCGGCGCTGGGGGATGCCGCCCAGCAGTCGCATCCACTGCGGCATGGTCGCGATGATGGCGGCGCGCATCGGGATGTTGAACGCCTTGCGCATCCAGCGCGGCATCCGCTCGGGCAGGATGTGGTAGCCCAGATCGACCAGGTAATCCATCATGCGCTGAGCGACCTCGGAGCCGACCAGGTCCGGGCGGAAGCTCTCGAAGTACGCGCGGATGCCCTCGCGGGTGCGGGGCACGTCGTCGGGATTGATCGTCTGGAACGCCGCGGCCCGCGCGCATTCCTCCCAGTACCGGCTCTCTTCGTCCGCCGACAGCTTGCCGGGGCCGAACATCTCGTAGCTTTTGAGGATCGAGTGCCATGCGGTCAGGTGGATCCACAACTGTGAGTGCGGATCGTTGGCGTCGAACGGGCGCTTGGTGATGGGCTCGGTGCCGACGGCCTTGGAGTGGATCTTGACCAGGATCTCGGATGCGTCGAGGACGGATTTGGCGTCGCCGAAGGCCACCAGGGCGAAGTACTGCATGGTCCGGTCGTAGCGCAGGCGGGTGCGGGCATAGACCTGCCCGGTGGCGTCGACGGCGGCCGCCAGGAACGGATCGAGGTGCTCGATGGTGACGGCGCGGGAGAAGCCGATCAGTAGCGAGGTTGGGTAGCTCCACACCTTCCAGGTGACCGACCCCGGGCCGAAGAAGCCGTAGTCCTCCGCCGGTGCCAGGGGTTCGGCAACTGCCGGCAGACCTGCCGCTTTGCGAAGCGCGATTACCGCGTCCATCTGCGTCGTTCCCTTCGAAATCTAGTGGTACGTTATGTACCAGTTACGGTATGGTACGTCATGTACCACTTGATTGGCTAGGGTGTGTCTGTGGCAACTGAGGGCAGCGGTTCCGGGAGTCGATGGGCCGGCCAGCGGGAGCGGCGGCGGGCAGAGTTCGTCGACGCCGCACTGTCGGCGATCGCCGAACACGGTCCGCAGGCCTCGACCGAGCAGATCGCCGCACACGTCGGGGTGACCCGCACCAAGCTCTACCGACACTTCGCCGGCGCGGCCGATCTGCAGAGCGCGATCGCGCAGCGCGCAGCCGAGATGCTCAACACCGAACTTGCCCCGCTGTGGACGCCCCACGGATCGATGGCCCAGATCATCGAGGCCGGCGTCGGTGCCCACGTCCGGTTCCTCGTCGAACACCGGAACCTCTACCGCTACCTGGCACGGTGCTCCCTGGGCGACGACGGCTCGGCGCCCGATGCCATAGCCGACATCCGGCAGACCATCGGAACTCAGCTGAATGCGTTGTTCACGGTGTATCTCAACGCCTTTGGCGTGGACACCGACCCTCAACCACTGGCGTTCGCCATCGTCGGGTTGGTGGAATCGACAACCGGGCGGTGGCTCGACCAACCCGGCTCAACCGCACAGGACCGGTTGGTGGCCGATCTCGTGCGGTGGATCTGGCTGTTGGTCGAGGACACACTGCGCGCCGGCGGCGTGTACCTCGACAGCGCCGAGCCGCTGCCGACGCCCGACGTGATCGCCGCGCAGGTCGAGAGCTACCGCGATCCGGAGCGCGCCCGCGTCTGAGCCTCTTCGCACCGCGAGCGTGCGTGTCTGCCGCCCGCCACGCCGCATTTCGCCGGCATTCTGCGCACGCTCGTGGCATGCCGAGCGTGGCTACGGTGTGAGATCCGCAACGGCCTGCGCGGCCGACGTGACCCGGTCCAATCGCAGCGCGGTCTCGCCGGCGTACAGAGCCGCGCGGTCCGCCCACCTCGCCGGCATGTCGGCGGTGAGCGTGATCGGGGTGAGGAACGGCAGGGCGGGGCGTTGCAGGCCGAGCAATGCGCCGTCACCACGGTCGGGGACTCGGGACAGCGGCGCGCTGAACTTGTTGATGGCCGCCGGCAACCGGCGGGCCGTGCCGTCCGGGTGGCACCACCGATCCGTGGTCGCATTCGGGATCACCCGATGACGTTCCGGCCAGGCGAGCCCGAACGCCGTCGTCTCAAGCGTCCTGTCCGCATCGATGACCCGCTGCCGGTAGACCGGATGCGCGCCGGACTCGTGGGTGAGCAGGAACCGCGTGCCGGTTACCACACCTGTAGCGCCTGCGGCGAGGGCCGCTTGCGTGTCGCTCGCCGTGGCGATGCCACCCGCGGCGAACACCGGGCGGGAACCGGCCAGTGCCAATGCCTTTGGCAGAAAATCGGCCTGCGCCACCGTGCCGACCAGATGCCCACCCGCCTCGCGGCCCTGCGCGATCAATCCGTCGGCGCCGTAGGCCAGCGCCTCCGCGGCCTGCCGTTCGGTGCCGACCATCACGATGACGAAAATGCCTGCGTCGATTAGTCGTTCGATCAAGGCACGGTCGATCGCAAACGCCATGACCGCGACGTCGATCTTCGTTTCGAGGCAGACCTCGACATGGGGACGGCGGGTGAACGGCATCAAGAGATTGACGGCGACCGCACGGCCGGGCGCCTGGTCGCGGACCGTTGCGATCTCCGCCCTGAGCTGCCTGGGCGGCAGGAGCCCCAAGGTTCCCAGTCCGCCGGCCGCTGATACCGCGGCGGCCAGCGGAGCACCGGCAATGCCGCCGCCCATGCCGGCCTGGACCACGGGCGCATCGAGTTTCAGCCGATCCGCGATATCCATTCCGCGATTCTGCGCCATGTGGGTCTGCGTGAGCGTGCGCAAACTGCCGACGTTTTACGGCGTGGCGGCCGACAGACACGCACGGTCGCGGTGCCAGAGCTACCAGCGGCAGACGTCGGCGCCCCAACCCGAGTCGACGGGGCGGAAAGCAAGCAGATGCCGTTGCCACCACGGCAATGGTGCCGCGAGAACAGGATCTTTCGTGGCGTCGTCCACGACGCGCAGTGGTCCGTCGCGAAGATAGGCGATTCGGATGCCACTGATGCCCGCCTCCTGCCACAGCATCACACTGCGCCGCAGCTCGAGCCAGGGAATGCGGACCGGGGGATCTTCCGACATCCAACGCAGCTGTCGGCGAAGGTATGTCAGGTCCTCCGACTGCTGCGGAATATCCATCCCGACCACGGTGACGGTGTCGCGCTGATAGTCGGCCAGCTGGAGTGCGGTGACGCCAGGCACCAGATGATTGGTGACGCCTTCCTCGGTGCGCAGGTTGGAAAACATCGAGTAGTTCGACACGGTCTTGAGCCCCACATACGACGTCAACCCATTGGCGAGAGCCAGCAGTGGGGCGAGGAGCAGCACCACGGGGCGAAAGCTCCAGTTCGGTGGACGGACACCTGCCGCCTGCGCGGAGTGGTACGCGCGCAGCAGCGCGACCATGAACGGCACCACCGCGACGAACCAGGTGAGCACCAGCAGGGTGTGCCAGGGCAGTCCGACCGGGCTCGTCGGCGAGTCGGCCGAACTCGACACCACACTCAGCAGCACGTGAACCGCAAAACCGGTGAGCGCCACGCCCCGCAGCGCGGAAGCGCGGACGGCCAGGGTCGCGAACACCTCGGTCGGAACCAGCAGTACGTACACCGCGAACACGACCGTGGCGAAGTCGTAGAACGACGTCATCGCCAGTATCGAGTGGAAGCTCACCCCAAGCAGCACGCCCCAGAAACGCAGCCGCGGCACCGCCAGCAACCCGAGAATCGCGGCCTCGGTAACCACCGCGGCGATGCCGACGACCTCACCGACACCCTGGCTCGGTGTCACATCGTCGAAACCGTTCATCCAGATGAGCTGGCCGAACAGCTCGCTGCCACACGAGGTCGCCGGGGTGAAGTACGCGCTGTTCAACTTGTCGAAGACCGTGAACAGGTAGACTACGAGCAACACGAGGCCAACCGGGCTCCGCGCGGCATCCAGCCAGCGTTCGACGAAACTGTCCGGTTCACCGGCCCGGTTCCGGACCGCACATGCCCACACGGCCGCGGTGCCGAGTGCCACGGCGACCAGCAGGCTCAGCACCAGATGGTTCGACGCCGCAGGCAGGCTCCGCACGGCCACCGTTGCGCCGGCGGCGACGGCCAGACCGGCGGCGGCCACCGAGCCGGGAAATATCAGGGCGGGCAGGGCGGCCAGCAATGCCGGAACCACCGCCAGCGGCTGACTGTCGGAGTAGTGGAAGACCAAGGCCATCGCGAAGAGCGTTGCGAACCAGCCGAGTTGCTGACGAGGGCCGGTGGGTTGACCCGTTCGGGCGTTGCTGCGCCAACGCATTGAGAACACCTTACTTGGCGCGGGCCTGCGGCTCTTGCGAGCCTCCGGAACGCGCCGCGATCTTGCCCGTCGCGGCGTAACCTGGAAAGCGATGGATGGGGGCGGTAGGGCCCAAACACCTTGCCGTGTAACGGAAAGGACAAGAAATGAGTACAGTCCATTCATCAATCGACCTACATCCGGACATTCTGGCCCTTCGCGCCGGCTATGACCGGGTCGCAGAGTCGATGGCCGCGCAGGTCACCTTCGGCCTGACGTTGCTGACAGCGATGTACGTCGCGCTGTCCCCGTGGATCGTCGGCTACGACGCCTTCAACCGGCTGACGGTCAACGACCTGATCGTCGGAGGGGCGATCGCGTTCCTGTCAATGTGTTTCAGCTTCGCGCTGGATCGCGCGCACGGCATGACCTGGACACTGCCGATATTCGGGGTGTGGCTGATCATCTCGCCGTGGGTGTTTGTCAGTGGACCGAGCGCCGGCATGATCTGGTCGCACGTGATCAGCGGCGCGCTGGTGATGATGCTGGGGTTCACCGCGATGTATTTCGGGATGCAGGTGCGCAATTCCGAAGCGCGGCACGCCTAACCAGTAGGCGCACCAAGAGTGACCAGCCGGGCCCCGGCTGGTGGGGACTCTGTGCGCCCGGGCCACGCCCCGGTATCCGAAGATGCGTCAATTTGCTACCCGCGGGCGGGTTTGACGCCATATCGTGGGCAATCGCGGGACTTCCGATTACGGCGATAGCGGGTACGAACTGCTGAGATGAAGCTGGCGGGGCGGGAAGAAGAACTGGCGACGATCCGTCGCTCCCTTGGTGGGCCGGGAACCCATCACGGTGTGGTGATCGTCGGCAGTGCCGGGGTCGGCAAGACCCGGTTGGCCCGGGAGGCCCTCAGCCACGCGGCGGCGTCCGGACACCGGACCAGTTGGTTCGTCGGGACCGAATCCGCACGTGCCATCCCGCTCGGTGCGTTCACCGGATCGATCAGCCAGAGCATGTGCGATCCGTTGCCCGACGTGCGGCGCGTGATCGATTCCTTCGTCGCTCACCAGCGCATGGGCAAGGTGGTCATCGGCGTCGACGATGCGCACCTGCTCGATCCGTTGTCCGCGCACGTCGTCCATCAACTGGCGCAGACCCAGGGAGTACGGCTCGTCGTCACCGCGCGTTCCGGTGGCCCGGAACCCGACGCGGTGACCGCCCTGTGGAAGGACAGCCTGCTCGACCGGATCGACCTCGAACCGCTGTCCGCCGCGGCGGCAGCCACGCTGATCGAGTCGGCGGTCGCCGGCCCGGTGGACAGCCGCAGCACGCGCCGGTTCTGGAAACTGACCGGAGGCAACGCGCTGTACCTGCTGCAGCTGGTGAAGGACCAGATCGCCGCCGGGCGGATGCGCAAGTCCGCCGGGGTGTGGATGTGGGACGGCGATGTGGCCGTCTCCCAGAGCATCACCGACATGGTCGGGCGTCGCCTCGGTGGACTCGAGCCCGGCATGGCGTTGGTGCTCGACACGCTGTCACAGTGCGAGCCACTGAGCGTCGACGTTCTGGGCGATCTCGTGGAGCCCGCCGACCTGGAAGCCGCAGAACAGATGCATCTGGTCAGGGTCGACCGCTCCGGGCGCGGACTGGTGGCGACCCTCGCGCATCCGTTGTACGGCGAATTGCGCAGGGCGACAGCCGGGGAGATGCACCTGTCGAGGATCCGGGGGAAACTCGCGCGGCGGCTGGAGTCGGAGGCCGACGGAGATATGCGGGCGACGGTCCGCCGCGCGTTGCTGGCCCTGCACTCCGACCTGCCGCCGGATCCGGAGCTCTACCTCACGGCCGCCCGCTGCGCTGCCGTCCTGCTCGACCCTGATGCCGCCGACCGATTCGCCGCTGCCGCAGCCGAATGCGGTGCACCGGAGGCGGCGCCCATGCGGGCCATGACGCTGATCCTGCTGAGCCGGGGTGAGGAGGCCGAGGCCGTACTGCGGGACATCAGCGCCGACGGCCGTCCGGACAGCCACCACTGGGCGACGGTGCGGGCGGCCAACCTGGCGTGGCTACTCAGCAGACCGCGCGATGCCGGTGACATATTGGAAAAGCTTTCCGGCACAGTAGAATCCGATGAGCAACGGATGGAACGGCTGGCCATGCAGGCCTGTGTCGATGCCGTGCTCGGCCACTGTGTGAGCGCGGAGAAGAATGCCAGGACCGCCCTGGAATCGGACGGACTTCCCGATCTACACGCGATGATGGCCTCGATTGCCTTGATGATGGCGTTCGGCGCGCTCGGACATGTCGAAGAGATCAACGACGTCGCGGAGCAGGCCATCGAACGGGCCACCTCGTCGTTCGAATCGTCGCCCATGCGGTTCTGGCTCGGCGCAGTCCACGCCCGTGCCTGCCGGTTGACCGGCGGTATCGACAGCATCACGGCGATGGCGGCCCGGCTCGACGAATCGGCGCGTGACATGCCCGGCTTGGTGTACGCCAACCTCGCCCACCTGCTGGGCCACGCCGAACTGGTGCGCGCCGATCTCGGTGCCGCCGTCAAACATCTGCACGAGGCTTACGCCGGTGCCGAGACACACGAGATCACCACGGGTTTGCGGGTTGCCAGCTGTTTCTCGCTGGCCGAGGCGCACGCCAAGCTCGGCCAGACCGCCGCGGCCGAGGAGGCGCTGGCCTGCGCCGAGCGGCGGGTGCCCGACGACTACGTCTTCATGAACACCGCGATGTCGGTGGCCACCGGGTGGACGTTGGCGGCCGGCGGTGCGCTGACCGATGCCATCGATGTGGTCCGCGCAGCGGGACGCGATGCCGGGCAACGCGAGCAGCCGACCCATGAACTGCTGTGTCTGCAGACGGCCGCCCAGTGGGGCGACACCACCGGTGCGGCGCGCGCACGCGAGCTGGCTGACATGTTGAAACTGCCGCTCGCCCAAACGGTGGCCGGTCATATCGAGGCACTGGCAGCCGATGACGGTACCGGATTGCTCACCGCCGCAAAGGAATACCGGGCTCTCGGTGACCGGGCCACCGCCGCCGACGCGATGGCGCAGGCCGCGGTCGCGTTCGGCCGCCACGGGCAGGGCAAGCGCAGTGCCTACGCCGCCGCGTTGGCCCAGGAGGGCGCCGACGAATGCGGCGGGCTGTGCACCCCGGCGCTGCGCAACCCGGCCGGACAGCCGCTGACCGGAAGGCAGCGCGAGATCGTCGAACTCGTCGTCGCAGGGCTGAGCAACAAGCAGATCGCCGGACGGCTGGTCATGTCGGTGCGCAGCGTCGAAGGCCATCTGTACCGGGCCTGTCAGCGGGTGGGCGTCAGTTCACGCGAGGAACTCGCCGCGATCATCCGGCGGGGTCCGAAGGGGCTGTGACGACGCCTCTGAGTAGATCTGCCGCTTCGGTCTGGTAGGCATGCTCGGCCCAATCCAGTGGTGTGGAGCCGAATCTGCGGTCGGTGATGGTCGCGTCGGCGCCGGCGTCGAGGAGTCGTCGGATCAGTTCGAGATCACCGGACCAGGCGGCCTGGTGCAGGGGCGTCGCGCCGTCGTCGTCGAAAATGTTCGGATCGTGGGGGAACACCGGGACGACGACGCGCACCCCGGATACGTCGATACCGTGCCGGGCCAGCAGGTCGAGCCGGCCGGTGAAGCCATGCTCGGCGGCCCAGCCGATCTGGCGGCTCCACATCTCGGCACGCGTTTCCATGGCCTCACCGAGCCTCAGCTCCCACGGGCTCGGTCCGGCCTCGGCCAGGCCGCGGGCGAACAACAGTTCCAGATGGGAATCGTCGGCGCGGAACATCCGGTTGTACAGCGTCTGTTGGTCGGCCGGATGTGCGCCGCGATCGAGCAGAAGCGTGGCCAGCTCGGGTGCGAAGCGATGCCGGGGTTGACGACGCGGACCCTGTTCCCCCTCGCCGAACACACCCGTGAGCACCGTGAAGGGCGTCGACATCCCGCACCAGAGGTACCCGGCATTCGGATCGGCGCCGGCGTCGAGCAGCAGTGTCGCGCTGGTGATGACGTCATCGGCGCTGCGGCCCAACGGAACCCGCGAATAGCACAGGTACATCAACGGAACCCAGCCGAACGGTCCGCCGCTGGTGTTCGCGAGCGCCGGGCGGTTCGTCAGATGCTGTGCCAGCGCGGCCGGATCCGCAGCCGAAGCGGCAGCCCAGATGTGTTCGTCGACCAGATTCCGCTCGGAGCCGAGCAGCTTCGCGGCGGCCTGCCACTGGGGCGGAGCATCGGTTTCGTTGTAGCGCAATGATGCCCACGAACAGAAGCGATCGGCGGTGTCGAGGTTGTCCTCGTCGAGCGCGCCTGGGTCGATGCTGAGCTCGGCCGCGTCACGAAGATAGTGCACGAGTCTGGGCCAGCTGCTGAAACCGTAGGCGCGGGCGACGGTCAGCTGCGCCTGGTGCAGCGGGACGCGATTCGCGCGCTGCAGCCTGCGGGCTTCATCGCGGAGGTGCTCGATCGAGGGGTTGCTCGGCAGACGGCTGGCCATGACGGCCTCCTCTCAGACGCCCGCGTCCGCGAATCGGGCTGAGAAGAGGTCGGTCACAGAGCAACTCAACGAGCAGGGAGGCTTGGCCTCTTCGAGCGGACGTCGGGCGTTCCTGCACGCCCGACGTCACGCTACCACTGAGCTTTGCCGGGGCCTAGGTGCAGACGGCGCCGACGGCGGCGGACTGGACCAACTTGGTGTACTTCGCCAGGACGCCGGTGGTGTAGGTCGGGGGAAGCGGCTGCCAGCCGTCCTTGCGGCCGGCGAGTTCGGCCTCGTCGACCAGGATGTCGAGTGTGCCGTTGGCGACGTCGAGCCGGATCCGGTCACCGTCGCGGACGAACGCGATCGGCCCACCGTCGACGGCCTCCGGAGCGATGTGCCCGACACACAGGCCGGTCGTCCCGCCGGAGAACCGGCCATCGGTCATCAGCAGCACGTCCTTGCCCAGCCCGGCGCCCTTGATCGCGCCGGTGATGGCCAGCATCTCGCGCATACCCGGGCCGCCCTTGGGGCCCTCGTAGCGGATGACCACGACGTCGCCGTGAGTGATGGTGCCGTCCTCGAGCGCGTCCAGCGCAGCCCGCTCGCGCTCGAAAACCCTTGCGGTGCCCTCGAAAACGTCGGATTCAAACCCTGCGGACTTCACGACGGCACCCTCTGGGGCGAGCGATCCGTGCAGGATCGTGATGCCGCCGGTCGGGTGGATCGGGTTGTTCATCGCGCGCAACACCTTGCCGTCGGGGTCCGGCGGCGCGATGTGGGCCAGGTTCTCGGCCATGGTCTTACCCGTCACGGTCAGGCAGTCGCCGTGCAGCAGACCGGCATCCAGCAGTGCGCGCATGACCACCGGGACGCCGCCGATCTCGTCGACGTCCTTCATCACGTGGCGGCCAAAGGGTTTCACGTCGGCCAGGTGCGGCACCTTGTTGCCGATGCGGGTGAAGTCGGCCAGGGTCAGCTCCACCTCGGCCTCACGTGCGATCGCCAGCAGGTGCAGCACCGCGTTGGTGGACCCGCCGAACGCCATCACGACCGCGATGGCGTTCTCGAAGGCTTCCTTGGTCAGGATGTCGCGCGCGGTGATGCCGCGGCGCAGCATCTCGACTACGGCCTCACCCGACTTACGGGCGAACTCGCCGCGCCGCTTGTCCACGGCCACCGGAGATGCGCTGCCCGGCAACGACATTCCGAGCGCCTCGGCTGCCGACGCCATGGTGTTCGCGGTGTACATGCCGCCACAGGCGCCCTCGCCCGGGCAGATGGCGCGCTCGATGATGTCGACGTCCTCCCGCGACATCAGCCCGCGCACGCACGCCCCGACGGCCTCGAAGGCGTCGATGATGGTGACTTCCTTCTCGGTGCCGTCGGTGAGCTTGGCGACACCCGGCATGATCGAGCCGTTGTAGAAGAACACCGAGGCCAGATCCAGGCGGGCCGCGGCCATCAGCATGCCCGGGATCGACTTGTCGCAGCCGGCGAGCAGCACGGAACCGTCAAGGCGCTCGGCCTGCATCACGGTCTCGACGCTGTCGGCGATCACCTCACGGGAGACCAGCGAGAAGTGCATCCCCTCGTGGCCCATCGAGATGCCGTCGGACACCGAGATGGTGCCGAACTCCAGCGGGTAGCCGCCGGCCTCGTGCACACCGGCCTTGACGTCCTGAGCGAGCCGCTGCAGCGACATGTTGCACGGGGTGATCTCGTTCCACGACGAGCCGACGCCGATCTGCGGCTTGACCCAGTCGTCGTCGCCCATCCCTACCGCGCGGAGCATTCCGCGGGCTGCGGCCTTCTCCAGGCCGTCGGTGACGTCGCGGCTGCGGGGCTTGATGTCGGGCTGGTCGGAGGAAGACATGCAGGTAAGTATGCCCCCGGGTTAGTTAGCCGCCCAAATTCTTTAGCGTGCCCGAGCGGCGCAGGTCAGCCGGTCCACTCGGTGGCCTTGACGGTCAGGTCGAGCCCCATGAGGAACCCGATCACGGTGCACACGATCGACACCAACGGCCACACCCACAGCCAGCGGCGGGTGAAGAAGACCATGACGATGCTGCCGGCGAATCCGGCGAGCAGGCCGCCGCCGATCCAGCCGAAGATCGTCGGATAGACCTGATCGTCATACGGGGTCGGGCCGCAGGTGGCGTGGCAGGTATCGGTCGACATCGCGAAGAACAACGACAGCCATGCGGCGGCGGCCGCACCGAGCACCGCGACGATCCACAGCGCCACGGCGAGAACCACGCTGACCACGGTGACCGTGGTGCCGACCGCAGATTTCCGGCGGGCAGCCGGGGCCACGGGATATGGGGCCGGCTGGACGGGCGGGTACCCCGGTGCGGGATACACCGGCGGCTGGCCGTGGGGCCCAGGCCAGGGTGGCATCGTCATCGGAGTCAGCGTATCGGCCGAGCGCCGGGTTGTTTTGCGGCATTTCTCCCGGCCAAACGGACGTGCATACCCCGGTGGGGTACCGGTATGATGGGGTTCATGGACGTGGCTGACGGCTCGGGCGCACATGGCTACTCGGCGCAGAAGGAGAACTACGCCAAGCGGCTGCGCCGGATCGAAGGCCAGGTCCGGGGCATCGCCAAGATGATCGACGAGGACAAGTACTGCATCGACGTGCTCACCCAGATCAGCGCCGTCAACAGCGCTCTGCAATCCGTGGCCCTGGGTCTGCTCGACGAGCACCTCGGGCATTGTGTGACGCAGGCGGTCTCTGAGGGCGGTGACCAGGCAGAGGCCAAGCTGGCCGAGGCATCGGCTGCCATCGCTCGCCTGGTGCGCTCCTGACCGTGCTGATCCTCAAGCTCGCACTCGTCGCCTTCATCGTGGCGGCAGTGGTGTTCATCGTCGTCACGGGCATCCGGCGGTGGCGCAAGGATCCGGACCTGGTCGACCTGAGCGAGGCGTACGCGGCGCGATACGGAGCGCCGATGGCAGGTAACTGGACCCCGCCGATCGAGGACAACGTCCAGATCGTGGCCGAGGAGCCGTTCGACGGCAACCGGGAACCGCGCTAGCCGCCCAGCGCCTGCTCGATCCGCTCGACCTTCGCAGTGAGCTGCCCGGTGTATCCGGGCCGGATGTCGGCCTTCAACACCAGGCTGACCCGCGGGGACACCGCCGCGACGACCTCCACGGCCTGTTTCACCACGGCCATCACCTCGTCCCATTCACCTTCGACGTTCGTGAACATGGCGTTGGTCTCGTTGGGCAGGCCTGAGGCCCGCACCACCCGCACGGCCTCGGCCACCGCGGCGCTGACACTTCCGGACTCGTCCCCGCCGGCGGGGCTGATGCTGAACGCGACAATCACAGTGTCGATTGTGCGCGGACTCACGACACCGGTCGAACTCTGATCAGTGCTTGCTGAACAGCGTCGGGCGGACCGCCAGGATCACCCGGTCCGCGGCGTCGGGTGGCACCTCGTTCAGTGATCCGCTGTAGCGGTCGTTGAGGGCCAGGAAGAACGCCGCCGTCGGGTCGGGCACGATCTCGTCCACCACGCCGCGCACCTCCAGGTAGCGGTACGGGTTGTCCGGATCGTGGATCGACATGGCCACCTCGGGATGCGCCGTCACGTTGCGGTACTTCTGGCGCTTGGTGGTGTGGGTGAAGCGCAGGTGCGTGCCATCCCACTCGAACCACATCGGATTGACCTGCACGGTGCCATCGGGCCTGGTGGTGGCCAGATGGCCGAACAACGGCCTCGTCAACAGGTCTTCATATCCATCGGGCACTGCAACCACTGTGGATCCTCTCGGGTCGGCAACCACGCACGGCAACGTTATGGCACTACCGTGGCATCCCAGAATGACCTTCAGCGTCACCGGCGAATCGCTTTCCGCCCACACCAGCCCGTGGACACCGCGTGTTGCCACGCAACTCGCCGTTCTCGCAGCGGCGGCGTTCATCTACGTCACCGCCGAGATGCTCCCGGTCGGTGCCCTGCCGGCGATCGCCACCGACCTCCGGGTCAGTGAGGGCCTGGTCGCCACACTGATGGCCAGTTACGCCCTGGTCGCCGCACTCACCACGGTCGCGCTGGTCCGGCTGACGGCACGCTGGCCGCGACGCCGGACCTTGGTCGCCACCCTGGTGTGCCTGACCGTCTCGCAGGTGATCTCGGCGCTCGCCCCGAACTTCGCGGTGCTGGCCGGTGGGCGGGTGCTGTGCGCGCTGGCCCATGGACTGATGTGGTCGGTGATCGCGCCGATCGGCGCCCGGTTGGTCCCGGCCAGTCACGCCGGCCGGGCCACCGCGGCGGTCTATGTCGGCACCGGTCTGGCCCTGGTCGTGGGCAACCCACTCGCCGCGGCGATGAGCGAAATGTGGGGCTGGCGGCTTGCCGTGGTGGTGATCGCCGTGGCTGCGGCGGTGGTGGCGCTGGCCGCATGGACGACGCTGCCACCGCTCGCGCCCGGGGCCGGCTCGACCGCGGTCGGTGGGGCGGGGCAGGGACGTCGACGAAACCGGCGTCTGCTCATCCTGTCCACCGTGACGATGATCGGTGTCACCGGGCACTTCATCGCCTTCACCTTCATCGTGGTGATCATCCGCGACGTGGTCGGGATCCACGGCCCACATCTGGCCTGGCTGCTCGCGGCGTTCGGGGTCGCGGGTCTGGCCGGGATGGCCGCAATGGCCCGGCCGTTGGACCTGTGGCCGAAGGCGTCGGTGCTGGGGTGCCTCACGGTGCTGGCCGCCGCGCTGCTGACGCTGTCGGTACTGGCCGTCGAGCACGACCCCGGTCGGGTGGCTCTGGTGCTCGGCGCGCTGGCCATCGTGGCCTGGGGCGCCGCCTCCACAGCGTTGCCGCCGATGCTGCAGGCCTCGGCGATGCGGACCTCTCCGGAGGACCCCGACCGAGCCTCCGGCCTGTATGTCGCCGCCTTCCAGATCGGCATCATGGGCGGTGCGCTGATCGGCGGCGGGATCTATGACCACGGCGGAGCGGCGCCGACAGTGGCCGCGGCTGCGGCCCTGATCATCGTTTCGATGTGTGGCGTCGCGTCGTCCCGCGGCGTATTCGTAGTTTCCTGCCCCACCACGGAGAAGTAACGCGAGCACGCTCACACTCGATAAACACCGCAGTTCAGCGCCGTGCAGCCGGTCGCTGTCGGGGGATGGCACCTTCTCGCGGCGGTAGCTGGTCATGGTGCTGTGAGAGACTGGAGCGAGTTGTGCTGTCTGGAGGTTACTCATGCCGAAATCGGCAAAACGTCGACTGATCACTGCTTTCATGGCTGCGGGGCTGTTCGGTGGGCTGGTGCTCAGCCCGTCCGCATACGCAGACCCCGAGGCGCCGCCGGCGCCCGTCGACCCTGCTGTTCCGGGCCCCCCGCCCGGCGCGTACATCCCGCCGCTGCCTGCCGACCCGGCCGACCCGGCCGCCGTCGCTCCGGGCGCTCCGTCGACGCCCGCGCCGATCGTCAACTACGGCTCCCCGACCGTCCCGTTCACCGAGGGCAACGCGCCCGGGCAGAGCTCCGAGCCGTTCACCGGCGAAGCACCGTTCCTGCCGCCGTCGTTCAACCCGGTCAACGGGTCGATGGTCGGCGTCGCCAAGCCCATCTACATCAACTTCCAACGGCCGATCGCCAACCGGCAGATGGCCCAGGACGCCATTCGGATCACCTCGAACCCGCCGGTGGCAGGCCGCTTCTACTGGGTCACCGACACCCAGCTGCGTTGGCGCCCGCAGGACTTCTGGCCGTCCAACACCGTGGTGAACATCGACGCGGCCGGCACCAAGTCGAGCTTCCGGGTCGGCGACTACCTGGTGGCGACGGTCGACGACAAGGCCCACCAGATGGAGATCATGCGCAACGGGAAGCTGGAGAAGACCTTCCCGGTGTCGATGGGCAAGCCCGACGGCAAGCATGAGACCAAGAACGGCACCTACTACGTGCTGGAGAAGTTCCCTGACATCGTCATGGACTCATCCACCTACGGTGTGCCGGTGGACTCCAAGGAGGGCTACAAGCTCAAGGTGAAGGACGCTGTCCGCATCGACAACAGCGGCGTCTTCGTGCACAGCGCGCCGTGGTCGGTCGCCCAGCAGGGCCGGAGCAACGTCAGCCACGGTTGCATCAACCTCAGCGCCGAGAACGCCAAGTGGTTCTACGACAACTTCGGCAGCGGCGACCCGGTCGTGATCAAGAACACCGGTGGCGGCTGGTACAACACGCCTGACGGTGCCTCCGACTGGCAGATGTTCTAACACCTGCCTGCCGAGCAGACACAAAACTGCCCCTTTTCAATTGAAATTGAAAAGGGGCAGTTTTGCGTCTGCTCGCGGGTACGTCAGTTCCAGATCCGGACCCGCTGGTCCGGCTCGAGGTACAGCTCGTCGGAGTCGGCCACGTCGAATTCCTCGTAGAAGGAGTCGATGTTGCGAATGACGCCGTTGCAGCGGAACTCCGGCGGTGAGTGAGGATCCACGGCCAGGCGCCGGATCGCCTCGGCGTCACGAGATTTGGTCCGCCACACCTGTGCCCAGCCGAAGTAGACGCGCTGCACGCCGGTGAGTCCGTCGATCACCGGGGCCTCCTGGCCCTTCAGTGACAGCTGGTAGGCCAGCAGCGCGATGGACAGCCCGCCGAGGTCGCCGATGTTCTCCCCGACGGTGAACGCGCCGTTCACATGGTGCGAGCCATCGAGTCCGCGCGGCGTGAACTGCTCGTACTGGTCGATCAAAGCCTTTGTGCGGACCCCGAATTCGGCGCGATCGGCATCGGTCCACCAGTCCACCAGGTTGCCGTCACCGTCGTACTTGGCGCCCTGGTCGTCGAAACCGTGGCCGATCTCGTGCCCGATGACCGCGCCGATCCCGCCGTAGTTGGCGGCGTCGTCGGCCTCGGCGTCGAAGAACGGCGGCTGCAGAATGGCTGCGGGAAAGACGATTTCGTTCATTCCCGGGTTGTAGTAGGCGTTGACCGTCTGCGGCGTCATGAACCACTCGTCGCGGTCCACCGGCCCACCCAGCTTGGCCAGTTCGCGGTCGGAGTTCACCACGTGGCCCCGGCGGTAGTTGCCGTACAGGTCGTCGCGCTCGACCACCAGCGCCGAGTAGTCGCGCCAGCGGGCCGGATACCCGATCTTGGGGGTGAACTTGTCGAGCTTCACCAGCGCCTTGGCCCTGGTCTCCGGCGTCATCCAGTCCAACTCGTTGATGCTGACCCGGTAGGCCTCGCGCAGGTTGGCCACCAGCTCGTCCATCCGGGCCTTGGCCTCCGGCGGGAAGTACTGCTGGACGTAGAGCTTGCCCAGCGCATCGCCCATCAGGCCCTCCACCAGAGAGACGCCGCGCTTCCACCGGTCGCGGTTCTGCTCGGTGCCGCTGAGGGTGCGGCCGTAGAAATCGAAGTTCTCGGCCACCAGGTCGTCGGTCAGCAGGCCGGCGCGCGAATGGATGACGCGCCAGCGGGTCCAGGCCTTCCAGTCCTCAAGATCCTCGCTCGCCCACAGCGCGGCGAACGCCGTCACGTAGTCGGGCTGACGCAGCACCAACTCGGAGACCTTCTCGGGGGTGGTGCCGAGGGCGCCGAGCCAGCCGGTCCAGTCGAAGCCGGGGGCGTCGCCGGACAGGTCGGCGAAGGTGCGCAGGTTGTAGGTGAGGTCGGCGTCGCGGCGCTTGACCACATCCCAGTGGGCCGCGGCCAGTTTGGATTCGAGCGCGACGATCCGGGCCGCGGTCTCGGTCTGTGCCTCCGCGGTGTCTGCGCCGTAGACCAGCGTGAACATCCGGGCGATGTGGCCGGGGTAGGCCGCCAGGATCTCGGCGTGTTGCTCGTCGCGGTAGTAGGACTCGTCGGGCAGCCCGAGGCCGGACTGGCTCATGTGCAGCAGGTAGCGCGTCGAGTCCTTGGAATCGGTGTCCACATATACGCCGGCTCCACCGGAAACCCCGGTGCGCTCCAGGCCGCCCAGCACCGAGGCCAGCGCATTGCTGTCGGCCGCGCCGTCGATCAGGGCGAGCTCGGCCAGCAGCGGTGCCAGGCCGCGCGTGGCGATGGTCTGCTCGTCCATGAAGCTGGCGTACAGATCGCCGATCCGCTGCTCGTCGGTGCCGGGCTCGGCGCCGGACGCTGCTGCCTGGGTGATCAGATCGCGGATCTGTTCCTCGGCGCGGTCGTGCAGGAGCCGGAAGGCGCCATCGGTGGCGCGGTCGGCAGGTATCTCGTAGTCGGTCAGCCAACGGCCGTTGACGTGGCCGAACAGATCGTCTTGCGGGCGTGCCTGCGGGTCGACATGGCTCAGGTCGATACCCGACTTGATCGCTTCTACCGTCACCCCGACATTCTTCCAGACGGCTGCGGGTGCGCTGGGACGGTTCGGCTGCCGGTACCCTCACGGCCATGCCCGAGGCGCCGAGCAAGGACAGCAAGGTCAGCAAGGACAGTACCGGCGATCATTCCGGCGGTGTCTTCACCGGCTTCGGCTTCGCCTCGGCGGTCGCGGGCCTGATCGCCGTCGCCGCGGTGGTCCTGGCCGCGATGGTGTGGACCGGACATCGCAGTGAAGCCGACGAACGCGCGTACCAGACCCGGGTGCTTCGGGCGGCCGCCGACTGGACCAACATCCTGATCAACATCAACAAGGACTCCGTCGAGGCCGGTATGCAGAAGCTGCGCGAGGGCACGGTCGGTCAGCTCAACGCTGACTTCGATGCGGCCGTACAGCCCTACCGCGACCTGGTGCAGCGGCTGCAGGCCCGCACCACCGGCCAGATCGACTCGGTGGCCATCGAATCGCTGTACCACCCGCCGCCGGGCCCGGACGGTCGGCCGGTGCCCGCACCCAAGCCGGAGCTGACCGGGATGGTGTCGCGCACCGACACCGTGCTCGTGGTGGCCACCTCGGTCAGTGAGAACGCCGGCAGCGACAAGCCCCAGACCGTGCGCTGGAACCTGCGGCTGGACGTCTCCGACGTCGACGGCAACCTGATGGTCTCGCGGTTGGAGCCGATCCGATGAGGAACCGGTTGCGCGTCCTGGCGTTCGATATCGCCGCCCCGCTGGCCGCCATCGCGGCGGTGCTCTACATCGGGCTGGCGCTGTCCTGGCCGCTGTGGTGGGTGTCGCTGTGCTCGGTGCTGTGCCTGCTGATCGTGCAGGGCGTCATCGTCAACGTCGTGCTGGCCCGGCGCGACGGCGTGACACTGGGCACCGATGACGATGCCCCCGGGCTGCGTCTCGCAGTCGCGGGCGTGGCAGCCGCCGCCGTGGTGGCCGCGGTGACGGTGGGATACCTGCGCTGGACGGTGCCCGACCGCACCTTCAACAACGACCGTGACGAGGTGGTGCGCATCGCCAGCAGCGTCTCGGAGGCCACCGCCACGTTCAGCCCGCAGAGCCCGACCTCCTCGATCGACCGAGCGACGGCGATGATGTCGCCGGATGAGGCTGAGCAGTTCAAGAACGAATTCGCCAATGTCGCAAAGGAATTGGCGAGCAAGAACGTGTCTGCCACAGCGGCCACCGTTTCAGCCGGGGTGGAGGCGCTCGGCCCGCAGGTGGCCAGTGTGGCCGTGGTGCTGCGCGGAACCCAGAGTGCTCCGGGCAAACCCACCGACAATGCGGTCATGGCGCTGCGGGTGGCCTTGAGCAAGAGCGACGGGCGTTGGCTCGTCGAGAATGTCACCCCGCTGCACTCCCGCTGAGCCCCAGCGGACCGTCAGACGAAGTGGCCCAACCGACCCGGGCTACTTCGCCTGACGCTGCGCGGAGAGCTTGGCGAACCGGTCCGAGAGGCGCTGCATGCGCAGCAGCAGCGAGGCCGGCGGACTGGTGGTGCCCTCCAGATAGTCGGCGAAGGACTCGTTCGATATCCCGATGCGCGAGGCGAACTCGGGTGCCTGCAGTTCGGACCGGCGAAGCATGGCCTGGATCTGGTGGGCCACCTCGGCGCGCTCGGTGGCTTCCAGGTGCTCACGGGTGCGCACCAGGACCTCCGACAGCGCCTTGGACACCCCGTAGGGGCGGGCGGTCTGCAGCACTTCCTCGACCTGGCGGGCAGTGCGGCCGTAGGGGTCACGCTTGATCGCAGCGACGATGCGCTGCCAGACCGCCATGTCGTCGGTCTCCAGGGCGGCACGGATCGCCGCGGTCGGCCAGTACTCGACCGGCCGGTCGTCGAAGGCGGGCTGACGCTGCTGCGGCGCGGCCTGGCCCTGACGCGGTGGTCGTGGCTGTGCCGGCTGCTGTGAGCGCTGTACCGGTGTGCGTGACGTCTGCGTTCCTTGTCCCTGTGTGCGTTGTCCCTTGGTGTCGTGCCCAGGAGTGCGTTGCTCCTGTTTCCGTTGTACCTGGGTGGACGCATTCTGGGAGCGTTGTGCCGAACTGCGTTGCCCGGAAGTGCGTGACGCGGTATCGCGCTGTGATGTCGTGCGCGGAGCCGAAGCGTCGCGTTGAGCGGATGCGGGTCGTTGAGTCGACGCGGGTCGCTGGGCGTTGGCACGTTGCGTGGTGGTGCGTTGCGTGGTGGTGCGTTGGGCCGAGGCGCGCGGCGCGGCGGTGCGTTGGGCCTGCGGTCCCTGGGGGCGTCGAGCGGACGATTGAACCGGCTGAATCTCGTCGCGACGCGCAATCCGCGCATCCCTCGGTTCCCGGACGTCGGGGGCCAACGTCACTTCGCCTCCTCCAGCATCGCTACCGCAACTGACAGGCAGCGCTGCCTGACCTTCTCCCATTCGGCAGCTGCATCCGGGTCCGACATCGCGAACTCGTGTTCATCGGACGGTTGCGGGTCGGCCAGCCGCCGCACCAGCTGCGTGGCCACCCATCTGCTCTTCGGGTTCTGCCCACAGTAATACCGGTCCATGCCCGACAACACCAGAGCTGCGGTCTCGGTTTCCATCGACTCGACAAGATCAGCAAACTCTTCGAAGTCCTTGGTGCTGTTACGACACATCACCAGATAACTTTTCAGCCGCAGCGTTTCGGCGCCGGTCGGGATCTGCAGCCGATCCCCCGTCGGCAGTTGCACATTGGTGGTCTCGACGGGGCCGAGGCGTTCCATCGGTGCCCGCTGCGCGTCCGCCTCGGCCTCGAGCGCGTCCACGGCTACCGACAGCCTGCCCCGCCACATCGTCACCGGATGCACGCCGGGGCAGCGCTTCGGTCCGCCCGGCCGCCGCGCCGCCAGCCGCGCAGACGGTTTGCCGCAGCCGCTGAAGGCCAGCGGATCGGTGACGATGATCGTCTGTGGGGCAAGATGTTTCATCCGGGCGGCAGTTCGGACCATCATGCGCAGGTCTGATCCGCTCGGGCCCAGCGCGGAAATGTCGTCGGGGATGATCACCAGATCCGTGACCTCGACCTTGGGCAATGGTTTCTCGAAGTCCACCTCGGGCAGCAGCTTGTCCAGCCAGTGCGGCAGCCACCAGTTCCACTCGTCGAACATGGCCATCAGGGCGGGCACGAGGATCAGCCGGACCACGGTCGCGTCGACCGCGATGGCCACCGCGCAGGCGACGCCCAGCTGGGCCACCAGCGGCATGCCGGCAAAAGCGAACCCGATGAACACGGCGATCATGATCAACGCGGCGCTGGTGATGGTGCGCGCGCTGGTGCTGACCCCGTAGGCGACCGCGTCACGGGTGCTGTTGGTCTGGAGGAACCGCTCCCGAATCCGGGTGAGCAAAAAGATCTCGTAGTCCATCGACAGGCCGAAGGTCATCGCCAGCACCAATGGCGGAACGGTGCTGTCGAGTGAGCTGATCTTCTCGAAGCCCAACTCCTCGAACCAGCCCCACTGGAAGACGACCACCAGGCTGCCGTAGGCCGCGGCCACCGACAGCACCGTCATCAGCACGCCCTTGAGCGCCAGGAACACCGACCGGATCGACACCAACAACATCACGAAGGCGATGAGCGCGACGAACAGGAAGACCAGCGGCTGGGTGCTCGACACCCGGTCGTCGAAGTCCTTGATCAGCGCGGTGGGACCGCCGACGTCGATCCGTGCGTTCGACCCGGCCGCCGCCGGCAGGTTGTCCCGCATCCAGTCGACGGCCTCGCGCGCGGCCAGGTCTTCCGGATCGACCGCCAGCACAGCGGACAGCAGAGCGCTGGTGTTGTTGTCGGCGAACACGGGGGGCTGCACGTTGACCACGTTGGGCGCCTTGGTCATCTCCTGGCGAACGGCGTCGAGCGCGGCGGTGCCCTTGGGTCCGTCGGCGGTTCCCTCGGGGAATGTCACCAGCACGCGCACCGGGCCCAGCGCGCCGGGACCCAGAGCGTCGGCGGCTGCGTTGACCCCGCCGCGGATCTCGTGGGTGGGCTCGAACTGGCGTTGCATGCTGTTGCCCAGCACCATGCCGAACGCCGGCGCCGCCAGGATCAGCAGCAGGATCGTCGCCCCGACGGCCGAGGCCCACGGGCGCCGCATCACCGCGCCGGTCCAGCGGGTCCAGAACCGCGACTGGGTGGCCTCGGCGCGACGCGACCAGTGCAGGTACGACGAGCGCTTGGCCGCCGCCTGGCCGAAGGTCGCCAGCACCGCCGGGGTCAGTGTGGTGGAGGTCAGGACCGCGACCGAGACGGCCAGGATCGCGCCGGTCGCCATCGACACCAGCACCGGGGTGTTGATGATGTAGATGCCGGTGACCGAGGCGATCACGGTGAGGCCCGACAGGGCCACCGCCAGACCGGAGGTGGCCATCGCGGCGTCGACCGCATCGGCCGGGTCGCGGCCGGCGCGCAATTCCTCGCGGTACCGCATCAGGATGAACAGCGAGTAGTCGATGGCCAGGGCGATGCCGAACATCGACACCGTCGAGGTGACGAACACGCTCATCTGCGTGTACATCGACAGCAGATAGACCAGGCCCATGGTGACCACGACCGTGCAGATACCGAGCACCAGCGGCAGCGCCGCGGCGGCCAGCGAGCCGAACACCGCCAACAGCACGATCAACACGATCGGCAGGTTCCACTTCTCGGCGGCGGCGATGTCGTGCTTGGTTGCCTGGGTGGCGGCCGCGCCGAGGGCGCCCTGCCCGATGACGTAGAACTTGACCTTGCCGTTCTCGCTCTCACCGGGGTCTTCGCCGTGCACCCCGACCTTCTGGCGCAGCTGTTTGGCCACGTCCACCGCACCGGTGTTGTTGAAGTCCAGCTGCAGGGTGATGACATAGGGCCGGTCCGGCTGCGGGGCGGGCTGTTGCGGATTCGGGACGATCTTGACGCTGGGCACCTGGCCCGCGATCTTCTCCAGCGTGGCCACCGCGGCGTTCATGTCCTGGAACGAGGCGTCCGCGCGGGGCGAGGCGATCAGGGCAAGCGGGGACGCGCCCTGATCCGGGAAATGTTCCTCGAGCTGCCGCTGGACGTGGAGCGACTGTGAACCCTCGACGTCGAAACCGCCGCCGGTCAGATTGGACGACTGGTTGATCGCGAGGTAGATCGAGGGCACCAGAAGCAACAACCATGTCGCGAAAACCGCCCAGCGGAATCTGCGCAGATAGCTGCTCAAGCGCATCATGAACTGCTGGATGCGAGGTCCCCGCTTTCTCCCCCCGACGTGGCTGGGCGTGTCCTGGCTTGTGTCAGCCAGAGCGTACCTCTAGAGGTGTAATGTGGCCCGCTCTCTGCGGGTTCTGAGATCGCCCTGAGACTTCTCACAGCAATATCCACAGCTGACCCCGATAGCGTTACGTCACCGTCGCTAACAGAACAGCGCTGTCCGGCGACATAGCCAAAGACGACCCCGGCTGACGTGTGCGCCGGGGCCCACGCTGAAGGAGTTCTCCAGTGCAACCGACCAACGGTGGATTGCGCCGCTCGCTGGCCGTCGCGTTCGCGGCGATCGCGGCAGGCGGTGCGACGGCGGCCGCGCTCATGGTCCCGTCGGCCACGGCTGCGAGCGATCCGTGCGCGGCCAGTGAGGTCGCCCGAACCGCGGGCGGGGTGGCCACCAACATCGGCAACTACCTCGATACCCATCCGCAGACCAACCAGGCTCTGACCACCATCAGTCAGCAGCAGGGCGGAGCGCAGTCGATCGCGGCGCTCAAGACCTACTTCGATGCCAACCCGCAGGCTGCCAAGGACATCCAGCAGTTGCAGCAGCCCCTGACCGTCCTGGGAGCGCGTTGCAAGTTGCCGGTCACGCTGCCGCAGCTGATGGGGCTGGTGCAGGCCACCCAATCACAGACCGGGGCGGCCACAAGTGGTTTGCCGGGGGCGCTGCCCTCGGCGCAGAACGTCGGAGTGCCCGGCGTCGCGATGCCTGCGCAATCTCCTGCGGCCTCGGCCGTCCGACCGGGCTCCGGTCCGCTTCCGGGACCCGCGACGGCCTCGACGCGCTAGCTCCTCCGTCGTCGCGTCGCGGCGGCGACACCGTTGAGCTGCGGGTTCGCGGCCCGGCGTGACGGTTTGCGCACAAGGCAGGAAAGTCGTCACGGATTCTGCTTAGCTTTCTTGAGCCGATAACCGTTTGGGGTTACGGCCTTCCCCATCCGATGAAGGAGCTTGACCATGTTGCTCTCGGCCCGAAATGCGCGGCGCGTGGTAGCTGGCGTGGCCGGCGCCGGCGCTGTAGCCGGTGCGATGCTGTTCGGCGCCATCCCGTCGGCGCTTGCCGACGACCCGGCGAACAACCCTCCCAACTGCAGCGCAGCCGATCTGGCAGGCGTGGCTTCGGGCGTATCGGCATCGACTTCGGCCTACCTGTTCACCCATCCCGACGTGAACAACTTCTTCACCAGCCTGGAAGGCCTGCCGCGCGAGGAGGTCAAGACCAAGGTGCACGACTACCTCGAAGCAAACCCGCAGACCAAGGCCGAGCTGACCGGTATCCGCCAGCCGCTGGTAGACCTGAAGAACCGCTGCGGCGAAGCTCCGGCTCCCTCCATCCCGTAACCGAGTGCGGGTGGAAGCTACCCCCGCCAGCGGCGAAGGACACGTGACACCCGAGAGCGTGAACCGCACGGTGCTGATGGTCGACGACGACCCGGATGTGCGCACTTCGGTTGCCCGCGGATTGCGGCATTCGGGGTTCGACGTCCGGGTCGCGGCGTCCGGCAAGGAGGCACTGCGCCTGTTGTCGAACGAGTCGCACGACGCGCTCGTTCTCGACGTCCAGATGCCGGAACTCGACGGCGTCGCCGTGGTCACCGCCCTGCGGGCACTGGGTAACGAGATCCCCATCTGCGTGTTGTCGGCGCGTGACACGGTCAACGACCGCATCGCGGGACTGGAAGCCGGTGCGGACGACTACCTGACGAAACCGTTCGACCTCGGTGAACTCGTGGCACGTCTCAACGCGTTGTTGCGTCGGGCGAGCCACACCGACCGTCCGTCGGACACCATGACCGTCGGGGCGTTGACCATCGACACCGCGCGGCGGTTGGTGTTCGTCGGCGGCGATCGTGTCGACCTGACCAAGCGGGAGTTCGATCTGCTGGCCGTGTTGGCGGAGAACACCGGCGTGGTCCTGTCCCGGCAGCGACTCCTCGAGCTGGTCTGGGGATACGACTTCGACGTGGATACCAACGTGGCCGACGTGTTCATCTCGTATCTGCGGCGCAAGCTCGAGCGCCCCGATGTGCCCCGGGTGATCCATACCGTCCGGGGGATCGGGTACGTGCTGCGGGAAGATGCCTGAGGGCCAGGTGATCGATTCGGTGGGGGAACCAGATGCCGTGAGGAACCAGCAGTAGGTGCGGATCTTCGGCTTCATCCGTTCCGCGTCGCTGCGCACCAGGGTCGCGGTGGCCTCGGCGCTGGCCGCCGCGGCGGTCGTCGCGGTGTTCACCATCCTGACGTCAGTGGTGTTGGCCAACAACGACTCTGCGCAGTTGGACCGCAGGCTCGATTCGATCGTCGACGCCAGCATCAACCCCGAGCACCTCCAGGATCCGACGCGTGGCGTGTTGACCACCGGCCGGTCGCGTTCAACGGGGCAGGTGGTGTTCCAGCGGGGCTTCCAGTTGCCCGAGCTGCCGCCGGGAACCGAGACCGTCGAGGTCAACGGCGTCGATTACCGGGTGCGCACCGTCCACGTGGACCAGCACGGCGGAGTGTTGATGTCCATCGGTATCCGTGCCGACAGTATCTTGTTGAGCCCCAACAGGATTCCGCTGTACAGCGCGTTCGGTGTGGCCACCGTCCTGGTGGCCGGTGGGTTGGGCTGGCTGTTGGCGGGTCCGGCCATCCGACCGCTGCGCAAGCTCACCGAGCACACCTCGAAACTGGACAGCGGCACCGACACGATGCCGAAGGTGCGCGGCGTACGGGAGGCCGAGGACCTGTCGGAGGCCATGGCGGGCATGCTCACCCGGCTCGCTGCCGCGCAGCGCGCCACCACCAATTCGCTTCAGGCTGCGCAGGATTTCGCCGCCAACGCCGCACACGAGCTGCGCACCCCCCTGACCGCGATGCGCGCAGATCTCGACACCCTGCGAATCCACAACCTGCCAGAGTCCGAGCGTGACGAGGTGGTCGCCGATCTTTCCAGGGCACAACGCCGGGTCGAGGCGATCATCACCGCGCTGGGGCAGCTCGCCTCGGGCCAACTTGCCCAGGCCGAGGACCGCGAACTGATCGACATCGCCGATCTGCTCGACCGGGTGGTCAGAGAGAACACCCGGGGCAGCGAGCATGTCCGGATCGACGTCCACGTCGCCGACGACATCGGCCTGGTGATGGGCTGGCCCGGCGGGCTGCGCATCGCGGTGGACAACCTGGTGCGCAATGCGGTTGTCCACGGCGAGGCCACCCGGATCGTGCTGACCGCGCACCGCGACAGCGAGTTCCTGGTCATCACGGTCGACGACAACGGGCGCGGGCTACCGGTCGAGGAGCACCAGACCGTCCTGGGCAGATTCCGACGGGGCAGCACCGCGATGGCAGGCGGCTCCGGGCTGGGCCTGGCGCTGGTGGCCCAACAGGCTCAGTTGCATGGCGGCGAGATCACGTTGTCCGACGGACCTCTCGGTGGTCTGCGGGCCAGGTTGACCGTGGCCATGTCGGGCTCATCGACTGGGAACGCGGCTCAGGCGGATTGACGGCGCCGCAGCCCGGCCGCCACCGCGCGCCAGCCCAACAGCAGCAGCGCGGTCGTCAGGGACGCGACGATGATGAAGCTGACGGCCACGCCGGCGGAGGTCAGTTTGCGCAGCACCATGCCGACCACCACCGTGCTGATCCACACCACGATCCCGGTGGGCGCCAACGACGTCGGCCGCTGCCAGCCGCGGGAGAGCAACCAACCGACCACGGTGCCGGTCAGAAACGGCCACGCGGTCTCGGCCACACCGGCGACCGTGAGGCCCTCGGCGTGGCTGCGCCGGCCGATGGTGCAGAACACCACCACACAGATGAGGTCGACCAGGAAGGCCGTGCCGCTAGCTCGTCGCATAGGTCATCACATCCAGTACCAGTGGGCTGACGTCGGTTTGGTCGCGCTCGGCGAAGCCCGGTTGCCGTGCGGCCGGCTTCCCGTCGAAGAGTGCGTCGGCGGCGCTCAGCGAGGTGAGCCGGGAATCCAGCCGGAACGATTTGAAGGTAAATGGTAAGCCATTGGACGCCAACGGATCCGGCCCGTCCATCACATGGAAGTGCAGATGCGGCGCATCGGAGTTGCCGGAGTTGCCCAGGGCACCGATGACCTGCCCGGTGCTGAGTTTGTCACCGGGCTTGACCTTGAGGCTGTTCGGCTGCAGATGCGCGTAGAAGGCGTAGTTGCCGTCACCGATGTCCTGCACGATGTGGTTGCCGCCGTACTGCTGCAGGGTCAGACCCTTCGGCGTGACACCGGGAACCTGCTCGTTGAGGCCGTCGAGCACCGCCACCACCGGCCCGTCGGCGACCGCGTGGATCTCCGAGCCGAAATACGGGTAGCTCGCCACCTTCGCCCGGTCCCCGGCGAAGATCCGGCCGTCGGCGCCGAGTTGCACGTAGTCGATCGCGAATCGCTCAGCCGCCCAGACTTTTCCGTTGATCGGGTTGAGCGCCATGCGGTGCGGTGTCATATCGCAGCAACTGTTGGCGTCGACCCAGTTGTCGCCGGTCAGCGGCGGGGAGATGGACACCGGCTTGCGGGTCTGCACCGACACGGGCGCCACGGATTCGGTCAGGGTGGGCGGGACAAGTGGCGGCATCGGTTTGGCCACGGTGATCCCGAGTTCGTGGGTGAGCTCGGTGGGCACCTGCGTCGGATCGTCGGCGATCACGTCCAGCCACACGTAGGCACTCTGCCCGGGGCCGAGCACATTGGTTCCGACAGCGGAGTTACCCACGGCCCTGGTCCAGTACTTGAGGCTGTCGCCGGACAGGGTCAGCAGCTTGCGGTCGCCGGTCGCGGTGCTCAGTGAATTGAGGGTGACGACGCCCGGCGAGGTGTTGGTCAGCATCAACTCGTAGGCCAGGTGGGTACGGCCATCGGTGGCCGCCACCGGGACCGGTTCGGCCAGAACCGATCCCACCACCGGGGTGACCACCGGCGGCGGAGTGGTGGTCGTAGGCGACTCCGACTGTGGAGTCTCCGCCGACGAGCACCCGGCGAGGGTCAGCACGAGCACCGCGATCGGATACCGGATTCGCATGACGTCTCCTAGCGCTCGGATTCGGGTTTTGGGCAGTCGGGATCCTGTGGCTGTATCGGCGGCCCGCCGGCGTCTTGCTGGATTGCCGGCCCGCCGGCGCTTGGCCGCATTGCCGGCCCGCCGGCGCTTGGCCGCATTGCCGGCCCGCCGGCGTCCGGATCGATGTCCTTCTCCGTGCGGAACATGAAGAAGAACACCACCCAGCCGATCGTGGAGATGAAGATCCAGCTGACCAGGCGGTAGATGAGCATCGCCGAGATGGCCGAGGCCAGCGTCATTCCGGAGGAGACCAGACCCGGCACCAGAACGGCCTCCACCACCAGCAGGCCCCCCGGCATCAACGGGATGGACCCCACGGCCCGGGCCGCGGCGTAGGCGACGGTGACCCCGGCCAGCGACGGATGACCGCCTGCGGCGTAGCACGCGAAAGCCAGGCAGGCCACGTCGGCGACCCAGTTGAACATCGACCAACTGAACGCCACCGCGAGATCCCGCCGGCCCAGACTGACCGACTCGAGTTGCTGCAGGATTTCGCGCCACTTGGCCAGCCCGGTGTTGGCCGGCTTGCCGCGCAACGAGTTCACCCACGACAACACCTTGGCGCCGATGCCGTCGATCAATTCCGGTCTGGTCGCCACCGCCTGGGCCAGCAGGATGATCGCCAGAAACGCGCCGAGCGAAAAGATCAGTGACAGGGGGTTTTTGCTGGCACCCAGCATGAGCGCCCCACCGAGGCCCAGCAGCGCCAGGCCGACGATCTGCAGCACCCCCGACATCACCAGCTGCCACGAGGCCACCAGCGGTGACGCGCCCCAGATGCGTTGTTGGCGATAGACGAACGTCGCGGAGAGCACCGGGCCGCCGGGCATGGTGGTGGACAGCGCGTTGCCGGCGTAGAACGCGGCCTCCGAGCGCCATTGCCTGACGGGCACCCCGGCCGAGCGCAGCAACGTCCGCTGGATCTGGGCGAAGCTGTGCATCGAGGCCATCGCGGCGCCCACTGCCGCCAGCACCCACCACCCGTTTGCGGTGAGCAGGCTGCGCCAGGCCTTCGCCAGTTGGTCCCAGACCAGGGTCACTTCGACGGCGAGCACCGTCACCGCGAGTGCGATGACCACCCAGCGCACCCACCAGTACTTGCCGCGCGTGGAGCCGGCCCGGTCCCGGGCTGTGTCGGCCGGCGCGTCCTGTGACACGCCCTACAGGGTAACCGCGCTGGTCGCGACGACCTCACCGGTTACGGCGGCGCGCCGCATTACGCTACCGACATGGCACTGGACCCTGTTGCTGATGAGGCCGTTACGCCGTTCGTCCGGAAGGTCGCGGCGTGGTCATGGCGTCTGCTGGTCATCCTGGCGGCCGTCGTGGCGCTGCTGTGGCTGATCAAACACCTAGAGGTGATCGTGGTGCCGGTGGCACTGGCCACCATGGTCGCGGCGTTGCTACTGCCCGCGGTCGACTTCATGGACCGCCGGGGAGCCCCGCGCGGCGCTGCCGTCGCCCTGGTGTTGCTCGCGAGTTTCGCGGTGGTGGGCGGCATCCTGAGCTTCGTCATCTCCCAATTCATCGAGGGCGCACCGCAACTCGTCGAACAGGTGACCCGAAGCATCGACGGGCTGCGCAACTGGCTGATCAACGGTCCGCTGCAGCTGAGCAAGGAGCAGATCGACCAGGCCGGCAACACCGCGATCGAGGCGCTGCAACGCAACCAGGAGAAACTCACCACCGGGGCGTTGTCCACCGCGGGCACTCTCACCGAACTGCTCACCGGCGCGCTGTTGGTGTTGTTCACGCTGATTTTCCTGCTGCAGGGCGGGCGCAGCATCTTCGCGTTCGTCACCAAGGTGTTCCCGGGCCATGTGCGTGAACGGGTCCAGGACGCCGGGCGGGCCGGTTTTCACTCGCTGGGCGGCTACATGCGAGCCACGTTCCTGGTGGCCCTCGTCGATGCGGTCGGCATCGGCACCGGCCTGGCGATCATGGGTATCCCATTGGCGCTGCCACTGGCCTCGCTGGTTTTCATGGGCGCGTTCATCCCGCTGGTCGGTGCGGTGGTCGCCGGATTCCTGGCGGTGGTGGTGGCACTGCTGGCCAAGGGGTTTGTCTACGCCCTGATCACGCTTGGGCTGATCATCGCGGTGCAGCAGCTGGAGGGACATGTGCTGCAACCGCTGGTGATGGGCCGTGCGGTGTCGATCCACCCGCTGGCGGTGGTGTTGGCCATCGCGGGCGGCGGTGTCCTGGCCGGCATTGTCGGTGCCCTGCTCGCGGTGCCCACGGTGGCGTTCATCAACAGCGCGACGCGGGTGCTGCTGGCCGACGACCCCGACGCCGAGCAGGCCAGGCAGGAGGAAGCCGAAGGGACGGTGGTTGCGGTGCCGCCGCCGGACGACCCGGGGGATTAGCGCCGAACGTCGGCCTGTGGTCGAGATTCGGGTGAATCGACGAACACAGGCCGACGTTCGATCAGCGAGCTCTTACAGGCGGCCTTCACGGCGCAACAGATCCTGCGCACTCATCCCGCCGCCGCGACGCGGAGGTTCGTCGTCGTGTGGGTTGAACTTCTGGGTCGACGGATCCTGATCACGTTGGCGCGGCGCCGGATTCGGGCCGGGAGCCGGTCCCGGACGCTGCGCGTTGAACGCCGTCGTCGGCGCAGCCTCACCACCGGCAGGCGGACGGTGCTGCTGTTGCGGCATCGCGCGGGTGGCATCAGCCGACGGTCGCGGTGGCGGCCCTGGCGCCGGTGGTGGGGGAGGCGGCGGGGTGCCGTTGGACGGACCACCCTTGGCCGGGCCGCCACGCAATGCACCCAGCCACGACTCGATCTCGCGATCTTCGCGCTGCGGAGGTCCCGCCGGACCTCCGGCAGGCCGTCCCGCCGGAGGCTGCGGGGTGCGCTCTGTGTTGGCGTTGGTGTTGCCGGTCGCGGTGTTGACCGTGTTGACGGCCGTGTTCACCGCGTTGCGCACGGCGTTACGGGCCATGGCGAACCGGGTGGTGGACGGCTCCTGGCTGGGCTGCGGTGGCTGCTGCTCGGGTTGCCGCTGCGGCGGGGTGATACGGGCGGTGCCCGCAGCCGAGGGGGCGTTGGTCCGAGGCATCAGCGGGCGCATCGGTTCGGCCGCCGGGTGCGTCGGATCGTGGGGCCGCGGTGGTGCCGGCAGGGCACCGGCACCGGCCAGTGCGCGGGGGTCCTCGCCGGAGTCCTGCGCCATCGGGCGCTTGCGCTCGTCGGGCAGTTCGGTCTCACCGAGGCCGAGCTTCTCCTGGATGCGTTTCATCCAGTGCGGAGCCCACCAGCAATCGTCGCCGAGCAGCTTCATGATGGCCGGCACCAGGAACATACGGATGACCGTGGCGTCCAACAGAAGTGCGATGAGCAGACCGAACGCCAGGTACTTCATCATCACCAGGTCGGAGAAGGCGAACGCACCGGCCACCACCGCCAGCACCAGGGCGGCACCGGTGATGAGGCGACCGGTGGTCGCGGTACCGATGCGGATGGCCTCGGCGGTCGACATGCCGCGTTCTCGGGCCTCCACCATGCGGGAGACCAGGAACACCTCGTAGTCGGTGGACAGACCCCAGATCACCGCGATGATCAGACCGATCATCGGTGCCATCAGTGGCTGTGGCGTGTAGTTCAATATCCCTGACCCGTGGCCGTCGACGAACATCCAGGTCAGGATGCCCATCGTCGAACCGAGCGTCAGGGCACTCATCAACGCGGCCTTGACCGGTAGCACGATCGATCCGAACGCCAGGAACATCAGCACCGTGGTGGTGATGACCAGGATCGTCACCATCAGCGGCAATCTGGAGAACAGACTGTGGATCGAGTCCTGTTCCAGGGCGGGGGTGCCACCGACGAACACGTCGATGCCGTGTGGGGGCTGCAGGGCCCGCAGGTCCGAAATGTTCGTCGCCGCGTCGCCACGGTTGACCAGGCCGTTCTGGATCACCCGGACCGACTTGTCCTTCGAACCGCTGTCGGTGGCCGCGCGTTCCTTCCACATGGCGTCCGGATTGTTGTCCGGATCGGTGAAGCCCGAGACGGTCATCGCCTTGGCCCGCATGTCGGCGATCTGGGCGTCGGTGATCGGCTCACCGTCCTGGCGCTGCATCACCAGGGTGATCTGTTCGGTGCGGAACCCGGGGAAGAGCTTGTCGAACTGCTCCTGCGACTGGCGCACCGCGTTGTCCGGCGGCAGGTACTTCTCGCTGATACCCGCGAGCGTGAGCGAGCCGATCGGAAGGACCAGCAGGGTCATCACGACCAAGATCGGGGTGGCGAAGGCGATGGGCCGTTTCATCACGATGTTGACCAGTCGGCCCCAGAACCCTTGTTCGACTTCTTCGCGGGTCTTGGTCTTCTGGGTCTTCTCGGCGAACCAGTCGATGATCCGGCGGGAGAACGGCCAGTTGGCCAGGAACGGGATCTTCAGCAGCGTGGTGACACCCAGGGCGTCGACGCGGGGTCCGAGGATGGCCAGGACGGCCGGCAGCACCGTGATCGACAGGAATGCCGCCAACATGACCGAGGCGATGATCGCGTACGTGATCGACTTCAGGAATCCGAGCGGGATCAGCAGCAGTGGCAGCGAGGATGCCACGATGATCACCGCGGAGAACGCCACGGTTCGGCCGGAGGTCATCACCGATCTGCGTACTGCGGCCTCGGTGTCATAACCCTCGGCGAGTTCCTCTCGGAACCGGCTCACGATGAACAGGCCGTAGTCGATGGCGATACCGAAGCCCATCATCGTCACGACGGGCTGGGCGAAGAAGTGCACCGGTCCGAATTCGGCGGTGAACCGCAGAATGCCCAGCGCACCGCCGATGGTCAGGCCACCGATGATCGCGGGGAGGGCGGCGGCAACCGCACCGCCGAAGACGAAGAACAGCACGACTGCCACCAAGGGCACGATCGCGAGCTCGGCCCGTTTCTGGTCGGTGCCGATGGTGCCGGTCAGTTCGCTGGCCAGCGGGTTGAGGCCGGCGAGTTTGATGTCGCCGCCGTTGACCTGTTGCAGATCGGGTTCGACGGCCTGGTAGTTCTTCAGGATCGCGTCGTCGTCGTCGCCCTTGAGGGGGACGCTGATGAAGGTGTGACGTCCGTCCTCGGTCTTCATCGCGGCGAGCGAGGCGACGTCAGGCGCCTTCAGCCAGCCGACCCAACCCTGGACCTGGTCCGGGTGGTCGGCGACGACTTTGTCGAGTTCTTCCGTGACCGTCTTCTGCCACGCCTTGTCGGTGACCTTTTTGTCATCCGGCGGCGTCAGGATCGCGACAACGTGGCTGGTTCGATCGCGGCCGTAGACCTCGTCGCCCAACAGCGACGCCTGGACCGACTGGCTGCCCTCGTCGTAGAAACCACTCTGGGTGACGTGCTCTCCGAGACTGGCGCCGTAGACGCCGCCACCTAGGCACAGCGCCACCATGACACCGATGACGATGTACCTGAACTGGTACACCGTTCGACCCCACCAGGCGAACACTTAGGCTCCTAACGCTTTAACATTTCGCTTCAAAACTTGTGGTGACCCGCGCATGGCTTCGACGAAGGTCTTCAGTTGTCATACCCGTGCGGTCAGTAGCGAGGACAGCGGCCGGAACGGCTGCAGCCATGCTCCCTGCTCGGGCAGCGAGTCCAGGCCGATCCGTGGCAACGGTTCCCGGAACACACCAGGAATGTCCTCCAGGTCGACAAACTCCAAGGTATCCGACGCTAACGCCCAGCTCGCATGTTCGCGAAATCCGAGCACCTGCACCGGGGTGCCCTCACGGGCTATTTCTTCGAGTGGATGCCGGAACGCCTGTCCGTCAGCCGAGGCAACCAGAACTGCTGCCAATCCCTCGCTGCGACGCAGGGCGATGTGGTCGAGCATGTCGCTGTCGACGTCGCTGTCGTCGTCGATCTTCGGTTTTGCGAAGACGGCGAAACCCACGTTACGCAACGCTTCCACCCATGGGCGCACCACATCGGCGCTACCTGGCGCGATGTTGGTGAAGACAGTGGCTTCGGGTTCCAGCGAGACATCTCCGTCATCGCCGCTTTCGGCGACCAGATCAGAGGCGTACGCGAGCAACCAGCGCCCCAACGCGTCGAAGCGGGGACGATGCGCGGCCGTCGGGCGGCCACCCAGAATCGCGCCCAGCCCCATGTCGAGATTCGGCGCATCCCACACCAGCAACACGCGGCGTGCGGGCGTGCCGTCCGGCGTGTCGGAGCCTGCGCTCGATCGGGCCTCTACCTGCGCGGTGTCGTCGTGCATGTCTTCGGTCACACTCATGGCAGTTTCTCCCACACCAGCTCGGTGACGTCGGGACCGGCCAATGCCTTGCGCTCGTACTTGGTGACCGGACGCTCGACCGAGACGGGCAGGGCCGCGCCCGCCTCGACCCGGCGCAACCGGGGCTCGGCGTCGCCGACCTCGGCGATGTGCTCGGCATATCCCGCGTGATCGGTGGCCGCATGAAGGATTCCGCCGGGACGCAACCGGTCGGCGATCAGCGCCACCGTGGCCGGCTGCAGCAGGCGGCGCTTGTGGTGGCGGGCCTTGGGCCAGGGATCCGGGAAGTACACCCGGACCGCGGTCAGGGTCCCGCTGGTGAACATGTGCTCGAGCACGTCGACGCCGTCCCCCCGGACCAGGCGGATATTGGTGACGGGGGCCGACGTCTGGTTGGTGCGGTCGATAGCGCTCAGCAGTTGGGCCAGGCCCTTGCGGTAGACCTCGACCGCGACGACATCGAAATCGGGCTCGGCCTGGGCCATGGCCAGAGTGGAGGTACCGGTGCCGGAGCCGATCTCCAGGATCAGCGGGGCCGAGCGGCCGAACCAGGCCCTGGTGTCGAGGTCGACGACCGGTTGCGAGTCCTCGTCACGGGCCTGGATGCCGAGCTCAGGCCACAGCCGCTCCCAGGTTTGTTGCTGGGCGGGCGACAGCGTCGACCGCCGGGTGCGGAAGCTGGTCACCCGGGGAAAACGGTGCGGCTGGGCAGGCGGCACGTCGGCCGCCTCATCTGCCGACGCCGGCCCACCGACGTCGGACCTGGACGGGTGCATCCGTCCATGGTCTCTTATCGGGGGCGGTGTGCCCGCATCGTGGTAGAGATTGATACCCAACAGTTGCCTCCAGCTGCCAGGGCTCAAACATCCGTTCGCGAGTCCGTCCGGGTCATGTCACGATTTTTCGTGAGGCACCGGGGTTGCGCCCGTCACCGCGTAGGGAAGGCCGCCAGATTTTCGCAGACGAGCTCACACGCTTTGCCGACCGTGACGGCGATGCGCGGTTGGCGGAGATCGTTGCGCGGGTGACGGCTCCCCTGACGGTGGGTGTGCGGGGACGTCGAGGCGTCGGCGTGAGCACAGTGGAGGACGCGCTTGCCGGCGCAGGTCTGGAGATCGCCGAAAGCGGCGACGTCACGGTCGTCGTCATCGCGGAGGTGCTCAAACCCGAGGATGAGGCCCTGCTCGCAGCGTTGAACCGGGCGGGACGCCCGACGCTCGTCGTCCTCAACAAGGCCGACCTGGCCGGGTCCGGACCCGGCGGTCCGATCGCGACCGCCCGTCACCGGTCCAGACGTCTGCAGGAGTTGGCCGGAGTGTCGGTGACGCCGATGATCGCGCTGCTGAGCCGGTCGGTCCTACCGGAGCCGCTGGTAGACGCACTCCGACTGCTGGCTGCCGAACCCGCGGACCTGACGTCGGTGGACGCCTTCGTCTCTGTTCCGCACCGGGTGGACGGGCCGGTGCGCGCCGAGCTGCTGAACCGTCTCGACCGGTTCGGGATCGCGCACACCACGCTGGCGCTGAGGCGCGGCGCAACCGCCGAGAGCTTGCCGGAGTTGTTGCGGCGGCTCAGTGAGGTCGACCGGGTGGTCGCGGACATCGATACTGCAGCCGCCTCGGTCCGGTACCAACGGGTGCGGTGGGCGCTGGCTGAGCTGCGCGCGGTCGGCGGTCCGGCCGTGGGCCGCTTCCTGGCCGCCGACGAGACGGTGATCGCGCTGATGGCCGCAGCCGTGGACGTGGTGCAGGCCGATGGGCTGACGGTGGATCCCGGCGCCGACCGTGACGCCCACCTGTGCCGGGCCCGGCACTGGCGGCGCTACCGTGACGGTCCGGTGAATGCCCTGCACCGTAGTTGTGGCGACGACATTGTGCGAGGGTCACTGAGACTGTTGGGTGCGGCGGGTAAGGAACGATGACCGACGTGGGTACGGCCCGGGACGAGGCCGTGGCGGATGCGGTGGCGGCGGCTGACGCCGTGGTGGCGGCGATCGATCCCGGCCTGAACTCGCCGGGGGTGGAGACCCGCGACGCGGTGCTGGTGGCCGGTCCGTGGTTGGCCGGATCGACCAGCGTGATGGCGGCGTTGCGGGAGCGGATGCCGCAGACCACTTTCGTGGAATCCACCGAACTGGTCGCCGGTGAGGCGCCGGCGGCCGTGGTCTTCGTGGTTTCGGCGGCCGCTCCGATCACCGAATCCGACTGTGCCCTGGTTGATTTGGCGTCGCGCTACACCGACCTGGTGGTCGGCGTGGTGTCCAAGATCGATGCCTACCGCGACTGGCGCGACGTACGCGACGCCGACGCGGCGATCCTGAGTGGACGCGACGAGCGCTACGAGCGCATGCCCTGGGTGGGGGTTTCGGCGGCACCCGATCTCGGCGAACCGCAACTCGACGAACTCGTCGACCTGCTGTCCGGCCGGTTGGTCGATCCCGATATGGCTCGCCGGAACAGGTTGCGCGCCTGGGAAACTCGTCTGGAAGCAGTGATCGGCCGCTACGAGGCCGACGGGTCGGGGGCGGACCGCCAGGCGCGGGTGGATGTGCTGCGGGAGCGTCGCGCAGAGGTGGCCCGGGCCCGGAGGCTGACCCGCACCGAACGCAGCATCGCGCTGCGCAGTCAGATGCAGCAGGCCCGGGTTCAACTCGGCTACTTCGCCCGTAATCGCTGCAATTCGGTTCGCACCGAACTGCAGGAGGATGTCGCAGGCATCAGCCGTCGCCGGATCGCGACGTTCGAGGAGTACGCCCGTCAGCGCGCCGGCGAGGTTGTCGGCGAGGTTGACGAGGGCATCACCGCACACCTACGCGGCGTCGCGACAGAACTGGAGCTGGCCCTGCCCGAGCTGCCGGCTCGGCCGGGGGTGACTGGATTGCCGGCTCAGCCGGCGGTGACTGGATTGCCGGCTCAGCCGGCGGTGCCCCACCTGCCGCCGCCACCGCTGAAATCCCGCACACCCGAGACCCGGCTGATGCTGGTTCTGGGGGCGGGGTTCGGACTGGGCGTCGCGGTGGCGGTCAGTCGGCTGCTGGTCGGTGCGGCGCCGCGGCTGGCAGTGGCCGGACTCGTGGTCGGCGCGGTGGTGGGGCTGCTCCTGGCGGTCTGGGTGGTCGGCACCCGCGCGCTGTTGCACGACCGGGCGGTGCTGGATCGTTGGGTCGGCGAGATCACCACGACGCTGCGTTCGGCGGTGGAACAACTCGTCGCCACGCGGGTGCTCGCTGCGGAATCCGCACTTACCACCGAGCAGGCGGCCCGGGAGGAAGCCGACAGCGCCGCGGCGGCGGAGAAGACCGCCGCGATGGACGCCGAACTGCGGGAACATGCCATCGCCACCGCGCGGGCGGCGGCTCAGCGGGACCGGCGGATCCCGCCACTACAGCGCGCGCTGGACGCGGTCCGGGCCGATTTGTACGGCAACAGCGATGCTACTGACGAGTAACCAGCTGATAACGTTGATCTGAATCGTTCCTGTGAGTGATCGGACATACCACTGGTTCACCGTGGGTATGTCACCCGCGTTAACCTCTACCCAAGGGGTAGCCGTGATCGCGTCGTGACGCGGGTTGGGTTACACAAACCTACGCAGGAGAATTTGATGACCTCAGCGACCATTCCGGGTCTGGACACCGCACCGACGAAACATCAGGGACTGCTGGCCTGGGTTCAGGAGGTCGCAGAGTTGACTCAGCCTGACCGGGTGGTTTTCGCCGACGGGTCCGCCGAGGAGTACGACCGTCTGGCGGCCCACCTGGTCGAGGCGGGCACTTTCCAGAAGCTGAACGAAGAGAAGCAGCCGAACTCGTACCTGGCGCTCTCCGATCCGTCCGACGTCGCCCGCGTCGAATCACGCACCTTCATCTGCTCCGAGCGCGAGATCGATGCCGGCCCCACCAACAACTGGATGGATCCCACCGAGATGCGCGGGATCCTGGCCGACCTCTACCGCGGTTCGATGCGCGGCCGCACCATGTATGTGGTGCCGTTCTGCATGGGTCCGCTCGACGCCGAGGATCCCAAGCTCGGCGTGGAGATCACCGACTCCGAGTACGTCGTGGTCTCGATGCGCACCATGACCCGCATGGGCCAGGCCGCGCTCGACAAGATCGGTGACGACGGCTTCTTCGTCAAGGCGCTGCATTCGATCGGTGCACCGCTGGAGCCCGGTCAGAAGGATGTGCCGTGGCCGTGCAACGACACGAAGTACATCACCCACTTCCCGGAGACCCGCGAGATCATGAGCTTCGGCTCGGGTTACGGCGGTAACGCGCTGCTGGGCAAGAAGTGCTACTCGCTGCGCATCGCCTCGGCCATGGCGCATGACGAGGGCTGGCTCGCCGAGCACATGCTGATCGTCAAGCTGATCTCCCCGGAGAACAAGGCCTACTTCATCGCCGCGGCGTTCCCGTCGGCTTGTGGCAAGACCAACCTCGCGATGCTGCAGCCCACCATTCCCGGCTGGCGTGCCGAGACCGTCGGTGATGACATCGCCTGGATGCGGTTCGGCAAGGACGGCCGCCTCTACGCCGTCAACCCGGAGTTCGGTTTCTTCGGCGTCGCGCCCGGCACCAACTGGGATTCGAACCCGAACGCGATGAAGACGATTGCCGCGGGCAACACCGTCTTCACCAACGTCGCCAAGACCGACGACAACGACGTGTGGTGGGAAGGCCTGGAGGGCGAGCCCGACCACCTGATCGACTGGAAGGGCCAGGACTGGAACCTGCGCGAGGCGGAAACCAAAGCGGCGCACCCGAACTCGCGCTACTGCACCCCGATCTCCCAGTGCCCGACGCTGGCGCCGGAGTGGGACGACCCGCAGGGTGTGCCGATCTCGGCCATCCTGTTCGGTGGGCGTCGCAAGACCACGGTCCCGCTGGTGACCCAGGCCCGCGACTGGCAGCACGGCGTGTTCATCGGAGCCACTCTGGGTTCCGAGCAGACCGCCGCCGCAGAGGGCAAGGTCGGTACCGTGCGCCGCGACCCGATGGCCATGCTGCCGTTCCTGGGCTACAACGTCGGTGACTACTTCCAGCACTGGATCAACATCGGCAAGAACGCCGACGAGTCCAAGATGCCCGCGGTCTTCTTCGTGAACTGGTTCCGCCGTGGCGACGACGGCCGCTTCTTGTGGCCGGGCTTCGGTGAGAACAGCCGCGTGCTGAAGTGGGCCGTCGAGCGCATCGAGCACAAGGCCGACGGCAAGAGCACGCCGATCGGCATCGTGCCGACCGCGGCGGACCTGGACCTGTCCGGGCTCGACGTGGATCCCGCCGACGTGGACGAGGCCCTGGCCGTCAACGCCGAGGAGTGGAAGGCCGAGCTCCCGCTGATCGAAGAGTGGTTCGAGTTCGTCGGCGAGAAGCTGCCCACCGGCATCAAGGACGAGTTCGACGCTCTCAAGCACCGCCTGAGCGAAGAGGCCTAACCCTTTCCAGAACCGACTGGCCAGTTATTGCACGCAAGTTGCGAAAAAGCGTGCGATAACTGGCCTTTCGGCTGTCTAGGCGGGGGTCACGCGCGGGCCGGCCACCACATGCGCTCTCCCAGCAGGCTCATCGCGGCCGGAACCAGGTAGGTCCGCACCACGGTGATGTCGAGTAGCAGGCCGATGCCGATGGTGGATCCGATCTGCACCAGGTTGAGCACCGTCCCGCTGGTCAGGGCGAACATCGTGATCGCGAAAACCACTCCGGCGGTGGTGATCACGCTGCCGGTGCTGCCGAATCCTCGGATGATGCCGCTGGTCACTCCGCTGTGGGATTCCTCGCGGATCCGGGCGGCGAACAACATGCTGTAGTCGGCGCCGACGGCGACCAGGGCCATGAACGCCACCGGGAACACCGACCAGTCCAGGCTGATGCCGATCAGGTGTTGCCAGATCAGGGTCGACATCCCCGCCGCAGCGCCGAAGGACAGCACGACCGCGGCGATCATCAACACGGGCGCCACCAGGCTGCGCAGCATCACGATCAGTACCAACAGCACGGCTGCCACTGCGACGACACCGAAAAGTGCGAAATCACGCCAGGTTTGGTCGAGGTGGCGTTGGGACAGCGAAGCCAGGCCGGTCGAATTGATCTGGGCGTGCTCCAGCACGGTTCCCGTTGCGGCATTGTTCGCCGCTGCGATGACATCCGGCACCGCGCCCATGGCCTCGGCGCCGTACGGGTTGACCGACCAGACCACCATCATGCGGGCGCTGCGGCCGTCGGGGGAGATGAGCATTCGTTCACCTGCGGTGAACCGTCGGTCCGCGCGGCCCTCCTCGGGCAGGTAGAAACCCCGGCCCGCGCCGGTGCTCGTGTCGGCGGACATCCGATGAAGGAAGTCCGACGCGCGGTTGAGCCCCGCACTGAGTTCGGTGGTCAGCGCCATCATGGTGTCAGTGCCGGACTTGACCTGGCCCAGCCCGGTGGTGAGTTGGCCCAGACCGGTTGACAGTTCGTTGATTCCGGACATCAGCCGGTTGAGATCGCCCCGCGTCTGCTCGGGCGTGCGGGTGCCCAGCTGGTCGAGCATGGTCCGCAGGCCTTTGATACCCGCGCGAAGGTCGGGCAGCGTTTCCAGCGCGGTGCTCACCGGGCGCTCGGGGACCAGCGGGGCGGCGAGCGTCAATCCGGTGATCGCGAGCTGCGCCTTCCCGCCGGTGGCCGCATTGAGGTCGGCGAATGCCTGCCGTGCGCGCATGCAGTCCGCTGCGCAGTCGGGGCCGGGGTCGGCTGCCGTGAGTGGGTCGAACACCGCGTGTACGGCTGCCGTGGGAACGGTCAATTTGTCACGGGTGGCATCGATCTCGTTCACCGCACCTTCCAGTGCGTCGGTGGCGCCGGACATGGTGCGCACGACCGCGGACACATCGAGCGATCCGTCAGAGACGGTGTCTACCACCCGGTTCGCGGATTCCAGGGTGCCGAGCAGGTTCCGGGTGAGCGTGACGAGATCGTGGGCGCCCTTGGCGAGTTCGGGCAGCCTTTCGGCGGCGCCGGCGGAGCCGTCGTGCAGCTGGGTGACCCCTGAGGCCAGGCGTTTCAGCTGCGGTATGGCCTGTTCGACGCGATTGTGGGCGTCCGCCAGACCGGCGCCGACTTGCGCGGTTTGAGACCCGATGGCCGTCTCGGGCAAGGGTTTTCCCTCGGGCCGGGTGATCGAGCGGACGTAGGCGACCTGGGGAAGGTTGCCGATGGACATGGCGATCAGGTCCAGCGCGGCCAGGTCATTGGTGTTGCGCATGTCGTGGTCAGCCCGGACGGTGACGAATTCCGGGGCTCCCTCGTTGACGCCCCAATGGCGGTAGACGGCCTCGTAGCCTCGCTTGCTGTCGGTGGCGCGCAACTGCATGGCGTTCTCGTCGATGTTCGGTTCGAACGTGAACAGCACTGAACTGGTGGCGAGCAGGAACGCCAACGATGCGGCGACGAGGGCCGGGGCCCGGCGGATGATGGCCGCACCGCGCTTGCGCCAGCGTCGTTCATCGAGGGGTCGGGGTTCGGCATAACCGCGCCGGCCCCACAGTGCCATGACCGCGGGGGTCAGCGTCAGACTGACCGCCGCCGCTATCGCGATCGCGAGCGCGATGGGCGGCCCGGCGGTGCGGAACATCCCGATCTTGGTGAAAATCATGGCCATTCCGGCCCCGGCAATGGTCAGGGCGGAGGCAATGACGATACCTGCGGTATGCGCACCGGAGCGGGCCACCGCGTCGTCGACACCCAGCCCTCGTCGTCGGCCCTCGTGGTAGTTGGCCAGCAGGAAGATGCCGTAGTCCGTGGCCGCGCCCAGCACCATCGCGGTGACCAGCGCGATGGTGAAGTTCGAAACCGTCATCAGTTCGTGTCCGCCCAGCCACGATATGGCCGGCCGCGCCACGGCCAGCGAAATGCCCACGGTGAGAAGGGGAATCAGCGCGGTCAGGAGCGACCGGTAGACGGCGAGCAGTAGCAGCGTGATCAGCACGACCGATACCACGGTGATGATGGCCAGCGAGGTGTCGATGGCGGAGAACAGATCCGACAGCGTCGGTGCGGCGCCCGTGAAATGTACGTCGAGCCCGGCCGGGCGAGGAAGTTCTTCGACCACGGCACGGACGTTCTCGGTGGAACGGTGCGCGCGGGTCGAGCCGACGTCCCCGGTGGTTGCCACGATCAGGTGGATGGCCTTCCCGTCGGGGCTCAGGCCGAGGTCCTCCAGTCCGCGGGTGCCGTAGGTGTCGAGCACGTAGGCGACGTCGTCCTTGTCGGCCACCAGTCGCGATACCAGGTCGCGGTAGTAGTCGGTGTCGGCGGTGCCGAGGACCCGGTCGCTGGACACCACGATGCTGCCGACGGCAGTGGTGTCGGGGACGTCGAAGTCGCGCGACATCTGCCGGAGGGTTTCGGTGGTCGGACTCTCAGGGGTGAACGGCGCAGAGTGCTCGGCCACCGTGCGCTCGAGCTGGGGGATGGCCAGATTGAGCACGCCGGCCAGGGCCAGCCACGCCCCGAGGACCACCCATGCATACTTCGCGCAGACTCGGGCGAGTTTGCCGAAGATCGCCAGATTGTGCATTTCGGCATCGTAGACCAATCGGTCTACGCGGGGTCAACTAGGATGGACCGACTGGTCTATTCGGTGATGGAGAGGGGTGGCGGCGGTGGCAGGCCCGCGGGAACGTCTCATTCTGAGCGCGATCGAGTTGATGCGTGAGTACGGCGTTCACGGGACGGGCCTCAGCGATCTCCTGGAGCGCAGTAATACCGCCCGAGGCTCGATCTACCAGCACTTTCCAGCGGGAAAAACGGAACTGATGGAACAGGCGACGCTGGAGGCCGGGCGGATCATCACCGCCAGGATCGAGGAGTTGACGCAGGCCCTGCCCGCTGAGGACGTGATCGGCGCCTTCATCGAAGGCTGGAAGCACAACCTGATCGACAGTGATTTCACCGGCGGATGTCCGATCGTGGCGGCCGCCCAGGCAGGGCCGGACGCCCTGGCGGTGCGCGAAGCTTCGGCAACGGTGTTTGCTGACTGGGCCAGAGTGATCGCTGCTTCGATCGAGTCCAAGGGCGTGGACGCTGCGACCGCCGTCTCACTCGGCAGCTTCATCGTCAGCTCCCTCGAAGGTGCCATCATCCAGTGCCGCAGCGCCAGGTCGCTGCAACCCCTCGACGACGCGAACACCAGCCTGACGCTGTTGTTGCGCCGGATTCTCTAGCGCGAGCAGACGCGCAGGTGCCCAAAACGGGCTGATTCCGGGGCTTTCATGTCTGGTCGGCGAGGGTCGTTCGGGCCAGGTCAATCTGTTCGAATGCATAATCGGCGATCTCGGTGGTGGTCATGGTGGCACCGGTCATCGCCAGCGATTGGTAGCGCTCCTCGCCGAGCACGTCGCGCAGATGGGCGATCGCGCCGCTGATCTCGGGAAAACTCGGGTATCCGATTGCAGCCGTGGTGAACCCCATGATGGTAGTCGCCGGCTCGTGAATGCCCAGTCGAACAAGCAGCGCCGCGAGCAACCCAAGCGTGACTCGCATGAGCTCCGTGGTTCCGGAATCGTAGTAGTGCCGCACGGTTTGGGCGATGTAACCAAACGCCTCGGCAAGCTCGCCGCGGTCGGCTGCGAGCCCCGCCAGAAGTCCCGCGATGATGGAAGTCTGCTGCCGGTCACCGCTTTCGTCGGCGATCACCAGTGCCCGGCGAAGGGCTTCGTACGCCGCAGTGGGATCGGACTCCCGCCGGGCCCAGCCGTATCCGAGCAGCGCCGCGCCCGCCAGGCTGGGATTGTCGGCGGCCGCGGCGGCCGCGAGCAGGTTCTCCGACACCGCCATTGCTTCGGCCGCGGCGCCGCAGACGGCCAGCGACACCACCATCACCGCCTCGCTGGCGGTGTGGCCGTCCGGACGCCGCGCAATGCTGGTCCGGCACCACTCAACTGCCCGCTCGGGCCGACCCGTCGTGCTGTACCCGGCGGCTACCACACACGAGAACGCGTCACCCACGTCGTCGAACTCTCCGCTGTCGATCGCCGCCCGGGCTGCGTCGGCGTATTCGTCGAAGTCGTTGAGTCGGCCCAATGCCGCACAGTTCGCAGCCCCCACGTACAACTGCGCCAGCCGCGGATGTCGTGCGGCTCTTGCGAGTGGGATCATCTCCTCGGCCCAGGCGATGGGCTCCCACTGCTCGAGGAAGTACCCGAGGAAGATCGACGTCACCGCGATCGTGGCGGCGGTATCGAGGTCGCCGTGATCGGCCACCCATCGGAATGCTGCACGCAGGTTCGGTAGTTCGCCGGAGAACCATGCGTAGGACTCCCGCTGACGCGGGCTGTCCCACAAGGCAAGCACTTCGGGCTCCAGGTTTGCGAAGTAGCGCGCGTGCGCGGCGCGGACAGTTTCGCCGTCGCCTGAGCCGACGAGTTGTTCCTCGGCGAACTGGCGGATCGTCTCCAGCATCGAATAGCGGGTTCGCGCGGATGCCCGGTCGGCCACCAGCAGCGACTTGCGGACCAAGGCATCGAGGAGATCCAAGGTGATGAGTTCGTCGCCGGAACCCGATACCGCGCACGCTCCCGCCAGATCGAATCCGCCGGCGAACACTGAACACCTTGCCAGTAGGGCCTTTTCATCGCTTTGCAGGAGGTCATAGGACCATTGCACAGCGTGGCGCAGCGTCTGGTGGCGCTCCAACCCGCGGCGTGCTCCGATGAGCAATCGGAAGCGATCATCGAGGCGGTCCCGCACCTCGGCAGCTGTCATCGACCCGGTGCGGGACGCTGCAAGCTCGATCGCCAACGGAATCCCGTCGAGCTTGCGGCAGATCTCGACTACTGCGGCGGCCTCCGCCGGTGCGGTGAACGTGGCGTACGGCGATACCGCCTGCGCCCGATCGATGAACAATGCGGCGGCGGCCGAATTGCTGCCCGCCCGGATATCCAACGACGGTACCGGCCAGAGCTGTTCGTCGTTGAGTCGTAGCCCTTCCCGGCTGGTGGCCAGGATTCCGACGGTGTCGGAATGGGCGAAGATCCGTTCGACCAGATCCGCTGTGGCATCCAGGACGTGTTCGCAGTTGTCGAGCACCAGCAGCCGGGATCGGCCTTCCAACGCCACAGCGACACTGTCGGAGACGCTCAATCCTGCCTGTTGGGTGATGCCGAGCACGGCTGCGACCTCATCAGGGACGGCCGCCGGATCACCGACTGCGGCAAGTTCGATGACGAACACCCCATCCGGGTACCTGTCTGCGGATCGTGAAGCCAATTCCAGTGCGAGTCGGGTCTTGCCGACACCGCCGACACCGGTCAACGTCACCACGCGGTGTGCTTTCAGGGTCGTGTCCAACTCGTCGAGTTCGGCCGCACGGCCGATGAGGCTCGTGCTCGGCGTCCGCAGATTGCCCGGCTGGGCATCGATCGCATTCAACGGTGGGAACTCGGTGCGTAGGCCATCTGCCCGAACCTGGAACAGCTCAACAGGTTTGGTGATGTCGCGCAGCGTGCGGGTGCCAACCGAGATGAGGTTTACGTCGCTCAACATGCCGGATGTCACTCCGTCGAGCAGGATCTGTCCGCCGTGGCCGGCGGCCATGATGCGGGCCGCTCGGTTGAGCACCGGGCCGAAGTAGTCGTCGCCGCGCAATTGAGCTTCTCCGGTGGCGATACCCATTCGGACCGGCAATCCCAACTCCCGCTGCGCGGCCACCGCGGCCTCGACGGCGCCCGCTGGTGAGGTGAAGACAGCACACACCCCGTCGCCGGTGTGTTTGAACGCCTGTCCTTCATGCTCGGTTATCGTCCGATGCAGCACCTCATCGTGGACCTCGAGCGCCGCCCGCATGGCGTCACGGTCGGCCTCCCACCGTCGAGTGGATCCCTCGATATCGGTGAACAGAAACGTGAGGACTCCCGACGCCATGTCTGGGCCGTCCTCAGCGCCATTCGGTGAATCGCATCGGCGCTCCCCACGCTCGATCCGCTGGGCGTTCTGACATCGTAGGTCCGCCGCACCCGACCAGGGCCGTGATTAGCGGTGCGGGCGGACTGAGTGCTTCTGCAGTCAAAGACCTGCTCACGGCCTGCGCGGTGGGTGTAACCCCGCCCTAATTGACACCTGTCAAGTGGCGCCCGTTACAGTGCCATCATGCAGATCCGCGAGCATGCCGAGGCCAACCCCGAAAAGCCGGCGATCATCCTCCACCCGACGGGAACCGTCGTCACCTTCGGTGAGCTCGAAGCCCGCGCGAATCGGCTGGCCCACTACTTCCGGCAGCAGGGTCTGCAAGAGGGCGATGTGGTCGCGATTCTCATGGAGAACAACGAGCACATGCACGCGGTGATGTGGGCGGCGCGCCGCAGCGGGCTGTACTACGTGCCGATCAACACGCATCTGACCGCCGCCGAGGCGGCCTACATCATCGACAACAGTGGAGCCAAGGCCATCGTCGGCTCCGCTGTCCTCAAGGACGTCCTGAGCGGTCTGGAGAAGGAGCTGCCCAACGGCTTGCCGGGCACCCTGCTGATCGCCGACGGAGCCGAATCGTCGGCGACCAGCGCCTCCGGCGAGCTCGACGGTTGGAAGCGCTACCCCGAGGCCGTCGCCGATCTGCCCGCCACCCCGATCGACGACGAGTTGGACGGCGATCTGCTGCAGTACTCGTCGGGCACGACGGGCCGGCCCAAGGGCATCAAGCGCGACCTGCCGCATGTGCCGCCGTCGGAAACCCCGGGCATGATGTCGGCGCTCGTCGGATTCTGGATGCAGCCGGACTCGGTCTATCTCAGTCCCGCGCCGCTCTACCACACGGCGCCGTCGGTGTGGTCGATGCAGACCCAGGCCGCCGGCATCACCACGGTGGTGCTCGAGAAGTTCGACGCCGAAGGTTGCCTGGAGGCGATCCAGAAGCACAAGGTCACCCAGGGACAGTTTGTGCCGGTGATGTTCACCCGCATGCTGAAACTGCCTGAGGATGTGCGTAATTCGTACGACCTGTCGAGTCTGAGGCGCGTGATGCACGCCGCCGCGCCGTGTCCGGTCGAGATCAAGAAGCAGATGATCGACTGGTGGGGTCCGATCGTCGACGAGTACTACGCCTCGTCCGAGGCCATCGGTGCGACGGTGATCTTCGCCGAGGACTGGCTGACGCACCCGGGTTCGGTCGGTAAGCCGATGAACGGTCTGGTGCACATCCTCGACGAGGACGGCAAGGAGCTGCCACCCGGTCAGGCCGGTGAGATCTTCTTCGAGGGCGGTGCCGATTTCGAGTACCTCAACGACGCCGAGAAGACCGCGTCCTCGCGGGATTCTCATGGCTGGAAGACCGTGGGCGACATCGGATATGTCGATGAGGACGGCTACCTGTACCTGACGGACCGGCGCCACCACATGATCATCTCGGGTGGGGTGAACATCTACCCGCAGGAAGCCGAGAACATGCTCGTCGTCCACCCCAAGGTGATGGATGCCGCGGTCTTCGGCATCCCGGACGACGAGATGGGGCAGAGCGTCAAGGGCGTGGTGCAGACCGTGGACCCGGCCGATGCCACCCCGGAATTCGCCGAGGAGTTGCTCGCCTGGTTGCGTGACAAGCTGACGCATTACAAGTGCCCGCGGACCATCTCGTTCGAGGCCGAGCTGCCCCGCACCGATACCGGCAAGCTGTACAAGCAGGGGCTGATAAACAAGTACTCGTGATCCACGAGCTGCCCGCGGGAATCCGGGTCGGGGTCGACACCCCGACCGATGCCGTGACGTTCACGTTGACCGAACGCCCCAGCACTGACCGGCGAGCGGTCACCGTGGAGTCGGTTCAACGGGCTCTGGACGAACTCACTGAGCGCTGCCGGACGTGGCCGCAGGCCGCCGCGGTGTGTGACGACGTGCTGCGTTCGTTCGATCCGGGCGGGCAGACCCGAGCCGGGGTGATCACCGAATCGCTGGCCTACTCAACGCTGCAGTCCGGAGGAGAGTTCGCCCGGTGGCTGGCCGATCGTGGACCGGCCACCGCGCCGCTACTGCCCGACCCGGTGCAGGCCCACCGCGACGGGAACACCCTGCACGTCCGCTTCAACCGGCCCCAGCGGCACAACGCGTTCTCCACTGACGCCCGGGGCGCCCTGCTGGAGGCCCTCGAGGTGGCCCGGCTGGATCCGTCGGTCGACGAGGTGGTCCTCGGGGGAAATGGCCGATCCTTCTGCAGCGGAGGCGATCTGGCCGAGTTCGGCTCGTTCGACGACCCGGCGAGCGCCCACCTGGCCCGTACCCGGCACAGCCCGGCCCTGGTGCTCGATGAACTCACCGAAAGGCTGAGGCGGCGCTGCCGCGCCGAGGTGCACGGTCAGGTGCTGGGCAGCGGTCTGGAGATGGCTTCTTTCTGCGGGTGGGTCCGCTGCCACCCGGACGCCGTGATAGGCCTGCCGGAACTGGCTCTGGGGCTGATTCCGGGCGCGGGCGGCACGGTGAGCATCACGCGGCGCATCGGCCGGTGGCGCACCGCGTATCTGGTGCTCTCCGGGCACACCATCGACGCCGCGACGGCCCAGACGTGGGGCTTGGTCGATGAGGTGCGACCCGAAACGGTGACTCCGCGGTGAGGGCGGTCCCTTCTCGCACTTCCGCGCCCTAAACGCAGGATCACCGTCGGTGAATGGCATAGTGCCAGATGTGAAACAGGGTGGTCCGTACTTCGATGACCTGGTGGTTGGCCAGGTATTCGACACCGCACCGTCGATGACGCTGACCGCCGGTGCGGCAGCGACGCACCAGGCGATCCTCGGCGACCGCTTGCGGCTGGCACTCGATGCCGACCTCGCCACCGCGGTGACCGGCGAACCGGGGCCGCTGGCGCACCCCGGGTTGGTCTGCGATGTGGCGATCGGCCAGAGCACGCTGGTGACGCAGCGGGTCAAGGCGAACCTGTTCTACCGCGGCCTGGCGTTCCACCGCTGCCCGGTGATCGGTGACAGCCTGTACACCCGCACCGAAGTGGTTGGTCTCAAACAGAATTCGATGAAGCCGGGTCGTGCGGCCACCGGCCTGGCCGCCCTGCGGATGACGACCGTCGACCAGTTGGACCGCAAGGTTCTCGACTTCTACCGCTGTGCGATGTTGCCGCTGTCCGGCGATGACGTCGATACCGGACACGCCGACGATCTATCGGCGATCGGGGCCGCTACCACCGCGCCGAACCCCGCGGCAGGCTGGGATGCCGAGGCATTCCGCGCCCGGGTACCCGGGCCGCATTTCGATCCGGGCCTGTCCGGCGCGGTGCTGCACAGCACCGCAGATGTGGTCAGTAGCGCGCCGGAACTGGCCCGGCTGACCTTGAATATTGCTGCCACCCATCACGACTGGCGGGCGGGCGGTCAGCGCCTGGTGTACGGCGGACACACCATCGGGCTCGCGCTGGCCCAGGCCAACCGGTTGTTGCCCAACCTGGTGACCGTGCTGGGCTGGGAGTCCTGTGACCACACCGGTCCGGTGCACGAGGGCGACACCCTGTTCAGTGAGCTGCACGTGGAGTCGGCCGATGCCGGGGTGCTGCGGTTGCGCTCGCTGGTGTACGCGGCCGGCGGACCCGACGACCCCGATCGCCAGGTGCTGGACTGGCGGTTCAGCGCGTTGCAGTTCTGATGGCGGAGTTGGCGATTCCGAGGGCACTGCTGAGGCAGGCCCAGGAGGTCGCCGACGGCTTCACGGCACACACCGGTGTCACGCTCGATGCCACCGAACTGCTGACCGGCCGCGCCGCGCTGATGGATATCGCGCCCCGCGGACAGATCTCGGCCGGTGGGGCTACGCGCCTGTTGGCTGCTCGCGACGGATGGTGCGCCCTGACCCTCTCGCGGCCCGACGATATCGCCATGATCCCCGCACTGCTGCAGGCTGATTCGGTAGCCACCGATGCCTGGCCGGCGATCCGGAGATGGGTGGCGGAAACCGGCGCCGCGACGGTCGCCGAACGCGCTCGCCTGCTCGGATTGCCGGTCGGCGTACTGGGTGAAACCCGGCCGGCGCCCCCGCTGGTGCACCCGCTCGGCTCCGCCGGGCCCGCGGCGCTCGCCGGGGTACTGGTGGCCGATCTGTCGTCGATGTGGGCCGGGCCGCTGTGCGGTCAGCTGCTGGCCCGGGTCGGCGCCACCGTGGTCAAGGTCGAAAGCTGGAGCCGGCCGGACGGCACCCGCGCCGGTGAGCCGGAATTCTTCGACTGGATGAACGGTGGAAAGCTCTCGTACGCTACTGATTTCGACGATCCCAGTGAGCTGGCCGCACTGATCGACGCGGCCGATGTGGTGATCGAGGCTTCGCGACCGGCCGCGCTGGCCCGTCGCGGCCTGGGGCCCGACAAAGTCTCGGACAGGCCAGGGCGGATCTGGCTGCGCATCACCGGTCACGGTACCGACGGGGGCAGGGCCGACTGGGTGGCGTTCGGCGACGATGCTGCGGTATCCGGTGGTCTGGTCGAATACCGCGACGGTGCACCGATGTTCAGCGGGGACGCCATCGCCGACCCTCTCACCGGACTGCACGCCGCTGCCGCGGTGGCGCAGTCACGGGCACGCGGTGGCGGTGAACTGATCGAGTTCTCGATGGCGGCGGTGGCTGCCGGATACCGCTCTTCGGACGATGACGGCACCCGGGCGCAGGCGGTCCGTCCCACATCAGGTGCGGCAGGCCCCGAACTCGGAGCCCACAACGAGGCGGTGCGCCGGTTGGTGGCGGAACGGACCGATGCCCCATGCTGATTCGTCGTGCGACGTTGCTGGACGGAGCCGTGGTCGACATCCGGGTCGGTGAGACCATCGAGCAGGTCGCGGCGTCGCTGTCGCCCGAGCCCGGTGAAGAGGTGCTCGACGCGGCATCGGGTGCCGTGATCCCAGGGCTGCACGATCACCATCTGCACGTGCATTCGGCTGCAGCTGAGCAGGATTCGATCCGGGTCGGCCCAGCCGAGGTGGTCGGCGAGGCCGCACTGGTGCAGGCGCTGACGACCGCAGTGGTGGGCAGTGACGGCTGGATCCGGGCCGTCGGCTATCACGAGGCGGTGGCCGGCCCGTTGGACCGGCACATGCTGGACCGGTTGATGCCGGGCACACCGGTACGGGTGCAGCATCGCAGCGGGGTGATGTGGACGGTGAATTCGCCCGGCCTCGCGGCCCTGGGATTGGGCGATCATCCCGATGGGCGGCTGCGCAGCGCGGACCCGACCTGGGCGGATGCATTGCAACGGCGTCCCACCCAGATCGCGGAGTTCAGCGCCCGCCTGGCCGGTTATGGCGTCACCGGCGTCACCGATGCGACCCCGGACCTTCAGCCGGCAGACCGCCCCATCGGGATGCGTCAGCGCGTGCACTACCTGGCACCGGGCAAGCGAATCCTGCACGATGACGGACTCGACCTCGACGAGCTGACGGCCTGGATTTCCGAGCGGCACCGTGGCGGTCAACCGGTGGCGGTGCATTGCGTGACGGCGGCCCAACTCGTCGTCACCATCGCCGCGCTACGCGCCGCGGGCAGTCACCCGGCCGACCGGATCGAGCATGCCGCGATGGTGCCCGAGGACTGTATCGACGACCTCGTCTCCCTAGGGATCACGGTGGTGACCCAACCCAATTTCGTCGCGGAGCGGGGCGACCAGTACCACGCGGATGTGCCTCGCGCCGAACACGATCAACTGTGGCGACTCGCGACTCTGCTGGCCGCCGGGGTCTCGGTGGCGCTGTCCACCGATGCGCCGTTCGGTGCCCCTGACCCATGGGCGGCCATGCGCGCTGCGGTGCACCGCCGCACCCCGCACGGTGTGGTGCTGAACCCGGTCGAACGGATTTCGGGGCGTCGTGCGTTGACGCTCTTCCTGGGCAGCGCCGGGAACCCGGCCCGGCCGCGCAGCATCGCCCCCGGCCAACCTGGTGACCTGTGCCTGCTGGCGGGCTCCCCGCAGCGCGTGGTGGATACGCTCGACGCCGATCTGGTGACCACCACCATCATCGCCGGTGCGGTGGTGTTCCGCCGGTGACCCGCGACAGTGTGTGGCGGGTACCAGGCATGCCCGCATTGCTGGCCTGTGCCGCACTGGGATTCGCCGGCTTCTCCCTGCTGCTGCCGGTGGCCCCGATGTGGGCGGTCCGGATCGGCGCGGACAACTTCGGAGCGGGAGTGGTCAACGGCCTGCTCATGCTGTGCACCGTCATCGCGCAGTTGTTGGTCGGGCGGTTGTTGCGGCGCGCGGGATGGGCGCTCACGCTGACGCTCGGGCTGGTGCTGCTGGGAGCGCCGGCACTGCTGCATCCGCTGGCCACTTCCCTGTGGCAGGTGTTGGTGCTGGCGGCGTTGCGTGGACTGGGTTTCGGCGTCCTGACGGTCTGTGGTGTCAGCGGTATCGCGGCGCTGATCCCGCAGGAGCGCCGCGGCCGGGCGATCGGCGCGTACGGGCTGGCCATCGCGGCACCGCAGTTCGTGCTCATCCCGCTGGCGCCGTGGCTGGCCGAGCATGTGGGCTATCAGCTGGTGTTCGTGCTGGCCGCCGCCCCGCTCCTAGGGCTACCGCTGGCTTTCGCCCGCCCGGCACCGATCCTGTCCCACGAGGCACACTCCGATCGGCTGCACGGTGTCGGAGGACTGGTCGGACCGATCGCCGCACTCGTGGTGATCACCGCGGCCGGCGGCGGAATCCTGACCTTCGCCCCGCAACTGGGTGGCGCCACCACCGCATTCGCGGCGCTGCTCGGAATGACCGGGACGGCCGCGCTGGCCCGGTGGTGGATCGGGGGTGTCGCCGATCGTCACGGCCCGGCGAGATTCATCGCCCCGATGCTGGGAATCGGTGCGGTCGGCCTTGCGGTGATCGGGATCGGTGTCGGCTCGACCCGCGGCGCAGCCGGGGTGATCTTCGGCTGTGTCCTGCTCGGGATCGCTTACGGGGCCCTGCAGAACCTCACTCTGGTGCAGGCGTTCGCCGCGACCGGTGAGCACGCGCGCGGGGCGGTCAGCGTGGCCTGGAACGTCGGATTCGACACCGGTACCGGTCTCGGCTCTCTGGCTGTCGGTGCGCTGGCCACCTCATTCTCGTTCCCGACGGCATTCGCGGTGATGACAGCCGCGTGTGTGGCGGTTGGGCTGATGTGGGTACTCACCCGCCATGATGGGCAATCAGGCCGCGGCGCCGCTGCTTGACGCGCTGCACGAGTACCACATTTCCAACCGGTACGGGTTCTCGCCGCCGGGGCATCGCCAGGGCCGCGGGGTCGATCGGCGGGTGCTGCGGGTACTCGGTCGAGAGCCGTTCTTCAGCGATGTGTTGGCCAGTGGCGGTCTCGATGACCGCCGGATGAGCAATGGCTATCTGAAGCAGGCGGAGGACCTGATGGCCGAGGCCGTGGGAGCGCGGGCGGCCTGGTTCTCGACGTGCGGCAGTTCGCTGTCGGTCAAGGCCGCCATGATGGCGGTGGCCGGGTGCGACGGCAGTCTCCTGCTCAGCCGGGACAGCCATAAGTCGGTGGTGGCCGGCCTGATCTTCTCGGGTCTGGTGCCCCGCTGGATCACCCCGCAATGGGACGCCGAACGCCACCTGTCTCATCCGCCGTCACCGCAACAGGTCGAGGAGGCCTGGCAGCGGCACCCGGATGCGGCCGCCGCGCTGATCGTCAGCCCCAGTCCGTACGGCACCTGCGCCGACATCGAGGGCATCGCACAGGTTTGTCACCGCCGGGGCAAGCCGCTGATCGTCGATGAGGCGTGGGGCGCGCATCTGCCCTTCCACGAGGATCTGCCGACGTGGGCGATGAACGCGGGTGCGGACGTGTGCGTGGTCAGCGTGCACAAGATGGGCGCCGGTTTCGAGCAGGGCTCGGTGTTTCATCTGCAGGGCGACCTCGTGGACCAGAACCGGTTATCGGCATGTGCGGATCTCCTCATGACGACGAGTCCGAACGTACTGGTGTACAGCGCGATTGACGGCTGGCGTCGGCAGATGGTCGAGCACGGCCACGAGTTGATGGGCGCCGCACTGGAACTGGCTGAACGGACCCGGCGCGAGATCGAGGAGATCGACGACGTCGAGGTGCTCGACAAGGAGCTGCTGGGCAAGCAGGCCTCACACGATCTGGACCGGTTGCAGGTGCTGATCGATGTGTCGGGGACCGGTACGTCGGGCTACCAGGCGGCAGACTGGTTGCGCGAGCGCTGTGAACTCGACCTGGGGATGACCGACCATCGCAGGGTCCTGGCCACCATGTCGTTGGCCGACGGCCCGGATGCCGCGGGCCGGTTGGTCGAGGCGTTGAAGCTGTGGCGCAAGGCCGCTTACGATTTCGACCCGCCGCCGCGGGTCGATCTGCCGTCGCCGACGGAGTTGGAGCTGGAGACCGTGGCGTCGCCCCGCGATGCGTTCTTCGGCCGGGTCGAGGATGTTCCGGTGGAGCAGGCGGCCGGCCGGATCTCCGCCGAACAGATCACCCCGTACCCGCCGGGCATTCCGGCAGTGGTTCCCGGTGAACGGATCAACGAGGCAGTGCTGGATTACCTGCGTACCGGTTTGGCGGCAGGGATGAACGTGCCGGACCCCGCCGATCCTTCGCTGCGCAGGGTTCGCGTCGTCGCGTAGGCGATCCGAAGGTCGGCGACCAGTCCGAAGAACGCACACCCAGGAGCACGACGGCTTCCGATGGCTGGGACCCAAATGCTCAGCGCCGGCGTCACGATGCCGGTCGCAAGGTGATCCTCATGTCATGCGAGTTCGGCGGCTGGCCGAACCAATCACTACGCACCCCCGCGGCGGGGGCCCCGAGTAGGATAGTATCCTGGATACATTAATGGTCACGACCGAAAGGGAGCGAGACTTGCGTTCTTGGCAAAGCAAGAGGGACGGGGCGACCAGTGCGCTCTGCGGCCATCTCACCCCGGCCGGCCGATGAACGAATCGAACACTTCCGCCTCGCCGGCGAGCGTGGTGCAGTACGAGGTTGTCGAGCAATCCGTTGCGGTGGTCCGGATGAACCGGCCCGAGTATCGCAATGCCCAGCACAGTGCGATGACATACGCGCTCGATGACGCCTTCTACCGTGCTGCCGATGACGATGCAATCAAGGTGATCGTGTTGGCCGGCAACGGAAAACACTTCTCCGCCGGGCACGACATCGGTACGCCTGATCGCGACATCGACCAGTCTTACCAGCGGCGGGCGTCGCTGTGGTGGGACCACACGGACAAGGCCGGCGCGGCGAGCCGGTACGCCCGTGAGTCCGAGGTGTATCTCGGCATGTGCCGGCGCTGGCGGGAGATTCCCAAGCCGACGATCGCGATGGTCCAGGGTGCCTGTGTCGCCGGTGCCCTGATGCTAGCGTGGTCGTGCGACCTCATCGTGGCCGCCGACGACGCCTTCTTCGCCGATCCGACCGTCCGCATGGGGATACCCGGAGTCGAATACTTTGCGCATCCTTGGCAATTGGGTCCCCGGTTCGCCAAGGAGTTCCTGTTTCTCGGGGAACGCATCGATGCATCAGAGGCCCAACGTCTGGGCATGGTGAATCGCGTGGTGCCCCGCGCTGATCTGGAACCGACGGTCCTGGACATGGCGAAACGGATCGCGAAGATGCCCGCTATGGGCCTCGCGTTGACCAAGCGGGCGGTCAATCAGTGCGAGGACCTGATGGGTGTCCGCGACGGGATGGATGCGGTGTTTGGCCTCCATCACCTGGCACACGCGCACAATGCCGAACTCGGTCTGGGGTCGCTTGCCGGCCATGATGCCCGCAGCATGCGCGATGTGGTCACGGGCCGTTAGCGGACGACCTCTCAATCACACTTGTCCCTTACAACTTTCAGCATTTCGGAGGTGGATGCAGTGCAACTGACAGTCGGCGCGCGGCTGCGTAGCGCAGTTGACGAGACGCAGGTGATCGTTGTTCGGGCACCGGCGGATCCGGTCGACCTCACCTGTGGTGGGCATCCGCTGCTGCCGATCGATGCCGAGGTGGAATCCGGGCCGGCCGTGACGGCCGGCCATGACGGCGGGACCGTGCTGGGCAAGCGATACGTCGATGCAGATTCGAGTCTTGAGCTGCTGTGCACCAAGGGCGGCGGGGCCGCCCTGTTCCTCGGCGACATCCCGCTGTCCATCAAGGCCGCCAAGGCTCTGCCCGCATCGGACTAGTGCCATGAACATTGCCATGATCGCCGAGATGGCGGCAGAAGCCGGCGGCGACCGGATCGCGCTCAGCGACACCTATGGCGCCCTCACCTATGACCAGCTGTGGGATCGGTCCCGCCGCGCCGCTGAGCAGCTGAACCGTCATCGCCAGGACAATGTCGTGATGATCGGGGTGAATTCCCGACTCTTCCCGATCGCGCTTTTCGGCGCCGCACTCGCCGACAAGCCCTTCGCGCCGCTCAACTACCGCTGGACCGACGATCAACTGGTAACCGCCGTGCGCCGACTCGGTTCGGCGGTGGTTATCGCCGATGACACCATGCTTGCGCGGTTGTCCCCGCTGGCCGGTGAGACCGGCGTGACGATCGTTGGCCGGGAGAAGTTTCTGGAGAGCGTCGAGGCGAATGAACCGGTCGCCATCACCGGTGCAGTGCCGCAGCGGCCCGCCGTCCAGTTGTTCACCAGCGGCACCTCGGGTGCTCCGAAAGTTGCTGTGCTGGAACATATGAACCTGTCCGCCTATATCTTCGGCACGGTCGAACTGATGGCCGCCGAGCCGGGCGACACCCAGCTGGTCAGCCTCCCGCCGTACCACGTGGGTGGTATTGCGAACCTGCTGAGCACGTTGTACAGCGGGCGGCGGATGGTGCAGCTGGACGCGTTCGATCCGGCTGGGTGGATCAGAGCGGTTCGCCAGCATGGCGTTACCCACGCTTCCGTGGTGCCCACTATGCTCGCCCGGATCCTCACCGTGCTGGCTGACGACCCGGCCGGCGGCTTCTCCAGCCTGCGGCATCTGTCCTACGGCGGCGGCCGCATGCCGTTACCGGTTCTCGAAGATGCGATGCGGCGTCTGCCGGATGTCGGGTTTGTCAATGGCTATGGACTCACCGAAACCAGCTCAACTATCACCGTTCTCGGTCCAGACGATCATCGCGCCGCGTCCTCGTCGGAAGATCCGCAGGTGCGGGCCCGGCTGGGTTCGGTCGGACGTGCTCTGCCGACCGTCGAACTGTCGGTCCGCGACGAGGCCGGGCAGATCGTCGGCGCCGGGGAGCTGGGCGAGCTGTGGGTTCGTGGTGAACAGGTTTCGGGCCGGTACGCCGGAGTCGACGCGGGGCCGAACGACGAGGGGTGGTTCCGAACCAAGGACGCCGCGCGTATCGATGATGACGGCTATGTGTTCATCGAAGGCCGCCTCGACGATGTGATCGTGCGCGGTGGAGAGAACATCTCGCCCGGTGAAGTGGAGGATGCGCTGATCAGCCACCCCGACGTCCTCGACGCCGGGGTGGTCGGACTGCCCGATGACGACTGGGGTGAGCAGATCGCCGCGGCCGTGGTCGCCGCACCGGGCCGCACACCCGATCTGGCCGCCCTGCAGGATTGGGTGCGGTCCCGGCTGCGCTCCAGCAAGGCACCATCGACGGTGGATGTCGTCGAGGCATTGCCGTACAACGACAATGGCAAGCTCATGCGCCGGACCTTGCGCGAACACCTCTCCGCTCGAACCGACCTATGAGTTGGCACTGTGGGAAGTGAACCGCGTGTCCTCAGAGTTCCAATGACTTGGCGATGATGGTCTTCATGATTTCACTTGAGCCGCCGTAGATTCGGCTCACCCGCGCATCGGCGTACATCTTCGCAATCGGGTATTCGAGCATATAACCGTAACCGCCGAACAACTGCAGGCAGCTGTCCACCGCCCGGGCCTGCATCTCCGAACTGAACAGCTTCACCCGGGCGGCATCCGCGCCGGACAGTTGCGCGGCGTCCAGTTCTGCCACCGCGCGCTGCAGCATCGAGTCGGCGGCCTCGATCTCGGCGGACACGCCGGCCAGCACAAACTTGGTGTTCTGGAACTGCGACAGTTGGCGACCGAATACCTGCCGTTGGCGGACATACTCGATGGTGTCGGCCAATGCGGTTTTTGCCATCGCCACCGAACCCGCGGCCACGCTGATCCGCTCCTGAGCCAGGTTGCTGGTCAGGTATTCGAATGCGCGTCCTTCCTCGCCCAACATGTCGTCGGCCCCGACGACGACGTCGGTGAAACTCAGCTCCGCGGTGTCGGCGTATTGCATCCCGAGCTTGTCGAGGTTGCGGGTCTTGACAAAGCCGGCGGTACCGTCCTGCACCACGAAGAGCGACAGGCCGCCCCGGCGATCATCCGGACGCGACGTCCGCGCAACGACGATGACCAGATCGGCGTTGATCCCACCGGTGATGAAGGTTTTCGCGCCGTTGATGACGAAGTTGTCACCGTCGCGCCGAGCGGTCGTCTTGATGCCACCGATGTCCGAACCTGTTTCCGGTTCCGACATCGCGATGGACGCCATGCTCTCACCGGTTCCCAGTCTGCGTAGCCAGCGATCCTTTTGGGCGGTGGTGGCGTAGCTGAGGAAGTAGGGGACGACGACGTCGATGTGCACCCGTACCGGCGACAGCGACAGGTGGGCGCCGATCAATTCTTCGGCCACCACGAGGTTGTAGGTGAAGCTGGTCTGGCCGCCACCGCCGTAGGACTCGGGGATCTGCAGGCCAAGGAGTCCGAGTTCGCCTGCCTTACGGTAGAACTCGGTGTCCACCCGGTGTTGCTGCTCCCACTTGGCTACATTCGGGATGGCCTCGCGCTGCAGGAAGGCGCGGACGGCGGTTCGCAGCTGTGCGTGGTCGGGACCGTAGAGCGTGTTTCGCATAGGAATGACCCAATCTGTGGTGGGGCGAAGTGTTCAGTAGCGAGCGTCGAGTACTGCCGAGGCGACGATGTCCTCGTGTGCGGCCGGGGTTCCCCATGCGGTGCCTAAGGTCCATACCCGCTTGATCCACATGTGCAGGTCGTGTTCCCACGTGTAACCGATCGCCCCGTGGCACTGCAGGGCGGTTCGGGCCGCGAGATCTGCTGCCCGAGTGGCATAGAGCTTGGCGAAGCTGATCGCCGGGCCGGGGTCGGCACCGCCGGCGGCGAGCACCCAGCCGGCGCGGTAGACCACCGGCCGGGCATGCTCGAGGCTGACCAGTGCGGTGGCCAGCAGATGCTTCACCGACTGTTGGGAGCCCACCGGAACCCCGAACTGGGTTCTTACCTTGACGTAGTCGCTGGCCATCGCGATCATCCGGTCGGCCAGGCCGATAAGCTGCGCGGCCGCGGCCAAGGTGGCGCGGCGCCGGAAAAGCCCGGCGTCGGCCCCGGGGAGATCCCGGGTCCGACGCGGTATCACACGGGCCGACGGGACCGACCGATCGACCGAGGACAGCTGACGCTCGACATCCAGGTCTGTGCGCGCAGTCAACCGGAGGCCGCCCCGGTCCGGATGAACGAGCAGATCCGCGGTGCTGATCCAGCGCACCCGATCGGAGGCGGCTTCCCGGACGGTGGTGATGGCTTCGCCGGTGATGGCCCGGGCCGCTTCGGGCGCTCCGGCGATTGCCAATGCGGGCACGGCCGCGGCGATGTGTTCGCCGACCGGGCCCGGAACGGCGAACCGTCCGCATTCTTCGAGCAGCAATACCAGTTCGATCTCCGAAGCTCCCATGCCGCCGGCCGTTTCGGGTGCGAGCAATCCGAGCAGCCCAACTGCTCCGAGTTGCTTCCACAACAGCCGGATGGGTTCGGGGCTGGGGGACCAGGCCGCGCGGACCACTGCAGGCGGGCATACCTGGACCAGAAGGTCACGAAGGCCGTCACGTAGCTCGATCTGATCGGCGGTGAACGCAAAGTGCATGGCTATTTCCTCGGCAGTCCGAGCAGTCGTTCAGCGATGATGTTGCGCTGAATCTGGTTGGTCCCCGCGTAGATCGGACCCGACAGGGCGAACTCGAAGCCGCTCATCCACTCGTCCTCGAGGTCGGCATCGGCGCCTCGCAAAGTGCGCGCCACCTGGTGCAACTCGATGTCGAGCTCCGACCAGAACACCTTGCTGAGGCTGGCTTCGGCCCCGATCGGGTCGCCGTCGAGTATCCGGGTGACCGTCCAGTCAGTGGCCAGCTTGTAGGCCTGAGCACCCATCCACGCCTCCGTCACCGCACTGCGGTATCGGGCGTCGTCGCGCAGGTCCGGTGCGGCACAGAGGCTGTCGACCAAACGGTCTGCAGTCGCCAGGAATCGCCCCGGGCTGCGCAGCGACAGACTGCGCTCGGACCCGGTGGTCGCCATTGCGACGTTCCATCCGTTACCCACGCCGCCGAGCACATCGGAATCGTGGACGAAAGCGCCGTCGAAGTAGACGTCGGCGAATCCGTTCTCGCCGTCAAACTTGGCCACCGGCTGGACCAACACCCCGGGTTGGTCCAGATCGATCAGGAAGTAGGTGAGGCCTCGGTGACGCTCGCCGGGCTCGCCGGTACGGAAGATGCCGAACATGTGTGTGCTGAACGCCGCCCGCGTCGTCCAGCATTTTTGCCCGGAAAGCCGCCATCCACCCGACTTTTCGTCCCGCACAGCCCTCGCGCGCAGCGATGCGAGGTCACTGCCGGACTCGGGCTCGGACCAACCCTGGCACCAGATGTCCTCAACGGCTGCCATCCGTCGCAGGATCCGCTCCTGCTGATCGTGGGTACCGAACTCCAGGACGGACGGCCCCAGCAGGAAGATGCCGTTCTGCCCGACCCGCTGTGGCAGGCCGGCCCGGTAGTACTCCTCCTCGAAGGCCAGCCAGTGCCACAGGTCGAGATCGCGGCCGCCAAATCGCTGCGGCCAGCCGACGACAGCCAGACCGGCGTCGAACAGCTTCTTCTCCCAGGCCACATGGGCAGGCATCCCGGCGCTTGAGTCACCGGAGGGCAGCGGCAGCGCCGGTTTGTTGTCGGACAGCCAGGCGCGCACCTCGGCGCGAAACGCCTCGACGGCCGGCATCGGTGTCAGATCCATTCCATCCCTCCGTAGTTCGCCTGAAGGCGGTCAGGCGGACAGCGCCTGTGAACCCGATGCGCAATTGCCCCGGAAGGGGTGGATCAGGTGTGTATCCAGGATTCCTAAAATACTCGAGATGTCAACTGCTTCGCGGCCGACGTGGTAGCCCATCCTTGTCGGCGCGGCTCTGAGGTGGGGCGGAGAGTGTGGGATCGCCCGCCGTTGACTTGGGCCCGCGACGCCCGATATGGTTTGAGAATCCTGGATACAAACATAGATGCGGCCCGCGAAGGCCGTCACGTAGGAGGCATGCATGGCGGAAGAGTTCGTTCCTCAGCTCCTGATCGACGGGCGCCTCGTGGGCGCGCGGTCGGGTAAGACTTTCGCGAACGTAGACCCCTACAACGAAACTGAGATCGGGCAGACCCCGGACGCCGGTATCGAGGATGTGGACGCCGCGGCCGGCGCGGCCCAGTGTGCCTTCGAAGACACCACGTGGTCCAAGGATCATGCTTTCCGATCGCGGTGTTTGGGGCAACTTCGTGAAGCGATGCAGCGCCACCTCGAAGAACTGCGTGAGATCCTCGTCGCCGAGGTTGGCTGCCCGATCTTCATGACCGATTACTTCCAGCTGAACGATCCGGTGGATGAGATCACCGACTGGATGGAGCTGGCCGAAAGCTATGCGTTCGAACGCAACCTGCCGCCGCATCCGGCGATGCTGTCACCGAACGAGCGGTTGCTGATCAAGGAACCCTGGGGGGTTACGGCGCTGATCACGCCGTACAACTATCCGATTCAGCAGCTCATCTACAAACTTGGGCCGGCCCTGGCTGCGGGCAACACCGCGATCATCAAGCCGTCCCCGTTGACCCCGTGGACCGCCAACTTCGTCGGCAAGCTGGTGGTCGAGGAAACCGACATTCCGCCCGGTGTCGTCAACGTCATCACCAGCTCGGAAGCCGACGTGAGCGAGGCGCTCGTCGCGCATCCGTGCGTCGAGATGATCAGTTTCACCGGCTCGACGGCGGTCGGGAAGCGAATCATGGCCACCGCCGCCGAGCGGGTGAAGAAGGTCGCCCTGGAACTCGGCGGTAAATCGGCCACCATCGCGCTCGACGATGCCGACATCGAAACGGTGGTCCGGTTTAATGTGCCCCGGATGGCCCGGCATTCGGGGCAGGGCTGCACGAATCTGACCCGCCTGCTGCTGCCCCGCGCGAAGTACGAGCCGGCCCTCGAACTCGCGGCGGAGGTTGCCGCGCAGGTCATTTGGGGCGATCCCCGTAACCCCGACACGCACATGGGCCCGCAGATCAGCCGGGCGAACCAGCAACGGGTGCTGCAGCACATCGAGAAGGCCCGTGCCGAAGGCGGCCGCATCGTGGCCGGCGGTGGTGTGCCTGAGTCGGCCGAGACCGGGTACTTCGTCGAGGCGACGGTGATCGCCGATGTGGACCCGGATTCCACGATCGCCCAAGAGGAAACGTTCGGACCGGTACTCGCGGTGATCCCCTACGACACCGAGGAAGAGGCCGTGGCGATCGCCAACAATTCGTTGTTCGGGCTGTCTGGCGCGGTCTATTCGGCGACCGATGAGCGCGCCCTTTCGGTAGCGAAGCGTGTTCGCACCGGGACCATGGATGTCAATGGAGCGACCTGGTTCGCACGTGACACCCCGTTCGGCGGGATGAAGCAGAGCGGTCTGGGCCGGGAGTGGGGCATGGCCGGTTTCGAGGAGTTCCTCGACACCCGGATCATCGGCTACCCGACGCCGAAGTCATGACGCCGCCGGCCGGGTCAACGAACCGCACAGAGAGACAGACCAATACATGAAGGTGTTCGAGGGTGTTCGCGTGGTCGAACTGGCCTCCTATCTGTTCGTGCCGGCGGCCGGAGCAATTCTGGCCGACTGGGGTGCGGACGTGGTCAAGATCGAGCATCCCGAGCGGCCGGACCCGCAGCGCAACTTCGTCATCGCCGGCATGAGCGTGGGCAATACCCCGTTCGAGCCGCTCATGCAGCAGACCAACCGCGGCAAGCGAAGCCTCGGCATCGATGTGAGCACCGCCGAGGGATATCACTTGCTCGGCCGGCTCATCGCCACCGCCGATGTCTTCCTGACCAACCTGCTGCCGGACAGCCGTCGTCGGCTCGGGCTTGAGGTTGACGATGTCCGGGCGATGAATCCGAACGTCGTCTATGTCCGAGGGAGTGGTTACGGCCCGGCCGGTGCGGATCGGAATATGCCGGGCTTCGACGGGACGACGTTCTGGGCGCGCGGTGGCGCGGCGGACAACCTGACCCCGGCGGGAGCAGCGGAGCCGACCCCCCCGCCGCCGGCGATGGGTGACCTACCCGGTTCGACGGCCGTGGCCGGAGCCATCGCGGCGGGGCTGTTCCATCGAGAGCGCAGCGGTGAGCCGCCCGTGGTCGACGTATCGCTGCTCGGGGTAGCAGTGTGGGGCAACTCGCCGGCGATCATCGCCTCTGCCCAACACGGCCGCCCGATTCGCAAGACGCTGCGCGAGGAGAACGTCAACCCGGCATCGCTGGCCTATCGCACCCGAGATGGCCGATTCGTCAAGCTCTCGCTGTTCCAGTCGGATCGATATTTCGGACAGCTCTGCGAGTGTCTAGGCGTGCCCGGCCTGGTGGCCGACCCACGGTTCGCCGACGCGGCATCGCGGGCGGTCCACAACCGGGAATGCATCGCCGAGCTCGACGAAGCCTTCGCCCAATTCGACCTCGTGGAAGTTGCCGAGCGGCTGGCTGACCTGGGCGGCCCATGGTCGATTGTGCAAACCGTCTACGAGGTGAGCCGCGATCCGCAAGTGCTGGCGAATCGGTATCTGGCCGGTCTCGACATCGACGGCCGCGAGATGATGGTCGCCGCCTCGCCCTGGCAGTTCGGTGAAACGCGTTACCCGCTGCGGCCCGCACCGGAACACGGCGCCGATACCGACGACATCCTGCTCGAGTTGGGACTCGGGCAGGACGAGATCATCGCGCACAAAGTGGCGGGCACGGTTCTGTAAATTGGAACCCGACGGCGCGTCGACTCCAGGTTGACGGTATTTCGGGACGGCACGTATCCTGGATACGTGCCGTCCGACGTGCGCCCCAAAGCTCGCAGTAGCAAACCGATGCCGAAATCCCGCGCCACCGGCGGCCGACTGGTGGACGGAATCACCGCAACGCTGCGCGAGATGATCCTCGACCACTCGATCGCGCCGGGGACGGTCTTGCTGCAGACCGAGTGGTCGGAGCGGCTTCAGGTCAGTCGCACTCCCCTTCGCGAGGCCTTTCGGATTCTCGAGCAGGAGGGGCTGGTCCGGGTTTCGAATGGCAACCGCACCATCGAAGTCGCCCAATTCACCAGCCGGGCCGACGAGCTACGCGGGCTCTACGAGGTCCGCGAGGTTCTCGACGGCCTGGCCGCCCGATTGCTGGCCACCCACGGTCTGGCCGACGAAACCGCCGGGGAGCTTGAAGCCCTCTTGGACGAAATGGACGCGGCCATGCAGCCATTCGACTCGGGGCGGTGGTTCTCGGCTCATATGGCCTTCCACGTCCGCATCGCCGAATCATGCGGCAACAGCCGGCTCCGTCAGCAGTTGGACGTCATCAAGATGACCAGCGTCTCATTGCACGCCTACCTCGGCGAGCTGTCGCCAACGGACGCCCGGCTGGTCGACGCCCTGACCACGGCGGGCAAGCAGCACCGGGCGATCCTCGACGCGGTACGCAGCGGCAACGGCGACCTCGCCGAGATGGCGGCCTGCCAGCACATCCGCACCGTACTGCACTCCGACCTGATCGAGGCGGCGGCCGGTCGTGGCGGTGCGTGAAAAACCTTGCACAGCAAGGGTTTGGATTACTTGTTGACCATCCCCGCGTCCACCGGCAGGGTGATGCCGGTGACGTAGCGGGCGTCATCGGAGACCAGCCAGGCAATCGCGTTGCTGACGTCGCGCGCTTCGATCAATGGGACCGGCATCGGATTGCCCAGACCGGCCGAAAGCGCGGGGTCGGCCGCCGCGGCGGACTCGTGGAAACCGGCCAGCATCGGGGTGTCGACCCCCGTGGGGTGCACGGTGTTGACCCGGATGCGTTGCGGTGCGAGGTAGTTGGCGTACATCCGCATCAGCCCGACGACGCCGTGCTTGGCGGCCGCGTACCCGAAGTTGCCGCCATTGGTTCCCGCGACCATACCTTTGAGCCCGTTCACCGAACTGGTGATGACGATCGACCCGCCGTCGCCTTGGCGCTGAAGAGTCGGCAATGCGGCCTGGATCGTGTTCCACACGCCGACCAGCATGACGTCGATGGCATCGCGGAACGCCTCGTCGTCGCGGCCCTCGCCCAGCCCCTGGAACATGATGCCCGCATTGGCCAGCACGATGTCCAGCCGACCGAGCATGCTAACCCCTTCGGCCACTGCGGACTTCAGCGCGGCTGCATCGCGGACATCGACCACGAACGACTCCATCCTTCGCCCGAGCTGCTTCACCAGGTCGACCGTCTCGGCGAGATCTGCAGCCGTGGCCATCGGGTAGGTCACGGTAGGAATCTGCCCGCAGACGTCGACACCGATGATGTCGGCGCCCTCCTCGGCCAGCCGAACTGCGTGTGCGCGACCCTGTCCGCGCGCGGCCCCGGTGATCAGGGCGACCTTGCCCTCAAGCTTGCCCATCAACTTCCTCGCTTTCGTGTGGTGATGGCGATGTTCGCGTCAGATCCGGATCAGGCTCCCACTGGGGGAGAGTCACGCCCGGTTCGATGTCCTCGAACCGCACGCGCATCGGCATGCCTTCGGATAGCTCTGCGGCACCGGGTATCTGGCCGATGAATCGGACCGAAGGATCCTCGTCCAGGGCGACCAGCACGATCGTGCTCGGTGCGGGGAATGCCTCATGGATCGTGTGCTGAAGGACGGTCCAGGAATAGACCGATCCTGTCGGCCGCACCTCGCGCCAGCCGACATCCCAGGACCCGCACTCATGGCAGTAGGACTTCGGCAGGTGAATCTTGACGCCGCAGGTGTTGCAGGTGCGGACCACAAGCCGATGTTCGGTGGCCGCCTGCCAGAATCCCGCGGTCTCCTCGTCGTCGACGACGGGAAGCGGACGCGAGGCAGAGGTGGACATCAACCGGCCCTCAGGATCATCGCGCTGGTCATCGTCGGTGCCCCCGAGCTGACCAGACAGGTCTGCGCATCTGGCACCTGCGATGTCGACTGACCGCGCATCTGCCGCACTCCTTCCAGGATGTGGTTCATGCCGTGGATGTAGGCCTCCGACAGATTCCCACCCGCGGTGTTGATCGGAAGGCTGCCGGCCAGATCGATGGCACCGCTGGACGCAAACGCACCGCCTTCGCCCGTCGCGCAGAAGCCGTAGTCCTCGAGCTGTAGCAGCACCGTGATGGTGAAGCAGTCGTAGAGTTGGGCGACATCGATATCGGCCGGGCCTAGCCCGGCGCGCCGGTAGAGCTCCTGGCCCACCGACCGCGACGGGTTGGTCAGCAGGTCGGGGCGCATCAGTGCGGGAAACACCTTGCCGCCCTGCATGTCCGGCACCGTTCCCTGGGATACCGCACGCACCAGTACTGTGGGTTGGGGCGAATCGGCGGCCCGCTCGGCCGCGGTGAGCACCACCGCGCATGCGCCGTCGGATTCCAGACAGAAGTCGAACAACCGGAGCGGGTCGGCGATCATCCGCGACTGGTAGTAGTCGGCAACAGACATGGTGCGGCCGGCCATCATCGCGCGTGGGTTCGCGTTCGCGCGGCGCCGCACCGTCATTGCGATATCGGCGAGGTCGTCGGTGGTCGATCCGTATTCGAGCATGTGACGACGCGCATATAGGGCATAGAGCTGCCCCGGTGCCATCAGGCCATACGGCAGGAAGAACTCATCGAGCGTGCCACCGCCACCGACCCGACGGGCACCCTCGGCCTGTTGCATCGCAGTGCCCTTGCCGAAACGTAGGCCGGAACGGCCATTCAGTGCGCGGTAGACCAGCACATTGTGCGCCTGACCAGACATGATCGCGGCCACCGCCTGCCCCACCATGCCGCACGGGGACGCGCCACCGGTACCGGTCACACCCCAGAACGTCAGCCGGCTCAACCCCAGCCAGTGGCCGATATCGCTGTGGTGCACCGTGTCGTAGTCCGAACGGACGACGCCATCGATATCTGCCGGAGTCAGGCCGGCGTCAGCTATCGCGGCAAGACTGGCTTCGGCGGCCAGCGCGGCCACGCTGCGGCCCGACCGCGCCGAGAACTCGGTGGCGCCGATGCCGGTGATCGCGCACCGGTCCCGGTGGCTGTAGTCGATGTTGTTCACCAAGGGCTCGCTCGAACCTGCCTGGCTTCAGTCCAATTCATCGGCACGCACGATGGTGGCATTGCCCTCGTACTCCTTGGATTCCCGCCACCTGGTGAGAAGCTGCTGGTACTCGAAGGTGCCGCCGCCATAGGCATCCACCCAGATCGGCCGGCCGTTCACGAAATTATTGGTGGTGGCATCGAAGTCGCCCTCATTGTTGAAGTAGCCGGGCGTACAAGCCTGGACCGCCTCCGCGTTGAAAACCAGACCCACCTTCTCGTCCATGGCGTCGCACCATTGCTGGACCGCGGCCTCAGAGATGTCGAATTTCACCACACCGTCGGAGCGCAGCTGCGCGATGCTGTCGGCGATGTGTCGGGCCTGATAGGTAAACGCATAGGTGTTGTTCACCGTGACCGCGGTCTGACGGAGTCCGCCGACCACGAACATGTTCGGGAATCCGTGGGTTTGGATGCCGTGTACCGTCCGGACCCGGTCCTGCCAGGCTTCGGCCAAGGTCCGACCGCTGCACCCAACCACATCGAAGCCGCCCGATCGGTCCGGCGTCACCGCGGCTTCGAAACCAGTGGCATAGATGATCACGTCGACTTCGTGCTCGATGCCGTCGATGACGATCCCCTTCTCGGTGATCGCGTCGGGTCCTCTGCCATCGGTGTCCAGGAGATGGACGTTCGGTCGGTTGAAAGACTGCAGGTACTCGTCATTGAAACCCGGTCGCTTGCAATGCGTTGCGTACCAAGGCTTCAACGCTTCGGCCAGGGCACGGTCCTGCACCACCTCGTCGACCCGGGCCCGGGCCCGCTCCATCTGCTCGATGTCATACTCCTCGACCGTGCGCAGATAGGCGTCCATGTCGGGTTCGGAGCCGTCCTCTGGGAGCTGCAGCGCCGGTATACCCCAGACTTTGGTCCATTCGTCGTCGACGATCTTCTCTTCAACCGGTACGCCCAGCATCTGGGCTTCGAAATTGGCCCAACGCTTCTCCTGCCAACCCGGTTCCTGGCTGGTCAACCACTCCTCGTCGGTGGGGGCGTTGTTGCGCGGCAACACGATCGTCGGCGTGCGCTGCACCATGTAGGTTTCTTTGGCGCTCCTGGCCACGTGCGGAAAGGCTTGCAGTGCGGTCGGTCCGGTGCCGATGATCGCAACCCGCTTGTCCTTGAGCTTGTCCAGGTTGCCACGTGAGTCACCGCCGGTGACATCGAAATCCCATCGACTCGAGTGGAACCAGTCACCCCGGAATGTTTCGAGTCCTGGAATGCCCGGAAGTTTCGGCCGGTGCAGGATGCCGCCGGTCGCCAGAACGACATAGCGAGAGCGGATCTCGTCGCCACGGTCGGTGGTCACCGTCCAGCGCAACGCGGTGTCGTCCCAGGCTGCGCCGGTGACGCGGGCCTGGAATACCGCACTCTGGTAGAGGTCGTACTGCTTGGCGATTGCCTTGGCGTAGTCGAAGATCTCGTCGCCGGGGGAGTACCGCATGGTCGGCACATAGCCGGTTTCTTCGAGCAGCGGCAGGTAGAGGTACGAGTCGGTGTCGCAGGCGATGCCCGGATACCGGTTCCAATACCAGGTGCCGCCGTAGTCTGCCGCCTTGTCGATGACCGTGACGTCCTCGACACCGGCTTTCATCAGGTGAACTGCCGTCAGCAGGCCGGCGAAGCCGCCGCCGATGATCGCAACCTCGGTTTCCTTCTTGATCGGCTCTCTCGGCAGGGTTTTCGCGAAGGGGTCTGCCTCGATGTCGGAGCCGATATCGATGGGGACGTACTGCCGCGAGCCGCGGGCCCGGATCCGTTTGTTGCGTTCCTCGGCGTACTTTCGTGCCAACTGCTCGGCATCAGCCATTACGGGATTGCCTCCTGCGAATTCGTTACGGGGGTCAGAATCGCCGCTACTTGAGGGCGATGGGATTGACGGGTGAGCCGACTGCGCCGGTCACTCGTAGTGGCGGCGCGACCAATTGGAACTCGTAAACGCCGTCGGCGGCGCAGTCGGCCGCCAGATCGTCGAGGAACCAGAACTCGCCGAGCATCATGCCCATATCCCGCAGCGTCAGCAGGTGCAGCGGGTTGAACATGCCCTCCACGCCGGACTCCAAGCTTTCGACCTGGACGTTGTCGGCGGCCACGGCGGCGATGTCGTGATCGTGCAGCCAGGACGCGACCGTCCAGGAGAGCCCGGAGGACGGCTCCAACGGGTTACCGGTCTGTCGAAACTTGGCGATCCAGCCGGTGCGGACCGCGACGACGTCCCCGCGCTGCACGGTCATGCCCTGTGCGGCGGCGGCGGCGTCGAGTTCTTCGGGGGTGATGTCGTTTCCGGGTTCGAGAAAGTCGACCCCGCGGTGCTTGACCATGTCGATCAACACACCGCGCGTCGTTATCCCCTTCACGTCGACCTTGTCGATCGAGCAGTGGAAGGCACCGGCGCTGGTGACCGAGGAGGCCGGGAAGCCGTTGTAGAGCCGGCCGTCGTAATACACGTGCGACAACGCATCCCACTGCGTCGAGGCCTGCAGCGGCATGATGATCATGTCGTCGTTGAACCGGAACGGGCTGGCTTCGAAAAACCCGCTGATCTGTTGCGCTGTCCCGTTGGCGGGCCACCGGCTGCCGTATTTGGCCCACTCGGTCTCGTCGCCGCCGTCAACGGTCATCAGATGCATCGGCTTGCTGCGGAAATCCAGGCTGCCCTGCGGACTCGAGGTACCGAACTCGATACCGAGCGGAAAGACCTTGCCCTTCTTCACCAGCGTCGCAGCCTGCTGCACCTTGTCATCGTCGATGAAGTTGAGGGTGCCGAGCTCGTCGGCGTTACCCCAGCGACCCCAGTTCCGTACCTCGGCGGCGACTCGATGAAACTCGCTCAAACTGTCCACTGTGACTCAATCTTCTCGATCGTGAAGGGACGGCGATCGCTCGATGGCGATCCGTGCCGGTGGCTTACGGCAGTATTGCATCCAGGATCCCAAACAACAAGGCTATGTGCTGATTCGCTGTTTTACACTGGTGTCACCAGCGCCAACGCTCTCGCCGACCGCGGGACCGGCGCCCGTCAGGAGGAATGATGACCGCCGATCCATCAACTCGCATGGAATTGCTCAGAAGGACGCCACGGCTGGTCGACGAAGTGGTCAATCGTCTCCGGGAGAGCATCGTCGACGGCACGTTGCCGGCCGGCACGCCACTTCCCCAGGTCGCCCTGGCGGCGCAGCTGGGCGTGAGCCGCACACCGCTGCGCGAGGCGTTGCGGGTGCTGGACAGCGAAGGCCTGGTCCACAGTTCGGATGGCAACCGCACGGTAGAGGTGGTCGAGATCGGTCCGGACGACCTGCGCGAGATGTATGAGTTGCGCGAGGTCATCGATGGTCTTGCGGCCAGATTGGCCGCCCGCAAGGGTTTGACGGCGCAGGATGAACAGCGGGCCCGGCACCTGCTCGACGAAATGGCCGGCTCATCCGATCCTTACGACCCGGTGCGTCGCAACCGTGCGCACGCCGAGTTCCACGAGTTGTTCGCCTTGGCGTCGGGTAACGCCAAGGTGCAGTCCTTCGCGTCACTGATCCGGACGAGTTCGGCCATGCTGTACCTGCCGCTGGTGCGGGATGTCGCCGCCAAGAACCTGGCGGCCGCGAATCCGGACAAGACGTACAAGAAGTTCCTCGACGATGCGCAGGCGCAGCATCGCGACATCTTCGAGGCCGTGGTGGAGCGCAAGCCTGCTGTCGCCGAAGAGGAAGCCCGCCGGCACATTCAGCGCACGCTGCGCTTCACCCGCTATTTCGGCTGACCGGCTCGTTTCGCGCCGGAATCGTTGACGGCGGTTCATCGGGTCCGGTAGCCTCGGCATTTCCTGTATCCAGGATTCTGCAACGGTTCGGTATCGGCGACCGGCCACCACCATCGGCCGAGACGAACCGGAGCACCAAAGAGCCGGAAAACAAAGGACATCAACTGATGAAGGTTCGAATCGATGAGAACCGCTGTCAGGGACATGGGCGCTGCTATTCCATCGAGCCCGAAATATTCGAGCCCATGGACGATGACGGCCATGCGGCCTTTCTCCTCCACGAGCAGCTCGCGGATGACGCGGATCTGCTGGCCAAGGTGATTGAGGCCAGTGCCAACTGCCCGGAACATGCAATCACGATCGACGAGAGTGGGAGTGCGCAGAGATGACCGAGCTGACCGAAGCGGCTGTATGCCCTATGGGCTACTCAGATTTCGACCACATGACGGCGGATCCCAACGGGGAGAACCCATACCCGGTCTACCGTCAGCTTCGATCCGGTTGCCCGGTAGGACGCAGTGAGGAGTACGGCGGGTTCTGGGTTGTCACCGGTTACCCGGAGTGTTACGAGGTACTCCACAACCCGGAGATTTACTCCTCTCGGAGCATCACGTTTCCGGCGTTCCCACAGGATGCGCCGATGATCCCGATCGAGCTGGATCCACCAGACCACGCGCTGTACCGGTCGCTGCTAGCCCCGGCGTTCTCCCCGCGCCGAACCCGCGAGATGTGGGAGGACCCTATCCGCGAGGTGGTCAATGAACTCATCGACGGGTTCATCGACAGCGGCCGGTGTGACGCGTACAAGACGCTGGCCGAGCCGGTCCCGTGCTACATGGGCACGACATTGCTCGGTCTCCCGGACAAAGATGCGCCCCGCCTGTTGGAATGGGTGTCGGCAATAGTCGATAACTCGCCGTCGGATCCCGAAGCACCCAGACGCGCGATGGAGAGCCAGTACGAGTACTTCTCGGCCAAGCTCGACGAGCGTCGCGCAGACCCGTCCGGCGATGACGTTCTCTCCAGACTGATCCGCGCGGAGGTCGACGGTAAGCGCCTGACCCAGGAGGAGTTGCTGGGATTCTGCCTGCTCCTGCTGTTGGCGAGTATCGACACCACGCAGAAGGCCATCGGCTCGATGATGTGGCACCTGGCCAAGCATGCAGACCTGCGCCATCAACTGGCCGCCGACCCGTCGAAGATCCCCACCGCGGTCGACGAGATGTTGCGGTTCTGGTCCCCATCGCAACCGAGCCGGGTGGTGGTCCGCGACACCGAGCTGGGCGGACACCAGTTGAAGGCCGGCGACATCGTGTTGATGATGATCGGCGCGGCTGATCGCGACGAGCGTGAGTTCCCGGATGCGGAGACCTTCGTGCCTGATCGCAGCCCCAACCGTCATCTCACCTTCGGCGGACATATCCACAAGTGCATCGGCGCGCATATCGCCAGACTCGAGATGCGCATCCTGCTTGAGGAATTCCTGCGCCGCATCCCCGACTTCGAAATCGAGGACGATTCGAAAGTGCGGTGGAACCCCGGTCAGGTGCAGGGCTACAGCTCGGTCCCGATCACGTTCAAGGCCGGATCAGCGCAGTGACCAGACTCGAGTCCAAGGTCGCCGTGGTGACGGGCGCCGGCCGAGGGCTGGGCGCCGCCGTCTGTCAATGGATGGCCAAGGAGGGCGCAACCGTCGTCGCGGCTGACATCGATTCGGTCCATGGTCAACGATGTGCCGACGACCTCGGCGAGCGGACGTCCTTCATCGAACTCGACGTGACCAGCGAGCAATCCTGGGACAGCGCGGTTTCGGCGATCATGGAAAAGTTCGGGCGAATCGACGTGCTGGTGAACAATGCCGGGCTGGTCTGGATCGCACCATTGGTAGATACCTCATTGGCGGACTACCACCGGCTCGTCGCAGTGAATCAGACCGGTCCGTATCTCGGTATGCGTGCCGTACTGCCGGTGATGACGAAGGCCGGACGCGGTTCCATCGTGAATGTTTCGTCGATGAACGGCATCCGGGGGATGCCCGGGGAGTCGATCTACAGTGCCACCAAACACGCTGTCATCGGTATGACTCGCTCGGTCGCCCTGGAAGTGGCCGAGCTGGGAATCCGGGTCAACGCGGTCTGCCCAGGTGCCATGGACACGCCGATGCTCGAAGAAGTCGATCTCGGTGCGGGCGACGGCAAGAGCACCGCAGAGGCGTTGGCACCGCTGGTTCCGTTCAAGCGAGTGGCCTCGGCGGCCGAGGTCGCCGAAGTGGTGGGCTTCCTCGCGTCCGACGCGTCTTCGTACTGCAGTGGAGCGGAATTTGTCGCTGACGGCGCCTGGACCTCGGGCTTGTCGTTCTCCTGACCGGCGGCGGCCGTGTCGAGCGATCCCCATCCCGATGAACAATCGGGATCTCGCACGGCCGCCCCACAGGTTCGCCGGCGCGTCGGCCAAACCTATTGTCGGGGTGGATAATTAACCGCTTGGTGTCCGCGTTTGGTTGCTCGTTTGCGTCGCGGCAAACCGAGCTAGAATCGGAATATGAAGTGCCGCTTACTATTAGCGTCTTTCTGCCGGGCGTTCGGTGCAGTCGACATTTTAGCCATAATCTAGAATTAGCCCGACTTGTCGCCTAAGATCACCTGCATGCAGCGGGCAAAGACGCTACTCGCCTTGATGATTGGGTCTACCGCACTCGGTGCTGTTGCGCCGGCGCCCTTGGCGCACGCTGTGCCGGCACCCGAGGTGGAGTACACATACAACGTCATGGTGCGTCGGCACTACGCCTTCCCGAACAATGATGCGATCGGCTATGGTCACCAGATCTGCCACAAGGTGAGCACTGGGACCAGTTATCCGCAGGTCATGGGTGAGGTGAAGAAAGAGGTCGCGCCGAACGACGAGGCGTCGGCCAATTACCTGGTCTCGTACGCGGTCGGCATTCTCTGCCCGGCCCAGATCTGGCAGCTGCGTAACTCTGCTGCCCAGTACCAGCCCCCGGCGGGGTAAAGCCAAACGGCCGTGCTTCTGCGGCCGTTTCCGCTTCGTCGCCAACGGTATTCGCCCTTATTGCCGAACCCGAGTTCCGCCAAGCGGGCTCTCGCTGGGTGGAGCGAATTCGCGTGCCCGTCGCCGCGGGCAGTCAATGGCCATCACGTAAATGTGGAACCCCTTGAAGTCCAGGCAACTTGAGCTCGGCGCCCCGGGCGCTCGCGGTTGTCGGGGCCGCCCCACGCCGGCGAGGTGAAGAACGCGTGGAAGTCTTTGAGTAAGTGCCGCAACGGGTTCTGTGACGGCGCAATCCTCACGGGCTGCCGCTCGCCGGGAGTTCTTGGCCAGAATGCGGGGATTGACGGCACCATCGCCGCGTTGTAGGTTGAGCCAACTGCTGTATCCAGGATTCGATATCGCGAACATAGTTCGCTGCGAAGGAGAGGCCTTGCTGGCATGGCAGCACTGATAGAAGTCCCAAAAAGCCGCTCAACGGCGGCAATCGGGGTGGCCGCCAAGCCGGTACGCGAGGTCGGCAACTTCTTCGCCGTTTCGCTGGACATCTTGGTGCAGATGTTCCGACAGCCGTTCGCCTGGCGCGAGTTCGTCGACCAGACCCTCTTTGTGGCCCGGGTCGCGATTCTCCCGGCCATCCTGTTGTCGATCCCGTTCAACGCATTCGCGGTTTTCCAACTGAACGCGCTACTCGTCGAGCTGGGCGCGGCGGACCTCGGCGGTGCGACGGCCGGCGTCGCCTGCGTAACCCAGATCGCGCCGATGGTGACGGTGTTGGTGGTGGCGGGCGCCGGAGGCACAGCCATGTGTGCGGACCTGGGTGCCCGAACGATTCGCGAAGAGATCGACGCCCTGCGGGTCATGGGCATGGATCCGGTCCGCAGCCTGCTGGTTCCGCGGGTGGCCGCACTGACCGTCAATGCGTTACTGCTCAACTCCATCACAACGGCCACCGGCCTGGCCGCCGATTACGCCTTCACCGTCTACCTGCAGAACGTCACCCCCGGTGCCTTCGCCTCCAGCCTGACCCTGCTGGTCGGACTTCGCGAATCGGTGATCGCGATCATCAAGGCTGTCCTCTTCGGCATCGCCGCGGGACTGATTGCCTGCTACAAGGGCATCACGGTGGGTGGCGGACCCCAGGGCGTCGGAAACGCCGTCAATGAAACGGTGGTCTTCTCGTTCATGACGCTGTTCGCCATCAATATCGTGTTGACGGCGATGAATGCGCAGATGGCATCATGAGCGCCCCCACTCACGACCCATTCTCGCGAATCACCCATGTTGCCAAGGATTTCGGCGACAAATGGAACCGCGCCGGCACCCAAGCGGCGTTCTATGCGAAGTCGATCGGGCTGATCCCGAATGCGCTGGTCCGCTACAAGGTCGAGACCCTGCGGGTGATGGCCCAGACCAGCCTGGGTGTCGGCGCCCTGGCGGCAATCGGCGGAACCGTCGTTGTCGTCACGTTCTTGCTGATATCCCTGGGCGCCCTCAACGGGCTGGAGGCGCACCGGTCGTTGAGTCATGTCGGGGCGGACGCCGTGGGCGGCTTCTTTTCGGCATACGTCACCACCCGGGTGTCCGCGCCGCTGATCGTCAACATCGCGTTGGCCGCGACCATCGGAGCCGGGGCCACCGCCCAACTCGGGGCGATGCGGATCAACGAAGAGATCGATGCGCTCGAAGTGATGAGCATCAACGCGATGTCGTATCTGGTGTCCACCCGGGTGGTCTCCGGTGTACTCGTCACCATCCCCCTGTTCTGTCTGTCCGCCGAGGCGGCATACCTCACCACTCGCTTCGTGTACACCTTCGTCTTCGGGCAGTCGGCCGGCATCTACGACCACTACTTCAACACCTACCTCAAACCCCTCGACTTGATCTGGGCCCTGGTCCAGGCCGTCGGGACCGCGGTCGTGGTGATGTTGTTGCACACCTATTACGGATTTACCGCCAAGGGCGGACCGGCCGGTGTCGGTGAGGCGGTCGGTCGCGCGGTGCGGGCGTCGCTGATCGTTTCGGTGGCCACCACCTTGATGATCGGCATGGCCGTGTACGGAAATACCGGCGACTTCAACCTATCGGGATAGCGATGACGAAATCGAAGTGGCGAGTGGCCGGTCTGCATCCGGCGATCTGGATGGCCATCGAAGTGGCAGTGATCATCGGGCTGGTGGTGATCACGGTCGGCATGTTCAACCGAGATTTCCGGCCCTACGCCAAGGTGACGTTGACGACCGACCGCGCAGGCCTGGTGATGGAGACCGACGCCAAGGTGAAGATGCGCGGGGTTCAGATCGGTCGGGTGTCGTCGATCCAGTTGGACAACCCGGTGCGGCTCGAGCTCGAGCTCTATCCCGAACAGCTGAAGTACATTCCGGCCAACGTCGAAGCTCAGATCGCGGCACCGACCGCGTTCGGCGCCAAGTTCGTCGAGTTGCTGCCGCCGCAGGATCCCAGTCCGAAGCGGCTTGCCGCTGGAGCCGTGGTGCAGTCGCGGAACGTCAGCATCGAAGTGAACACGGTCTTCCAGAACCTGGTCGACGTGCTCAACCAGGTGGACACAGCGAAACTCAACGCGGTGTTGTCGGCCCTGGCCGAGGGATTCCAGGGCAAGGGCGAGGGGCTCGGGGGCATGATCACCGACCTCACTGAGGTGCTGACAACCATCAATCCGCGCAGCGAGACCATGCGGGAAAACTATCGCTCGCTGAAAGCTGTTGCCGATACCTATGGGACCGCCGCGCCCGACATTCTGACGACCGTGGATGCGGTGAGCACCACAAGTGCCACCATCACCAACTCCGCCGAAGCGCTGGACTCATTGCTGCTCAACCTGATCGGGCTCTCCCGCACTGGTATCGACGTGATCGGCCGCAGCAAGGACGACTTGGTGAACGGCGTCAACACCCTGGAGCCGACCGTGCGGCTGTTGAGGAAGTACGATCCCGAACTCACCTGCACCCTGGTCGGCGCCAAGAAGGCCATGGACATGGGCTGGGGCGAGGTAGCCGGCGGCCACAACGGGAAGTCGATCATCCTGGATGTCGCCCTGCTACCCGGCGATGACGCCTACCGGTACCCCGACAATCTTCCGATCAACGGTGCCAAGGGCGGCCCCGGTGGTGAGCCCAGTTGTGGTTCGCTGCCCGATGTTTCGAAGAACTGGCCGCAGCGGTACCTGGTCACCGACACCGGTTGGGGCACCGGACTGGACGTCCGGCCAAACCCTGGTATCGGTTTCCCGGGATGGGCCAACTACTTCCCGGTGACCCGCGCGGTCCCGGAGCCGCCCAGCATCCGCAGTCCGGGTGGCCCGGCACCAGGCCCGATTCCATACCCCGGCGCGCCACCGTACGGTGCGGCGCTGTACGGACCCGATGGCACACCGCTGTACCCGGGCCTACCACCTGCGCCCGAACCCGGCCGCCCCCGCGATCCAGGTCCGCCGCCGCAGGGAGCGGAGCCGTTCCAGCCGGCCCATCCAGGAGCACAACCGACGCCCTTGCCGCCGATCCCGGCACCGGTCCCCTGACAACGGAACAGGCACACGAATATGCAAAAAGGTCTGCTTTCAAAGATTGTGCGGCTTTCCGTCTACGCGACGGTCTGTACGGCGTTGACGTTTGCGCTCATTGCGGTGCTGGCTCAATTGCGATTTCAGCCGCAGTCCAGCTATTCGGCCGTTTTCGCCAACGTGTCGGGACTGCGGCCCGGCAACTTCGTTCGGGTGGCCGGCGTCGAGGTCGGCAAGGTCGAGCGAATCACGGTCCAGCGGGACTCGACGGTTCTCGTCGAGTTCGGGGCGAAGGATTCGATCACCCTGACCGATGGCAGCCGGGCCGCGGTGCGATTCAGCGACCTGATCGGCGGCAGATTCCTGGCGCTCGAACAGGGTGCGAGCGGAGGCAAGAAACTCGATCGCGGGACCACCATCCCGTTGAGCCGTACCGAGCCGGCCCTGGATCTCGAGGCCCTGGTGGGTGGCTTCCGTCCGCTATTCCGTGCGCTCGAACCCGAGCAGGTGAATGCCTTGACCGAGCAACTGATTGCTGCCTTCCAGGGCCAGGGCGTGACCGTGAGCTCCATCCTCACCCAGACCGCAGCACTGACCAACACGCTGGCCGATCGCGACCATCTGATCGGCCAGGTCATCACGAGCTTAAATACGGTGCTGGCTTCACTCGGTGACCAGACCGGGCAGTTCGCCAAGGCGGTGGATTCGGTGTCTGAACTGGCCGCCGGTTTGGCAGCCCGCAAGCAGGACATCAGCAACGGGATCGCCTACGCGAATGCCGCGGCCGCGTCGATCGCCGATCTGCTGAGCCAGGCCCGCGCGCCGATCAAGACGGTGGTGCAGGAGGCGGATCGGACCGCGGGGACGGTGCTGGTGGATCACGAGTATGTCGACGAGCTGCTCAGGACCCTGCCGGACGCTTACCAAAAACTCGACCGACTGGCGCTTTACGGCGACTTTTTCAGCTTCTACATGTGCGACGTGGTGCTGAAGCTCAACGGCAAGGGCGGCCAACCGACCTACGTCAAGGTGGCGGGCCAGGATTCCGGGAGGTGCACTCCGAAATGAAGAATTTCACCGAACGCAACCCCTACAAGGTCTGCGCCATCGGCGTCAGCATCACCCTGGCCGCGGTGCTGGTCGCGCTGAATTACGAGAAGCTGCCGTTCGTCAACGACGGGCGGGACTATGCGGCCTACTTCACCGAGGCGGGCGGGCTGACGTCCGGCAGCACCGTCGCGGTCTCCGGTTATGACGTCGGGAAGGTGTCCAGCGTCGAACTCGACGGACCGGGCGTACTGGTGAAATTCCGGGTCACCGGCGTGCACCTGGGGGAGCGGACCGAGGCGTCGATCCGGCTGGAGGGCTTGCTGGGCACCAGACACCTCGAGCTCACCTCATACGGGGATGGCGAACTGGACCAGCCGATCCCGCTGGACCGGACCACACCGCCATACGAGCTGCCCGAGGCGCTGGGCGATCTCACCAAAACCATCAGTGGCTTGGACACCGATCAATTGTCGGATTCGCTTGCCGTCCTGTCGGAAACATTCTCCGATACCGCGCCGGCCTTGAAGGAAGCTGTCAACGGCGTGGCCCGGGTGTCCGAAACACTGGAGAAGCGCGATGATCAGCTGCGGAACCTGCTGAAGAACGCCAACAAGGCAACGACGGTGCTGGCCGACCGCAGCGACAAAGTGGTCTCGCTGGTACGCGACACCAATGCGTTGCTGGCCGAACTGCAATCCCAGAGCAGCGCGCTGGACCACATATCGACCAACCTGTCGGCGCTGGCTCGCGAGTTGAAAGGCGTTGTCGCCGACAACAATCAATCGCTAAAGCCGATGTTGGACAAGCTCAACGGCGTGCTGACCATCGTCGACAATCGCAAGGACGATGTGCTGGTGGCGCTGAAGAAACTCAACTCCTACGCACTCGGGCTGGGCGAAGCGGTGGCCTCGGGCCCGTTCTTCAAGGCCTATGTGGTCAACCTGCTACCCGGGCAGTTCGTGCAGCCCTTCGTCGACGCGGCATTTTCCGACCTCGGGCTGGACCCGAATGTACTGGCGCCCACGGAGCGCGCCGATCCGCAGACCGGCCAACCGGCGACACCGCCCCTTCCGGTTCCGTACCCACGAACCGGACAAGGTGGCGAGCCGCATCTGAACCTTCCCGATGCGATCACCGGCAAGCCGGGCGATCCGCGCTATCCGTACCGCGAGCCCCTGCCCGCGCCGCCGCCCGGCGGACCCCCGCCGGGACCGCCTGCGCTACCCGCCAACAGCGCACCGCAGGCCGCCGACGGCCAGGCCGGGTCCGGTGATCGTCCGCAACCAGCGCCAGGAGGTGAGCAGTGAAATTCCTCAAATCCCGATACGCGATGATCGGAGCGGCCGTTGTCCTGGCCGTGGCGCTGGCCGGCGGGATCACCGTTGCCGTGCGGGCTGCCGGCGGTGCTGGCCGGACCCATGTCGTCGGTTACTTCGACAACACCAACGGTATCTACGTCGGCGATCACGTGGTGATCCGCGGTGTGCCGGTGGGGGAGATCGACAAGATCGAGCCGGAGCCCGATCGCGTGAAGGTCTCGTTCTGGTACGACAGCAAGCACGCGGTGCCGGCGGACGCCAAGGCGGTGATCTTGTCACCGACCCTGATCACCGCACGGGCCATCCAGCTCACCCCCGCCTACACCACCGGCCCGGCGATGCAGGACCACGCGGTAATTCCCCAGGAGCGCACCGCTGTCCCGGTGGAGTGGGACGACCTGCGAGTCAACCTGGAGAAGTTGGCCAAAACCCTGCAACCGACGAAACCCGGCGGGGTCAGTACGTTGGGCGGCTTCGTCAACACCGCGGCCGACAACCTGCGCGGCCAAGGCCAGGACATCCGCGACAGCCTGACGAAGTTGTCGCGGGCGGTCTCCACCCTCGGCGATCACCGCGAGGACCTGTTCTCGACGATCAAGAACCTGTCGATCCTGGTGTCCGCCTTGGAGAGCAGCGGTGACCTGCTGACGACGCTGAACCAGAACCTGGCTTCGGTGACAAATCTGGTCGCTAACAACCCAAACGAGATTGGGGATGCGGTAAGGGATCTCAGCGACGTCGCCGGTGATGTCACGAGTTTTGTGGCCGACAACCGGGAAGCGTTGGGCATCACCTCGGACAAGCTGGCGTCGATTTCCACCGCGATCGTGAAGAATCTGGACAACGTCAAGCAGGCACTGCACGTCTTTCCGACCACCGCGCAGAACTTCGTCAACATCTACCAACCCGCACAAGGCACGTTGAGCGGCATCCTGGCGGCCAACAACTTCGCCAACCCGATCCAGTTCTTGTGCGGCGCGATTCAGGCGGCATCGAGACGAGGCGCCGAGGAAGCCTCGAAGCTGTGCGCGCAGTACCTGGCGCCGATTGTGAAAAACCGTCAGTACAACTTCCCTCCGCTCGGCCTGAACCCGTTCGTGGGGGCCACGGCACGCCCCAACGAGCTCACCTACAGCGAGGACTGGTTGCGTCCGGATTACATCCCACCGGTGGCGCCGCCGCCCACTCCGGCTCCCATCGAGGCCGCGCCGCTGGCGGCCGAGGCAGGTGCTCCGCCGCTCCATCCGGCACCGGCGGAGACGGACCCCGCAGAAGGTCTGTTGGGATTGATGATTCCTTCGGGGGCGGGGCAATGACAGAGTGGCGCCCTATCGGCCTGAAACTGCTGGCGGTCGTGGCCGTCGCCGGGTTGCCGGCCTGTAGCGACTTCCAGGGCCTGAACTCCGTGACGCTGCCCGGCACCAAAGGTGGTGGCCCCGGCTCGTACACCATCCAGGCGCAACTGCCCGATGTGCAGAACCTGGAACGGAACTCCCGGGTCCGGGTCAACGACGTGACGATCGGCAATGTGTCGAATATCGAGGTGCAGGGCTGGCACGCGTTGGTCACCATGACGCTCGACGGCAACGTCGACCTGCCCGCCAACGCCACCGCCACGCTCGGCCAGACCAGCCTCCTCGGTTCGGTACACATCGAGCTGGCGCCACCGAAAGAGGTTCCGGCGGAAGGCAAATTGAAGGACGGCTCGCTGATACCGCTGGAATCGGTCCGGGCAAACCCGTCGACGGAACAAACCCTGGCCGCGCTCGCCATGGTGCTCAACGGCGGTGGAGTGGGTCAGATTCAAGACGTCGTCTGGGCCATGAGCACGGCGCTCGACGGTCGAGAGGAAGAACTGAGAAGCCTGCTCGAGCAGTCCAACACCTTTGTGGGCTATCTCAACGACCAAAAAGACGACATCATCGCCGCCACTGACAGTCTCGACAGACTGGTCGGCCAGTTCGCCGATCAGAAACCCGTCATCGACCGGGCTTTGGAAACCGTGCCGGACGCGCTCGCGGTACTGCGCGATGAGCGGGACACCATCACCGAGGCGGCCGATCAGGGCGGCAAGCTCAGCGCACTGTTGACCGATACGGTCAATCAGACCAAGGAAAACCTGGTCAAGGAGTTGGCCGATCTCGGTCCGGTGCTGAAGTCCCTGGCGGACGCCGGGCCGGCATTGACCCGTTCGATGGACCTGCTCTCCACGCTGCCCTTCCCGAAGCCCACCCTGGACAAGTGGATCCGGGGTGACTATGCCAACCTCACCGCGGTAGTCGACCTCACATTGAGCCGGATTGACGCCGCGCTGTTCACCGGCACCCGATGGGAAGGCGATCTCACCGAACTGGAGATGCAGTGGGGCCGCACCATCGGTCAGATGCCCAGTCCGTACACCGCGGGAAATCCGTTGGTCGCTCCCTACAATTTCAATCAAGGGCGTTAGTATGCGGCTGAAACGCGCAGTCAGAATCCAGTTGATCGTGTTCGCGGTGATCGCCACTGTCGGCGTCACATTCATGTTCTTCGGCTACATGCAGGTACCGTCGGCGTTCTTCGGTGTCGGCCGATACACCGTGACGGTGCAGCTACCCCATGCCGGCGGGCTGTACCCCGAAGGAAACGTCACCTACCGCGGCGTTTCCGTGGGGCGGGTCGTGGACGTGCGGTTGACCGACTCTGGCGCCGCAGCGGTGCTGAGTCTCAAATCCGGCATTGACATCCCGGCCGATCTCGACGCCGAGGTGCACAGCGTTTCAGCGGTGGGCGAACAGTACGTCGCACTGCTGCCCCGAAGCCGAAACGCGACGCCGCTGAAGGACGGTGACGTCATACCGGCCGGCCGCACCAGCATTCCGCCGAACATCAACTCGCTGTTGGCCGAAGTCAACACCGGCCTGAAGGCGATTCCCAACGACAACCTGAAGACAGTGGTCGATGAATCCTACGTTGCGGTAGGAGGATTGGGCCCGGACCTCTCCCGGCTGCTGAACAGTACGATCTCGTTGTCGCGTGGTGCCAGGGAGAACCTGGACTCCTTCGTGACCCTGATCGACAAGTCAAAGCCGTTGCTGGACACCCAGGTCCAGTCATCGAACGCAATCCAAACCTGGGCGTCCAACCTGGCGACCGTCACGACTCAGCTGAAGAACAACGACTCGTCCGTCGGAGGCCTGCTGACCAAGGGCGCCAAATCGACCGAGGAGGTGCGCATGCTGGTCGACCGGCTACAGCCGACTCTGCCGGTGTTATTGGCCAACCTGGTCAGCGTGGGGGACGTGGCCCTGACCTACCGAGACAACATCGAAACGCTGCTGGTGGCGGTGCCGCAGGCGGTGGGCAACGTGCAGGGGATCCTGGTGGCCAACACCGGCACCAAACAGGATTACGTCGGCGCGTATCTGAGCTTCAACCTCAACCTGAACTCGCCGCCGCCTTGCACCACCGGCTTCCTGCCGGTCCAACAGCAGCGGGCGCCCGCTTTTGAAGACGCGCCGGATGTTCCGGAAGGCAACGTCTACTGCCGGATACCGCAGGACTCTCAGCTCACCACCGTCCGCGGCGCCCGTAACCTGCCCTGCGCAGGCCGTCCGGGCAAGCGGGCCCCGACGGTGAAGATGTGCGAGAGCGACGAGGAGTACATCCCACTCAACGACGGCTTCAACTGGAAGGGCGATCCCAATGCGACGTTGTCGGGCCAGGGAATCCCGCAGTTCGCCCCAGGCGAGGCGCCGCCCGAGCCCACCGGTGCCGGTATTCCGCCGCTGGCGGTCGTCGAGTACGACCCGGCCACGGGCAGCTACCTCGGGCCGGACGGGATGCGTCACACCCAGCGCGATCTGGCCCAACATCCCGGAGAGGAGAAGTCATGGGAGAACATGTTGATACCGCCGACGGGACAATGACCGACACCACCGACACCGAGGACTGCGACAGCTCGCTTGGGGTCGAAGCTGACGGAGTCTCGGATTCAGCCGCGCCGGCCGCCCCGCTGACCTCGCACGGACGAAAGGCGCTGGCTGTAGGCGTGGCCATCACGGTCGCGCTGGGCGCCCTGGTGGGCTGGCAGGGTTTTCGGTTGTCCCAGGCGCACAAAGACACTGCCGAGCGTGAGATGTTCGTGCAGACGGCGCGGCAGGGAGCGCTGAACCTGACCACGATCGACTGGGAGCACGCCGACCGTGATGTCCAGCGTGTGCTGGATTCCGCAACGGGTTCTTTCCGGGAGGACTTCGCCCAACGCTCGCAACCGTTTATCGACGTGGTCAAGAAGGCGCGTTCACGGTCGGAGGGCTCCATCACCGAATCGGCGTTGGAATCGCAGTCGCCGGACATCGCTCAGGTGCTGGTGGTCGCCAGTGTCGCCATCACAAATGCCGGTGCGGCTGAGCAGGAGCCACGACGATGGCGGATGCGGATGTCCGTCCAGAAGGTAGGCGACGAGATGAAGATCTCTCAAGTCGCCTTCGTGCCATGACAACAACCCAGATTGGTAGCACGGTGGAAACGACCGAGGAACGCAAAGTCGATGCCGGCAGTGAGGTCCCGCCGGCCGAAACAGAGGATAAGGACAGTTTGCCGGCCGATGCCGAGGACACCGACGAGGGTGTCGGCGCAGCGGAAGCGGCGCCGGCCAAACGTCGGACCAACTGGTCCCGGGCGATCACCTACGGTCTGTTGCCCGGTCTGGCGTTGCTGTTGGCCATCACGGCGGGTTGGTTGAAGTGGCAGGACTCCTCACTTCGGGTCTCCGAGCACAGCACGGCCGAAACCGTGGCAGCCGCTACCGAGGCGACCACGGCCATGCTGTCCTATCAGCCTGACTCGGTCGAGCAGGATCTGCAGGCCGCGCAGGACCGATTGACGGGGTCCTTCAAGGATTCCTATACCCAGTTGACCAACGACGTGGTGATTCCCGGCGCCAAGGCGCAACGGATATCGGCCGTGGCACAGGTCCCGGCCGCGGGTTCCGTGTCGCTGACGCCAAAGCACGCGGTGGTGCTGTTGTTCGTCAACCAGACCGTGATCATTGGCGATGAGGCGCCGACGGATTCGTCGTCGGTGGTCCGGGTGTCGATGGACCGGGTCGGTGACCGCTGGCTGGTCTCCGAGTTCGAACCCATCTAGGCCATCGGTCACCAGGGAGGTGTCATGAGGACCCAATATCTCACCGCGGCGGCCTTACTTGTTGCCGGGGCGGCAGGCTGCTCGCCGGGACCGGAAACGGGTGATCGTCAGGCCGGCCGGATGTCGCCGGGTATGGCGCAGTTGACCATCGACGGTGCCGATGCCGGACGGATCGAGGCGGTGGAATGCACACAGACCAAACACACGACGGCGATCACCATCGGAGACCGAGACCCGGTCGCAGCCGCGACGATCTCAAACCTGGATGACCTCACGGTCGACTGGGTCCGATTCCGGGACGCGAATGGTTTCACCGGCAGTTACAACGTCGGCCTGGGCGGGCAGGCGCAGGTTGTGCTCAGTGGATCGGCCTACCAGATCTCCGGTGTTGCGCGTGGTTTCAACGCCGGCACGCCGAGTCAACCGACTACCGCAGAATTCGCGATCGAGGTGTCCTGTTAACCGACCAGGAAAGGGTCACGGATTCATGGCGACTTCAGGATCAGCATGAAAACTATTGCATTGGTGGCGTTTGGCGTCCTTCCCGTCGCGCTCGCGCTACCGGTTACCGCGCACGCCGACAACAAACGGCTCAACGACGGTGTGGTAGCCAATGTCTACACGATCCAGCACCAGGCCGGCTGTACCAACGAAGTGCGCAAGAATCCGCAACTTCGCCAGGCGGCCGAGTGGCATGTCGCCGACTTGATGGCGAACCGGAATCTGGACGGCGACATCGGGTCTGACGGCTCCACCGCGGCGGACCGGGCGGTCGCGGCGGGATATCGCGGAACCGTCGCCGAGACGGTCGCGATCAACCCCGCCATTGCCATCAACGGAATCGAGATTCTGCGGCAGTGGTACTACAACGAGGCCTACATGGCGATCATGAGCAACTGCGCCAACACCGATATCGGTGTGTGGTCGGAAAACAGCCTCGACCGGACCGTGGTGGTGGCTGTGTACGGAACACCAGAATAGATCGAAAGTAGGTGAGCAGCAATGGATCCTAATCCGGACTATGACGCTAGCGATGAGGTCGAGTACTTCTTCAACTGGCTGGCGTGGGGGCTCCGCGGCAACTACCCGCCGCCGGCCTACCCGCCGGTGTAGGCGTACATGTCGAGTTCCGTGGTGAATCTCGGACCGGGAGCGCCAACGAGCGACGCCGGTCGGCTGAATCGAGCGGCGATCACCGTGGCGGGTGCGCTGCTGGCGATCGTGGCGCTGGTGGTATCGCTGTTGACGGCTGTTGTGGCGACGGCGGCCGAACGGGTGGAGTATCTGATGGTGCCGTCGGCGGCGATGGCCGGTGATATCCCGGTGGCGTTCCAGGGGGGCGGTCCGCACGCGGTGTACCTGCTGGACGCGTTCAACGCCGGTCCCCAGATCAGTAACTGGGTGTCGGCCGGCGGGGCGATGGACACCCTTGCCGGTAAGGGAATTTCGGTCGTGGCTCCGGCTGGCGGCGCGTTCAGCTTCTATACCGACTGGGAACAGGACGGCAGCAAGCAGTGGGAGACATTCCTGTCTCGGGAGCTGCCGGATTGGCTGGCCGCGAACAAGGGGCTGGCGCCGAACGGCCACGGTGTGGTTGGTGCGGCGCAGGGCGGTACAGCGGCGATGGCGCTGGCGGCCTTCCATCCGGCTCGGTTCCGGTTCGCCGGTTCGTTATCCGGGTTCCTGACTCCGTCCTCGACGACGCTCAACGGTGCAATCACCGCGGGCATGGCGCAGTTTGGTGGCGTCGACACCTACGGCATGTGGGGTGCCCCGCAGTTTGGTCGTTGGAAATGGCACGATCCCGATTCTCACGCACAGTTGTTGGTCGACAACAACACCCGGCTGTGGGTGTTCAGCCCGTCGACGCTCACCTGCAGTGACCCGGCGGCGATGATCGGCTACTGCGACCAGGCCCAGGGCAGCAACCGGAGCTTCTATGCGCACTACCGTTCGGCCGGTGGCCGCAACGGACACTTCGATTTTCCGGATGGACTGCAGCACGACTGGTCCAGCTGGGGCCCTCAGCTCGGTGCGATGTCCGGCGATCTCGTCGCCACCATAGGCCAGCCGAAATAGCTTTTCGATCACGGGTTCCGTTGCGGCGCCGGCGCGGTGAACAGGTCCCCGACAAACCCCTGAGAGGTGATGACCATGGGTGTCCAAATCGATGTGGCGGGATTGAGTAAATCTTTCGGGTCGTCAAAGATCTGGGAAGACGTCACGATGTCGATTCCCGCTGGCGAGGTCAGCGTGTTGTTGGGCCCGTCGGGTACTGGTAAATCGGTGTTCTTGAAGTCGCTGATCGGTCTGCTGCGTCCGGAGCGCGGTTCGATCGTGATCGATGGCACCAACATCTTGGAGTGCTCGGCCAAGGAGCTGTATGAGATCCGCACGCTGTTCGGGGTGTTGTTCCAGGACGGTGCGTTGTTCGGGTCGATGAACATCTACGACAACACCGCGTTCCCGTTGCGTGAGCACACCAAGAAGTCCGAGTCCGAGATCCGCAACATCGTGATGGAAAAGCTCGAACTGGTCGGTATGCCTAATGACGGGCACAAGTTCCCCGGTGAGATCTCCGGTGGTATGCGCAAGCGTGCCGGCCTGGCCCGCGCCCTGGTGCTCGACCCGCAGATCATCCTGTGCGACGAGCCGGACTCCGGTCTGGACCCGGTGCGTACCGCCTACCTGAGCCAGCTGCTCATCGACATCAATGCGCAGATCGACGCCACGGTGCTGATCGTGACGCACAACATCAACATCGCCCGGACCGTGCCGGACAACATCGGCATGCTGTTCCGCAAGCAGCTGGTGATGTTCGGTCCCCGTGAGGTGTTGTTGACCAGTGAGGAGCCGGTGGTCAAGCAGTTCCTCAACGGCCGCCGGATCGGGCCGATCGGGATGTCGGAGGAAAAGGACGAGGCCACCGCGGCCGCCGAGCAGGCCATGTTAGATGCCGGTCAGCACGATGGTGGGGTCGAGGAGATCGAGGGTGTGCCCCCGCAGCTGACCGCCACCCCGGGGATGCCCGAGCGTGCGGGTGTGGCCCGGCGTCAGGCCCGGGTCCGCGAGATCCTGCACACCCTGCCCCCGGCCGCCCAGGCCGCCATCCTCGACGACCTCGACGGCACGCACAAGTTGCCGGTGCACCAGTTCGGCGACGAGCCCAACGCACGCCACCACCGCCCGGTCGAGGACGAGACCTCAACGATCTCGATTGCGGCGACGGAGGTATAGCTGTGGATCGAGCCGAGGAATATACGTTCGTGTGGGGGCTCCTCGATGAAGCTGGCGTTATCTTGGATGACGCAGAACGCGCAAAGTTGTGTATCCGAATTGGTGCTGGCGAGTATCGAGAGACGATTATTGACCTGCTACAACGTTTCGCATCCAGCGGCACGGTGCTATTACCAGCCTTGTCGGTTTCACTTCGGACGTGGATGACCGGCTTCGTAGGCAGCGACTCCGAGATGTCGCTGCGGGATCTGGCAAGCCGAATCCGGCCTTCGAACGCCTCTAAGCCACACGTGCCTGTGGTTGGCGAACATCCACCGTTGCTGCGCGTACCCCGGCGGAGCGGTCACTCCGCACGGCGACTCGTTGAAGCGGAGCGATTCTGACACTGAACATCGTGGTACTGCAAGGCTTCTCTCCGTCGCACTTATCGTCCCCATTCGTGCAGCAGACTGTTCCGGCCGCAGTGCGTTAACGGCTGCCCGGGCAGATGAGGTCGGGTGTTCCCGCGGTGTTCCCGGGGAGCGGATCAACGAGGCTGTCCTGGATTACCTGCGCACCGGTTTGGCGGCAGGGATGAACGTGCCGGACCCCGCCGACCCTTCGCTGCGCACGGTGCGCGTCGTCGCGTAGGCGGTGCGAAGGTCGGCCACCAGTCCGTCGAACGCTTCGTCGCGGGTCTCCGACGGTCCGCGCAGCACGGCCGACGGGTGAATCGTCGCTACCAGCGCCGGGTCCCCGCCGGACGGCAGGCCTGCGATGTGGAGGATCTCCCCTCGGTGACGCGAGATCCGAAAGTCATTGCCCAGCAGTGATTTAGCCGCAGTCGCTCCGAGAAGGACCACGACCTCTGGGGAAACCGTGTCCAATTCAGCCAAGATCCATGGCCGGCACGCCTCCACCTCGGTGCGGCTGGGGGTCTTGTGGATACGGCGTTTGCCGCGCTCATTGGTGGTGAACTTGAAGTGCTTCACGGCGTTGGTCAGATAGAGCTCGTCGCGGTCGATCTCGGCAGCGGCCAGGGCTTTGTCCAAGAGGCGGCCGGCCGGGCCGACGAAGGGCTCTCCTGCCCGGTCCTCCTGGTCACCCGGCTGCTCGCCGATCAGCATCACCCGCGCGGACGGTCGTCCGGACCCGAAAACAGTCTGAGTGGCGTCGCGATATAGCGGACAGCCTTCACAGTGCCGCGCCGCACCGGCCAGCTCGGACAACTCATGTGTCTCGGGGACGAATGGCGCTGCGCTGTGCATTGCCGTGGAATACCCGATCAACCGTTTGCCACGCGCAAGTGCGGGTATTCGTTGTCATGACAACAGGAGATGATCGACATGACCGGGGCATACGCAGCTAAACGGGTATTGCATCGCAGGAGCAGCCTTGAGGCCGCGGTCCTGGGATTCGGCTGTCGATTCGCCGTGAAGAACGCGATCCGTGCCTGGGCGTTGCAGCCTGATCTGGCGTGGCCGCTCAGCTCCATCGATCATCTCGTCGGAGTGGTCCCGCGGCGATCGTCGGTGTCGGTGCAGCCCGTGGCACTGCCGAATTGCCCGACGGAACTGGTGCGCGCACCGGGGACATCGGGGCGTAACGCGATTCTGTACTTGCACGGTGGGGCGTTTCTTACCTGTGGGCTCAACACCCACCGTGCTCTGGCTTCTCGATTGTCGGCTGCGGCAGACGCACTGGTGCTCAACGTCGGCTACCGGATGTTGCCCGTGTGCGGCCTTGCCGACGCCGTCGAGGATGCCCTGGCCGGGTTGTCCTGGCTTCGACAGCGGGGTTACGGCGCCGAGCGGACAGTGATCGCCGGTGACTCGGCCGGCGGATACCTGGCCTTCGGGACGGCGCTGAGGTCGTTGGACCGCGGTGTGGTGCCGGCGGCCGGTCTGGCCGCGATCTCGCCGTTGATCGATCTGGACCCCGCGCAAAAACTGGCTCACCGCAACGTCTCTCGGTGCTCGATGTTCACCGGGGCGGCGTTGTCGGCCTTCGCCCGCTGTGTGCGGCGCAGCCAATGTGAGCCCAACCGTTGTGACGCCGAGCCGTTGATCGATCCGGCCACGGCGGATCTGACGGGTATGCCACCGGTCATGATCCACGTGGGCGCAGACGAATTACTCTTGGCAGACTCGGAATTGGTCGCCGACCGGCTGGCCGCCGCGCATGCATCGTGTGAGCTTCACGTCTGGAGCGGCCAGATCCACGACTTCCCGCTCGCCGCCGAGATCCTGCCGGAAGGCAGGCAGGCCATCGGCTACATGGGCGACTTCGTCAAAGGTGTGACCGCCGCACCTGCTCAGAGTGCAGCCTGATCGATCTGCCGGAGTTTCCCGCGGCGGTGCCGTGGGCATCCCACCACTATGAGCGATATCGAAAATGGCCCGGGCGACACTCTCTCGCCGAGTGAGTCAACCGATTCCGACGAAGTCGCCAACGCCGACGGCGACGACGTGGTCGATCCGCCGGAGCAGTGGCACGGCGCCGACCGGGCGGGCGAGCCGGAATCGCTCGAGAGCAAGCTGGATGCGGAGCGGCCCGACCGGCCGGCCGGGCCGGGGCCTGCGCGCGACGTCGACGAGGCGATCGCCGAGCCTGGCGGCTTCCGGATCGTGAGCCCCGACGACGAGTCTCAGGACGGTTGACAGCCGCTCCTTGACGAAGCTGGCGAAATCAGCACGGGCGGCGGCGAATTCCGTCTCAGCCGGCCTGGCGCTGCAGTGTGACCGAGGCGGTGTTGGCATCGGCGTGGGTGGCGATGCCGCTGCCCTTCGCCGTGACGGCCAGCGCCGTGCGGTCCCCGCGGAACAGGTCGCGGGAGAACTCGCACGGGGAACCGTTCTGGTCGTAGGTGACCCGCGTGATCAGCAGCAGTGCCGCGTTGGGCTTGATGCCGAGCAGAGTGGCTTCACTGCTGGTGGCGTTGACTGCCTCGATCCGCTCATCGGCCCGGCCGGTGACCAAACCGTATTGGGATTGCAGGATTTCGTAGAGTGACCCACCCAACTGCTGGTCGAGCAGGCCGGGGAAGGCGTCTGCGGGGAACTGGGCGTGTTCGAGCGAGATGGGCGAGCCGTCGGCCAGGCGCACGCGCTGGATCTCGATGACGTAATCGCCTGCGCCCAGACGCAGCGCGCTCCGGGTGGCGTCGTCGGGGGTGGTGATGCGCGTCGAGAGCACCCGGGTGCCGGCGACATATCCCTGGTTGGCCAGGAAGGCGGGCACACCGACCACGTCGGAGAGGTGCCGCTCCACCTGACCGTGGCTGATGAAGATGCCGCCGGCCCGGCCGATCACCCGGTGCACCATCCCAGCTTCTTCCAGCGCGGCCAGCACCTGGCGCAGGCTGGAGCGACTGGTGCCGTAGCGTTCGGCCAGGTCACGCTCGCTGCCGAGTTTGGCGCCGGGGGTGCCCGCGTTGATGTCGGCGACGATGTGCCTGCGCAACTCTTCGCTGTGAACTGCCACCCCGGCCCCCTGCCCGTGTATTGGTCCAGCCAATTCTATCCAGGTTGAACTAGAGTTCAGCGATCGCCATGTGCGATTCGGGCAGAATCTGTCCGCCGTCCACGACCAGCGACTGTCCGGTGATGTAGGCGGCCTCGTCGGTGGCGAAGAACAACGCCGCATTACCGATGTCGGCGACCGAACCGAGGCGACCGGCAGGTACTGCCGAGGCCATTTGGTTGAGGTAATCGGGGCCCATTTCGTCCAGCCCCTCGGTGACGATGTTGCCCGGCAGGACCGCGTTGACGGTGATTTTCTTGGGTGCCAGTTCCATCGCCGCGGTGCGCAGGAAGCCCAGCTGGGCGGCCTTGGATGCACCGTAGTGCGACCAGCCCGGGTATCCGGTGATCGGGCCGGTGATCGACGAGGTGATGACGACGCGTCCGTGGCCGCTGGCGGTCAGTGCCGCCAGGGCGGCCTGCACGATGTAGACGGTGCCCTTGAAGTTCACCGCAAGGACCTGGTCGATGTCGTCGGGGGTGAGGTCTTCGAGGCGTCCGGACGGGAAGATGCCGGCGTTGGCGCAGACGATGTCCAGGCCGCCGTGCCGTTCGACGGCGGCGTCCACCACCTGGCGGGCGTCTTCAGGACTGGTGACGTCGGCGCGCAGGGCGCTGACCCGACCCGGGGTGCCGGCGAGCGCCGAGACCGTCTCGTCGAGGTCGGCCTGGTTGCGGCCGGTGATCAAGACGTCCACGCCGGCATTTGCGAAGGTCTGGGCGATGCCGCGGCCGATGCCCTTGCTGCCGCCGGTGACGATGGCCGAGCGGCCCTGAAGCGATGCGAACATGGTTGAGATCCTTTGAGAGTCAGGTCAAGGTGAGGCCGTTGGAGCGCAGATAGCGCTCGGCGAGTTCACAGCTACCCGCGGCATAGCTTATGGCCTTGGTGGCCGATTCCCTGGAGTGGCTGTGGCTGCCCATCCAGGCCAGCAGCAATAGCCTGCGCAGCAGCACGAACGAGGCCAGCATGTCCTCGTCGGAGGCCGGCAGGTCGCGTCGCGTGCGGTAGCCGCTCACCCAGGCGTCCTGCCATTCCGGCAGGGCTGGGTCGTGTTCGATGAACGATACGGCGGTGCCGAAATCATAGAAGTGCCAACCGAATCCACAATCATCGAAGTCGATGACGGTGATGTTGGGAGTTCCTGCGGGATCAGGGTCAACCAACAGGTTGGCCAGCCGCAGATCGGCGTGGATCAGCCCGTAGACGTCGGACCCGGTGCCGTACGCCTGCAGCCGGTCATGCAGCAGTGCCTGGGCGCGTTCGAGCACCTGTTGCTCGGCCGGGCCGACGCCTTCGGCATCGTGCCAGCGGCCCCAGCGCGGTTTCGCGCCGAGGCTGTGCTCCCAGTCCCACGAGAACCGGCCGAACCCGGGCGGGCGTTCCCACCGCTGCGAATGGTCGTGCAGCGCAGCGGTGATCCGGCCCAGCGTGTGGAAATCGTCGAGGGTCAACGACCCCTCGTCGGGTTCGGCCCCGGCGACCATGCCGAAATGTACGACATGCCGGGCGACTCCTCCGGTCTCCTCGCCCTGGACCGTGACCAGCCGCCGACCGTTTCTGGCCGGTAGCACCGAGGGCACCGTGACGTCACTGTCAGTCTGAAGTGCCTGCAGCCAGTCCAGTTCGGACTCGATCTCGTGGGGCCGGTGGTAGTCCTGCCGGTGCACTCGAAGGATGGACCGGGTGCTGCCGTCCTCGACGAGATACGTGGCATTCTCGGACAGGTTCAGCAACCTCAGGGTCGCGTCTGTCCCGATGTCGTACTGGCGTAACGCCAGTTGTGCGACATCGATCTCGTCGGTGATGACCATTAGTGATCCCGTCCTTCGATACTGTCGAGCACTGCAGTGATCCGGTCCCGTGCCACCGTGACATCCGCGGTGCTGCCACCGATGTAGAGCCTTCCAGCAGCGCCGATCATCTGCACGTCGACCACGGTAAGCCCGGGTGCGGCGCGCTCCGCCTCGTTGGCCGCGACCGCCGCGAACAACGCCGGGGTCATCTCGTACACCAGCAGCGACTGCCCGGGCAGGATCATCGATGCCTGCCGGTTGCGGTTGAGGATCACCGCGTGCTGATCGGTGATGCTCTCGATGATGTCGTGGTAGAGGACCCGCGGCCGCAACTGATCGGATGCCTTGTTGCCGGTGCCGGCCAGGATCGCCTCGCCGGCCCGCCGGACATCGTCCAGGTTGGCCGAGTGGATCTCCAGGACTCCGAATTGGCGTTCCACGTAAAGGATTCCGGGCTGTATGCCGGGGACTTCACGCAGGGCCAGATCGATCACCCGCTCGATGGCCAGGGCGGGGGATACCTCGACGATGAGCGCATGCTCGCCCTCGTACGGCGGGTATCCCCTGGCCCGGGTCGGCGTTCCGAGGTACGCAGCGAACTGGCGCTGCAGGTCCTCCACCAACAGGTAGACGCGGATCTGGGTGCGAATCCGCGTGCTCTCCTCCGCTTTGGTAGGCATGACTACTTGCTGGCGACCGAGAAGTGTGCGCCGAGCTCGTTGTGCGGACGCGGGATGACGTGCACGCTGACCAGTTCGCCCACCTGGGAGGCAGTCTCGGCGCCGGCCTCGGTGGCGGCCTTGACCGCACCCACCTCACCGGTGACGATCACGGCGACCAGGCCGTCGCCGACCTGCTGCCGGTCGGTGATGGTGACGTTGGCGGCCTTCACCATGGCATCGGCGGCAGCGAGCGCAGCCACGAAGCCTTTGGTTTCGATCAATCCGATTGCGTTGCTGGACATAGGTGTTTCTCCTTATTTGTTGGGTTCGCTATCAGGGTTGGGTGTCTGTATTGATATCGATGGATCCGATGATGAGGGCGTCGACGGGCGGCGGGGTTCCGGTGAACCAACCCGACGCCACCGAGCCCTGGGCCACGAGGACGTGCTCGCCCACGCCGGTACCCAGGACGTCGAAGGCGATCAGCTTCGATCCGGTGCCGTCGACCTCGACCTCGAGGAAGGCGCCTGCGGGGATACCGTCGATGCGCCGGGTCGACCACACGTTGCCGGTGACAGTCGCTGCTAGCACTTTGGCTCCTTTTCAATCTTGATTCCCAAGGTGCGGGCCTTCTCCCGGGCCAGCGGGGTGAGCACCGCCTTGCGACCGAGCACGAGCGTGCCGCCGGCCATGTCGGCGATCTGGCGTTCGGTGACCGCGCCGCTGTCGATGCGCCTGCTGGCCCCGCCGGCCGACGTGCGGGATGCTCCGGCCAGCCGGAACCTGAGCCGGCCGGCCTTCAGATCAGCGCGCGTCTTGGGGCTTTCGAAGAGACGCAACAACTTCCGGACGAAGGTGTCGAGGTCCCTGTCGTTGGCCAGCTGCACGGTCTCGGTGCGGTTCTTGCCGTCGACGGCGCGGGGCCCGGTGGGTTCCACACCGAACTGGGCTGCGACCGTCGGCGGTGCCGACAATGCTGCGACCGTCGGCGGTGCTGTTGGAGCCGGAGCCGGTGGTGGGGGGACAGCCACCGGCCCCGGAGTCTTGGCGGCGGCGCCGGCATCCCGGACGGCCTCCCGCACCACCTCGCGCACCAGGGCGCGCAGCTCGTCACGGTTCATGCCGTGGCCCTGGCGAGTGCGTCCTGGGCGGCCTCGGCCGCGGTGCGGATGTCGGCTTCGGTGCCGGACAGGTAGACGCGGCCGGTGGCGCCGATCATCCGGAAGTCGACCACCTTGATGTCGGCGGCCTTCTCGGCCTCGTTGGTGGCCAGGATGGCGTACGACGCGGGCTGGACCTCGAGTACGAACAACGACTCACCCGGCAGCACCATCGACCCGATCTTGTTGCGGTTGATCAGGAATGCGTGCTGATGGTCGATGCTGGAGATGATCCGCGAGGCCAGCACATTCGGTGCCACAGCGCTTCCGGTGTCGCCGCCCAGCTCGTCGAGCGCGGCGTCGGCAGCGGCTTTGACCGCTCCGGTCTCGCCGTGGAACTCCAGGTAGCCGAATTGCCGTTCGACAACCAGGATTCCGGCCTTGACCTCGGCGTGTTTGAGGGCGACGTCGGTGACGCCCTCGATGTCCAGACCGGGAGCCACTTCGATGATCTGGGCGGCCTGGTCGGCCCGGGGCAGGGCACCTTTGATCCAGGTGCCCAGATACGACATGGTCTGCGGTTGCAGCCGGTCGATGAAAATGAAGGAACGAAGTTCAGCCACAGCCCTACCTCTTGATCAGTTGTGCGAGTTCTTCGACGACCAGTGCGCGCAGTTCGGCGCGCAGCGTGTCCAGCCCGGGGTCCGAGGACCGGTTGGCAGCCGGGTACGAACGGCGCGGCGTGACGGGTACGCCGTCGCGGTCGTTGGTGGCGCGGGGATATTCGGGCACCGGACCGGCGGGGGAGTGCCACGGGTTGATGCCCGCGAAATTGCCCATCGGCACCCCGGCGTCGCTGTTGTAGGCGACACGGGCCCAGTTGACCAGGTTCTGCGGCTGCAGGTTCTCTCCGATCGAACTGCGACCGACAAACCCGGTGCCGATGGTCATCGACGGTGCCAGGTTGGTGTCCAGCCCGGAGCTTCCGGTGGAGTTTCCGACGTTGACCGATACCCGTAGCACGGGAACCTGCGCGGCGAAATCGGTGATGACCGAGGGGTTCTCGCTGTGGATGGCGGCCGAATGCCCGGCCCCGCCGATCCGCACCACGGCCCGGGCCGCGCGAATGCCTCGCGCGGCGTCGGCAGCGGTGGTCATGCCGAGCACCGGGGACAGCTTCTCGTGGGCCAGCATCTCCTCGGTGATCACGTCGTCGAACGGCGCGATCAGCACGCGGGTCTTCGGGGTCACCCGCAGGCCGGCCTGCCCGGCGATCCACGCAGCGTCCCGTCCGACCACATCGGTGTTGAGGTGGCCGTCGGCGAACATGTAGGCCCGCAGCCGCCGGGCGCCGTCCTCGTCGAGGATGTGCGCCCCGGCCCGGGTCAGCGCCGAGCGCAGCTTGTCGGCGACGGCCTCTTCGACGATCAGCACCGACTCGTTGGTGCACAGCACCGAATTGTCGAATGCCTTGCTGTCCACGATCCGCTTGGCGGCGGCGTTGATGTCTGCACTGGCGTCGACGAACACGGGGACGTTGCCCGGGCCGACCCCGAGCGCCGGGTTGCCCGACGAGTACGCGGCTCGGACCACGCCGGTGCCGCCCGTGGCGACGATGACGTCGGTGCGTTCGTCGGCCATGAGCGCCTGGACCAGGGGAATCGACGGCTCATCGACGACTTGCACGATGCCGTCGGGCGCACCGGCCGCGACGGCGGCCTCGGCGAGCACGCGGGCGGCCTCGACCGAGCACTGCTTGGCCCGGGGATGGGGCGCGACGACGACGGCGTTGCGCGTCATCAGTGCCAGGATCACCTTGAAATACACGGTGGCAACGGGATTGGTGGTGGGCGTCAGTGCCAGCACCACCCCCGCGGGGCGAGGCAGTTCGACGATCTTGCGAGCCTCGTCGATCCGGGGTGACACATAGTCTTCTCCGCGGTAGTAATCGACGATGCCGCGCGAGCAGGCCCGGTTCTTGGTGACCTTGTCAGCCACCACACCCATGCCGGTCTCGGCGACCGCCTCGGCGGCAAAGCGCTCGGCCTCGGCGTAGCCGGCCTCGGCCACCGCGTTGACGATGTTGTTCACCGCGGCTGCGTCGTAGTCGGCGTAGGCCGCGGCGGCCCATCTGGCCCGTTCGAGCATGTGGCCCGCCTGTGCAGTACTGGTCATGATGCCTTCCGTCCGATGGCGGCGGTCTTGGCCCGGCTCACCGCTACTTCGAGGCGGTCCAGGACGTCTTCGCACAACTCGCGCGAGAGCAGAAGACCCGGTTTGAACTGCAGCACACGGGGATCCAGTGTCGAGAAGATCGCCCAGACCCCGTTCTGGTAGAGCTCGCGCATCACGAACTTCGCGCCCTCGGGATGGTCGAACTCCAGACCGATGACCACACCGTTCTGCCGGATCCCGACGAACCAGTCCGGATGGTCGGCCTGGATGCGGCGCAGGCCCTGGTCGAAGATGTCGGAGATGTAATGGACCATCGAGCGCACCTCGGGGCGGGTACAGATCTCCAGGGTCTTGATCGCCGCGACACAACCGAGTTCGGCGCCGCCGAAGGTGGAGATGTGTCCGAAGCCGTCCTCATCGAGCCACTGCGCTGCCCGATCGCCGAGCAGGGCCGCGGTGATCGGGTACATGCCGCCGGACAGGCCCTTGCCGGTGACCAGGATGTCGGGTTCGATGCCGTGTTTGGTGATGGCCCACAGTTCACCGGTGCGCATCAGACCGGTCTGCACCTCGTCGGCGATGTAGAGCGTGCCGTGCTTCTCGGTCGCGGCCTTTACCGCTTCCAGGTATCCCGGTGCGGGAAGGGGGAATCCGTAGGTGGCCGGGATGGTCTCCATGATCACCGCGGCGACATCGCCGGGAGCCAGCACCTTCTCCATCGCGGCGATGTCGTTGAACGGCACCTGCAGGAACTCATCGGGTTGGTCGGCCAGGAAGAACTTGGCGAACCTGTCGTCGCCGGTGGCCACCGCCAGGCCGGTGTGGCCGTGATAGGCCTTGACGATCGAGACGATCTTGCGGCGCTTGGTCGCGTGCCGGGCGCTCTTGAGCGCGATGTCGATGGCCTCGCCGCCACCTGACCCGAACGCGACCTTCTTGATCGATGCCGGGGCCGTCTCGACCAGGCGCTGCGCCAGGGCGGTACGGGCCACCGAGGGAAAGTGGTGGTTACCGACGTCGAAGTGTTGCATGCCTTCGGTAATCGCCTGCATCACTTCGGGATTGCGGTGACCGAGGTTGTAGGTGCCGCCGTTGAGGTGCATGTCGATGAGACGACGCTGCTCCATATCCCATAGGAAGTAGCCTTCCCTGCGGTCGATCACCAGATCGACACCCGTATCGGTCCAGAACTGCGTCTTGTCTGGATTCCAGAACGTCTTCGCCCTATCCAGCACTTCGGCTTTGGATTCGAACGTGAACGTGCCGTAGTCGTACATGCGGCTCCCTTGAGTAGCTACCCGGTAGCTGTGATGGCCCTCACCGTAAACGGTCGCAACCATTTGTGTCAATGGTTGCGAGTAGCGCTTGCGAACCGCTTTTGGTCGTGCCAATATGCCTTAGGTTCGCACTGTGGCCCAGGCCACATCGAGCATCCACTGTTACCTGGAAGGTATTCCGCTAGATGACCGAACAAGTTGTCGCAAAGAGCGAATCTGCAGCTCACGATGTACAGCGACTAAAGCGCAACGCCGTCGGGACGGTCGGCGTGATCTTCATGGCGGTGGCGACGGCTGCACCGATCACCGCAATGGTCGGCAATGTCCCGATCGCAGTTGGCTTCGGAAATGGTTCACACGCTCCAGCCGGCTACATCGTGGCGACGGTCGTCCTCGGCCTCTTCGCCGTCGGCTACGCGACCATGGCCAAGCACATCACCACCACCGGCGCGTTCTACGGCTACATCTCCCACGGCCTCGGCCGTATCGTCGGGATGGCCAGCGGCGGGCTGATCACCATGGCCTACGTGGTTTTCGAGGCCTCGCTCATCGGGATCTTCTCGTTCTTCTTCCAGAACTTCATGCAATCCCAGCTCGGTGTCCATATCCACTGGATCATCCCGGCATTGCTGATGCTGGTGATCAACGCGGCCCTGACCTACTTCGATGTCAACCTGACCGCCAAGGTGCTCGGCGTGTTCCTGGTGACCGAGATCGTGATGTTGGCGCTCGGCGCGGTGGCGGTGCTGTTCAAAGGCGGCGGCCCGCAGGGATTCGCGATCGCCGAGACCATCAACCCGATTGGCGCCTTCTCTCCGGCAGCTGGAATCGCCGGTGCGAGCGCCGGATTGGGCCTGTTCTTCGCATTCTGGTCATGGGTCGGGTTCGAGTCGACCGCCATGTACGGCGAGGAGTCGCGTAACCCCAAGAAGATCATCCCCCGCGCCACGATGCTGAGCGTCGTCGGTGTCGGCGTGTTCTACGTGTTCGTGTCCTGGATGGCGATCGCCGGTACCGGTCCGCAGCACGCGGTGGAACTCGCGCAGGACTCCGCCACGTCCTCGGAGATCTTCTTCGCCCCGGTGCGGGATGCCTACGGCGAATGGGCGATCACGGTGTTCAACGTGCTGCTGGTCACCGGATCGTTCGCCTGCGGGATGGCATTCCACAACTGTGCCTCGCGCTACCTCTACGCGCTCGGTCGCGAAGGTCTGTCCAAGGGACTGCAGAAGACCATCGGCTCAACACATCCCACACACGGTTCGCCCTACATCGCCTCGTTCGTGCAGAGCGGTATCGCACTGGTGATCATCCTGGCCTTCCTGTTCGCCGGAATGGATCCCTACGTGCACATGTACACGCTGCTCGCGATCCTCGGGACGATGGCGATCCTGATCGTGCAGTCGCTGTGTGCCTTCTCGGTGATCAGCTACTTCCACATCCGGAAGAACCACCCGGTGTCCAAGCACTGGTTCAAGACGCTCATCGCCCCCGGCCTCGGCGGGATCGGCATGCTCTATGTCGTGTACCTGCTGTGGGAACACAAGGACGCCGCCGCGGGCACCGCATCCGGCACCCTGCTGTTCAAACTGACGCCGTGGATCGTGGTGGGCATCTTCGTCCTCGGCGCTGGAATGGCCACCTACTTCAAGCTGCGCGATCCGCGCCGCTACGAGTTGATCGGCCGGATCGTGTTCGAGGACAACGTTGTTCGAGATTGACGCGTTCGACCGGTAGATGGACTCCTTCGAGCGTCTCCTGCTGAAGTTCGTCCTCGCGTGGGCTCCCTACGGGGGTCCGCGCGAGGACGACGTCTGGCTCGAGTTCGGTATGACAACCGACCAGCTATGCCTGCGCTTCGCCCGGACCGTCCAGTGCCTGGTGCCCAGGGCCGGTTCCCTCTCGAGAGCCGACCGCTGTCTGCTGGAACGGGCCTGCGTGTACCTGCGTCACCGCCGCGAACTAGCCGAACGCCGCCCGTAGATAGCCGGCTTGACTGGCCATGAAGGCTTGGGCCACGGGGGTTTTCGCTGCGATCTGATCGAACCCGTGGAAAGCTCCGTACACCTGCTCGACTTGGCAGTCCACCCCCGCCGCGCGCAGCCGCTCGGCGTAGGCCAGGTCCTCGTCGTGGAACAGGTCCAGCGTGCCCACCCCGATCCAGGTCGGCGGCAGCCCGGCCAGATCCTGGCGGCGACCCGGTACGGCGACGGCCGGATCGGCGCCGCCGAGGTAGGCCGACCAGCCGAATCTGTTGCTGCCCTGGGTCCACAGCCGATGACCGGGGTTCTCCAGCTCCGGGCCCACCGAGCGGTCGTCCAGCATCGGATACACCAGGATCTGGGCCGCCAGCTGTACCTCCCCGCGATCGCGGGCCAGCAGGGCGAGCGCCGCGGCCAGGCCGCCTCCGGCGCTGGCACCGGCGACGGCGACCCGGGTGGGATCGACCGCGGGCAGCCCCGCCAGCCACTTCAGCGCGGCATAGCAGTCCTCCAACCCGGCCGGGTAGGGATTCTGCGGCGCCAGCCGATACTTGACGGCGGCCACGGTGGCACCGAGTTCCTTGGCGAACCGCCGGCACAGGGCGTCATCCTGTGCCGGGCTACCCAGCACGTAGCCGCCGCCGTGGATCCACAGCAGCGCCGGCGTCGGCTCGGTGACTCCCTTCGGGCGAAACAGCCGGACGCCTGCTCCCGAGCTCAGGGTCAACACCTCGACGTCCTTGGGTGTCTGCCGGTTCTGCAGGCGGGTCAGCCGCTGCAGCAACGGCAGCGAACGCCTGGTCACCAGCTGGCGCGGGATGAACCGGGCGATGCGTTCAAGATCGGGGTGAAAGGCTGTGCTGACGGTCACACCGTCAGTTCTACCGTGCCGGTCTGGTCAGCTGTTGTTGAAGGCTATAAACAGTGCCGCGACCGCGTCGTCACGGACCACGATGTAGTTCGTCAGGATCAGTTCGTCAGGCAGGTTCGTCTTGTCGAACTCGCCGTCATAGCGCGCGCACACGACGATCACCCCTGGCCGTACGTCGGCGTCGGTGACCTCCATGGTGACGCGGTCACCGGTGATTTCCCGGGCGATCCAAGTGCGGATGGCCGCGGTATCGGCGAACTCGCGGTGGTTGTCGTTGACCACGGCGTCCGCCGTGAAGGTGGCCAGCACGGCATCGGTGTCGAAGGCGTTGACTGCGTCGACGTAGCGGCGCACGACTGCGGGGAGCTGATCTGAGATATCACGGGACATGACGTCAGGCTCGCGTCGTCGGCGGCGGGAGAGTCAACCCCGGCGCCGTGCTTGAGTCTCCCCCTGGGGGAGACGCCACACTGGGCACGTGAACATCGCCCTGTCCATCGGCGACTTCTCGCGGATGACGCAATTGCCGGTCAAGACGCTGCGGCACTACCACGAGGTAGGCCTGCTCGTACCCGACCGCATCGACTCTTCTTCGGGCTATCGCTACTACACCGTCGAGCAGGTGGCCACTGCGCAAGTGGTGCGCCGCCTGCGTCAGCTCGACATGCCGATCGCCGATTTACGCGCGGTGCTCGCTGTCGCACCGGCCGAGCGCAATGCGTTGATCAGTGATCATCTGCGACGGCTGGAGGATCGGCTTACCGCCACCCGCAGCGCCGTCGAGTCCTTGCGGGCCATCCTGGAGCCGCCGGATGAGACGTCGAGTATCGAGTACCGCAGTGTCCCGGCGGTTGCGGCCGCCGCGATCACGGCGACGGTGGATCGTGACGATCTGCCGGCCTGGTGGCAGGGCGCGGTCGGGGAACTTCGCGCCACGGTCCACGCCGATCCCGGGCTGGTGGCGACCGGCGCACCCGGCGCGTTGTTCGGGTTCGACATCTTCAGTGGTGACCGCGGCGCCGCGACGGTCTTCATCCCGGTCGACGGCCGCGTTCGCCCGGTCGGCCGGGTCGAACGGCAGACCGTCCCGGCGGCCGAACTCGCGGTGGTGAACCACCGTGGTCCCCACGATGATGTGGACCTGGCATACAGCGCACTCGGCGAGTATGCGACACAGCGGGAGATCAGTGTCGAGGGTCCGCTGCGCGAGTACTACGAGCGATTCGTCTGGGACACAGATGATTCCGCGCAGTGGCGTACCACTCTGTGCTGGCCGGTCTTTCGGGCCGACGCATGAACGCCCTCGACGGGCGGCGCGCGGTGGTCACCGGCGGTACCAAGGGTGCCGGCGCGGCGATCGTCCACCGACTACGGGCCGCCGGCGCTCACGTCACCGCGGTGGCTCGTCGCCCCGACCGTGACGGCGCCGCGGCGGCAGACGATTTCCTCGCCGCGGACCTCACCTCGGCGGCCGACATCGCCGACCTGGCGTCGCACATCCGTCAGAACGGCGGCGCGCACATCGTGGTCCACACGGCGGGCGGCTCCAGCGCACCACCCGGAGGGTTCGCATCGCTGAGCGATCGGAACTGGGCCGACGAGCTGAACCTGAACCTGCTGGCGGCGGTCCGGCTCGACCGGGCATTGCTGCCGACGATGATCGACGACGGCCGGGGTGCGGTGGTGCACGTCGGATCGATCCAGAGCCGGATGCCGCTCTACGACGGAACCCTGGGGTACGCCGCGGCCAAGGCGGCGCTGCGGGCCTACAGCAAGGGCCTGGCCAATGAACTGGCGGCCAAAGGTGTTCGGGTCAACACCGTTTCACCCGGGTTCATCCAGACCACGGCGGCCGAGGCGTTGATCGATCGCATTGCCACGGCCACCGACGGATCCCGAGAGGACGCCCTCGAATCGCTGATGTCCGCGCTCGGTGGCATCCCGCTCGGCAGGCCGGCCCAGCCTGCCGAAGTCGCAGAAGTGGTCGCGTTTCTGGTGTCGGATGCGGCCTCTTCCATCGTGGGTGCCGACATTGTCGTCGACGGCGGTACCGTCCCGACGGTGTAGAGGCGCCCGCGAGCTATTTCAGCAGCGGGTCGCGGGGCAGGCCGAGGATGCGTTCGGCGATGGTGTTGCGGGTGATCTCCGATGTGCCACCGGCGATCGTCATCGCTCGGTTGCCGAGGTAGGCCCGGGTCAGCTTCGTTGTCTGTCCGGTCACCCCGGCCGTCCCGACCAGGTCCATACCGAGTTCAGTCAGATGCTGTGAGTGCTCGGCTACCAGCAGCTTGGTGACGTTGCCCTCCGGTCCTGGCTCGGTGCCTGCGATGGCCCGGCTGACCCGGCGCAGGTTCAGCAACCGGAGCGTGTGGCCGACGGCAATCACTTCGCCGGCGCGGCGCACGTACCGCGCGCCGTCGGGGCCGGCGTCGATCAGGGCGACCAGCTCGTCGGCGTCGAATCCGGTCGGGGCCGCGGACCCGCCGCCGATCGAGATGCGCTCATTGCCCAGGGTGGCCCGCGCGACCAGCCAGCCCTTGTTCACGTCGCCGACCACGTCGGCGTCCGGAACGAACACGTCATCGAAGAACACCTCGTTGAAGTGTGCGTCACCGGTCAGGCCACGCAACGGATTCACCGTCACTCCAGGTGATTTCATGTCGATCGCCATCATCGTGACGCCGGCGTGCTTGGGTGCGTCGGGGTCGGTGCGCACGGTGGCCAGGCCCCACTGGCAGTGCTGAGCCAGGCTGGTCCACACCTTCTGACCCGTTACCCGCCAGCCGCCGTCGACCTTCTTGGCGGCGGTCCGCACGGCGGCCGCGTCCGAACCCGCTCCCGGCTCGGAGAACAGCTGGCACCACATCACCTGACCGCGCAGCACGGGTTCCACCCAGCGCTCGCGCTGATCGTCGGTACCGGCTTGGGCGATGGTCAGAGTCACCCAGCCGGTGATGCCCATGTCTGCGCGCTCGATGTCGGTGAATTCTTCCTCGATCACCAACTGTTCCAACACATCTGCGGCGCGCCCGTAGGGCTTGGGCCAGTGCGGCACCAGGTAGCCGGAATCCACCAGATAGTCGCGGCGCTTGTCCTCGGGCAGCGCCCGCACCGCCGATGCCGCGGCCTGCGCGTCCTGGCGATACTGCTCGGCGTCTTCGGGCAGTGTGAACGACGCCCCGTGCGCCTGCCCGCTGCGCTGCCCGTCGACGACGTCGACCAGCGGATCGGCGCCGTCACCGAGCACCGCGGCCAGGGTCCGGGCCCGGCGCAGGTACAGGTGCGCGTCGTGCTCCCAGGTGAAGGCGATGCCGCCGTGCAGTTGAACGTTGGTCTGGGCGCAGAAGATCTGGGCCCGGATGGCGTGGGCGGCGGCCACCGCGGCGGCGAACCGGGCACCGTCGAGAGTGTCGGCGCGGGCGGCGTCCCACACTGCTGCGGTGGTCTGTTCGGCGTCGACGAGCATGTTGGCCGCGTGGTGTTTGACGGCCTGGAAGGTGCCGATGGTGCGACCGAACTGCTCACGTACCTTGGCGTACTCGACGGCCATGTCCAGTGCGGCCCAGGCGACACCGACCGCCTCGGCTGAGCCGAGGATGCGGAACACCGTGCGGGCCCCGCGCGCCGCGCCACGCAGGATCCGGCTCTCGTCGACGGCCACGGCACGCAGGTCGACCGCGCCGATGCTCCGGGTGGTGTCCAGGGAATCCTGTGCGGTGACGGTGATTCCGTCCGCCATCGCGTCCAGGATGACGACGTCGTCGCCGGCGGCCAGGACCAGCACCTGCGCGTCGGGGGCGCCCAGCACCGCGCGGGCCTGTCCGCCGAGGAGTCCGTCGGCGTCGATGCTCACCGAGCCGGCCAGTCCGAGTGCTGCCACCGTCGTTCCCTCGGCGAGGCCCGGGAGGAGTTCGGCGCGAACGGAATCCGCTGCGTAGCGGTCGATGACCACCGAGGCGGACACTGTGGGCAGGAACGGACCCGGGCACAGTTCGCGTCCGGCGACCTCAGCCACCACGGCGAGCTCGGGCAGGCCGAAGCCCGAGCCCCCGTACTCTTCGGAGATGGCCAGTCCGTTCCAGCCGAGCGCGGCGCCGGCCGCCCAGATCTCGTCGGGATAGCTGCCCGCCTCCTCCAGGGTGGCGCGGGCGGCTGCGCGGCTGTCGAGGCGGTTCAGCTGCCCGAGTGCCGCATCGGCGAGATCCAGGTGCTCTTCGGTGATGGCCAGCGCAGACTTAGTCATGGTTAGCGAAGCTAACGGGGGTTACGCGGTTAAGTCGACGTGATGCAGGTCACAATCCGACGCCGGGTGGACAAGTCGGCGAAGTTGTCGCCTGAGTCAATAGGCTGCGGGGTACGCTCGCGCAATGACGGCACGACCGGATAACCGGTACCCCGCACCGACGCTCGCTGATCGAGCAAAATGGTTGCTGCATGCCAAGCCTTCCGACCATATGCTGGCCCTTAGCGTGGCATCGGCTTCGCTGCCGGTCGTGGGCAAGCACCTGGAACCGCTCGGCGCCCTAGCTGCCATGAGCGTGTGGGGATTCCGCCATCTGCCCGAGTTCGTCGCCTCCTCGGCGAAGTCATGGTTCGCCCCGGACAACAGCGAGTTGCGGCAGGCGGAGCGGGAGCAGACCAACGCCGTTGCCCAAGAGGCGCTGCGCGGGGTGGTCTCGCCGGCTGACCTGGCCATCGACTGGCCGGCCCCCGACAGCGTGGCGCCGTTGTGGCACACCTACGAGTACCGGCGCGACGTGTACCGAACCTCGGTGCGCTACGGCGACGACCCGACTCAACTGCTCGATGTGTGGCGGTCCAAGGATCTGCCCAGCGCAGCCCCCGCTCCCGTCCTGTTGTTCGTGCCGGGCGGTGCCTGGGTACACGGTGGCCGGATCCTCCAGGGCTACGCGCTGTTGTCACATCTGGCCCAGCAGGGCTGGGTGTGTCTGTCGATCGATTACCGGGTGGCCCCGCATCATCGCTGGCCGCGCCACATCACCGACGTCAAGGCCGCCATCGCCTGGGCGCGGGCCAATGTCGACAAGTTCGGCGGCGACCGCAACTTCGTCGCCCTCGCGGGCTGCTCGGCCGGCGGTCATCTGGCCGCGCTGGCCGGGCTCACCCCGAACGACCCCGAGCTCCAGGGAGACCTGCCGGAGGGCGCCGACACCTCGGTCGATGCCGTAGTGGGCATATACGGGCGCTACGACTGGGAGGACCGCTCCACCGAGGAGCGGGTCCGGTTCGTCGATTTCCTGGAACGGATCGTGGTGGGCCGCAAGCTCGATCGGTATCCGGAGATCTTCCGGAAGGCCTCACCGATCGCGCAAATCCATCCCGATGCACCGCCGTTCCTGGTCATCCACGGCACCGGCGACAGTGTCATCCCGGTCGCGCAGGCACGCAGTTTCGTCGACAAGCTCAGGTCGGTGTCGCGGGCCGTGGTCAGCTACATCGAGTTGCCCGGCGCCGGACATGCCTTCGACATGACGGACGGGGCCAGAACCGGGACGATGGCTACGGCAATCGGCTTGTTCCTCAACCAGATTCACCGAAACCGGGCGATGGACGAGGCTAAAGCGGTCATATAGACGTTTCCACACCTGGGGAGGGACACCGTGAAGCGGTTGAGTGGGTGGGACGCGTTCCTGCTGTATACAGAGACGCCCAACGTGCACATGCACACGTTGAAGATCGCGGTCATCGCGCTCGAAGACATGGGTGAGCGGACTTTCGGGATCGACGAGTTCCGGGAGGTGATCCGCGGGCGGTTGCACAAGCTCGACCCGTTCCGGTATCAGCTCGTCGACATCCCGTTCAAATTCCATCACCCGATGTGGCGGGAGAACTGCGACGTCGATCTGGAGTACCACGTCCGGCCGTGGCGGGTACGGGCTCCGGGCGGGCGCCGTGAACTCGACGAGGCCATCGGCGAGATCGGCAGTACCCCGCTGGACCGTAGCCGGCCGTTGTGGGAGATGTACTTCGTCGAAGGCCTGGCAAACGGGCGCATCGCCGTGGTCGGCAAGATCCACCACGCCCTGGCCGACGGGGTGGCCTCGGCCAATCTCCTGGCCCGCGGGATGGATCTACGCGACGGCCCGGACCGCGACGACGACTCCTATGCCACCGATCCTGCGCCCAGCAAGTCTGAACTGGTGCGCTCCGCGTTCGCCGATCACATGCTTCAGCTCGGCCGGTTGCCCGGGACCATGCGATACACGGCCAAGGGGTTCGGGCGGGTTCGACGCAGCAGCCGCAAGCTGTCGCCCGAGTTGACCCGGCCGTTCACCCCGCCGCCCAGCTTCATGAACCACATCCTCGACGAGAAGCGCCTGTTCGCCACGGCCACACTGGCATTGGCTGACGTCAAGGAAACGAGCAAGAAACTCGGGGTGACGATCAACGACCTGGTGCTGGCCATGTCGTCGGGGGCACTGCGCACGTTGTCGCTCAAATACGACGGCAAGGCCGACCATCCGCTGCTGGCCTCGGTGCCGATGAGCTTCGACTTCTCGCCGGACCGCATCTCGGGTAACCGCTTCAGCGGTGTGTTGGTGGCGTTGCCGGTAGATATCGCCGACACCGCCGAGCGGGTGCAGCGCGCGCACGATGCAGCCGCGCTGGCGAAGGAAAGTCATCAACTGATCGGTCCGGAACTGATCGCGCGCTGGGCCGCCTACATGCCGCCGGCGCCGGTCGAGGCAGCGTTCAAATGGCTGTCCCATCAGGACGGTCAGAACAAGGTGCTCAACCTCAACATCTCGAACGTGCCGGGACCGCGGGAGCGCGGCAAGGTCGGTGGCGCCACCGTCACCGAGATCTACTCGGTCGGGCCGATCACGACGGGCAGCGGGCTGAACATCACGGTGTGGAGCTACGTCGATCAGCTCAACATCTCGGTGCTCTCCGACGATGCCACGGTCGACGATCCGCACGAGGTCACCGAGGGCATGGTCGACGAGTTCCGCGAAATTCGCAGGGTCGCAGGACTTTCGGATAAGTTGACCGTGGTCGAGTCGGCGATGCCGCAGTGACTTCTGCACCGCGAGCGTGCGTGTTTGTCTGCCTACTCGCCGTGCAACAGTGACAGTTGCCGCACGCTCGCGTAGTCGCACATCAACCGGGTTTCTGGATGAACCGGCCAAACGGAAGGATGTGGCCAATGGACAGCCCAGACTCGGAGACTGGTGATCTCGCCGAACTGCAGGAGGAGCTCAGGCTTCGACTGATCGCCGGGTTCTGGGACTACGACGACTTGCTCGAATGGGCATCCGATTCCGAAGTGCTGCAGCCTGACGACGCGGCGCTCCTGGTGGGATCGATGTGGGATGAGCGGGTGGCCGAGCAGGCCGCCTGGCTCGACACCGGTGATTACGGTCGGTTGAAGGACGCGTTCACCCAGCTGGAATCGGAGGGCATCCTCGGTCGGATGTGCTTCTCCTGTTGCATGACCTGTGGCACCAGCGAGATCGATGACGAGCGCACCCTCAATCCGAATCCGCCGGACTGGTATCGCTACCGCGAGTGGGCCTACACCTTTTTCCACGAGCAGGATGCACTGCGGCTAGGTGAATACCCGCCGAAATTGGCATTGGGATACAGCTCTTTTCGTGCGCATCCCGACTTGCCGGAGGCATTGGTCCAGGCCTCCTACGACGGGGACGAAGCGGCGGCCGAGGAGGTGAAGGACCGTACCGACACGATGGTGGGGCAGCGAATCGTCGCAGTGGCCGAGAGTTTTGGTCTGACCACGTACTGGTCGGGATCACGCCACGAACGCATCGAAGTGGAGATCAGGGAGTGGCGCAAGCCGCTGTCACCCCGCGCCGTCGACATGCCTCAGGAGCAGAACCGGAGCTGGGCGGCACCGGTGCGGTGGCTGGGCACTCTGTTCAATCCACGCGGCGGCGGTTTGTAGTACCGAAGGCGTTCATGAGGGGTACCATTTCTACAAATAGAACTTGGAGAAATTCCTCGGGAGGTTGCCGTGCGCGTCGAGGTCGACCTGGACCGCTGCGAAGGTAATGCCATCTGCGTGAAACTCGCACCGCAGCTGTTTCAACTCGATGAGGACGACTATTCGGTGGTCCAACTCGATCCGGTGCCGGCCGGGCTGGAAGAAGTCGCCGCAAAAGCGATCGAGGAATGCCCCCGCGCGGCACTGCGGCGCGGCTAGACAGTTTCTGAATCTTCCTGTCGGACAAATGATCGAACTGGCCGCGCATCGCGGGAGGACTGGTTAGCCTCCGTTCCATGCCTGCCGCCGACATTGCCGACTTCATCGTGGTCGGTGCGGGTTCGGCCGGATCGATCGTGGCGTCGCGACTGGCGTCGGCAGGTGCCGATGTGGTGCTGATCGAGGCCGGCGGCACTGATCGTCGGCCCGACGTTCCCGTGCCGACCGGGATTGCCTCGCTCTACCTGACGGCGAACTGGAAACATCAGTGCGCGCCCGATCCGAGTAAGGGCGACATCGCCGAACACTTCCGCGGTGGACGGATCATCGGCGGCAGCGGGTCGATCAACGCCATGGTCTACGTGCGCGGTCGCGCCGCCGACTACGACGGCTGGGCCGCGGCCGGATGCGACGGTTGGTCGTACGACGAGGTTCTGCCGCATTTCAAGGCCATCGAGAACTGGATCGGCGGCGGTGACGAGTATCGCGGCGACGCCGGCCCGATTCCGGTGTCGTGGTGTGGACACCACCACGAGGTCGACGAGGCGTTCATCGCTGCCGCCGCCGAGGCCGGACACGACCGCAACCCAGACCAGAACGGACGGTCGCAACTGGGAGTATCCCGAACCCAGGTCAACCAGCGTCGAGGCCTGCGGGTCTCCTCGGCGCATGGCTTCCTCCGGTCGCTACCCCGAGATCGACGGCCCCGGCTGCTGGCCAGAACGACGGTGTCGCGGATCCTCATCGAGAACGGTCGAGCTGTCGGCGTCGAGTGCGGGGGTCGCAAACTGCTTGCCCGCCAGGACGTTATCTTGAGCGCAGGCGCCATCGGCTCACCGACGCTGCTGTTGCGCTCGGGCATCGGACCGGCAGGCACCGTGCTCGAGCTTCCCGGCGTCGGCGAGAACTTCCAGGACCACCTGGTCGGCACTCAGTTCTGGGAATCGAAGGTGCCGACGGCAAATACACTCGGGCCGATCAGGGCGCTGAAGGGTGTCGGCTCACTGCTGCTCGGCGGCACCGGGGTACTCACCATGTCGCCGTTCGAAGCCCAGATCTTCACCGACGATTTCCAAATCGCGGTCAGCCCCATACATTACGAGCTCGACGGGAGCACGGGCCGCACGGCCATCGAGCGCGTCGACGGGTTCACCGTCTACACCGTGCTCATGCATCCGCAGACCCGGGGCCGGGTCGGACTGCACGACGGTAAGGCCAGGATCGAGTTCGAGCGTTTGGGTGACGGAGACGACATCGATCGGCTGCGCAAGGGGATGAGCCATGCCCGTGAGGTCGTCGAGGGTGCCTCGGCCATGAAAGGCATTGCGGGTGCGTACCTGAACACCGGCGATCAGGATCACGCATGGCTGGCCCGCCGGGAGACCAGCATCGGCCACGCGGTCGGAACGTGCCGCATGGGTACCGATGACGCGTCGGTCGTGGACCCCGAGTTGCGCGTGCACGGCATCGACGGACTCCGCGTCATCGACGCATCCGTGATGCCGACACTGACCTCGGGCAACACCAACGCGCCCACCATGATGATCGCGCACCGCGCTGCGGATCTCCTACTCGGAGTGTGACTTTGCTCGCCGCTCACGCCGGGGCGGAGGCGAGGAGAAATTCTGCCAGCTTGGCGCTGGCGGGGCCGAGCCGTGACTGTTCGGCTGAGGCGAGGTAGATGTCCCACATGATCGCCGGTCGTATCTCGATGGCGCGCAGGTCCGGATAGTGCGCGGCCTCACTGGCGGGCATCACGATGGTGCCGAGGCCGTGTCGGACCAGGCGGCCGGCAATCGAGTATTCGAGAGCCACCTCGTGAGACACCCGGGCGTCGACGCCGGCAGCCGCGAAAGCGGTGTCGACGAGACGTCTGAGGCCGAATTCGCGCGGAAACCCGATCAGATCCTCGTCGCAGAGTTCAGCGACCTCGACGTCATTGCGGTCTGCGAACGGATGATCCCTGCGGCAGACGAACACCATCGGTTCTCGGCACAGCAACTGCATCTGAACGCGCGCGGGGAACCGGTCCGGTGCCGATACCAGAGCCAGGTCGAGTGAGCCGTCGGTGATCGCCGAAAGATAGGCCATGGAACCAATTTGGCTCTGCCGCAACCTGATGCGGACAAGCGGATACTCGCGGTGGAAGTCGCCGAGTATCTCAGGTACGTCGAGCGTGCCGAACGAGATCAGCGACCCGAGGTCGACCGTGCCGGTCAGCTCTCCGTGGTACGCGCTCACCGCGTCCTTTGCCAGTCGTGCGGTCTGGACCACCTGGCGGGCGTGCTCACGGAACAGCTCTCCCGCAGGTGTGATCCTGATCTGGTGTTTGGAGCGGTCGAACAGATCCACTCCGAGTTCCTTCTCCAGTTTCGCCACTGCCGTGGACAGGGCCGACTGGACAACGTGTGTCTGGTTCGCGGCCCGGGAGAAACTCATCTCACTCGCGACCGCGATGAAGTACTCAAGCTGGCGAAGTTCCATGACCTCGAGTATCTCGTTTCGCGATAGAGATGATCAATATTGTTCGTTGGACTTGATGGATTGGCATTGGTCTGATGGAAGGGCAAGATTCGAACGAAGGAAGTGAACATGCTGGCTGCAGGCAATGTCACGGTCACCGATCTGCTGTGCGTCACCCCGCCCCGGATTCCGGAGGGCGCGCATGCGATGACGCAGATCATCGAGATCCCGCCGGCCGACCCTGGCGTGCAGCCGCACCGTCACTCCGGACCCGTCTTCGGCTACGTGCTGGAGGGGACGATCCTCTTCGAGCTGGAGGGTGAGGCACCCCGGAACATTGCTGCGGGAGAGGCGTTCTGGGAGCCCGGTGGAGATGTGGTCCACTACCAGGTCGCGAATCTGGACCCGCACCACCGCGCTGTTTTCCTGGCGGTCTGCATCTGCGCTCCGGGCGTCGACATGATCACCATGCTGGGTCCCGACGAGATCCAGGCCCGCGACCACCTGCGTCATCCGGACGCGCGTCAAATCAACATCGGCTGACCGAGGAACGAGGAAACAACCGTGAAAGCCCTGATCACCGGCGACCGCGCTGCGGGCGCCGACGGACTGTCGCTGTCCGAGATCCCCCACCCGCATGCGGCCGAGAACGACGTCATCGTCGCGGTGCACGCGGCCGCTTTCACTCCCGGTGAGCTGGACTGGCCGGGAACCTGGGTCGATCGCGCCGGGCGGGACAGGACGCCCGCCGTGCCTGGTCATGAAGTCTCGGGCGTAGTTGTCGAACTCGGCTATGGCACAACGGGCCTCACGGTCGGGCAACGGGTCTTCGGGGTCACCGACTGGGCCCGCAACGGCACTCTCGCCGAGTACGTCGCGGTCGAGGCGCGAAATCTTGCGCCGCTGTCGGCCGGTGTCGACCACACCACTGCGGCAGCACTTCCGATCTCGGGACTGACAGCCTGGCAGGGATTGTTCGACCACGGGCACCTTGCGGCCGGGCAGACCGTGCTGATCCACGGCGTGGCCGGTGCTGTCGGATCGATCGCGGCGCAGCTGGCGCGCGAACGCGGAGCCCGGGTGATCGGTACCGGTCGGGCAGCGCAGCGGGACGCCGCGCTCGAGCTGGGGGCCGATGCCTTCCTCGAGCTGGAAGGCGGGTGGGAAGAGGCCGTCGGCCAGGTCGACGTGGTGTTCGACGTGATCGGCGGTGAGATCCTGGATCGCTCAGCGCAGTTGGTGCGGGCGGGTGGCACCCTGGTCACCATCGCCGAACCACCCCGGGTTCAGCCGGCGGACGCTCGGGCAGTCTTCTTCGTCGTCGAACCCGACCGGACGCAACTCGTGATGCTCGAGCGCAAACTGCGCGACGGCAAACTGCGGCCGACTGTCGGTGCGGTCCTTCCGCTCTCGGATGCGGTGTCGGCGTTCAACCCGGCGAAACGCGTCGCGGGCAAGACGATCATCCGGGTGGTCGAGGGCGGCTGAAGCCGCACACCGCGAGCGTGCGCATAATGCGGCCGTTTCAAGGCGTGTCGGGCGACAAACACGCACGCTCGCGGTGGTGGGTGAGTGAGCTACTGGATCGGCTCGTCTCCCAACACCGTGGTGCGCAGCATGTGCCGGGGTGAGTTGGGTTCGTACGGCGCGGCCCGGTGCAGGACACCCTGGTTGTCCCAGATGACGGTGTCACCGACCGACCACTTGTGGCTGTACACCTTGTCTGTGGTGGTGGCGTGGGCGAGGAGTTCGGCGAGCAGGGCCCGACCCTCGTCGCGGTCCATCCCGACGATGTAGTCCGCCGAAGCGCCCAGTACCAACGACTTTCGCCCGTTGCGGTGCGTCCACACCAGCGGGTTCTCGTGGGTAGGTCGGGCCTGCCAACGGCTCAGCTGATCGGGTGTCGGATCCGAATAGACCCGCCGCTGCGACGCTTCCAGGGAGTGGACCACCCGCAACCCGCGATAGCGCTCCTTCTCGGCCTCATCGAGCGAGTCGTAGGCCGCATAGGTGTTGGCGAACTCGGTTTCACCTCCCCGGGCAGCGACCTCCAGGGCTGACAGCACCGTCGCCTTCTGCGGGCATTCGTCGTGCATGGGGGTGCAACCGTCGATATGCCAGTCGAACGTCGCCTTGAGGTATTCGGCGGCCTTGTTCTTCGTCTTGTCCAGCGTGATCGGGTAGATACCCGAGACCGGGTGATGGCCATCTGCCGAGCGGTCGATCTCGCCGAGGCGCTGCGAGAAAGCCACTTGGGCTTCGGGATTCAGATGCAGGTCGTGGAACACCAGCACCCCGTTGTCCTCCAGGGCGTCGAGCACCGCGGCTCCCAGGCTGTCGTCGGTTCCCAGGCGTTCGGGGTCGACGCCGACAACCTCGGCGCCCACCGAAGTGGTCAGCTTGTTGATGGTCAACACACTCATCGGGTGCGTCCTTTCAGGGTTCGGTGGTGTTACGGCCGTGGCTCGCCGGTGCGGATCATCACGGCGTCGGCGGAATCGGTCGGAGCTGGTTGGTGCATGATCTCCACCGACATGGCGACCATGATCAGCGAATAGATCAGGTGCAGCAGGTTGAGCGCATCGTCGGGAATGTCGTCGAGCGGAAACTTGTCGCAGTACTCGATCGCCTCCTCGACGCGCGGGAAGAAGGCGTCGTAGAACTCGTGCATCTCCGGCATGGTGCTGGCCAGCCGGCGCTCCCAGCGCTCGGTCTCCGTTGGCAGACACCAGATTTCGGCGTAGGGCTCCAGCTCGGCGAAGGCGCTGGGGAGTCGAGGGGAGGTCATCGTGACGTCCCCACCGGCGTGCGGTCGCGCTGATAGGCCTCGACCCAGTCGACCGCCATCTTGTGCAGGTGCCGTACCAGGATCTCCTGATCGTTGAGCGGGTAGTCGTCGATGACGTCGTACTCGAGCGCGGCCTGGGTGCCGCCGAGCATGCCGGCGTCCTGCAGGGCGAACTCTTTGAGCACCACGGCGGCTACCTCATGCTCGACGCGTTCCCGCACCGTGCGTGCCGGGTGGAAATAGGTGAACGCCTCGAACCGATGGGTGTTGTGTGAGGTCGGCCAGTAACGGTAGAGCAGATACCAGCCGCCGTAGATCAGGATCTCGAGGTTGGGGAAGATCTGGAAGTTGCTGATCCCCCAGGGATCGATGTTGCCCGGGTTGAGTCCGTGCATCGGCAGTTCGCCGATGTCGGGAGTCCGCCAGGGACCCACCAGCCCGCTTTGGGTGGCGCGCTCGATCGGGTACATGTATTCCGGTGCCAGCAGCCAGCGTCGGGTGCCGGCCGTCGAGACGAGGCGGTGCGGGCCGTCGAGTTGAAAGTGGCCGCAGGTGAAGCCGGCGTTGGGATCCCGAACCTCGGGCGGCACCTGCTGGGTGTGCAGCGAGGGCACGTGGTAGTACTCCTGGAAGGCGTCGGCGAAGATCTTCCAGTTGCTGTTGTTGTGTGCCACCCAGTCGTATCGCTCGGTGAGTTTGTCGAACGGGTAGTCGTCGAGCGCGGTGACCATGGGGCCGAGGAACTCGCGCAAGCTCTGGCGTGGTTCGCGGTCGAAGTTGACGAACACGAAGCCCGCCCAGACGTCACAGTGCACCGGAACCAGTCCGTAGTCATCGGGGTTCAGGTCGCTGAAACGGTCCGCGTCGGGCAGCGATATCAGCCTTCCGTCCAGGCCGTAACGCCAGCCGCAGTGCCGGCATTCGAACTCGGCTCCGGTACTGCGTAATTCGGTGGCGCGGAAGTCCGGTGACACCAGCGTGTGCCCGCGTCGACGGCACAGGTTGTGGAAGGCGCGGATACCGCCGTCGTGGTCTCTCACCAGGAGCAGCGACGCTTCGGCGGCCTCGATCTGCCGGGTGATGAAACTGCCGACCTCGGGCGTCTCTTCGACCCGGCTGATGTTGAGCCAGGCCCGCTTGAAGATGGCCTCCTGTTCCAGGGCGTAGAACTCTTCAGAGATGGAGTCCCGGAACGGGATCGGGCCGGTACCCAGATCGGGATAGTGTTCGGTCCAGGAGCCCTCAGCCGGCTTGGGCCACTTGGTTGCCATGTGAACCTCCGTGGTGACTAGTGCGTTTTCGGACTGCTCGGACGGCTCGGGAGCCGTTACATCACTGCGCCGCCGTTCACCCCGAGGGTTTGACCGGTGATGAATCCGGCCTCCTCGGAGCACAGGAACCCCACGGCGGCAGCGATATCCGCACCGGTACCGAGTCGGCCGAGCGGGATGTTGGCGGCGATCGTCTCGTTGGGCGGCAGGTAACCCGCAGCTTGCGAGTGGTGCTGCATCGGGGTCTCGATACCCGATGGCGGGATGTTGTTGACCGTGATGCCGTGCGCGGCGTACTCGCGCGCCAGCGATTTCGTCAGGGTCAGCAGGGCGCCTTTGGAGGCGGCGTAGTGGGCCGCGAACGGGGTGCCGCGCTGCGCGCTCGACGAGGAGATCATCACGATGCGACCCCACCCCGCCTCGACCATGTCCGGCAGTGCCACCTGGCAGCAGCGGAACGTCCCGCTCAGGTTCACGTCGATCATCTGCGCCCAGGACTGTTCGGTGATGTCCGCGAACGAGGCGTACCCGAACATGCCCGCGCTGGTCACCAGGATGCCGACCGGCCCGAGCTCGCTGCGCACCTTGCCGAAGGCCTCTTCCACCGCAGCCCGGTCGGTGATGTCGGCGCCGACCGCGAAGGCGGTGGCGCCGGCCGACCGCAGGTCGTCGGTGACGCGTTGGGCGGCATCGGCATTGACGTCGAGCACGGCGACCTGATGCCCACGCCGACCCAACTCGTGGCACGTCGCCTCGCCCATGCCTGATGCCCCGCCGGTCACCACGGCCACCCTGTTCACACTGGTTTTACTCATAGACCACTCTCACTGTGCGGCTGGTGGGCAGTGCCTGGCACGTCACCACCCAGCCCTCGGCAATCTCGTCGTCGTCGAGGGCGTCGTTGTTGAGCATGCGCGCGCTGCCCTCGACCACCTGAGCCATACACGTTCCACACGAACCGGTTTCGCAGGAGGACGGCGCCTTCAGGCCGGCCAGCCGCGCGGTCTGAAGCAGGGTGTTACCTGCGCGGTACGGCGCGGTGACGGTGCTGCGGCCGAGTTCGATCGTCACCTCTTCGGTGACCGCAGGTTCGTCCGCGTCGGGCGGCGGGATCGCAGCGACGCTGAACCGCTCCAGATGCACGTGCTGTTTGGGGATCCCGGTGTCGAGCAGGACCCGTTCGACGGTGTCCATGAACGGGGCGGGTCCACAGACGTAGTAATCGGTAGCCGCGTGGCTGTCGTTGGCGATGAAATCGGCGATCTGTTGCGGCGAGACGACGCCGTCCAGATCGTCGAGGTGATGGTGCACCTGAAGGTGCTCGCTGTGGCTGTCGACGAGGGCGGCCAGCGCCTCCCGGAAGATCACCGAGTCGAGATTCCGGTTGGCGTAGAACAGTCGAGTCCTGCGGGTGGTGGCGGCCAGTGCCGACTGCACCAGCGAGAACACGGGGGTGATGCCGCTGCCGCCGGCGAAGGTGACGATGTTGCGTTCGCCTGCAGTAAGGACGAAGCGGCCTTCGGGCGGTGCGACGTGCAGTTCGTCGCCGATGCTCACGGTGTCGTTGACCCAGTTGGAGACCAGGCCGTCGCGATCACGCTTGACGGTGATCCGCAGATCGGGATCGACGGTCGGCGACGAGGACATCGAGTAGCACCGGCGATGTTCGGCCCCGGCGATTCTCGGCCGAATGGTGATGAATTGCCCCGCCGCATAACGGAATCGGTCTCTGGCCGGCTCGGGGATGTCGAGTACCAGGGATACCGCGTCGGAGGTCTCCCGGATCACCTGCTTGATCCGCACGGGAGTGAACCCGTCGGCGTCGATCACGTCGGCGGATTCCGTGCGGGGCGTCGTCGTAGATGTCTCCATCGCGTTCAATAATATCAAGTACTTGTCATTAATCTCAAGTGGTAGATATCGACGACGGTGCGGGGGCATGACCCACTCCCGTAGAGGTGCGCAGGCGATACGTCCGCACCACCATTTCGCCTGTTCGGTGCACCTCGATTACCTGTCGGTAAGTCTGAGGCTCTAGGCTGCGGTCTGACGCTCGCGGTGATTGTGCCGCTCTACCTGCCGCACACACCCCGAGGACACCTTGATGGCGATCGCCGATGTTCCCGCCTACCTGCATCTCAGCAGGGAGGATGTCGAAGAGATCGCCTATGAACTCGAGGTCATCCGCCGAGACGTCGAGGAGTCGCTCGGGGCGCAGGACGCGGCCTACATCCGGCGGGTCATCCACTTCCAGCGGGCGCTCGACGTCGCGGCACGACTGATGATCGCCGGCACCCGGTCGAAGACCGGATGGTTGGTGGGAACGTGCGCACTGGCATATGCGAAGTCCATCGAGAACATGGAGCTCGGCCACAACATCTCCCATGGCCAGTGGGATTGGATGAACGACCCCGAGATCCACTCCAACACCTGGGAGTGGGACATGGTCGGACATTCCGCGCAGTGGCGGTACTCGCACAACTACCGGCATCACGTGTACAGCAACGTGCTCGGGATGGACGAGGACATCGGCTACCGCCTGCATCGGGTCACCACCGACCAGCCGTGGCGCTGGGTCCACTTGGCGACACCGGTGCGAAACCTGGTGCTGGCCGCGATGTTCGAATGGGGCATCGCCCTGCACGGCCTGCACTCCGAGCGTCTGCGGCACGAGACGCCAGACGGCCTCGCCGTGGAAAAGCGGAAGTTCTTCGGCAAGATCACCCGCCAGTTGAGCAAGGATTACGTGGTCCTGCCCGCCCTGAGCCTGCGCCGGTGGCGTCGGACCCTGGCTGCCAACATCACCGCGAATGTGGTCCGGAACCTGTGGGTGTACGTGAACATCATCTGCGGGCACATCCCCGACGGCGCCGAAACTTTCGATCCGGCGGTGGTCGAGGATGAGACCAAAGGCGAGTGGTATCTGCGGCAGATGGTCGGGACCGCAAACTTCAACGCGAGCCGGCTGCTGGCGTTCTCAGGCGGTCACCTGTGCTACCAGATCGAGCATCACCTGTTCCCTGACCTGCCGAGCAACCGCCTCCCAGAGGTCAGCGTTCGTGTACGGGAACTGTGCGAGAAGTACGACCTGCCCTACAACACGGCGTCGCTTCCGCGCCAGTACTTCCGGACCCAGCGGATCATCCACGGGTTGGCGTTTCCCGACTGGATGCTGAGCATCGGCCGGCGACGCCGCAAATAGGCGATCGCCTCGTCGGGAGGCGGAGATGTCACGGGTCGATGTGATCGGACTGAGGGGTGTTGCCCGTCCCCTGTTCGATCACCCGACGCAGGAGCGCCTTCAGTTGCTCCTGCTCGTCGTCACTGAGCACGCCGAACACCCGCTCATGGGCGGCGACGGCGTCGGCGACCACCGCCGAGGCCACCGCCCGGCCTTCGTCGGTGAGAAAGACCTGCAGGATGCGTCCGTGCTGGGGATCCTGTTTGCGCTCGACCAGGCCACGCTTCTCCAGCGCGGTGAGCGCGAGCTGCACGCCCTGCGGGGTGATCAGCAGGCGACGAGCCAACTCGGCGCCCGACAAACCCGGTTGATTGGTCAGCTGGCGCAGGACACCGATCTGGGCCGTGGTGACCCCGTGGTCCTTGACCGACTCGTTGACCTCGGTGAGCGAGAAGTAGAACGCCTGTTTGAGCCACCACAAGGTGTTCTCGGTGAGGTCCATGCTCTCGTCTCCTGCCGTGCCTGTCATTTTCGACGCTAGCGCACGTCACCTGGTTCGCGGCGAGCCGCTCAGACGTGCTTGTAGATCGCGCCGTCCTTCATTACGAACCGGACGTCGAGCGTCGTCGCGATGTCGACGCTGGGATCGCCCGCGACGGCGATGACGTCGGCCAGGTAGCCCGGGGCCAGCTGCCCCAGCTCGTCGGCGGCATCGACCAACTCCGAGGCCACCAGGGTCGCGGCTTGCAACGCCTGCATCGGGGTCATGCCCCGCTCGACGAGCGCGCACAATTCCTTCGCGTTCTCGCCGTGCGGGACGGCCGGGGCGTCGGTGCCGCAGGCGATCCGGACCCCGGCGGCGATGGCCTTGGGAAGCATGGATTTTGCCCGGGGGAACACCTCGAGTGCCTTCTTGCGTAGCTCGGGGGCGATGCGGTCGATGGCCATGGCATCGGTGAGATAGGTGGTGGACACCAGGAACGTGCCGTGGTCGACCATCATCTGGATCGTCTCGTCGCTGGCCAGGAATCCGTGTTCGATGCAGTCGATGCCGGCGCGGATGCAGGCCTGGATCGCGGTGTCGCCGACCGCGTGGGCAGCGACCTTGACGCCTGCGCGATGGGCCTCGTCGGCGATCGCGGCGAACTCGGCATCGGAGTACTGCTGGGCGCCCGGCGCGGTGCTGTGGGACATCACGCCACCGGAGGCCGACACCTTGATCAGCTTGGCGCCGTGGCGGATCTGGTAGCGCACGCACGCGATGACGTCTGGAACCCCGTTGGCGATGCCCTCGGCGATCGACAGCGGCATGATGCCCGGCGCCAGCCGCTGGAAGACCGTGGGGTCGAGGTGTCCGCCGTAGGGGGTGACGGCGTGGCCGGCCGGATAGATGCGCGGCCCTTGGTGCCAGCCCTGGTCGATGGCCCGCTGCAACGCAACGTCGAGCAGGTAGCCGCCGGTCTTGACCATCAGGCCGAGGTTGCGGACCGTGGTGAACCCGGCGTCCAGCGTGGTGCGGGCGTTGACCGCGCCGCGCAGCGTCCGGTACGCCGGATCGTCCTGCACACCGTGCATCGGGGTCGGCAGGCCGCCTGGGTTGCCCGGACCGCCGATCAGCAGGTTGAGTTCCATGTCCATCAGCCCGGGCAGCAGGGTGGCGTCGCCCAGATCGATGACGGTGGCCGAATCCGGTAGTGGCCCTTCGGGGTTGATGGCCTTGATGCGGTTGCCCTCGACGACGACGACGGCCGGGGAGTGGACCTGGCCGGCAGCCACGTCGATCCAACGGGCGGCGCGAAGGACTGTCGTTTTCACGTTGTCGGTCTGGGTCACGGCACCGGCTCGGCGACGCAGTCCAACGATGTGGCACCGGAGTCGGGTACCCGTGGCTGTTTCCAGCACTCCACCGGGAACGACACTGTGATCATCGAATACAGCAGGTGCATCAGGTTGAGCACGTCCTCGGGCAAGGCGTCGAGGCTGAACTTGTCGCAGAAGCTGATCGCCTCCTCGGCCCGCGGCGTGATCGCGTCGTAGAAGGCCTGCATCTCGGTCATGGTGCTGGCCAACCGCTTGCTGTAGCGCTGCGGCTCGCTGGACAGGCACCAGTCCGAAAATTGTTCGAGGTCGGCGAATTCGGCCGGCAGTTTGACGCTCATCGGTTCACACTCCCGCGGTCTTGCGTTGGTAGTCCTCGATCCACGACGCCGTCTCCTTGTGCAGGTGACGCAGCAGGATCTCCTGATCGCACAGCAGGAACTCGTCGACCACCCGGGTCTCGATCGAGGTCTGCGTCGCTTCCAGGGTGTTGGCATCCTGCAGGCCGTACTCCTTGAACGAGACCGCGGCCAGTTCCTGGCCCAACCGCTCGCGCGGGGTGCGTGGCTGCGGAAAGTACAGCGTGCACTCGAAAGTGTGCGTGTTGAACGACGTCGGCCAGTAGTGGTAGGTCAGATACCAGCCCTGTCCCCAGAACAAGATGACGAAGTTCGGGAACAACTGGAACGAGTCCAGCCCCCACGGATCGCACTTGGCGGGGTTCAGCCCGGCCGGCATCTCGCCGAGATCGGGCTTCTCCCACGGTCCGAAAAGTCCGCTCTGGCAGATGTCTTCCATGGGCTTGCGCATCTCGTCCGGCATCTCCCAGGCGCGCACGCCAGACGTGCTCACCAGCCGGTGCGGCCCTTCGATCCGGTAGTGCGGGGCCTCGAAACCGGACTCCGCGGCGGCCTTGGAGTAGGCGGTGGGGGATTGGTTCGCGTGCAGGATGGGTGCGTGGTAGAACTCCTGGAAGGCGTCCATGTAGAGCTTCCAATTCGCCTTCACCTCAGAGCGATACGTGAATCTCGAGGTCATCTTGTCGAACGGGTAGCCTTCGAGATCGGTGATCATGGGGCCCAGGAATTCGCGCAGTGACTGCTCGGGCACCTTCGCGAAGTTGACGAAGATGAAACCTTCCCACACCTCGCAGTGCACGGGAACCAGGCCGTAGCGGCTCTTGTCCAGGTCGAAGAACTCTGCCTCCTGCTGGACGAAGGTCAGCTCACCGTCCAGGTCGTAGCGCCAGGCGTGGTACTTGCAGGTGAACTGCCGGCACACTCCACTGGTCTCTTCCAGCGGCATGTCGTCCCACACCAGCTTGTTGCCGCGGTGTCGGCAGACGTTGTGGAAGGCCTTGACCTCTCCGGACTTGCCTCGTACCACGATGATCGAGGTGTTGGCCGCCTTCATCTCCCGGGTGAAGTAGCTGCCCTTGCGTGAAAGCTGTTCGACCCGGCCGACATTCAGCCAAGCGCGTTTGAAGATCGCCTTGCGTTCCAGCTCATAGATCTCCGGGCTGATCGAGTCTTCGTAGGACACCGGCCCGGTGCCGAGCTCCGGGTAGTGCTGAGTCCAGCTGCCTTCAGCCGGCTTGGGAAACCGAGCCATGCCCGCTCCTCTGAGGTGTGGTTCGACCGATGATGCCGACATGGGGCTGCAATGCCGGCCAGGGGCTTCAGGCTCGACGGTAGACGCCGGTTTCATCAATGACAAGTAGTTGATACTCTGAGTTCGACTGAGGCGGGAGAGTCTGGATGGATCAACATCTTGGGGAGTATCTCGGAATCGAGGCCGACTGGTCGCTCGACGGCGACGCTGCCGACACCGTGGAGGTGATCTCCCCGCACACCGAGCAACCCATCGCTCGCGTGGCGGCAGCCGGGCCCGCCGAGGTGGATGCGGCCGTCGCGGCCGCTCGTGCGGCCATCGACCACGGGCCGTGGCCACGCCTCGATCCGGCGGAGCGCATCGCGGCGGTGCGGCGCCTCGCCGAGGTCTACGCCGGGCGACGCGGCGAGATGGCCCAACTGATCTCGGCCGAGATGGGTGCGCCGATCACTTTCGCCCAACGGGCGCAGGTCGGACTGCCGACGATGATGATGTCCGCGTTCAGCGAACTGGCCGAGACCTACCCCTGGCAGGAGACCCGCACCGGTTTCTTCGGATCGGACATACGTATCCAGAGACATTCGGTGGGCGTCGTCGCCGCCGTCGTGCCCTGGAACATGCCGCAGTTCCTGATCGTCACCAAACTGGTGCCGGCGCTGCTGGCCGGCTGTGCGGTGGTGCTCAAACCTGCACCCGAATCCCCGTTGGATGCACTGCTTTTAAGCGACATGCTCAAAGAGATCGGCCTGCCCGAGGGCGTCGTCTCCGTCGTCCAGGGGGATGCCGCCGTCGGCGCCCACCTGGTCGGTCATGCAGGCGTCGACAAGGTCTCGTTCACCGGCTCCAGCGCCGCGGGCCGGGCCGTCGCAGCAGCCGCCGCGGCCAACCTGACCAAGGTCAGCCTCGAGCTCGGTGGAAAGTCGGCGGCGATCATCCTCGATGACGCCGACCCGGCGACGGTCGCGGCCGGGGTGCGCTCGGCCAGTCTGTCCAACAGCGGCCAGATCTGCAATGCGCTGACCCGCATCGTCGTCCCGGCCTCTCGGGAACGCGAATTCGTCGACGCCCTGGCCGACCGGATGAACGCACTCGTCGTGGGCGATCCTGCCGATCCCGCCACCGAGCTCGGGCCACTCGTGTCCCGACGCCAACAGCAGCGCGTGCGCGACTACATCGACCTCGGCGGGCGCGAGGGTGCCCGGCTGGTCTGCGGCGGCACCGATCTGCCCGACGGTGTGGACACCGGCTGGTACGTCCGGCCCACCCTGTTCGCCGGCGCCGACAACTCGATGCGCATTGCCCGCGAAGAGATCTTCGGTCCCGTCCTCACAGTGATCGCATACCGGGACGAGGACGAGGCTGTCGCGATTGCCAACGACTCCGACTACGGACTGGCCGGCTCGGTGTGGACGGCCGATCCAGACCGGGGAATCGGGATCGCCGAGCGTGTACAAACGGGGACTTTCGGGGTAAACCAGGGGTACACGATGGATCCGTTTGCACCGTTCGGCGGTATCAAGGACAGCGGCTACGGTCGCGAACTCGGCCGTGAAGGGCTCGACGGGTACCTCGAGACCAAGTCCATCGCCGTCGCGGCCACCCGGTGATCGAGAGGGAATGACGATGACCACTACTACGTCGCCCAGGATTGCTGCCGCCGAGCGCATCGCGGTGCGATGCGTCGATTCCGACGTGCATCCGGTGCCCCGACGGGGCGAGCTCGGTCAGTACATCCCCGAGCCGTGGCGGTCCCGATACTTCAACTCCCACGATGTCGGCGACCTGATCTACTACGACGCTCCCGACTATGCGCATGCCTACGCCATGCGCACCGATTCCTTCCCGTCCGACGGCGAATTCGCCGGCAGCGACCCCGATCTCGCGTTCCGGCAGCTGATCATGGAGGCCGGAGCGGATATCGCCGTCCTGGAACCAGCGGCATACTCGGCCCACATTCCCGAGGCCAACCATGTGATGAACTGCGCGCTGAACGACTGGCAGGCCAATCACTGGCTCGACAGCCACAACAACTGGCATGAGCGCTGGCGCGGATCCATCTGCCTGGCGGTCGAAGCGCCGGAGTTGGGGGCGCGGGAGATCGAGCGGTGGGCCGGTCATCCCTACATGGCGCAGATCCTGATCAAGGCCGAGCCGCGTCCGTCCTGGGGTGACCCGAAGTACGACCCGATCTGGGCCGCGGCCACCAAGCACGACATCACCGTGAGCTGCCACCTGTCCCGCGGCGAGTACGACGAACTCCCCCTCCCTCCGGTCGGGTTGCCCAGCTACAACCACGACTTCATGGTCACGTACTCACTGTTGGCGGCCAACCAGGTGATGAGCCTGATCTTCGACGGGGTTTTCGACCGGTTCCCGACGCTGCGCATCGTGTTCGTCGAGCATGCATTCACCTGGATCCTTCCCTTGATGTGGCGGATGGATGCCATCTACGCAGCCCGCAAGGGTTGGATGGACATCAAGCGCAAGCCCAGTGAATACGTCAAGGACCACATCAAGTTCACCACCCAGCCGCTGGATTACCCCGAGGACAAGACCGAACTGTCCCGGGCATTCGAGTGGATGGAGTGCGAGAAGATCCTGCTGTTCTCCAGCGATTACCCGCACTGGACGTTCGACGATCCCCGCTGGCTGGTCAAGCATCTGCCCGAACATGCCCGCGAGCCCATCATGTTCCGCAACGGCATCGAAACCTACAAGCTGCCCGAGACTGTTCCGGTGCTCGAGGGGCAGGTTCGGGTCTTCTGAGACTCGGCGCGGCCGCGGTCAGGGCAATTTGATCGCCGATACGTACATCTCGACCATGGGCCGGTAGAGGTCGACATCGTCGAGTTCGCTGCCCAGGACCACCGAGTCGCTGGTGGCGATGAGAACTTGGGCGAACGTCTTCGGCGGTATCAGCAGGGTGCCGCCGAATTGCTCGATGCCGTTGACGATGAACTTTGCCAGCGCGTCGACTACCTCCGAACGCTTGGCGGCGACGCGGTCCCGTGACTCCGGGTTTCGCCGGAGGTAGAGCGTGAACTCATGCCCCAAGGCGGCGTGCTCGGCACCGCGATCTTGGCTCAATTGCCTCCAGCGCTTTGCGATCTCGTCGCGTTCACGCGTGCCGACCTGTTTCGCGCTCGACATCACCTCGGCGAAATTGTCGAAGTAGCGCCGCCAGTAGCGGTCACTCACGGCCAGGAACAGGTCTTCCTTGGTCGTGAAGTGCTTGTAGATGGCGCCCTTGGTGTAACCGGCGGCTCGCGCAATGTCATCCAGTGTGGCTGGCGCGAAACCTTTTTCGGCAAATACCTCTTCGGCGGCGTCGAGCAGTACTGAGCGGGTGTGCTCCAGTCTGCGTTCTCGGGTCCAGCGCTCCGCCATGGCAGAATTCTGCCACAGAATCTGAGTGACCTATTGGAATCTCAGATACCCATGAGTATATTTGCACCCGTTGGCCGGGCCTGGCACCACCGGCTGCTCCACGATCGCCAAGGGGAATCCGAACATGAGTGATCTGTCCAAGAAGCCTGCTGTCACCGAATCGATCGGCGGCGTCGCCGAACTCGAGAAGCAAGGTCCGCCGTCGTCGAATGCGTACAGAATCTGGGCGACCGTCGGCGGTGTTTTTCTGCTGGTGACGTTGTATGTGTTCACCCGGTGGGTGACCGGCCCCTACTTCGAGCCGGTGTCGGGTGGCCCGAGCGAGCCACCGATGTATATGAAGATCCCGCTGATGGCCAATGCTGTGGTGCTCTGGGTGGGTCTGCCGTTTGCCTTGTGGTTCTTCATTATTCGGCCTTGGATGCGTGAGCGGCGCATCACGCTCGACGGCATGCTGCTCGTGTCGATGGGCCTGATGATGTTCCAGGATCCGATGCTCAACTACTACAGCACCTGGTGCACGTACAACGCCTGGCTGTTCAACCAGGGGTCGTGGGCGCCGTACATTCCGGGCTGGGTGGCACACGAGGAACCGGGCCACACGGTGCCCGAACCGCTGCTGACCAACATCCCCGGCTATGCGTACGGTGTCTTGCTGCTCACCATCGTCGGCTGCGCGATCATGCGAAAGATCAAGAACCGTTGGCCTGGGATCAGCAATCTGCGGCTGGTCTTGGTCACCTATGCGATCGCCTTTGTCTTCGACTTCGTCATGGAGGCCCTGATCATGTTGCCGATCGGGTTCTACTCCTATCCCGGTGCCATCCAGTCCTTGTCGTTCAACGCCGGCACCTACTACCAGTGGCCGATCTACGAGGGGCTGATGTGGGGCGGTGTCCAGACGGCGCTGGTCTGCCTGCGCTTCTTCACCGATGACCGTGGCCGCACCGTGGTCGAACGGGGGATCGACCGGGTCCGCGGCGGGTTCGTGAAACAGCAGTTCGTCCGCTTCCTCGCCATCTTCGGTGGTGTCAGCGCGTGCTTCTTCCTCTTCTACAACGTTCCCGCGACCTGGCTGGGCATGCACGGAGATGCGTGGCCCGAAGATGTCCAGAAGCGCTCGTACTTCAACCCCGGGATCTGCGGCGAGGGAACCGACCGGCCGTGTCCGAATCCTGATCTGCCGCTGCCGACCAAGCACTCGGGGTATGTGAACCACGAAGGCGAACTGGTGCTGCCGGATGGGGTGAGCATCCCGCCCGTGGTGCCGATCCAAAGGCCCGAAAAGTGACGACGGTCAGCAAGTTTCGGCCGTCCGCCGAATCAGGGACACGGCCGCCGTTCTATCGTGCCGCGGGCCGGGAGGTAGAGACCTTCCGGGCGGCCGCCCGCCGCGGCGCGCCGGTGCTCCTCAAAGGCCCCACCGGGTGTGGCAAGACCCGTTTCGTCGAGGCGATGGCTCACGAACTCGGTCGCGAACTCATCACCGTCGCCGGCCACGAGGACATGACATCTGCGGATCTGGTGGGGCGCTTCCTGCTCAAGGGCGGCGAAACCGTCTGGGTGGACGGCCCGTTGACCAGAGCGGTGCGCGCCGGCGCCATCTGCTATCTCGACGAGATCGTGGAGGCGCGTCAGGACACAACGGTGGTCATCCATCCGCTCGCCGACCACCGGCGCGAGCTGCCCATCGACCGGCTGGGCACCACCTTGTCCGCGGCGCCCGGCTTTCAACTGGTGATCTCCTACAACCCCGGTTACCAGAGCATCCTGAAGAGCCTCAAAGACTCGACCCGGCAACGCTTCGTCGCGATCAGCCTCGACTTCCCGACAGCCGAGGTCGAGACCGAGATCGTCGCCTCCGAGGCTGGAATCGACTCATCCACCGCGGCATCGCTGGTCGTCCTCGGAAACGCCATCCGGCGTCTCGACGGCTCGGCGCTGAGCGAGGTGGCCTCGACCCGCATGCTGATTCTCGCCGGTGGTCTTGTCGCCGAAGGACTCAACCTGCGCGACGCTGTCCAGTCCGCGGTGGTGGAGGTGCTGTCCGACGATCCCGACGTGATTCGGGGCCTCGGGGAACTGGTCGACGCAGTCCTGCTGCCGCAGTGAGCACCGGCCTCCCGGAACCGCATCACTTCCGGTTTCTGGCCGGTTTCCTCGCCGGGCGCCCGATCGAGGTGGCCGTGGGCCACACGGACGAGCCCGCGTACACCGACGGGCGGGTCGTCTTCGTGTCGGCGAACGCCGATCGGGACCGGCAGCGCCGCGAGGTGCTGGTTCAGAGCGCACTCCTCGGAGCCGGAAGCCTCGATGGTCGGTACGTCAGGCGACTGCGGGCGCGGCCGTCGGTTGCGCGCCGCTATCTGGGGCTCGAAGGCTATCGTGTCCTGGCCGAACTCGGCCCGCGGATCGCCCTGGCGGCATCGGTCGCCCCCGCCCCGGCGGTACAGTCGGCCAGTTGCGAGGAGTCGTTGCAGATCGCCTTGGGCCGAACCGAACTCGACGCACCACCGAATTGGTTCGGGGCGATCAAACCGTCCAAACTGATCCGTACCCGCGGCGAATCTGGCTCACCGGCGACCGATGCCGATGTCCGGACGATCGCCGAGCATCCCGACGCGTCGGAAATGGATGAGGACGATGACGACGACGGACCGTCCGAGAAGAGCTGGATTCTCAAACTTTTCGAGGCTCCGCTCGGTATGCAGGCGCCCGCGAAGTTCTTGCGCACGCTCTTCGGCAGCTCTCGCTCGCCCGGAGGTGAGGGCGCCGGGGCTGAAGTGGGGGTCGGCTCGATACGACGGACTTCGCACGCCGGGGTGAATGCGCGGCCGGCACCGACCCCGATCCACTTCATCGGTGCCGGCAGGCCTGGCTCGGCTCTCACTGTCGGCGGCGCCCTGTATCCGGAATGGAACGTTTTCGGCGACCGGTATCGGGAGAACTGGTGCCGCGTGATCGACTATCCGATCACCGCCCCGGCGGATGTCTCGGCCGTTCGCGTGGCGCGCGACGCCGTGTTGCGACGCAGGCTGGCACGAGTCGGCCTCGGAACCAAAGTGTTACGCGCCCGCGCCGACGGTGACGACGTGGACATCGAGGCCATGATCGACCTGGTCGTCGATCTGCGCTCAGGCCATTCACCGCCCGAGCATGTGTACACCGAGCGCCGTCGACTCGCGCGCAATCTCGGTGTGCTCATCCTCGTCGACGCATCGGGATCGGCGACCGACGCCGACGGCGAAGGCCTTGCCGTCCATGAGCACCAACGACGCGCCGCTGCGACGCTTGCTGCGACGCTAGAGGAACTCGGTGATCGCGTGGCCGTCTACGGTTTTCGTTCGCAGGGCCGCCGCGCGGTGCACCTGCTCGCCGTCAAGACCTTCGGTCAACGCTTCGGCGCCGCCGAGCGGTCCCGGCTCAGCCAGCTTCAGCCCTTCGGCTACACCCGCCTGGGCGCCGGAATCCGTGGAGCTGGTGAGATCCTCAAAACCAAAGCGGGAACGCCACACCGGCTGCTGCTCGTACTGTCCGACGGGTATCCGTACGACGACGGCTACGAGGGACGATATGCCCAGGCCGATGCCGCCAAGGCCCTCGAAGAACTGCGGGCCGACGGCGTGGCCTGCCTGTGCCTGTCCATCGGCGCACCTGCCGATCCTGATGCGCTCGATCGGGTCTTCGGGTCGGCCAGTCACGCCGGGGCCGCTACGTTGTCGGAGCTGAGCCCGCGGATTGATGAGTTGTTCTTGTCCGCACTGGCAGAACTGGCTGCTCCGAAGCCACGGTGACGGGCGTGAGGAGTTGATCAACACCACGCATTGTCGTCGCGTCCGGCTTTGCGTAACAACGTCTTGAGTTGTCGCTGTTCGGAGGGCGTCAACCGGTCGAGTACCCGCTGATCGGCGGTGTGCACGGCCTCCTCGGCACGGGTGAGCAACGCCCGGCCGGACGCTGTGAGTTCGGTGGGCAGTGCTTTACCTGCCGCCGCGGTATCGGGTCGGTGAACAGCGCCCGCGGCTTCCAGTCGGTGCAGTAACTGATTGGTCGCCTGCGCGCTGACATTGGTGAAGCGGGCCAGTTCGGCGCTGGTGAGCCCGGGATTCAGCGAGATGATCCGGAGGCACACGAACTCCGCCAGTCCGAGTCCGATCGGGGCGAGAACTGCGGCGACCTCCGGGCGCAGTGTCGCGGCCACTCGGTGCAGCAGATATCCCAGCGGCTCCCCGTCCGAGGCAGTCATAGCTGGCATCTTCACATGCGCCGACCCCGCCGGCCATCCGGATCGACCGCGCCGTTTCGCCCACAGCTCAACCAGTTCTCAGCCAGATCTCATTGAATTGGCCCCGACTCGAGCGTATCAAGGAACTTGATACACCTGTTGGACCGCACTCCTGCGGTCCGGCTTAAACCTGGAAAAGGATGTGTGACATGGGTTTTGGAGGATTTGGTGGCGGCTGGGGTCCGGCGGGATTCGGCGGCGGCTGCGGCCATGAAGGACAGGGCGGTTTCGGTCCGGGAGCGTTCGGCGCGGGCGGCTTCGGCCGAGGTTTCGGCGGCGGTGGGTTCGGTAAGGGTTTCGGCCCGGGTTTCGCGCTCAAGCGTGCGGCGATCGGCACCGCGGCTCTGCTGCTCGACGGGCCGGCCACGGCCGAGCAGATCGTCGAGCGCACCACCGAGGCCACCGGCGGCGCCTTGACCCCGCCGCTGGACATCGTCGAACTGGCCATCTCAGGACTGGCCGGCCGCGGTGTGGTCACCGTCTCCGACGGGGTCGCCACTCTGACCGAATTCGGCACCCAGCTGCTGGCCTGGCGTGGTGTCACCAGCGAGACCGCGCACGCGCTGTTGGGCAAGGTGGGAAAGTTCGCCGACGTCATCAAGATCCGTGCCGGCCTGCACGAGGTGGCGGGCCTGGCCCGCACCATCGCGTTCACGGGGACCGACGAGCAGAAGGCCAAGCTCGGTGAGGTTCGGACGAACCTGCTCGCGGCGATCACCGAGGCGAAGAAGGCTCTGCACGGGGCGCTGGCCGAAAGCTGAAATCCCCGTCGAGACTACGGTTTGTGACGCAATTTCGGTTGCCCGCATCAGAAACCGTAGTCTCGGCGGAGGTCGGTTCAGCGCAGCACTGAGCCCGGGTTGAGGATGCCGAGCGGGTCGAGGGCATCCTTGATGCGTCGGGTCAGCTCGATCACGTCATCGCCGAGTTGCAGTGGCAGCCAATCCCTTTTGAGTCGGCCGATACCGTGCTCGCCGGTGATGGTGCCGCCCATGGCGATGGCCAGTTCCATCACCCGGGCGAACGCCTGACGGGCGCGCTCGCTCATATCCGGATCGTCGGCGTCGAACACCACCACCGGGTGGGTGTTGCCGTCGCCGGCATGAGCGACGACGCAGATCAGCACGTCGCAATCCTCGGCGATGTGTTTGATACCGGCCACCAACGCGGGTAGGTCGGGTACCGGCACGGTCACGTCCTCGAGATAGAACGTGCCCAGCTGCATCAGTGCCAGGCCCACCAGCCGCCGGGCCGCCGTCAAGGCAGCACCTTCCTCGGCATCGTCGGTCGCGTAAACCTCAGTGGCCCCGGACTTCTCGCAGGCCTCGACGATGTGGGCGATCTCCTCGGCCGCCGCGCCCGGTGCATCGGACTGGACCAGTAGCAGTGCCTGCGCCGAACGGTCCAGGCCCATGCGGCGGTAGTCCTCGACTGCATTGATGGTGGCGTGATCCATCAGCTCCAACATGGCGGGCCGAACTTTGGCCGTGATCGCCACGACGGCGTCGGCGGCGTCCTCCACCGAGGCGAACACCGCGACCACCGTCGACGCCGGAGGCTGTGCCGGGATCAGCCGCAGGGTGAGTTCGGTGATCACCCCGAGAATTCCCTCGGAGCCGACGAACAACTTGGTCAGTGACAGTCCGGCGACGTCCTTCAACCGTGGGCCGCCCAACCGGACGGCGGTGCCGTCGGCCAGCACCACCTGCATGCCCAGTACGTAATCACTGGTGACCCCGTACTTCACGCAGCACAGTCCACCGGCATTGGTCGCCGCGTTCCCGCCGATCGAAGAGATCTCGACAGAGCCGGGGTCCGGCGGGTACCAGAGGCCGTACTCGGCGGCGGCCTTCTTCACCTCGGAGTTCAGCAGGCCGGGTTGCACCACCGCGGTGCGGTTCGCGGTGTCGATGTGGATCTGCCGCATCCGTTCGGTGCTGAGGATGATGCCGCCGTCGACGCCGTTGGCGCCGCCGGCGAGCCCGGAACCCGCGCCTCGGGCCACCACGGCGACACGGTGCGAACTGGCCCACCGCAGCACGGCCTGCACGTCCTCGGTGCTGGTGGCCCGCACCACGGCTCGCGGCACCCCAGCCTCGGGATCGAGAGCGGCGTCGCGGCGATATCCCTCGATCACGGCCGGGTCGGTGAGTACCGCGCCGTCGGGTAGGTCGGCGGCCAGCGTGGCGATCTCGGTGTCCGGTGCGGACATTTTCAGGAGCTTACCGACCGGCAGCGGAGCTCGCGGTGAGCTGAGCCCGGGCTCGCGCCCAGGTCAGGAATTCCGCGACGGCATCGGCGGTGTAGTGCCCGCGGGGTGAGCCGAAGATGTCGAAGGCGTGCTGTGCATGCGGGATCTCGGCGTAGACCACGGGCGAATTCGACACCCGGCGCAGGGCGGCGACGAAATCGCGGCCTTCCACCACCGGGATGAGTGAGTCGTTGGTCCCGTGCAGCACGAAGAACGGCGGTGCGTCCGGGTGTACCAGAGTGATCGGTGAGGCGTCCCGGTACACCTGATCATTGGTGGCGAGCGGCAACTTCACGATCAGCCGCTCCAGGATCTCCATGAACTCCTGACGTCCGGGACCCGTGGTGCTGAACCAGTCGTAGCGACCGTAGACGGGTACCGCCGCCGCCACCGAGGTGTCCGCGTCCTCGAAACCGGGCTGCCACTTGGGATCGTTGGGCGTCAACGCGGCCAAGGCGGTCAGATGCCCGCCCGCCGAACCGCCGGTGATACACACCGCGTCCGGGTCACCGCCGTACTCGGCGATGTTCTCCTTCACCCAGGCCAACGCGCGCTTCACGTCGATGATGTGGTTGGGCCACGGGTGGCGCGGGCTGATCCGGTAACCGATCGACACACAGATCCAGCCCTGCTCGGCCAGGTGGCTCATCAGCGGATACGACTGCGGCCTGCGCATCCCGATCATCCATGCCCCGCCCGGGACCTGCAGCAGCACCGGTGCTTTGCCGTCGCGCGGCAGGTCCGGGCGCATCCAGATGTCGGCCAGATTGGCCCGGTGCGGGCCGTAGTGGACGGTCTTGCGGGCGTAGCGGCGCCGGCTCATCGCGGTGGAGTACACCTCACCCCGACGCAGGGGCCGCACTGTCGTGGGGTATTCGTCGGCCAGGGCTTCGTGCACCGGATTTTCGAAGTAGGGCCGCGATTGCACACCGCGCCGGTGCACCAGCACCAGCAGGCCCCAGGAAATGGCCTTGAGCAGCAACGAGATTCGGCCACCCGCGGAGCGGTAGTCGCCGCGGATGGTGCGGCGCAGCGCATCGAGGGCCGACACGGTGATCACCAGCGGGGCATTCTCCGAGGTCGGCCAGCCGAACGCGAAGGACTGGACCGTGGTGTAGCCCCTACGTCCGAGCGGTTTCACCGCATTGGCGGCGTTGAGCAACTCGGCGGCGGCAAGGAGTAGCCGCCTTCTTGGTCCAGGTTGGCGGTCAGCCACTCACGATCTCCTGCAGTTGACGGCGGTCGATCTTGCCGGTGCTGTTGCGCGGCAACTCGGCCAGCACGGTGATCTCCCGCGGCACTTTGTAATTGGCGAGGTTCTCCCGAACATACGCCTTCAGGTCGTCGGGCGTGGCAGCGCCCGAGACCCTCACGAACGCCACCAGGCGTTGGCCGTACTGCTCGTCGTCGACACCGATGACCGCGGCCTCGGCGACATCGGCATGGCCGGCCAGCACTTTCTCGACCTCGATCGGATAGACGTTCTCGCCGCCGGAGACGATCATCTCGTCGTCGCGCCCCACCACGAACAGCCGGCCTGCCTCGTCGAGGTAACCGACATCACCCGAAGACATGAAGCCCTCGTGGAAGTTTTTGTTGCTGCCGGAGGTGTAGCCGTCGAACTGCGTGGAGTTGCGGACGTAAATGGTGCCCACCTCGCCGGCGGGAACCTGTCGGAACTCCGCGTCGAGGATGCGGATCTCGGTACCTTCGGCCGGTTTACCCGCGGTGTCAGGTGCGGCGCGCAGATCGGCAGGCGTCGCGGTGGCGATCATGCCTGCCTCGGTGGCGTTGTAGTTGTTGTAGATGATGTCGCCGAACCGGTCCATGAAGGCGGTGACGACGTCCGGACGCATGCGCGAGCCGGACGCTGCGGCGAACCGCAGCGTGCGCCCGTCGTAGCGATTCAGGACGTTCTCGGGCAGGTCCATAATCCGGTCGAACATCACCGGCACCACGCACAGGCCCTTCGCCCGATGCCGGTCGACGAGCTCGAGGGTGGCCTCGGGATCGAACTTGCGCCGCGTCACGATGGTGCAGGCCATCGACGCCGCGAAGGCCAGCTGGGAGAAGCCCCAGGCGTGAAACATCGGCGCGACGATCACGACCCGCTCTTCGGTGTGCCAGGGGGTCCGGTCGAGGATCGCCTTGAGCACCTCGGGACCGCCACCGGAATGCTTGGCGCCCTTGGGAGTTCCGGTGGTGCCCGAGGTCAGCAAGATCACCTTGCTTTTCTCGGTGGCACGGCGCGGCTCGGCGCCGCGGTGCTGCTCGACCAGTTTCGCGACGGTGAGGTCGTGGGCGTGGGTGTCGGTCCACGCCACGATCCGCGCGGCCTCGGGCCGGTCGGAGAGGGCCAAGGCGGCGGTGTCGGTGAACTCCTCGTCGTAGATGACCGCGTCGACGGATTCGCGGTTGACCACCTCGGCCATGGCCGGCGCGGCGAACGACGTGTTGAGCAGCAGCACGTCGGCGCCGATGCGATTGGCCGCGATCAGTGACAGCACGAAGCCGCGGTGATTGCGGGCCATGATGCCGAGCACTTTGGGTTCACCGCCCGGCAGCGCCTGCAGGCCGGCGGCCAGGGCATCGGCCTGCTGATCGACCTGCTGCCAGGTCAGCGTGCCGAGTTCGTCGACCAGGCCCGGCCGGTTCGGACACCGCTGTGCCGAGGCCGCGAAACCCGAAGTGACACTCATGTTCTCGCGGGCCATGGCCGACGCGATGCGCAGGTACTTGTCCGGGCGCATCACGGTGATGATTCCGGCCCTGCGCATGGTGGCCACCAGGCCTGCGACGTCGGACACTCGGTCCACCGGTCCAGTCAGCAGATCAAGCGGATTCACCGGCGCTCAGCCGATCACCGGGAAGCGGCGCTCTTCGGCCAGCTCGTCCAGCGCGCGCTGCATGACCCGGCGGACGTGCGCGTCGACCTCGTCGATGTCGGGGTTCTCGCCGAATTCGGCCTCGATGTCGATCGGCGGCAACGTCTTCATCACGATCTTGGACGGCAGCGGCACATTGAGCGGCAACACCGCCGACAGGCCGAACGGGAAGCCGAACGACACCGGCACGATCTTGGTGCGGGCCATCCGCGCGATCGGGCCGAGTGCCTTGGCGATCTCGGTGCCGCGGGACAGGAACAGTTGGGTCTCCTGGCCACCGATGCCGACCATGGGCACGATCGGGACGCCGGAGTTGATCGCCGCCTTGATGTAACCGGTACGCCCGGCGAAATCGATCTTGTTCGCCGACAGGGTCGGTCGGTACACGTCGTAGTCACCGCCGGGGAACACCACGACCACGCCACCCGAGCGCAGCGCCTCGTCGGCGTTCTCGTGGTTGGCCCGGATGAAGCCGGTCTTCTTGAAGAAGGCCGCGGTCGGGCCGGTCATCAGCATGTCGTGGCTGAGGGTGTAGACCGGGCGCTCGTAACCGAACTTCTCGTAGAAGCCCGTCGCGAACACCGGCACGTCCAGGGCGAACAGGCCACCGGAATGGTTCGACACCACCAGGGCGCCCCCGTTGGGGAAGCTGTCCAGCCCGCGCACCTCGGCACGGTGGTAGCCCTTGATCAGCGGCCGCAGCAAGCCCATGACCTTCTCGGTCAGGCTCGGATCCCACTTGGTGATTTCGGACGGGTCGATGTCGGTCACGGCCACAGGGTCCCCCTATGTGGATTGGAACGTGTTCTAGTTTTGCTAGTGTACCCAGGTCGAGGGCGAAAAACCCATTCGCTTCGCAGGGTCGTTCACCTACTGCCGAGTAGCCGCGGTCAATCCTCTCAAAACCACAGGTCCGCGGTGTCGCTATGAGTCCAGCTCACTGATCTCCTCGCCGACGTTGCGCCGGGCCTGGGCTTCCCAGCGTTGCCGGCCCGCCTCGGTGTGGAAGATCGGTCCGTCGAGCAACGCCGCGAGCACGCGCGCCCGCGCCGGTCGGAACACGTCGTCGGGCACCGATGCGTACTCCTCGCGGACCGCGTCGGCGTACTGCCGGTAGCGCAGTGCCGGCGCTGCGAGTACCGACAGGTCTGCGTCACTCAGCACCGCCGCGTTGACGTCCTCCGGCTCGACCTTGTGCGACTTGGTGGCCAGGACGAGTCGGGCGACTTCGCCGCTGTCGGGCGATTCGGCCAACAGTTGGCGGGCCAACGCCGCGGAGCGGTCTTCGTTGTCGTCGCGACCGATCTCGTAGATCGCATCGTGAAACCACGCCGCGAGTTCGACCGCTTCCCGGTCGAACTGCAGTCCGTCCTCGGCAAGGACGCCGATCGCGTCGAGCACTTCCCGTAAGTGCGCGACGTTGTGGTGCTTCCGGTGCGATTCGGACCAGCGGGCCAGCAGGTCTTCCCGCAGTCGCTCGGTGAGATGTGCAGCCATAGGGCCAGTGTCCTCCGAGGTTGACCACAACCACCGTTGAGGCACCATGGCGATCATGGGATCAGACCTCACTGCGTACCTCGACCGGATCGGCCTTGCGGGTCCGGTGTCAGCCGATGTGGACACGCTGCGCAACGTCGTCGCCGCGCATGGTCGCTCGATCCCCTTCGAGAACCTCGACCCCCTGCTGGGCATCCCGGTCGCAGACCTCAGTGCAGAGGCGTTGGCGGACAAGCTGATCACCCGGCGCCGCGGTGGCTACTGCTACGAGCACAACGGTCTGCTCGGCCACGTCCTGGACGAGCTGGGATACGGCGTCGACCGGTTGGCCGGGCGGGTGGTCTGGATGAAGGAGCCCGACGCGCCGTTGCCCGCGCTCACCCACAACGTGCTCGCCGTGACGGTGCCGGGAGAGGCCGGACGCTTCCTGGTCGACGTCGGTTTCGGCGGGCAGACATTGTCGTCCCCTATCCGTTTGCAGACCGCCGCGGTGCAACAGACCCGCCACGAGCCCTACCGGTTGATGGAATTGCCCACCCAGGGCGCACCGGTATACGAACTGGCCGCACAGGTCCGCGGGCAGTGGCAGCCGCTGTACCGATTCACCGCCGTGCCGCAACCACGCATCGACCTCGAAGTCGGAAGCTGGTACGTGTCAACGCATCCCGGCGGAATCTTCGTCGTCGGGCTGACCGCGGCCCTGGTCACCGACGATGCCAGGATCAACCTGCGCGGCCGGAACCTGGCCATCCACCACCACGACGGGACCGAGAAGATCCGCTTCGACACCGCCGAGCAGGTGCTCGATGCGCTCACCGGGCGGTTCGGGATCAACCTGTCCGATCTCGACGGCGTCGACGTCGAGGCCCGGGTGGCACAGGTGCTGGACAGCTGAGGGCCGCGCGAGCGCAGCAGGAAATGTCATGTCCCGCGGACGGGCAGCCGACCATACTCGGTGACCGTGGAGGAACAACCGAACGGGCGTGACCGGTTGCGGGAACTGCTCGACGCCGTCGTCGACGACGCGAACTCGGGCGTCGGTGACATGGCGCGCAGCAGTTACGCGTCGGAGTTTCACTTCTCCCGGGAGGTCCGCAGACTCACCGGAGAACCGCCCGCGGCGTTGCGCCGTCGAGTCATGCTCGAGCGTGCGGCGTGGCGTTTGCAGCAGGGGGCCGGAGTGGCCGAGGTGGCCGAGTCCGAGGGCTGGTCTTCGGCCGAGGTGTTCTCCAGGGCGTTCCGTCGCGCGTTCGGGGTGCCGCCGTCACGTGCCGGCGCTGTGGGATTTCGGCTCACCGCGCCCAACGGCGTGCACTTCCATCCGCCGCAGGCCTTGTGGTGTGACGCCGACCCGAGTGAGGCCACCGGTCCGGACATCGCGCAGTTCATGCTCGTGCACGACGTCGCCGACACCGAGAACCTGATCGGTGCCGCCCGCAGGCTCTCCGAAGAGCAATGGGGGCAGGAGATCTCACCGGGGCAGGTAGTGCTCGACTGGGACGGACCCGAAGGAAGTGTCGCCGCGGTGCTCGGCGCGATCGTGTGGACCAAGGAGGTCTGGCTGGCCACCATCGAAGGCCGGGACTTCCCCGCCCGGACCGCGACCAGCCAGGCGACTGCCGAGCAGCTAGAGGCGCATCACGCCGACATCGGAAAGCGCTGGACCACAATGATCTCCGAATACTCGGCGGCGGGACGGCTGGGGGACACCGTCATCGACGCACTGTGCGATCCGCCGGAATCCTTTCAGCTGTACGGGATCATCGCGCACGTGCTGACGTACTCCGCGCACCGGCGTGCCCTCGTTCGCGGCATGCTGGCCCGGCACGGTGTCGCTGTCGACCGGGGTGACCCACTCGAATGGATGAGAAAGGACTGACCGTTGAAGACCGTGTACTACACCGCGTCGAGCCTGGACGGTTTCATCGTCGACAACGAGGACAGTCTGGATTGGCTGATCTCACGGAACATCGACCAGCAGGGCCCGTTCGGCTATGACGAGTTCATCAAAACCATTGGCGCCCTTGCGATGGGATCATCGACCTACGAATGGATCGTGAAGAACCAACCCGATGAGTGGGCGTATGAGCAGCCGACGTGGGTGCTGACCCAACGACCCGAGATCGTGGCTGCTGAGCATCCGGTGCAGGTGTTCTCTGGTGACGTTGCCGAGCTGCACACCGAGCTGGTGTCGGCTGCGGCGGGCAAGGACGTCTGGGTGGTCGGGGGAGGGCAGGTCGCTGCCCAGTTCGTCACCGCTGGACTGATCGACGAGATGATCGTCAGCTACGCACCCTGTTCGCTGGGTGCGGGGTCACCGGTACTGCCGGTCCGGTCCGAGTGGGCATTGGCCGAGAGTGCGCTCAACGGCGATTTCGTCTGCGCCCGCTGGGTCAGGGCGCAGACTGCCGGCTGAGCCGTGGGACGCCGTTACGGAGGACGAATTCCTTTGACTTGATCAGGAATTCGAGTTGGCGGGCGACATCGTGCAGGGGCTCGACCGATCTCGACGATCGGCACAGCACCACGGCGCCCTCCAGCGCTGCGATGCACATGACCGCCAGCGAGGACGCGTCGGATGCGTCGAAGCCGTCGGCGGCGAAGTGGGCGGTCAGGGCGGTGCGCCAGCGGTCGAAGACCGCGCCCGCCGCCGCGGTGAGTTCCGGTTCCTCGTCCGGGTCGGCGATCGCCACCGCGACCACCGGGCAGCCCGCGGTGAAATCGCTTCCGGTGAGCACTCGCTCCCAGAATTCGACGAACCGGTGCACCAGATCCCACGCGTTTTCCGACGTTTCGGCGCCGACGACATCACCGATCGTGTCCGCGGCGAACTGCAGCGCCTCCATCAGGATCTGGCGGCGACCGCCGGGGAAATGGTGGTAGACGGAACCGCGAGGTGCGCCACTACGGGCCAGGACCTCGTCGATCGTGACGCCGGCAGCGCCTCGCTCACGTAGTACCTCGACCGCGCTGCCGAGCATGCGGGCGCGGGTGGAGCCGCGTTTGTTCCGCGGCTTCGTGGCGGAGTCAGGCGACTCGGTCATGCAAGAACTGCGAGGAACAGCGAAGCAGCATTCGCGGGGTGATGGTGCGCACCGGAGTATGTGGTGTGCGGACCCGACGGGTGAACCGGTGACCGGCGAGGTTGAGTTCAACGACCCACATCGCGCACCGCCCTTCTATGTCATCCACCATAGAAATGATGGAATCCTCGCATGATGTCGAGTATCTAACGAACATGCTTGTGGATAAGAGACTAGCAGGTGAACGGCTTCTGAACAGGTTCTGCTCCGCTTCGGTGGACCTCAGCCGAATTATGATTTCTTGCATAATTCTGCGAACAGGCGTTGACTGCCCCCATGACGACGGACCCGGCCCTCGACACTCTGACGTTGCATCGGGACGGCCACGTCCTGCTGATCGGACTCAACCGTCCGGAGAAACGCAACGCATTCAACGTCGCGATGCTGACCGATCTCGCGCTTGCCTACGGACTGCTCGAATCCGACGACGACCTGCGCGTCGGGGTGCTGTTCGCGCACGGTGACCACTTCACCGCGGGCCTCGATCTCGTCGACGTCGCCCCCTACGTGGCCAGTGGCGATCTGCCCATGCCCGAGGGTGGACGCGACCCGTGGCGCCTCGACGGCGAGTGGACCAAGCCCGTCGTCGCCGCGGCCCAGGGTCGATGCCTGACCCTCGGCATCGAACTGCTCCTGGCCGCCGATGTCCGTGTCGCGGCGCAGGACACCCGGTTCGCGCAGATCGAGGTGTTGCGCGGCATCTACCCGTTCGGCGGTGCCACCTTGCGGCTGCCGCGCCAGACGGGCTGGGGCAATGCCATGCGATGGCTGCTGACCGGCGACGAGTTCGACGCCGCCGAGGCGTACCGCATCGGGCTGATCCAGGAAGTCGCGCCGGACGCAGACGTGGCCCTGACCCGAGCCTGCGCGATCGCACACACGATTGCCGATCGCGCCGCGCCGCTCGGAGTCCGGGCCACCCTCGCCTCGGCGCACACCACCCGCCGCGACGGGGATGATGCCGCGATTGCGCGACTGCGGCCTGTGGTCGCTGAACTGTTCGCCACCGCCGACGCGGCCGAAGGCGTGCAGTCCTTCATCGAACGTCGGGCCGCGAACTTCCAGGGCCGCTGAGGGTTCGGCGCGAACAGCTAGCCGGCGGACTCCAGCGCGACCAGGGCCGCGGCCACGGCGTAGAACTTGTTGGACCCGAGCTGGCGCACGGTCTTGATGTTGAACGCGGCAGCGAGATGCTCGGCATCGGCGTCGGTGACCCCGGCCAGGGCCGCCGGAGAGGCGTCCAGGATCTCCTTGAGCGACTTGTCCTCGTAGGCCTTGTCGAGCGACTTGGCCAGATCAACGGAAACTGCCACGGTGCCTCCTCGTTGTTGGGCTGCCCACCGTAGTTGCCCAACCTGAACCTTGGCTGTCCATTTCCTGGCCGAGCAGACGTAAAACTGCCCCAAAACCGGTGTTTGAAGTGCTCCCCGGAAGTTGGACTGAGAAATTCAGTTTGTTCTTCTGGGGAGTACTTTTTTGCATCC
>NZ_JBZDPU010000013.1:0-264567 GCF_058270075.1 Mycobacterium shunyiense | reverse complement strand
AAGACCGCCGACCAAATCCTGGCCAGCATCGCCAACTACTGCCTACGAATTAACGACTCAGGACACTAGATGGCTTCTTCCGGTCTCGCCGGCCCGGGTTGTGGGGAACTCTGCGCCCGCTCGTACTCGGCGGCGCTGGATACGGCGAGTGCGACGGCGCCGCCGACGGCCGCGATGAAGGCGATGACCACGAGAGCGCCGTACCCCGGTCGCGAAACATCGCCCAGCAGGATTACACCGACGATGCCGGGTACCACCGTTTCGCCCACCACCAATGCCGCAGCCACCCCGTTCACCGATCCGACCTGCAGAGCGACGGTGAACAGGTAGAAGCCACCGAGACCGGCGAGTACCACGGCCCACGTCGCCGGGTCAGCGATCAGTACACGGAGGTTCAGTGGATCGAGACCGTCCACTAGCCGAATCGCCACCGCCATCGCCCCGTAGAGCACGCCGGCGATCAGACCCGCGGGCACGGCCGCGCTCTTCCCGAGCAGTCGGACCAGTGCGGCGCCCAGGCCCAGGATGACCGCCGACACCACGAGGACACCCCAATGCATCACTGCGCCGGGATCGCTGTCACCCAGACGTCCGGCGGTGGCGCCCAGGATGCACAGCGCCACAAGAACTATGGCGATGGCGGTCCAGTCGCGTCGGTGCAGTCGCACGTGGAGAACGAAGATGCTCAGCACCGCGGTCACCACGAGGTTGGCGCTGATGATCGTTTGCGACAGGAACAGTGGAATCAACCGCGCCGAGACCAGGCTGCCCACGAAGCCGAGAAGGTCGAGCGCCATGCCTACGATGAAGATCGGTGCCAGCATCGCGCCGATCGTCGACCGCAGGGTGGGGCCGTTGTCGGCGCCCGACGTCACCGAACGTCCCGCGGCATACGACTGCAGCACCGAGGCCGTGCCGTAACCGACACACGCCAGTAGCGCCGCGGCCACGCCGATCAGCATTGCGGACCGTCGGAGGGCGCAGGTGCCATCGGGGCAACGCGGATCATCAGCAGAGTCTAGGAGCGCTTGCCCTCCGCTTCGGGCGAATTGGGGGCCTGCACGTCAGCGCGGGAGCTGATTCACCACGGCCGTCGTGACATCGGCTACCACGGTGGCGTCGTCCCCGTCGACCGCGACGACGGGGACAAGTCGGCTTGGGTGGCCGGCGTCGACGCCGTCGAAGTCGTCACCGACGACGGCGGCCGCGAAGGTTGTGCCCTCGTGGATCTTTCGGTAGCCCTCGTGAGCGCCGAACTTCGTCGGCTCGGCCTCGAAAGCTAGTTGTTCGGGCGGTCGGTAGTCGAATGTCACCAGCAACTCCGTCCCATCGACGGTGAAGAAACACGACGTGAGGGACTGGTCCTTCCAGTCGAACGAGACCTTTCGCGACTCTTGCAACGTCGGCACGACCGCGCACGGGGCCGCGGCGGTGAGGGCCGTCACCGACGTACGCGGGGAACTGCCCTGCGTCGGGTGCTCCGGCCATGTCGAGATCACCGCGCGGGCCAACGGTTTGGTGGTCCCGCAGGCATCCCGATCGCGCTCCATCGACACCCGCATCCGCACTGCGATGTCGTTCTCGAAAGCCACGTCGTAGCTGCATGCGCTTTCGACGAGCTGATCGCGCACCTCGGGTGTGAGAGTTGAGGCGGCATCGATACGGCGCGCCTTGACACCGTCGATCTCCTCGAGGGCGCCCAGCGACGAGGTCAGGAAATCGAACGGCACGAAGGCGATTGACCAACTGACGTCGATCCCGCGAGAGGTGCCGTCATCCACGACGGCTTCACACGAGGTCGAGTTCGCCGACGTGCCGAACGCCTTGACGGTGCCGAGCGCCTCGAGATGGCTGGGCTCGATCAAGGCGCACGGATCGATCCCGCGCGCCCACGTGATGGTCTCCGCCCGTGACAGCGGCCGCGGTGTCGGCCCGGAAGTCGGAGGCGGCGACGAGGGAGTCTCCGGCGTCGAGGTTGTCGTCGAGCAACTTGCAACCAGCATCACCACTGCCGAGAACAACCCGATCCGCACCGACTGCGACATTGCGTCCCCCCACGCTGGATGAAGCTAGAAGCTCGCCATTCATCTTGGCGGAGAAAATCGTGCGCAGCACGTCTGTGCCCAACCGTGGGTCGCCACCATCTACCGATGAGCACATTGGTGCGGCCAGCCGACAGCTCGACAGTAGGGTGGGCGAGTGGCCGAGATCGCGCCGCTGCGCGTGCAGCTGATCGCCAAGACAGAATTCCAGGCACCGCCTGACGTGCCGTGGAGCACCGATGCCGTGGGCGGGCCTGCGCTCACCGAGTTCGCCGGCCGGGCCTGTTACCAGAGTTGGTCGAAGCCCAATCCCCGCACGGCGACCAACGCGAGCTACATCCGCCACATCATCGACGTCGGCCACTTCTCGGTGCTCGAACACGCGTCGGTGTCCTTCTACATCAGCGGCATCTCCCGATCGGCCACCCACGAGCTGATCCGGCACCGGCACTTCTCCTACTCGCAGCTCTCGCAGCGCTACGTCCCCGAGAACGACGCCGAGGTGGTGGTTCCGCCTGGCTTCGAGGACGACCCGGAGTTGGTGGAGATCTTCACCGCGGCGGCTGACGCCAGCCGCGCCACCTACACCGAGCTGCTGGAGCGGCTGGAGGCGAAGTTCGCCGACCAACCCAACGCGGTTCTGCGTCGCAAGCAGGCCAGACAGGCCGCCCGGGCGGTGCTGCCCAATGCCACCGAGACCCGCATCGTGGTCACCGGCAACTACCGCGCCTGGCGCCATTTCATCGCGATGCGGGCCAGTGAACACGCCGACGTGGAGATCCGCAGGCTGGCGATCGCCTGTCTGCGTGAGCTCGTGGAGGCGGCGCCGGCGGTGTTCTCCGATTTCGAGATTTCGACGCTGGCAGATGGTAGTGAGGTAGCTACCTCGCCTTTGGCGACGGAGGCTTGACGGAGTCGCCGGTAGGTACGGCGACGGAGGCTTGACGGAGTCGCGGTTGGTACGGCGACGGAGGTCCGATCGACCCAGGGTAATCTTGGCGCGTGAGTACGAGCGGAATCGATGTAACGGCGCAGTTGGGCACGGTGTTGACCGCAATGGTGACGCCGTTCAAGCCCGACGGCTCGCTCGATCTCGATGCTGCCGCCCGCCTGGCCAATCACCTGATCGACGCCGGCTGCGACGGCCTGGTGCTCTCGGGCACCACCGGTGAGTCCCCGACCACCACCGATGACGAGAAGCTCGCGCTCCTGCGCACGGTGCTGGAGGCCGTGGGGGACCGGGCCCGCATCATCGCCGGGGCGGGCAGCTACGACACCGCGCACAGCGTGCACATGGCCAAGGCCTGCGCCACCGAGGGGGCACACGGCCTGCTCGTGGTGACGCCGTACTACTCGCGGCCCCCGCAGGCGGGCCTGCTTGCGCACTTCACGGCCGTGGCCGATGCCACCGACCTGCCGAACCTGCTCTACGACATCCCTCCGCGTTCGTCGATCCCGATCGCTTGGGAGACCATCCGTGCCCTGGCTGTTCACCCGAACATCGTGGGTGTCAAGGATGCCAAGGGCGATCTGCACGGCGGCGGCGAGATGCTCGCCGAGACCGGGTTGGCGTACTACTCGGGCGACGACACCTTGAACCTGCCCTGGTTGGCGATGGGGGCGGTCGGCTTCGTCAGCGTCTGGGGCCACCTGGCCGCCGGACAGTTGCGAGACATGCTGACCGCGTTCAACTCTGGCGATATCGCGACGGCGCGCAAGATCAACCTGTCGTTGGCCCCGCTGGCCCGCGCCCAGGCCCACCTCGGCGGCGTGACCATGTCCAAGGAAGGTTTGCGGTTGCAGGGATTCGATGCGGGCCTGCCACGGCTGCCACAGATCCCCGCCACCCCCGCTGAGATCGAGGCGCTGGCCGCCGACATGCGCGCGGCAGCGGTGTTGCGATAGTGAGCACCGAACTCGCGCCCCCCAAGCCCCTGGCCCCCGGCGGTCTGCGAGTTACCGCGCTGGGCGGAATCAGCGAGATCGGCCGCAACATGACGGTCTTCGAGCACCTGGGCAGGCTGCTCATCGTGGACTGCGGGGTGCTGTTCCCCGGGCACGACGAACCCGGCGTCGACCTCATCCTGCCGGACCTGCGCCACGTCGAGGACCGCCTCGAAGACGTCGAAGCCCTCGTCGTCACCCATGCGCACGAGGACCACATCGGCGCGATTCCCTACCTGCTCAAGCTGCGTCCGGACATCCCGGTGGTCGGCTCGAAGTTCACCATCGCACTGATTCGCGAGAAGTGCCGTGAACACCGGATCAAGCCGGTGTTCGTCGAGGTCGGCGAGCGGCAGAGCAGCCAGCACGGCGTCTTCGAATGCGAATACTTCGCGGTCAACCACTCGATCCCGGGATGTCTGGCCGTCGCGATCCACACCGGCGCCGGCACCGTGCTGCACACCGGCGACATCAAGCTCGACCAGCAACCGCTCGACGGCCGTCCGACCGACCTGCCGGGCATGTCGCGGCTCGGCGATGCCGGCGTCGACCTGTTCCTGTGTGACTCGACCAACTCCGAACACCCGGGTGTCAGCCCGTCGGAGAGCGAGGTCGGCCCGACGCTGCACCGGCTGATCCGCGGCGCCGAGGGCCGGGTGATCGTGGCCTGCTTCGCGTCGAACGTCGATCGCGTGCAACAGATCGTCGACGCCGCCGTGGCACTGGGCCGGCGGGTCTCGTTCGTCGGGCGCTCGATGGTGCGAAACATGGGCATCGCTCGCGAACTCGGCTATCTGCGGGTGGCCGATTCCGACATCCTCGACATCGGAGCGGCCGAGATGATGCCGGCCGACAAGGTCGTGCTGATCACCACCGGCACGCAGGGCGAGCCGATGGCCGCGCTGTCGCGGATGTCGCGTGGTGAGCATCGCAGCATCACGCTGACCGCGGGCGATCTGATCATCCTGTCCTCATCGCTGATCCCGGGCAACGAGGAAGCGGTCTACGGCGTCATCGACGCACTGGCCAAGATCGGGGCCCGCGTAGTCACCAACGCCCAAGCGCGCGTACATGTTTCCGGCCACGCCTATGCGGGTGAGCTACTGTTCCTCTACAACGGGGTGCGGCCCCGCAATGTCATGCCCGTGCACGGCACCTGGCGGCACATGCGCGCCAATGCGGCGCTGGCCGCGAGCACCGGGGTGCCGCAGGAGAACATCGTGCTGGCCGAGAACGGCGTGAGTGTGGACCTCGTCGCCGGTAAGGCCTCGATCTCCGGCGCGGTGACCGTCGGCAAGATGTTCGTCGACGGGCTGATCACCGGGGACGTCGGTGACGCCACACTCGGTGAACGCCTCATCCTGTCCTCGGGCTTCGTGGCGGTGACCGTGGTGATCCACCGCGAGACCGGAAAGCCCGCCGCACCCGCGCATCTGCATTCCCGCGGGTTCTCGGAGGATCCGAAGGCGCTGGAGGCGGTCGCCCGCAACGTCGAGCGCGAGCTGGAAAGCCTTGCCGCCGATAACGTCACCGACCCGACCCGCATCGCCCAGGCGGTCCGGCGGACCGTGGGCAAGTGGGTGGGCGAGACCTACCGTCGCCAGCCGATGATCGTCCCGACCGTCATCGAGATCTAGCCGAATTTGGTGCCCGGACCGCCTGGCCGGGCCGGTTAGATTGGGTCAGTGAGCCACCCCGCACCACAGGTGCCATTGGAACGACGCCGCCCGCTTCCACCGTTCGATTCGGCGGACGACATCAAGCGAGTAGTGGAGTATCCGCACACGATCCGTGTGATGGTGGGATTGATGGTCATCGCGGCTGTCATCTTCTTCAGCGTGACGGCATATGCCTTCGCCACCCAAGGGCACCAGAACATGGTTGTCGTTGCGGGATTTGTGGTGGTGTTCTGCGCGTTCTACTTTGGTGCCACCAAATTCGGGATTCCGTTGCTGATGCGTCGCTTCTACGACCGGGCCACGCGCGGAGGCGTGCTGTGCGACGTGTTCCCGGCCGGTTGTCCCGATGCCAATTTGGCGATCCTGATCGACGCCAGATTGTCCGATGCACAGGCGGCGTACGTCCATGACGTGATGACCACCTGGCTCGGACGATTGGCTTCAGACCCGACGGTGCAGGCTCAGGCCGGCGATCTGTTCGCCGACGGCCCGATTCGCGTCGCCGACGAACTCGCCGGCCCTGCCGCCCGGGGCGGGTTTCTGGTGGCCAGTGACAAGAATCTGGGCCACGGGTGGCGACTCATCCTCCCGGAGGAAAACCCGCGCGACCCGCAGCGTCCGTATACGAAAGGCCTTGTGGTGAAGGTTAATACGCCCAGTCCGGAGTCAGCCGGCCAGTAGCAGGGCCCCGCCGGCCAACAACGCGATCACCTTGATGAGCTCGAACCCGACGTAGTAGTAATGCGCCTGCGAGCGTGACTGCGCTTCTTCGCCCGGGGCGACGGCAAGGACAGCGTTGGAACGCTGAATGAGCTTGGGCCGCACGGCGATCAACTGCACCGCCAATGCCGCGATGGCAATCGCGAAGGCCACGATCACGCCGGGCGACGGGCGCTGCATGGCGAAGACCACGATGATGACGACGGCGAATGCGGTTTCCACGGCGTTGAGTGCGCGGAAAACCCTGCGCCCGATGCCGAGTCCGATCTGCAGCGTCACCCCCGGGGCCTGGAACTTCAGCGGTGCCTCGATGAACGAGATCGCCAGCACCATCCCCAGCCAGCAGAAGGCGACCGCTACCGCGACAGCCGGACCGGCATTCATCACATACCTCCCAACGGGCCGACTGCTCGGCCAATCTTGCCGCCGATCTTCCGGCCAACAGGCGCCTGCCAGCTTGCCAAAGCCCCCCACACCAACCTGAGGTGGATCGGCGAGGTGATCATGGCTAGAGTTTATACAAGAACATGTTGTAGAAACTAGGGGTGGGCGTGCGACCGGCCTGGAAAGGGATCTGTCCGATGGCTGAAGACCTGGCGGGGCGTGACGATGTGGAGCTGCTCCTGTGGCGGTTCTACAGCAAGGCGCTGTCCGATCCCGTGCTTGCCGAGCCGTTCACCGAGCTGCGCGTCAAGGGACTGCGGTCCCACATCCCGGTCATGGGCGACTTCTGGGAGACCGTGCTGTTCCGTGCCGGGCGCTACCGGGGCAGTGCGCTGACCGTGCACCGTGAACTGCACGCCCGTCATCCGTTGGCGGCGCGGCATTTCGTGCGCTGGCTGACCCTGTGGACCGACACTGTCGACGAGCTCTTCGAGGGCCCGCATGCCGAGCGAGCCAAGCTCCAGGCCGGGCGCATCGCCAAAGCCATGCACCGCAGACTGGCCGGGGCGGACGCCGCCGAACTCGACGCTCTGGTTGCCTGCTAACGCTTTTCGGCGTACGCGGTCCATTCCACCTGAGAGGCGGTCAGCTTCCGCCCAGCCGGCGAAATGTAATGCTCGGTGAGGTAATCGGGCCCGGCCTGCTCGGTCAGCTGCCAGCCGTAGGGCTCGATGAAGGCCGCCACCCGGTCTGGTTCGAGCCCGAACTGCCACAGTTGACTGCGAACCCGGAACCGGCGATACAGCGATTCGGCACCGTAGCGATTGGTGCCGTCGATGAAATCGCCACGGACATAGGTGAATCCGATTCTGCTCGCCGGCGCTGCCGAACGGAGGAACCCGAAGGTCGACGCGACACCGTCGGCGCTCAGATACTGAGTCACGCCTTCCCAGATGAAGAAGGTGCGATCGTCGCCGCGGTGGCCATGCCGGGCGAGTTCAGCGGCCAGGTCGTCGTTTTCGAAATCCACCGGCACCAGGTGCACCGACGGGGGAGCGGCCCCCAGCGCGCTGCGCACCACCGAGCGTTTGCGCTCGATGTTGACCGGCAGATCCACTTCGAACACCGGCACCGCACTGTGTCGTGCGAGGCGGTAGGCCTTGGTGTCCAGTCCGGCGCCGAGAATCACCACGGCGTCGATATCGGGCAACGCCTCGGTGAGCTTGTCGCCGAGGTAACGCTTGCGGCAGGTCAGATTCGCCCACAGCCCCGGGCCCGACCGTTCGGTGGCCTGGATCAGAAGTCTGCGAGCAACCGACCAGCGCGCGGTCCGGGTGAAGGCGCGCACGCCGGCCGGCAGGAATGACAGCGCCATGTCGTCGTCGACCAACCGTCGCTGCACCGGCTCGTACTGTTCGACGGCGGCCAGGACCATCGGGCCGACGGCCGTAGCAGCGACGGGATTGCTCATCGTTTGTTGACGATGCCCGCATCGACCGGAAGTGTCACCCCGGTGATGTAGCGCGCCTGATCGGACACCAGCCACGCGACCGCGTTCGCGACGTCTTCCGACTGGATCACCTGCACCGGTAGCGCATTGCTGAAATCGGTCGGTGCGTTCAACTCCTCGGCGATGTGTTTCAGCCATCCGCGGGTGAACTCGTTGTTGATCATCGGGGTGTCCACCCCGGTGGGGTGAATCGTGTTGACCCGAATGCTGTGCGGGGCGAGGAAGTTGGCGTAGGCCCGCATCAGTCCGACCACACCGTGCTTGGCTGCGGTGTAGCCCAGCGAGCCGCGGTCGCCGCCGCCCACCCCGATCAGTCCCGCCGCCGAGCTGATCAGCACGATCGACCCGCCGTCACCCTGGGCGACCATGATCGGAATCGCCGCCTCGACAGTGTGGTGCGCGCCGGTCAGGTTCACGTCGACGACATCGCGCCAGCCGTCGGGGCCCGATTGCATCGGGGCGATCCCGGCGTTGGCGACGACGATGTCGAGCCGGCCGAACCGGTCCACTCCGGTCTGCAGTGCCGCCCGCAGAGCCTGCTCGTCACGGACATCGGCCTGTACGGCCACGATCCGGCCACCCGCGTCTTCCACGAGCTTGACTGTCGCGGCCAGATCGTCGGGCGTGGCCAGGGGATAGGGCACCGATTCGATCTGATCGCACAGATCGATCGCGATGATGTCGGCCCCGTCGGCGGCCAGCCGCAGGGCCTCCGCCCGGCCCTGGCCGCGCGCGGCGCCGGTGATGAACGCGACCTTCCCGGCCAGGGGAGCGGCGGTGGACATCAGTGCATTCTCTTCTTCGCGCAAGCGCTCATCAGTGTTGTTTCTTCTTCGCGCAAGCGCTCATCAGCCGGCCCGCAGCTGTCCCTTGGCGGGGTCACCCGCCACCACGGGCTGCAACATTTTGATATCGGGAGCGCCGTCGAGCAGCTCGCCGATCGAGCCGAACAGGGTGCCGATGGCCGGAGCGGTGCTGTGGGTCTTGAGTGCGTCGGCGTCGGCCCACTGCTCGACGAAGACGAACGTGCCGTCGGACTCATGCAGTGAATACAGCTGGCAGCCCGGCTCGTCGTGCACGGCCGCGACGGCGTTGGTGCAGGCCTCGCGCACGGCGTCGACGGACTCGGGCTTGGCCTTCATGGTGGCGACGACAACAACTGGCATAGGTGCAGAACTCCTCATGAGAACCGAAACTGGACGACTGTCCACCCTAGGCGATAACCCGACGAAAATGGTTCGTATGGCTAAGTGTCATTTGAGACCGTCTTGTGACCCGTGTGGCACATGGTGATTGTGGGGCATGTGCGACTAGGCTTGCGGACATGGCTAACAAGACCGCCGGCCGATCCGGAGCGCGTTCGAGCAGGTCGAATGCCAGCTCGCGGGGCGGTTCGCGGCGTCCGGCGCCGGCCCGCAAGGGACGCCCGGCTGCGCCGCGGCGTAAGCCCGCACGCCGGCCTCAGGCCTCACCTGTCGCTGCCGCGGGCCAGAAGCTCGGCCAAGGTGCCCGCGCCGGGTGGCTGATGCTGGCCAAGGGAGCCGGATCGACCGCCCGCTCGGTGGGCCGGGCCCGCGATATCGAACCCGGACACCGCCGCGACGGGCTGGCGCTCGCGCTGCTCGGCATCGCCGTCGTCGTGGCCGCCAGTTCGTGGTTCCATGCGGCCGGCCCGGTGGGTCAGTGGATCGACACCGCCGTACGCACCCTGATCGGTGGACCGGTGGTGCTGGTGCCCGTCATTCTCGGCGCCATCGCCGTCGTCCTGATGCGCACCGAGCCGGACCCGGAGTCGCGCCCCCGGCTGATCCTGGGATCGGCCATGATCGCGCTGCCATTGCTCGGCCTGTGGCACCTGTGGTCGGGATCGCCGCAGGATCCCGTCGCACGCCAGCACGCCGCCGGATTCGTCGGCTTCGCCATCGGTGGGCCCCTGTCGGACGGCCTGACCGAGTGGATCGCCGCACCGCTGTTGTTCATGGGTGTGCTGTTCGGTCTGTTGTTGGTCACCGGGACGACGATCCGCGAGGTGCCCTCGACCCTGCGGACCATGTTCAGCACCCGGGCGTTCCACGACGAGTACGACGATGACGAGTACGACGACGACTACGTCGATGAGTACGAGGACGACGGCTACGACGATCTGTCCGACGGCTACTACGACGACGACGCGTCGCGCGGCGACGCCCAGACCTGGCCGACAGCCGCCATCGAAGCCCCCAAGGCGCCGGCCGGCACGCCGATGGACAACTACCCGCTGCCCGAGGACACCGATGCGCCGACGGTCCCCGAGCCCGCGGTCAAGCCGCGCCCCAGGAAGAAGGCCGAGAGCAAGCCCAAGACCGACGACACCCTGGTCATGGACCGGGTCGTCGAGGGTCCGTACACCCTGCCTGCGCTGGATCTGCTGATCGCCGGCGACCCGCCGAAGCTGCGCACCGCGGCCAACGACCAGATGACCGACGCCATCACCTCGGTGCTGGAACAGTTCAAGGTCGACGCCGCCGTGACCGGTTGCACCCGCGGGCCGACCGTCACCCGCTACGAGGTCGAACTCGGACCCGGCGTCAAGGTCGAGAAGATCACCGCGCTGCACCGCAACATCGCCTACGCCGTCGCCACCGAGAGCGTGCGCATGCTGGCCCCGATCCCCGGCAAGTCCGCCGTGGGCATCGAGGTGCCCAACTCCGACCGTGAAATGGTCCGGCTCTCCGACGTTCTCACTGCGCCGTCGACCCGTCGCGACCACCACCCGCTGGTGATCGGCCTGGGCAAGGACATCGAAGGCGACTTCGTCTCGGCCAACCTGGCCAAGATGCCGCACCTTCTGGTGGCCGGTTCGACCGGCTCGGGTAAGTCCAGCTTCGTCAACTCCATGCTGGTCTCACTGTTGGCGCGGGCCACCCCGGAAGAGGTCAGGATGATCCTGATCGACCCGAAGATGGTGGAACTCACGCCGTACGAAGGCATTCCGCACCTCATCACGCCGATCATCACGGAACCGAAGAAGGCCGCCGCGGCACTGGCCTGGCTGGTCGAGGAGATGGAACAGCGCTACCAGGACATGAAGGCGTCCCGGGTCCGCCACATCGACGTGTTCAACGAGAAGGTGCGTTCGGGCGAGATCAGCACCCCGCTGGGTAGCGAGCGGGTCTACAAGCCCTACCCCTACATCCTGGCCATCGTCGACGAGCTCGCGGACCTGATGATGACCGCACCGCGTGACGTCGAGGACGCCATCGTCCGCATCACGCAGAAAGCCCGTGCCGCCGGTATCCACTTGGTGCTCGCCACCCAGCGGCCGTCGGTGGACGTCGTCACCGGTCTGATCAAGACCAACGTGCCGTCCCGGCTCGCGTTCGCGACCTCGTCACTCACCGACAGCCGCGTCATCCTGGACCAGCCAGGCGCCGAGAAGCTGATCGGCATGGGCGACGGCCTGTTCCTGCCGATGGGCGCCAACAAGCCGCTGCGCATGCAGGGCGCGTTCATCACCGACGAGGAGATCCACGCCGTCGTCGAGGCCACCAAGACCCAGGCCGAGCCGGAGTTCGTCGAGGGTGTCACCGCGGTCAAGGCCGGCGAGCGCAAGGACGTCGACCCGGACATCGGCGACGACATGGATGTCTTCCTGCAGGCCGTTGAGCTCGTGGTGTCTTCTCAGTTCGGCTCCACCTCGATGCTGCAGCGCAAGCTGCGTGTCGGTTTCGCCAAGGCGGGCCGGCTCATGGACCTGATGGAGACCCGACAGATAGTCGGGCCGTCCGAGGGCTCCAAGGCCCGCGAGGTGCTCGTGAAGCCCGACGAGCTGGCCGGCACGCTCATGCTGATTCGCGGCGGGTCCGACGCCAACGGTGCCGACGCGGACGACGATCCCGACGAGTTCTGAACCGCTGAGAGCGTCAACAACATTCGGGTGTCGACCACGTTGACGGGGTGGTCGAACTAGGCCTGCTTCCAGGCCGCGTCACGTAGGCCGGGCACCTGCTCTTTCAGCGCCTGGACCTGCGCGGAGGTCGCCTCCGGGCGCACCGTGACCGTGGTGTCGAAGGAATTGGTGTCGCCCGAGGTGGCGGCAGTCAGCACGGATTCGACGATGGGTGAGCGCGCGGCGCTCAGCCAGGTGGCCACGGTGTCGGCGACCAACGTCAGGTCCCACCCGGGCTCCACGCGGAGCCACGCGGAGGAGTCATTTCGCAGGGAGTAGTTGGGACGGGATCCGCCCAGCGGGTAGGTCAGCGTCAACTCGGCGGAGTTGGCCCGGTCCAGGTCCTCAACCAGGCCCTGTTCCATGAATGTCTTGGCTGCCGCACCGGCTTGCTCCGGTGTTGCGGAGGAACCCACTTCGGCTTTGAAGTAAATGAGTTCGCCGACGGTGATGTTGTGGGTGTAGTCGAGGTCGACGGTGGATATGCCTGGCATGGACTGCAGTTGGCGCACGATGGCCTCTGCGCCGGATTTGTGCCCGCCGGTGAGGTCGTTGATCAGGCCGCAACCGGCGGTACTGGTCGCGACGGCCAGACCGGCGACGGCCAGGGCCGCCGTTGTCGATTTCCGCACGATCCCCCCTGAACTGATACAGGTTTACAACGTCAACAACATACGGGTATTGCCCAGGGTATTGGGCTTGACGTAGGACAGGTCGAGGAACTCCGCCACACCGGTGTCGTACGAGCGGCACATCTCCTCGTACACCTCGGCGGTCACCGGGGTGCCGTCGATTTCCTCGAAACCGTGCTTGCCGAAGAAGTCGACTTCGAAGGTCAGCACGAAGATACGGCTCAGGCGCAACTCGCGGGCGACGTCGAGCAACTGCTCGACGAGAACATGTCCCACGCCGGTGCCGCGGACTTTCGGATGCACCGCCACGGTGCGCACCTCACCGAGATCGGCCCACAACACGTGGAGCGCGCCGCATCCCACCACCTCATCGTCGAGTTCGGCGACCCAGAATTCCTGGACCGCCTCGTACAGCGTGACCAGGTTCTTCTCCAGCAGGATCTTGCCCGCATAGACGTCGACGAGGCCCTTGATCGCCGGTACATCGGACGTGCGGGCGCGGCGCACCACAGGGTGTTTGCGCGGCTCGACACTGCCTGGGTTCACAGGCGCAAGAGTATCCGTTACGGCAACCGATATTCTGTTGCGGTGCCGGGCCAACCTTCTACCGATCCGGTGGTCCCGCGTGCGCGCGTGGCCAACCTCGCCAACGTGCTCACCGGTGTACGAATGGTGCTGGTTCCGGTCTTCCTCGTATTTCTGTTCGTCGGCGACGGTCATGAATCCGGCTGGCGGATCGCCGCTTTCGCGGTGTTCGCGGTCGCGGTGATCACCGACCATCTCGATGGTGCGTTGGCCCGCAGCTGCGGCATGATCACCGAGTTCGGCACCCTGGCCGATCCGATCGCCGACAAGGCGCTGATCGGCGCGGCGCTGATCGGACTCTCGATGCTGCACGACCTGCCCTGGTGGATCACCGTGGTGGTACTGACCCGTGAGATCGGAATCACGGTGCTGCGGTTCGCCGTGCTGCGTCACGGAGTCATCCCGGCCAGCCGTGGCGGCAAGCTCAAGACACTGGTGCAGGCCGTGGCCATCGGGTTGTTCGTGCTTCCGCTGCATTCGTGGCCCGACATCTGGCTCGATGTGGCCTGGGTGATCATGTGGGCCGCCGTGGTGCTGACCGTGCTCACCGGCGCCGATTACGTCCTCTCTGCGATCAGGGATTCACGTGGACGATCCGCTGCTCACTGACGACGCCAGGGCACTGGTCGCCGACCTGACGGTGCGCTCACAGAGCGTGGCCACCGCCGAGTCGCTGACCGGCGGCCTGCTGGCCGCGACGCTCGCAGGCGTGACAGGGGCCAGTGCGGTGCTACAGGGCGGACTGATCACCTACAACGAGGACACCAAGATCTGGTTGGCCGGCGTGGCCCCCCAGGTGCTCGACGCGGTCGGCCCCGTCGCTGCGCCCACCGCGCGGGCGCTGGCGGTCGGCGCCCGGCAGCGGTGCGCGGCCACCTGGGGCGTCGGCCTGACCGGCGTGGCCGGGCCGGAACCGCACGGCGGACACCCGGTGGGCACCGTGTTCATCGGCCTCGCCGGCCCGGTCGACACCGACGTCGTCGAGTTGGCCCTGTCCGGCTCGCGCTGGGACATCCGCCGCGCCGCCGTCGACGAGGCGATCGCCCGGCTGCGTTTCCTGGTCGAGAACCAGTAACCCAGATCTGCACCGGACTGCGGGAACCATGCGGTGGTCCGCTGCGTTGGTCAGTCAGCGGACCTGCGACCGCCAGGCGAAGGAGGGCACGATGACGGCATTGCTGCGTGAGGTGATTGGCGACGTGCTGCGTAACGCCCGCACCGAACAGGGTCGGACGTTACGTCAAGTGTCCGACACGGCCCGGGTCAGCCTCGGGTACCTCTCCGAAGTCGAGCGGGGCCGCAAGGAGGCCTCCAGCGAACTGCTCAGCGCCATCTGCGACGCGCTGGACGTCCCGCTGTCGCGGGTGCTCACCGATGCCGGCGAGAGCATGGCCGAGCGTGAACACGCCTCCACAGCCGCCCGTCCCGATGTCGCTGCCAACGTCGCCCACATCGATGCGTCGACCAAGGTGGTCATTCCGCAGGTCGTGTCGATGGCCGTCGCGTGACTTGGGCCTGACGCCACCGCCGATGCCGGATTGATCGCGCTGTTCGTGTGCGGGTACGAATTTTCGCAAAACACCCATGCGAACAGTCGACGGGACTGTGGCTGCCTGTCCAGAACCGATAAGTTGGCATCAGAGGAATTGCGGCAACCTGAAGAGCAGTAGGACCCGAGCACCGGCTTGCTGGGCAAGCCTGACAGACAAGCCCGACAGATAAGGCGGAACGAACCCATGGCCAATCCGTTCGTCAAGGCATGGAAGTACCTGATGGCGCTGTTCAGCTCCAAGGTCGACGAATATGCCGACCCGAAGGTGCAGATCCAGCAGGCCATCGAGGACGCGCAGCGGCAACACCAGGCCCTGACCCAGCAGGCCGCCCAGGTCATCGGCAACCAGCGCCAGCTCGAGATGCGACTCAGCCGGCAGCTCGCCGACATCGAGAAGCTGCAGGTCAACGTCCGCCAGGCGCTGACGCTGGCCGATCAGGCCACCGCTGCCGGCGACGCGGCCAAGGCCACCGAGTACAACAACGCCGCCGAGGCGTTCGCCGCCCAGCTCGTCACCGGAGAGCAGAGCGTCGAGGACCTCAAGGGTCTGCACGATCAGGCCCTGCAGGCCGCCGCGCAGGCCAAGAAGGCCGTCGAGCAGAACGCGATGATGCTGCAGCAGAAGATCGCCGAGCGCACCAAGCTGCTGTCCCAGCTCGAGCAGGCAAAGATGCAGGAGCAGGTCAGTGCCTCGCTCCGCTCCATGAGCGAGGTCGCCGCACCGGGCAACACCCCGAGCCTCGACGAGGTTCGCGACAAGATCGAGCGCCGCTACGCCAACGCCATCGGCCAGGCCGAGCTGGCGCAGAACTCGGTGCAGGGCCGCATGATGGAGGTGCAGCAGGCCAGCGTCCAGATGGCCGGCCATTCCCGGCTCGAGCAGATCCGGGCGTCGATGCGCGGCGACGCACTGCCCAGCGGCGGAGCCACCCCGTCCACCCCGGCCACTCCGGCAGCCAACCAGACTCCTGCCACCCCCGAGAATCCGCTCGGCCAGTAGAGATTCGAGTGTTCTAGATCATGGCTATCAAGACCGGTCGACCCGACGCCTGGAAATCGTTGGTGCAACGGGGTATCGACACCGCGGCAGACCTGTCCGGGGCCCTGACCGAGAAGCTCAGCGCCGCCGCCGATCCGCGCGCAAAGCTGTTGCGCAAGCGGCGGTGGGCGCTGCGCTTCGGGGTGTTCTTCACCCTGGCCACCGGGTTCTGGGTGCTCGCCACGGCGCTGCTGGCATCGTGGAGCACACCGGTCTGGGGCCTGATCATCACCGGCGCCATCGCGGCCGGTGCGGCATTCCCCGCGACGCTGTTCTGGCTGCGTTACCGCTGGCTGCGCGCGGAACCGCTGCCGGCGCAGCGGCCGGTCTCCGGACGTCGGTTGCCGCCGTGGGGTTCCGCGGCCCGTCAACCCATGGCGGCGCTGGTGGCCTCCGAGCGCGGCATGTTCTCGCTACTCGGTGTACTTGAACGCGGTCGGATGCTTCCGGCCGACGAATTGCGGGAACTGACCGCGGTGGCCAACCACACTGCGCGGACCATGGCAGCTACCGCCACCGAGGTGGTGTCGATGGAGCGGGCCATCAGCAATGCCCCGCAGTCGCGCCAGCATCTGGTGCCCACCATCAACGCGTTCACCGCGCAGCTCGGCCAAGGCGTGCGGCAGTACAACGAGATGGTCACTGCCGCAGCGCAACTCGTATCGACGGTGAACGGCGGTCAGAGTGCGGCGTCGCCGTTGTCGCAGCAGCGCTACCGCAACGAGTTGACCGGCGCCACCGATCGTCTGGTCGGGTGGGCGCAGGCGTTCGACGAACTCGGTCAGCTGCGCCGCGCCTGACGCGCTGTTACAGCGACGTGCGCAGCGACGGCACGACCACACCGACGAGGCCGCGCAGCGTCGCCTTGAACATGTCAAGGAAGTCGAAGTAGTCCCGCCACAGCGTGATTCGGCCTTCGTGCACCTCGAACACGCCGCAGACCCAGAACTGCAGGCGCAGCGGCCCGAAGACCAGGGCGTCGGTGCGCTCGGTCAGGACCGCGGCGCCGTCGGCGGCGATCCGGTGGATCTTCACCTCGAAGCCGGCCTTGCCCTGCATCGAGCGGAACAGCTTCATCGCACGTTGGCGCCCGTAGATGGTCGGGAGCCCGACGTTCTGGTAGACGAGGTTCTGTGCCAGTGCGTTCTCGGCGGTGTCGAAGTCCTGCTCCTGCAGCGCGTTGAGGAACGTTTCGACCGTGCCGGTCTGGGTCGCCGCTGCGGTGGTGGATTGGTCAGACATGCCCGAAGCCTAGTGGGGGATGCCTGTGGCAAGGTAGGCCGGTGCGCGTAGCGGTGGTCGCCGGGCCCGATCCCGGACATGCCTTCCCGGCCCTTGCGTTGTGCCTGAAGTTCCTCGCCGCGGGGGATACCCCGACGCTGCTGACCGGGGTGGAGTGGCTCGACACCGCGCGGGCTGCCGGCGTCGACGCACGAGAACTCGTCGGTCTCGATGCGACCGATGGGGACGACGACGCCGACGCTGGGGCCAAGATCCATCAGCGCGCCGGGCGGATGGCGCAGCTCAACGTGCCCGTGCTGGAGGAGCTGCAACCGGATCTCGTGGTTTCCGACGTGATCACCGCCTGCGGCGGGCTGGCTGCCGAGCTGCTCGGGTTGCCGTGGGTGGAGCTCAACCCACATCCGCTGTACCTGCCGTCGAAGGGCTTGCCACCGCTCGGCAGCGGGCTGGCCCCGGGCGTCGGCATCCGGGGACGCCTGCGCGACACGGTCATGCGAGCCCTGACCGCGCGATCCGTGCGGGCGGGACTGGCCGACCGGGCCGGAGTACGCGCCGCGATCGGCCTGCCCGCGGACGACCCCGGCCCGTTGCGTCGCTTGATCGCCACCCTGCCGGCACTGGAGGTGCCGCGCCCGGACTGGCCGGCCGAGGCCGTGGTGGTCGGTCCGCTGCACTTCGAACCGACCGAGGCGGTGCTGACCGTGCCGCCGGGCTCGGGTCCGGTGGTGATGGTGGCGCCCTCTACCGCGACCACCGGGACGCAGGGGATGGCCGAACTGGTGCTGGAGTCGCTGCGCCCGGGGCAGACACTGCCCGAGGGGGCCCGCGTGGTGGTGTCGCGGCTCGGCGGGGCCGCCGTGGAGGTGCCGCCGTGGGCGGCGGTGGGGCTCGGCCGTCAGGACGAGCTGCTGTCGCACGCCGATCTGGTGATCTGCGGTGGCGGGCACGGCCTGGTGTCCAAGGCGCTGCTGGCAGGTGTGCCGATGGTGGTGGTGCCGGGGGGCGGTGATCAGTGGGAGATCGCCAATCGCGTTGTGCGTCAAGGCAGTGCGCAGCTGGTGCGGCCCCTTTCCGGGGAGGCGCTCACCGCGGCGGTCGACACCGTGCTCGGGGCATCGTCCTACCGTGCGGCCGCTGTGCGCGCCGGCGCCTCGATCGCCGAGGTGGCAGATCCGGTACGGGTGTGCCATGACGCGCTGGCAGGCACTCGGTAGGTTGGGCCCGTGCGGTTGACGGAATTCCATGAGCTCGTGGACGGCCAATTCGGCGCGATGCGGGGTCGTTCGCTGCTCGTCGACCATGTGCTGGCGGCCCTCGACGGCCGCACTGCCGCGCAGGCCATCGAGGACGGGGTGGAGCCGCGCAGCGTGTGGCGGGCGTTGTGTGCGGACTTCGACGTCCCGCGCGAGCAGTGGTGAACAGCCACCGGTGAGCCGACGGGTCTTTTCCCGGCCGCCGATTCGGCGTATACCGGAGTCATGGGCCTTGGTGACCACCCGATGCGGACACCTCTTTACGGTGTTCTGCTGGTGATCGCAGCGGTACTGCTGTGTTGGTTGGTCGCGTCGACGCTGGCCGGATGGCCGGCGGCCCTCGGATACTTCCTGGCCATCGCCGTCGGCGCGGTCGGGTTCGTCATGACGCTGCGGGATCTCGACAATTTTCCGAACTGGCGTCGCTGACGGAGATCATCTCCGGCGTGTCTCCTTGAATCGAACAGATGTTCGTCTAGTCTGGGTGCAGTCCGACTGAGCCGACTTGTCGGTGGCCTGTTCTAACGTCACCGCCAACCGATCGGAACACCGGTCAACACGACTACTCGGAGAGGCACCATCATGGCGCAACAGGCCCCTGATCGCGAAAAAGCGCTCGAACTGGCGATGGCCCAGATCGACAAGAACTTCGGTAAAGGCTCGGTGATGCGCCTCGGCGAGGAGGTGCGCCAGCCCATCTCGGTGATCCCCACCGGTTCGATTTCCCTGGACGTCGCGCTCGGTATCGGTGGCCTGCCTCGCGGCCGCGTGGTCGAGATCTACGGCCCGGAATCCTCGGGTAAGACCACTGTGGCGTTGCACGCGGTGGCCAACGCCCAGGCTGCCGGCGGTATCGCGGCGTTCATCGACGCTGAGCACGCCCTGGATCCCGAGTACGCCAAGAAGCTCGGTGTGGACACCGATTCGCTGCTGGTCAGCCAGCCCGACACGGGTGAGCAGGCACTGGAGATCGCCGACATGCTGGTGCGCTCGGGCGCGCTGGACATCTTGGTGATCGACTCGGTGGCCGCGCTGGTGCCCCGCGCCGAGATCGAGGGTGAGATGGGTGACAGCCACGTCGGTCTGCAGGCCCGCCTGATGAGCCAGGCGCTGCGCAAGATGACCGGTGCGCTGAACAACTCGGGCACCACCGCGATCTTCATCAACCAGCTCCGCGAGAAGATCGGCGTGATGTTCGGCTCGCCCGAAACCACCACGGGCGGTAAGGCTCTGAAGTTCTACGCCTCGGTCCGTCTCGACGTCCGGCGTATCGAGACGCTCAAGGACGGCACCGACGCGGTCGGTAACCGGACCCGCGTCAAGGTCGTCAAGAACAAGGTCTCGCCGCCGTTCAAGCAGGCCGAGTTCGACATCCTGTACGGCCACGGCATCAGCCGCGAGGGCTCGCTCATCGACATGGGTGTCGAGCACGGCTTCATCCGCAAGTCCGGCTCCTGGTTCACCTATGAGGGTGAGCAGTTGGGGCAGGGCAAGGAGAATGCCCGCAAGTTCATGTTGGAGAACGTCGACGTCGCCAACGAGATCGAGAAGAAGATCAAGGAAAAGCTCGGTATCGGCGCTGTCGTGACCGCCGAGGCAAAGGCTGATGACGTCCTTCCCGCCCCGGTTGACTTCTGAGTCGTCGGGTACGCCCGACGGGGAGCAGACGCAGGATCCTCGCAAACGTGAGGAGCAGGCAAAGAATGTCTGTCTGCGTCTGCTCACTGTGCGGGCCCGCACCCGCTCCGAACTGATCGAACAGCTCACCAAACGGGGTTACGAGGAAGACCTCAGCACCAAGGTGCTGAACAGGTTGACCGAGGTCGGGCTGATCGATGACGAGGACTTCGCCGAACAGTGGGTGCGGTCCCGGCACGCCAATTCAGGAAAAGGCAAGCGCGCCTTGGCTGTTGAGCTTCGCAAGAAGGGCGTGGACAAAGAGGTCATCGACGCCGCGCTGGCAGACCTGGATCCGGCTGCCGAGCGACAACGGGCCGAGCAGCTGGTTCGGGACAAGTTGCGTCGCGAGCGGCTCGATGACGACGACGGCGACGTGAAGGTGACGCGTCGGCTCGTCGGCATGTTGGCCCGTCGCGGCTACAACCAGTCGATGGCCTTCGACGTTGTCAGCGTCGAACTGGCCGGCGAACGGGAACGGCGCCGGGTGTAGCGGCCGCATTGTGTCGCTATACGCGGGTCAGTCCCGTTGAGTGTGCAGCACCTGCGCTCCCGGTGCGCCTTCCTGTTCGACGGCCTCTGGTTCCAGCGGCGCGGGCCCACGGCTGGAACGACGCATTCGCCGTTCCAGCCAGGTGGCGAATGAGGACAGTGCGAAGTTGATCGTGATCAACAGCAGTGCCACGACCATGAGCGCGGGTAGATAGTTGCGGTAGGTCGAACCGAGGTTGGTGGTCTGGCGCACCACCTCCAGGAAGGTGATCTGGTAGCCGATCGCCGTGTCCTTGAGGATCACCACCATCTGGGAGATCAGAACCGGCAGCATCGAGGTGATGGCCTGCGGCAGCTGGATGAGCCGCATCGTCGAACCCCAGCGCAGACCGAGTGACGCCGCAGCCTCGACCTGACCCCGTGGCAGAGAGTTGACTCCCGCCCGGATGATCTCGGCGATCACCGCGCCGTTGTAGAGGGTCAGGCCGGTGACCACGCCGGCCAGCGCCTGATACTTCGACGGCATGCTGTCGAGGAGCCCATACGCCGCGAAGCTGAAGATCATCATGATCAGCACCGGTACGGCGCGGAAGAACTCGACGAACACCGCACAGGGCCAACGGATGAACGCCACCGGCGTCATCCGTCCGACACCGAGCAAGAGGCCCAGTGCGAGTGCCAGCACGATCGACAGGGCGGCCGCGGTCAGCGTGCCCTGGAGGCCGGGCAGCAAGTAGGTCCGCCACAGATCGGCCGTCAGGAACGGTTGCCACTTGTCCCAGTCGAGTTGACCCTTCTCGTTGAAGCGCCACAGCACGACGCCGATGATGACGGCGGTCACCGCAATGGCCAGGATCGCCACGATGATGTTCCGCACCCGGGCCCGGGGGCCGGGAACATCGAAGAGAACCGAAGCGCTGGACATCTAGCGCTGCACCGCCAATCTCTTGCCGAGCCAACCGAACAGCAGACCCAACGGCAATGTCAGGATGACGAATCCGGCGGCGAAGATGATGCCGACGGTAAGCAGTGCGGCGGTGTTCTCCGTCATCGTCTTCATCAACCACGCCGCCTCGACGACGCCGATGGCCGAGGCGATGGTGGTGTTCTTGGTCAGGGCGATCAGCACTGAACCCAACGGCAGGATCACCGCGCGAAAAGCCTGTGGTAGCAGGATCAACCGCAGGTTCTGTCCGAACGACAGACCGAGTGAGCGGGCCGCCTCGGCCTGGCCGATTGGCACGGTGTTGACCCCGGCCCGCACCGTCTCACACACGAAAGATGCGGTGTAGATCGTCAACCCGAGTACGGCCAGGCGGAAACTGCTGTCCACGATGAACGTCGGCGAGTCCGCCGCGGCCAGCGTGATCCGCAGCGTCTGCCCCACCCCGAGTGAGCAGAAGATGATGATCAGCGTCAGGGGAGTGTTACGGACGATGTTCACATAGATGGCGCCGAGCCAGTTCAGCACCGGCACCGGTGCCAGTCGCATCGCCGCCAACAACGTGCCCAGGATCAATGCGCCGACGGCGGAGTACATCGTCAGCCGGATGGTGATCCAGAATGCCGCGAAGATCTGGTCGCGGTACTCGGTGAATATCTCCACGGGGGAGTTGCTTCCTCCGACTCAGCGGTCGACGGTCGGCGGTGTCGGCGCCTGGATGCCGGCCGGCCCGAGGTTCTTGTCGAACGCTTCTTTCCACGCTCCGCTGTTGATCATCTTCTCGATCGCATCGTTGATCTTGCCGCGCAGTTCGGTGTCGTCCTTCTTGAGGCCGATGCCGTAGCGCTCCTCGGAGAATGGCTTACCGACGATCTTGAATTCCCCTGGAGTCTGCGCGGCGTAGCCGGCCAGGATCACCTCATCGGTGGTCACGGCGTCGACTCCACGGTTCCTGAGGGCGTCGATGCACAGGGTGTAGGTGTCGTACAGCTGCAGTTGAACGTCCGGATACTTCTCCTTGATCCGCTGAGCCGGTGTCGAACCGGATACCGAGCACACCTTCTGGTTGTTCGCCAGGGACTCCGCTCCGGTGATGGCGTTCTCGTCGGCGCGGACCAGCAGGCTCTGCCCGGTGACCAGGTAGGGCCCGGCGAACGCCACCTTCTCCTGACGCGCCGGGCTGATCGAGTAGGTCCCGACGATGTATTCGACCTGACCGTTCTGGATCAGCGTCTCGCGCTGCGGCGAGGGCGCTTCCTTCCACTCGATCTTGTCCTCGGGATAACCGAGTTCGTTGGCCACGTATTTGGCCACATCGACGTCGAACCCGGACATGGTGCCGTCAGGCTTCTTCTGGCCGAGGCCGGGTTGGTCGTACTTGGTGCCGATGACGATCTTGCTGGAGTCGCCACCACCGCCACATGCGGTCGCGGCGAAGGGGAGTGCGATCGCGAGCGCGAGGGTACCGACCAACTTGAACGGCACGGAGGGCATGTTCGGGTTCCTTTCGGCGGAGCGTCAGTGATGAAGGATCTTGCCGAGAAAATCTTTGGCGCGGTCGGATTTCGGGTTGTCGAAGAACTCGGCCGGTGGCGCGTCCTCGACGATGGCGCCATCGGCCATGAACACCACGCGATCGGATGCCCGGCGGGCGAAGCCCATCTCGTGGGTGACCACCACCATCGTCATGCCCTCGCCGGCCAGCGACGTCATCACGGCCAGGACCTCGTTGATCATCTCGGGGTCCAGGGCGCTGGTCGGCTCGTCGAAGAGCATCACCTTGGGTTTCATCGCCAACGATCGTGCGATGGCCACGCGTTGCTGCTGACCGCCGGACAGCTGGGCCGGGTATTTGTCGGCCTGGTTGGCCACTCCGACCCGGTCCAACAGGGCCATGGCGGCCTCCCTGGCCTGTGCCTTGGGCTTGCGTCGCACCTTCACCGGGGCGAGCATGACGTTCTCCAGGATCGTCTTGTGCGCGAACAGGTTGAAGGACTGGAACACCATGCCGACATCCGACCGCAGCTGAGCCAGTTTGCGACCCTCGGCGGGTAGCTCCTGACCATCGACCGCGATGCTGCCCGAGTCGATGGTCTCCAGCCGATTGATGGTGCGGCACAACGTGGATTTACCCGAGCCCGACGGTCCGAGGACCACGACGACCTCGCCGCGCCCCACATCGAGGTTGATGTCGTTGAGTACGTGCAAGGGTCCGAAGTGCTTGTTGACTCCCTGAAGTGAGATCATCGGCACACCTGGTGGCGCCGCGTCGTCGACCTGCGGCTGCTCGCCGGGGCTACCCATGGCAGGTGACCTTACCCAGGGAACGCCCGGCCTGCCCGGATCTCGTCAATCCGCCGCGTTGACGTTTCGGGTGGCTCCGTACCATTGAGGCCGTGACGACGATGGTGAACCGGGACGCGGCGCGCGACGAGCGCCCGCGCGAGGAGTCGACGACACAGCCCGGCTCCGAACGCACCTATCAGGTCCGCACCTACGGCTGTCAGATGAACGTGCACGACTCCGAGCGGCTGTCCGGCCTGCTGGAGGACGCCGGATACCGTAGGGCCCCCGACGGCGCCGACGCCGACATCGTCGTGTTCAACACCTGTGCGGTGCGCGAGAACGCCGACAACAAGCTCTACGGCAATCTCAGTCATCTGGCCCCGCGCAAGCAGGCCGATCCGAACATGCAGATCGCCGTCGGCGGATGCCTGGCCCAGAAGGACCGCGAGTCGGTACTGCGCCGCGCCCCCTGGGTCGATGTGGTCTTCGGCACCCACAACATCGGGTCCCTGCCCACACTGCTGGAGCGGGCCCGCCACAACCGCGCCGCCCAGGTCGAGATCGTCGAAGCGCTGCAGGAGTTTCCGTCCACCCTGCCCGCCACGCGCGAGTCGGCCTATGCGGCGTGGGTGTCGATCTCGGTGGGCTGCAACAACACCTGCACGTTCTGCATCGTGCCGTCGCTGCGCGGCAAAGAGGTCGACCGCCGTCCCGGGGACATCCTGGCCGAGGTGCAGACCCTGGCTTCCCAAGGCGTGCTCGAGGTCACCCTGCTGGGCCAGAACGTCAACGCCTACGGTGTGTCGTTTGCCGACCCCGATGTTCCGCGCGACCGCAGTGCGTTCGCCAAGCTGCTCCGCGCCTGCGGCGACGTGGAGGGGCTGGAGCGGGTGCGGTTCACCTCACCCCACCCCGCCGAGTTCACCGACGACGTGATCGAGGCGATGGCGCAGACCCCCAACGTCTGCCCGACACTGCACATGCCGCTGCAGTCCGGTTCGGACCGGATCCTCAAGGCGATGCGCCGCTCGTACCGGGCCGACCGCTACCTGGGCATCATCGACAAGGTGCGTGCCGCGATCCCGGACGCGGCCATCACCACCGACCTGATCGTCGGCTTCCCCGGCGAGACCGAGGAAGATTTCCAGGCCACCCTCGATGTCGTCGAGCGGTCGCGTTTCTCGACTGCGTTCACCTTCCAGTACTCCATCCGGCCCGGTACCCCCGCCGCCGACATGCCCGACCAGTTGCCGAAAGCCGTTGTCACCGAACGCTATCAGCGGCTGATCGAGCTGCAGGAGCGAATTTCTCTGGAGGAGAACCAGGCCCAGATCGGGCGGGCGGTGGAACTGCTGGTCGCCACGGGCGAGGGCCGAAAGGACGCCAGCACCGCCCGCATGTCGGGCCGGGCCCGCGACGGCAGACTGGTGCATTTCAGCCCTGGCGGCGACGTGGAGCGGATCCGACCTGGTGACATCGTCACCACCACCGTGACCGGTGCCGCGCCGCACCATCTGATCGCCGACGCCCCGTTGGTCACCCATCGCCGTACCCTCGCCGGCGACGCCCACGAGGCGGGGCGGCGCCCGCGGACCGGCGTCGGCCTCGGGCTGCCGCGGATCGGTGCGCCGGAAACCTCGCCGTCATCAGGAGGATGTGGCTGTTGAGCAACGAAAGCGACTTCGACCGGTTCAAGGACGACCTGGCGGCCGTCGAGCGCAAGGTCACCCGCGAATTCGACACGGGGCCGCGTGCGATGGTCGTGGCCATCCTGGTGTTCGTGGTGCTGCTGTCGTTCGTGCTGCCGCACACCGGCACCACCAAGGGGTTCGATGTCCTGGTCGGTGACGCCACGGCCGTAAGCGACGGCATCTCACTGCCGTCGCGGGTGTTCACCTGGTTGGCGCTGGTGTTCTCGGTCGGCTTCTCCACCCTGGCGCTGATCACCCGCCGCTGGGCGCTGGCCTGGACGGCCCTGGCCGGTTCTGCGGTGGCCAGCGCGCTCGGGATGCTTGCGGTGTGGTCGCGTCAGACCGCGGCGGGCCATCCCGGTCCCGGAATCGGGCTGATCATCGGGTGGCTGGCCGTGATCGTCCTGACCTTCCACTGGGCTCGCGTGGTGTGGTCGCGCACCGCGCTGCAGCTGGCGGCAGAAGAGGACCGGCGCCGCGAAGCCGCGAAGCATCAGCAGCACGGCGTGCTCGGCATCCCCATGCCCGGTGACAGCAAGACCGACGTGACCAAAACCGACGTCGCGAAGCCCGACACCTCCGGTGACAAGCCGGATCAGCCCGACCAGGCCTAGCTGCGCTCAGAAAAGCCTGGGAGCTGTAAACGCTCTCCGAGCGTGGTGTTACCTGCGCTCTCCGAGCGTGGCGGCCGCGGCGTCAGCCCACTGACGCCACTGTTCGGCGCTCGCCCTGGCCTCGGCTGCATCCTTGGCCCGTCCGGCGGCCTCCGCCTTCTCGGCCTGCTTCTCGAACTGTTCGGCACGGGCACGGAACTGGTCGGCACGGGCCTGCGCCTCGGGGTCCACACCACCGGCCGGGGCGTCTCGGACCTTCTTCTCGACGGCACGCAGGCGGCGTTCCAGATCGGCGGCCCGCTCGCGGGGAACCTTGCCGATCGCGTCCCACTTGTCGCCGATCGTGCGCAGTGCGGCGCGGGCGGCATCCAGATCCGTCGTGTCGATCTTCTCGGCCTCGGCCAGCAGCGCTTCCTTGGCGGTGGCATTTGCCTTGAACTCGGCGTCACGTTCGGCGTGGGCGGCGTTACGGGCCCCGAAGAACGTGTCCTGAGCGGCCTTGAACCGGTGCCACAACGCGTCGTCGACGTCCTTGGCGGCGCGTCCGGCGGCCTTCCACTGGGTCAGCAGATCGCGGAACGCGGCACCGGTGGCGCCCCAGTCGGTCGAGCCGGACAGCTGCTCGGCCTGCTCGCACAGCGCCTCCTTCTGCTGACGGGCGCCTACCCGGCCGCGGTCCAGTTCGGCGAAGTGCGAGCCGCGACGACGGTTGAACGTCTCGCGGGCCGACGAGTAGCGCTTCCACAGGGCGTCGTCGAGCTTGCGGTCCAGTCCGGTGATGGTGCGCCACTCATCGAGGATCTCGCGCAGGCGGTCACCGGCGGACTTCCACTGGGTGGAGTTGGCTGCCAGATCCTCGGCCTCGGCGGCGAGTGCCTCCTTGCGTGCGGTCTGGGCGGCGCGGTGCTCGTCGCGCTGGGCCCGCTCGGTCTTGGCGGCTTCGTCGGCGTGTTCCAGGATGGCCGACAGGCGGGCGCTCAGCGCGTCGACATCGCCGAGAACTGCTGCGGTGGGCAGACTTTCCGCCAACGCCGCGGCCGCAGATTTGATCTTGCGCGCATCGCCGGTGCCTGACGACAGCCGGCGTTCGAGCAGGGCGACCTCGGTGTGCAGATCGTCGAAGCGCCGACCGAAGTGCGCGTACGCCGACTCGGTGTCGCCGGCCTGCCATGAGCCGATGACACGCTCGCCGGATCCGCTGATCAACCACACCGTGCCGTCGTCATCGACGCGGCCGAATTGGTGTGGGTCGCCGGCCGGCGCCACGGCAACCACGGGTGCGACCCGGCTGGGGCGGGGAACGGGGCGGGGTGGTCCGGGCCTCGGAACGGGCGAGGGCGTGGGCTTCGGGGTGGGCCCGGAGGTCGACTCGGGGGTGGCTCCGCCTGGCTCACTGGTTGTCATATCCGCTCCTCGTACTCCGCACGGTTGCCCGCGCATCTGCCGCGCGACGCGGCGCCTGATGCTGTCGCTTTGTCCGCTATTGAAGCAGGTCGTGCTGTGCCGTGCCCACGGCTTTAGGCGCAATGCCCTGACAAACTCGCACGGACGTGTTCTCACCCGGGCCGATCTGGGCGTCCGACCGGGCCTCGGCGCGCACCCCAGAAGGGGCCGCGCACTAGTTTGGTGAGGTGCTGAGCGCCATCGCGATCGTCCCTGCCACACCGGTCCTGGTGCCCGAACTGGTGGGTGCGGCTGCGGGCGAGGTGGCCGACCTGCGGGAGGCCGTCGTCGCCGCAGCGCGTTCGCTACCGCCGCGCTGGCTGGCCGTCGGGGTCGGCCCCGGTGACGCGGTGTACGGGCCGGACTGTGCAGGGACCTTCGCCGGCTACGGCGCCGACGTCCCGGTGGCTCTCGGCCCCGGCGCGATGGGCGATCCGGTGGCGCTGCCGCTGTGTGCCCTGGTCGCGGGGTGGATCCGCGGACAGGTGGCACCCGGTGCCGACATCGAGGTGCACGTCTGTGCCGCATCACAGCAGGTCGGCGAGGCGCTGGCCCGGGGGCGCGCGCTGCGCGCCCGCCTCGACGAATCTGCGGATCCCGTCGGTGTCCTCGTGGTCGCCGATGGCCTGAACACGCTCACCCCGGCGGCACCCGGTGGCCACGACCCGGACTCGGCGCCGGTGCAACAGCAAGTCGACGATGCGCTGGCCACCGGAGACCTCTCGGCGCTGGCCGAGCTGCCCGGAACCGTGCTCGGCAGGGTTGCCTACCAGGTACTGGCCGGTCTGACCGAACCCGAGCCGGGATCGGCCCGTGAGCGCTATCGCGGAGCCCCGTACGGCGTCGGCTACTTCGTCGGCGAATGGCTGCCGTGACCCGGCCCATCGCGGTCATCGGGCCGACCGGCACGGGGAAGTCGGCGCTGGCGCTCGCGCTGGCCGAGAATGTGGGCGGCGAGATCGTGAATGCCGACGCCATGCAGCTCTACCGCGGCATGGACATCGGCACTGCCAAGTTGCCGGTCGCCGAGCGGCGCGGCATCCCACACCACCAGCTCGATGTCCTTGACGTCACCGAGACCGCGACGGTGGCCCGCTATCAGCAGGAGGCCGCGGCCGACGTGGAAGCCATCGCGGCCCGCGGCGCAGTGCCGGTGATCGTGGGCGGTTCGATGCTCTACATCCAGTCGCTGCTCGACGAGTGGACGTTTCCGGCCACCGATCCGACGGTGCGGGCGCGGTGGGAGGCGCGGCTGGCCGAGGTGGGGGTGGCCGCCCTGCACGTCGAGCTGACCCGGGTGGACCCTGCCGCGGGTGCGTCGATCCTGCCGACCGATGGCCGGCGGATCGTGCGGGCCCTGGAGGTCGTGGAGCTCACCGGGCAGCCGTTCGCTGCCTCGGCGCCGAGCATCGGTACACCCCGCTGGGACACTGCAATCATCGGATTGGACTGGGACACAGCCGTTCTCGATCAGCGCCTGGAACAACGCACCGACCTGATGTTCGACGAAGGCCTGGTGGACGAGGTGCGGACGCTGATCGGTTGCGGCCTGCGCGACGGGGTCACCGCGGCGCGGGCACTCGGCTATGCGCAGGTGTTGGCTGACCTGGATGCCGGGGGAGACGGATCGGCCGCGCGGGAGCCGACGTTCATCGGCACCCGCCGCTATGTGCGCCGGCAGCGCTCGTGGTTCCGGCGTGATCATCGGGTCGTGTGGTTGGACGGGGCGGCCGACGGGCTGGTGCACGACGCGTTGCGGGCGTGGCGGCACGTATCCTGAACAGGTGATCTCCGGCGCAGTTGGTTTTGTGAAAGGGCACGGCACCCAGAACGATTTCGTGGTGCTGCCCGACCTCGACGCCGCGCTGTCGCTGACGCCGAACGCCGTCGCCGCACTGTGCGACCGGCGCCGCGGCCTCGGCGCCGACGGCGTGCTGCGGGTGACGACTGCGGGTGCCGCGCAGGGTGCCGGGGTGTTCGACCGACTTCCCGACGGGGTGGCGGCCTCGGACTGGTACATGGACTACCGCAACGCCGACGGGTCGATCGCGCAGATGTGCGGCAACGGCGTACGGGTGTTCGCGCACTACCTGCGCGCGTCCGGACTGGAATCTGCCGACGAGTTCGTGGTCGGGTCACTGGCCGGTCCCCGTCCGGTGGTGTTGCACAGCGTCGACGCGACGACCGCCGACGTCACGGTCGAGATGGGCAAGGCCAACCAGTTCGGCACCGGCACCGCCGTCGTCGGCGGTCGCAAGGTCAGCGGGCTGGCCGTCGACATGGGCAATCCGCACCTGGCCTGTGTCGGGCTGACCGAGGACGAGTTGGCGGCACTCGATGTGGCCGCACCGGTGTCGTTCGACACGCAGCTGTTCCCCGACGGCGTCAACGTCGAGGTCCTGACCGCTCCGGTGAACGGCGCGGTCTCGATGCGGGTGCACGAACGCGGTGTCGGCGAGACCCGCTCCTGCGGTACCGGCACCGTCGCGGCCGCGCTGGCGGCCCTGGCCGGTCAGGGTGCCGATACCGGGACGTTGCGGGTCCGCATCCCCGGGGGCGAGGTCACCGTGACGATCACCGAGTCCACCAGCTTCCTGCGCGGCCCCTCCGTGCTGGTGGCCCGTGGTGAGCTCTCCGACGTGTGGTGGAACGCTGCCCACGCCTAATAGGGATGCGCGCGGCCCGATGCACGTGACAACCTGTAAGTACATATGACTCATCCAGAACATCCCGTCACACCCAGCACCGGCGAGCTGGCCCTCGAAGACCGCGCCTCACTGCGCCGCGTCGCCGGGCTCTCCACCGAACTCACCGACGTCACCGAGGTCGAGTACCGCCAGCTCAGGCTGGAACGCGTGGTCCTGGTCGGAGTGTGGACCGAAGGCAGCGCGGCCGATGCCGATGCCAGCCTGGCCGAGCTGGCGGCACTCGCCGAGACCGCCGGGTCCGAAGTACTCGAGGGGCTGATCCAGCGCCGCGACAAGCCCGACCCGTCCACCTACATCGGCTCGGGCAAAGCCGTCGAACTGCGCGAGGTGGTCCTGGCCACCGGGGCGGACACCGTGATCTGCGACGGCGAACTCTCGCCTGCGCAGCTCAACTCGCTGGAGAAGGTCGTCAAGGTCAAGGTGATCGACCGGACCGCGCTGATCCTGGACATCTTCGCCCAGCACGCCACCAGCCGGGAGGGCAAGGCGCAGGTGTCGCTGGCCCAGATGGAGTACATGCTGCCCCGGCTGCGCGGCTGGGGTGAATCGATGTCGCGCCAGGCCGGCGGGCGCGCCGGCGGTGCCGGTGGTGGCGTGGGAACCCGCGGGCCCGGTGAGACCAAGATCGAGACCGACCGCCGCCGTATCCGGGAGCGGATGGCCAAGCTGCGCCGCGAGATTCGCGACATGAAGAAGATCCGCGATACCCAGCGCAGCCGGCGGCTGACCTCGGATGCCGCCTCGGTGGCCATCGTCGGCTACACCAACGCCGGCAAGTCCAGCCTGCTCAACGCACTGACCGGGGCCGGTGTGCTGGTGGAGAACGCCTTGTTCGCCACACTCGAACCCACCACGCGGCGTGGCGAATTCGACGACGGCCGGCCGTTCGTGCTGACCGACACCGTCGGCTTCGTCCGGCACCTGCCCACCCAGTTGGTCGAGGCCTTCCGGTCCACGCTCGAAGAGGTGGTCGATGCCGACCTGCTGGTGCACGTCGTGGACGGGTCCGACGATCATCCGCTGGCGCAGATCAATGCGGTCCGGCAGGTGGTCAACGACGTGATCGTCGAATACGACATCGCCCCGCCCCCGGAGCTGTTGGTGGTCAACAAGATCGACGCGGCCACCGATCTCGGACTGGCCGCGCTGCGCCGCGCCCTGCCCGATGCGGTCTTCGTTTCGGCGCACACCGGCGAGGGGCTGGACCGGTTGCGGGCCCGGATGGCGGAGATGATCCCGCCGACCGACGCCACGGTGGACGTGACGATTCCCTACGACCGCGGGGATCTGGTCGCGCGGGTGCACGCCGACGGTCGGGTGGACGCCACCGAGCACACTGCCGACGGCACCCGCATCAAGGCGCGGGTGCCCATGGCACTGGCCGCGAGCCTGGGTGAGTTCGCCACCTTCTGAGCGGGCGTCAGGCGGCAGATTTCTTCTTGCTGCTGGTGCCCTTTGCGCTGGTGCCCTTTGCCTCGGGACGGTCCGTGGCCTTGTCCTTCGCGCCGTCGTGACCGAGGGCCTTGCGCACGCTGCTTCGGAGCGACTTGGCCATGTCACGCGCCGGATGTCCCTTGGTGGCGAGCGCTTTCGGCAATGAGGGACGCTGCTTCGGGGCCGTCGCGTCGTCGGCCGTGCTCGGTGCCGTGTCGGGGTCGGTGACCGTGCTCAGACGCCGGAGCGGTTGGTCATCCGAGATGGCGGCGACTTTCGTGGTGTCGGCAACGGTCTTGTCGGCAGTGTCCGGGATCCGGACGGTCACGCCGGACTGCGTCGGATCGGTCCATCCGGGCAGTGGGTCGAGCCCGGGGTTGAGCGCGGCCCGGATGCCCTCCGGAACGTCGTTCACCAGGTCGGTGGCCAACTTGACCGGGTTGAACCTGGGCAGCAACTGGAACGGTGTCGGATTGCTGTAGTCGGTTCTGGTGTAACCGGTTTCGATCAGGGTCTGCGCCATCGGGGAGATCAGGTCGACGAGCGGGATCACCACGGCGGACGTGCCGGTCGCCGCACCCAGGTCGAGCAGCGGCTGCATGATGGGCAGCGTCTTCGCCGGCAGGGTGACGTAGTACGTATCGCTGCCGTCGACCTTCTGGCAGTGAGTCTCGGCACTGCAGTTCGCTTTCGCGTTCTCGATCGCGGCCTGCACCTGTTCGGGTGTGTAGCCGTATGGCGTTGCGGTGGCCGGATCGTCGCCTCGGGGGTCCAGGTAGGAGCCGTGCACGTACTCGAATCCGGCCAGCGCATTCGCCAGGGCGAGCGGATTGAGCACCCATGACGGAGCGTCGGCGACACCGTCATACTGAAGCGCAATGTCGTAGGTCTCGATGCCGGTGTCCGTCGGAGTGGGTTGACCGAACGTCGCGTCGAGGATCGGGACGGTGCCGAGGATCGCCAGCCTCTCGAAGAGGCCGCCGTCAGGGCGGTTGGGGTTACCGATCAGGACGAAGCTCAGATTCTGCTTCTGTTCGTCGGTCAGGTCCGCCAGGTTCCCCTTGACGATGCCGGCCACCGTGGCGCCCTGCGAATAGCCGAAGACCGTCACGGGATGCGCCGCACTGGGGTTGTTGGCGCCGACGAGTTCACTGGTCAGCCGGGTGACCCCGCTGGCCACCGACACGTTCCATTTGGCACCCTCCAGTCCGCCCCAGCCTGGGAGTGGGATGGGCCAGAACTGGGCGATGTAGGGGATGGCCACCGGCGCCGCACAATCCTCGGCGCCGCAACTACCGCTGGGCTGGACGTAGTAGTCCACGGCGTTGGCCAGGTAATTGTTGGAGTCCTGCGGGTTCGGGGTTCCGGTACCCGGGACGATCAGCGGTGTCACCGCGACCACCAGACCGATTGCTGCGGTGCCGACGGGCGTCAGGCCGATGACCACCGAGCCGGATACCGCTACGGCGCCGACCAGCAGTGACCTGGCAGCAGAACGGGGTGAGAATCGCATCGGCCCGGATCTCCTTCTGCTGACGAAGCCGTCAGCGCTGAAGGGATCTTTGCACCGGCACGCAACTGCCACCGGGAAAACGGCCGAAGTGGTCGCGGCCCAACGGTTTCAGCGTCGTCGGATCACCGGAGGCTCATGTGCCCGCACCGGGGGGAGGGCTCCACCGAACTTCTCGACCTGCACCAGCACATGCGCGCCGGTGCAGCCATGCGCCAGCGACGAGGTCCCGACATCGTCGGTGAGGACGTTGGGATTGCCGTGCACGCACATCGAATCGGGATCTGACGGTTCGGCCGGGTCGTACCACGCTCCGGTCGGCAGTTGCACCACCGACGGGCGCAACCGGTCGTCGATCATCACCCCGGCCAGACACGCCCCGCGGTCGTTGAACACCCGCACTACGTCACCGTCTGCGAGCCCGCGGGCCGAGGCGTCATCGGGGTGGATGCGGATCGGTTCGCGCCCTTGTACTTTCGATGCCTGACTGGTGGCGCCGCCGTCGAGTTGGCTGTGCAGGCGGGTAGCGGGCTGATTGGCCAGCAGATGCAACGGATAGCGGGCGGCCCGCGCACCGCCGAGCCACTCGGTCGGCTCGTACCAGCGGGGGTGGCCGGCACAGTCGGGGTAGCCGAATCCGTCGATGGTCTGCGAGAAGATCTCGATGCGGCCGCTCGGGGTGGCCAGTCGGTGCCCGACCGGATCGGCCCGGAAATCGGCCAGCAGTGTCAACCCCGGTTCGGTGGGTAACCGCAGATGACCCGCAGCCCAGAACTGGTCGAATCCGGGAACCTCGAAATCCAGACCCGCTGACCACTTTTCGTACATATGAACCAGCCACTGCCGTGCCGTGCGGCCTTCGGTGAACTGCTCACCGAACCCGAGTCGGTCGGCCAGCGCCGAGAACGTGGTGTAGTCGTCGCGGGAGTCCGCGTACGGCGGGGTCAGTGCAGGCATGGCGACCAGCAGCGGATCATTGCGTGACCCCGAGTAGTCCTCGCGCTCATAGGCGGTGGTCGAGGGCACGACGACGTCGGCATGCTTGGCCATCGCCGTCCAGTACGGGTCGTGCACCACGATGGTGTCCACCCGGGACAGGGCCCGGCGCAACCTCGGAATGTTCTGGTGATGGTGGAACGGGTTGCCGCCGGCCCAGTACACGCACCTGATGTCGGGGTAGGTCAGGTGCAGTCCGTTGTAATCGAACGGTTGTCCGGGGTGCAGCAGCATGTCGGTGACTGCCGCGACGGGGATGAAGGTCTGCACCGGGTTGAAGCCCTGTGGCAGCGCGGGCAGGCCGCAGCGCAGCGGCGGCAACCCCGGCTCGTTCATCGACCCGTAGCCGTGCCCGAAACCTCCTCCGGGCACACCGATCTGGCCCAGCATGGCCGCCAGGGTCAAGCCCATCCACGGCGCCTGCTCGCCGTGCCGGATCCGCTGCAGCGACCAGCTGACGGTGACCAGGGTGCGCGAGGCCGCCATCTGCCTGGCGAGGTCCACGAGCTCGCCGGCGGGCAGGCCGCTGAGCCTCGACGCCCATTGCGGGCTCTTGGCGATACCGTCGTCGCGGCCCAGCAGGTAGCGCTCGAACCGCCGGTATCCGCTGCAGTGCGTGTCGAGGAAATCGAGATCGGCCAGGCCCTCGGTGGCCAGCACGTAGGCCAGCGCGAGCATCACCGCCACGTCGGTGCCGGGGACCGGGGCCAGCCATCGGCAGTCGCCATCGACGTCGTCACGAAGCGGGCTCAGCGACACGATCTTCCCGCCGCGCTCACGCATCCGGCGCAGCGCGTCGCGGGCCGGATGTGCCGTGGTGCCACCGTGGTTGATGCCGGTGTTCTTCAGTGCGAGACCGCCGAAGCACACCAGCAGATCGGTGTGCTCGGTGATGACCTCCCAGTCGGTGGAGCGCTTGAACAGGTCGTCATGGGTCCCGACCACCCGGGGCATGATCACCCCGGTGGCGCCCAGGCTGTAGGAATGGCGGGAAGACGTATAGCCGCCGAGCATTTTCAGAAAGCGGTGCACCTGGCTCTGGGCGTGGTGGAAGCGTCCGGCGCTGGCCCAGCCGTAGGAGCCGCCGTAGATCGCCTCGTTGCCGTAGGTGTCGACGACCCGGCGCAGCTCCTCGGCCAGCAAGTCGGAGAGCTCATCCCAGGAGACCGCGACGTAGTCGTCGGCGCCCCGTTCTGTACTGGGGCCGGGGCCGTCGCGCAGCCAGCCGCGTCGCACTGCGGGCCCGGCGATACGGGAGCGGTGCCGGATCGAGCCCGCGAGGTTGCCGAGCAACGGTGAGGGGTCGGTGTCACCGTCCATCGGGGTGACGGCCGCGATGTCGCCGTCCGCGACGTTCGCGGTGAAGGCGCCCCAGTGCGCGAGGCTCATGGGGGACCGGGGCATGAGCAGAGTTTACGGGCGGTACCCACCCTCCCCAGGGCTGACCAACCACCCGGTTGGTATAGGTTGGCCCCAAATCAGTAACCAGTACCGGAGGTCACACCATGGGCAGTGTTGTGAAGTACGACCGCACGTTGTTCGAGCCCGAGCACGACTTGTTCCGCGAGTCGTACCGGGCGTTCCTGGACAAGCACGTCGCGCCGTTCCACGACCAGTGGGAGAAGGACAAGATCGTCGACCGCGGGGTCTGGCTCGAGGCGGGCAAGCAGGGCTTTCTCGGGATGGCGGTGCCCGAGGAGTACGGCGGCGGCGGCAACGACGACTTCCGGTACAACACGATCGTCTGTGAGGAGACCGTCGCCGGTCGCTACAGCGGCATCGGCTTCAGCCTGCACAACGACGTCGTCGCGCCGTACCTGCTCCGGCTGGCCAACGAGGAGCAGAAGCAGCGTTGGCTGCCCAAGTTCTGCACGGGCGAATTGATCACGGCGATCGCAATGACCGAACCGGGCACCGGTAGCGACCTGCAGGGCATCAAGACCCGTGCGGTGCGCGACGGTGACCACTACGTCCTCAACGGGTCCAAGACCTTCATCACCAACGGCATCAACTCCGATCTGGTGATCGTCGTCGCCCAGACCGACCCCGAGAAGGGCGCTCTCGGCTTCTCCCTGCTGGTGGTTGAGCGCGGTATGGAGGGCTTCGAGCGGGGCCGCCACCTGGACAAGATCGGCCTGGATGCCCAGGACACCGCCGAGCTGTCGTTCACCGACGTCAAGGTGCCCGTCGAGAACCTGCTCGGCGAGGAAGGTCAGGGTTTCGTCTACCTGATGCAGAACCTGCCGCAGGAGCGCATCTCGATCGCGATCATGGCCGCCGCGGCGATGGAGGCGGTGCTGGAGCAGACCGTGCAGTACACCAAGGAGCGCAAGGCGTTCGGCAAGCCGATCGGCAGTTTCCAGAACAGCCGGTTCCTGCTGGCCGAACTGGCCACCGAGGCCACCGTGGTCCGGATGATGGTCGACGAGTTCATCCGGTTGCACCTCGACGAGAAGCTCACCGTGGAGCAGGCGGCGATGGCCAAGTGGTACTCGACCGAGAAGCAGGTGGAGCTCATCGACCGCTGCCTGCAGCTGCACGGCGGCTACGGCTACATGCGTGAGTACCCGGTTGCGCGGGCCTACCTGGATGCCCGAGTCCAGACGATTTACGGCGGCACGACCGAGATCATGAAGGAGATCATCGGTCGCGGGCTGGGCGTCTAGCGGGCCGATCGGCCGCCGATTTATCCGGTACTCGTCCAAAAAAGCCCAAATCTGGGTCTTCGGACCCAGATATTGGGCCTTTTTTGGTCATGATCGGCCACGTTAGTTGGTTATCGTCACGTGCTGACGCAAAGTTGTCCGGGCGGGACATTTCTAAGGAAACTTTGCCGAACGAGCGGGGAGGGCGCATGACTAGGCCGGGAGCGAGGCTGAACGCGGCCGTGTGGCGGTTGGCGGTCGGCCTGCTCGCACTCGTAGTCGCTGCTTTGGTGGTGCCGGCGGTGGCTTCGGCCACCCCGGAGTCGGATGCCGACGCCGCGGTCACCGCCGCTTGGGAGGCCAACGGTGGAGACGGTGGCCCGCTCGGGCCGCGGCAGGGCGGCGTGTACGCGGTGGGTTCTGGCTTCGCGCAGAACTTCTCCGGCGGCAAGATGTTCTTCACCCCGGCAACCGGCGCGCACTTCATGCAGGGCGCAATCCTGGACAAGTACGAGTCGCTGGGCGGTCCGGCCGACGGTGACATGGGATTCCCCACCATCGACGAGGGCGCTGGACGTGCCGCGGACAGCCGTAACTCGACGTTGAGTGCGCCTGACAACCCGGTCATCTTCTGGACTCCGTCCACCGGTGCCCGGGTGGTGCGGGGCGCCATCAACGCCGCATGGGACAAGCTCGGCGGCTCCGCGGGAGTGCTCGGCGTCCCCGCGGACGACGAGACGTTCGACGGCGACGTGATCTCCCAGAAGTTCACCGGCGGCGAGATCTCCTGGAACCGCAAGACCAAGGCGTTCACCACGGTGCCGCCCGAACTGGCCGATCAGCTCGCCGGTCTGGACGTGCCGTCGGATCCCGCCTCGGCGATCGCCGCCGCGCGCCGCGAGGCGGGCGGGGTGATGGGACCGCTGGGAGCCAAGGACGGCGACCAGTATCCGATCGGCGACGGTGGATTCGGCCAGAAGTACGCCGGCGGCAAGATCTTCTACAGCCCTGCCACCGGCGCCAACGCCATCACCGGCCAGCTGCTCGAAAAGTATGAAAGCGTCGGTGGCCCGGAAGGCGATCTGGGTTTCCCGACCGCCGGCGAGTCCGAGGGCGGATTGGGACCCAACAGCCGGATCAGCACCTTCGCCGCGGCCGACAACCCCGTCATCTTCTGGACTCCCGACTACGGCGCGGTGATCGTGCGGGGCGCGATGAACGCGGCCTGGGAGAAGCTCGGCGGGGCGAAGGGAGCGCTGGGCGCCCCGATGGCCGACCAGACCGAAGACGGCGGTGTCATCAGTCAGCGGTTCAGCGGGGGAGCGATCTCGTGGGACCGCGACGCCAACAAGTTCACCACCGAGCCGTCGAAACTCGCCTCCGAATTGAGCGGGCTGCAGGTTCCTGGACTCGACCAGACCCCGGCGGCCGGTCCGCAGCCCTCCGACGCGGACAGCAAGAAGCCGTTCTCCTGGCATTGGAGCTGGTGGTGGCTGATCGCGGTGATCCCGGTCGTGCTGCTCGCCGGGTTGATCGTGGGGGCCGCGCTGTGGCACCGTCGGCGCGCCGGTGGCGATGACGACTTCGACCACGATCCGTTCGACGACGACTACGACGGCGGACCGGGCGATTCGTCCTACGACGAGGGTCGATATGACGACGCGCGCTACGGTTCGCGTGGGTACGACCACGATGAGTACCGCGACGGCGGTGACTCCGACGCGGCCAACGGCTACGGGCCGAGCGCCGCGTACGGCGACGCCGCGACGGCACGGTTTGCCGGGCCCGGCGAGGAATCATCAGGCGCGGCATCTCCGTACGACGGCCCCACCGATATCGCCATTCCGGTCAGTCAATGGGCCGCTCCGCACGGATCGGCCAGTGGGTACGGGGCGCCGGGCAGGGAGGAGGAACCGCCGGAGGATTCCTCGCGGTTGGTCGGGGAGCAGGGTTTCGACGACTTCGGCGACGATGACGACTTCGATGACGACTATGAAGATGACGACTTCGAGGACGACGACTTCGACGACGAGGATCTCGATACACCCATTGATGCCGTCTTCGAAGAGGTCGCCGAGGGCGACGATGTCGACGACATCGAGGCGGAACTCGTGGACGAGGACCTGGCGGATACCGGGTCTATGCCCGGTCCGGTAGGCGGAGTGCGTGAGGCGCAGGGTTTCGCGGGCCTGGGTGGCCTGGCAGTGCCGAGCGATCAGGACAACGTCGACACCGCGCCGACCCGCGTCATCACCGAGGCCGAGGCCTACAGCAGCGAGGCGCACAGCGGGCGCCACGCCGCCATCGAGCTCGACGAGATACCCAGTGCCACCGCCATCCATCTGCCGTTGGAGGACCCTTACCGCGCGCCGGAGGGTTATCCGATCAAGGCGGACACGAAGTCCGGACGGTACTGGGCACCCGACAGCGCCGAGTACGACGACGCAGTAGCCGAAATCTGGTTCGCCAGTGAGGAATTCGCCCGCACGAACGGGTTCGTGCGGACGGACTGAGGAAGCGGGCCCGGCGGCCGTCAGGTGCGGCGGGGCCCCTCACCCGGTCAGATCTTGCGAATTACGGTGACGACCTTGCCGAGCACCGCTGCGTCGTTGCCCGGGATCGGGTCGTATGCAGGGTTGTGCGGCATCAACCACACCTGACCGCGGGTGCGCTTGAACGTCTTGACGGTGGCCTCGCCGTCGATCATGGCTGCCACGATGTCGCCGTTGTCGGCCACGCTCTGCTGGCGTACCACCACCCAGTCGCCGTCACAGATGGCGGCATCGACCATCGAGTCGCCGACGACCTTGAGCAGGAACAGTGAGCCCTCGCCGACCAATTCGCGGGGCAGCGGGAAGACGTCCTCGACGGCCTGTTCGGCCAGGATGGGGCCGCCTGCGGCGATACGCCCGAGCACCGGCACGAACGTCGGCTCGGGTAGTGCGTCGGAGCCGGCCACGTCGGTGGACACCAGTGCTGCGGCCGTCGGATCGTCGGCGGCGCGCACATCGACGGCGCGCGGGCGGTTGGGATCGCGGCGCAGGTAGCCCTTGCGTTCCAGGGTGCGCAACTGGTGGGCGACCGACGAGGTCGAGGTCAGTCCGACCGCATCGCCGATCTCGCGGATGCTGGGCGGGTAACCGCGAGTGGTCACCGACGCGCGGATCACGTCGAGAATGGTGCGTTGCCGGTCGGTGAGGCCGCCCTCGGCCCGGCGTGGGCCCGCGCCGTCCGATCCGGCCGGGCTTTCCGTGTTGCCGTCCCTGCTGCGGTCGTCGCTCATGGGGCCGAATGTAGTCCCTGATCGAACATTAATCAAACATGTGTTCGAGGCGTGTTGTGGGCGTGTCTGCTGGTGGAGCGCACAGGGTGGCAGTTCGGGGCCGTCCCCGCGGTCGGTGGCCGGAACTTGTCGGTGCCCTGTTCTATCGTTTGGCAACAGTTCGATCACATGTTCTATCAATCGAACACCTGAGCGAGTATGTTCGAACACAAGAGCGAAAGAGTCCACCGAAAGGCAGTCAGATGGCGATCATCGATATCCCCGCCGATAGCCGCTCCCGTGCTGTTCGGGCCGTGCCGCAGTCCTCACCGCAGCGGGCCCGTGCCAGGGGTGCCGCAGGTGCTGCGGGTACCAGGGGCAGCGCCACCTTCGGTACCGGTGTGGCCCGGCCGGTGCGCCGGGTGCAGCGGGTGCAGCGCCCGGGCCACGCCCGACCCGCCGCCGGCACGGTCCACTACCGCGGAACCGGTGTGCTGATGTCGCGGGCGTCGCACCGCAGTCGGCCCATCACTCCGCTGACCACGGTGTTACTGGCCCTGGTCGCCGCCGGTATCACGGTGTGGCTCGGCCTGGTGGCGCAACTCGGCGGGGTAATGGGGGCGGAGAACCCGCAGCCGGCCGAACTCGCGGTGGTCCAGGTGAAGTCGGGGGAGTCGCTGCAGCAAGTGGCACGCCGGGTCGCCCCGGATGCTCCGGTGGCCCGGGTCGTCGAGCAGATTCGTGACCTCAACCAACTCGACTCCGCCGCGGTCGACGCCGGGCAGACACTGCTCGCGCCGGTTGGCTGAGCAGCGCAATGTCCGCTGAATCGTCCTGGCAGGCAGCATCACTGGCCGGTGTCGGCGTGAGCACCTACATGCCACTGGACCCGGCGGTGAGTCTGCCTAGGGCATCGCGGGTACGCTCAAGGGCGCTCGAACTACTTGTCCGGCGGCATGACGAAGGAGCGGTAATGCATTGTCCGTTCTGTCGTCATCCTGATTCGCGTGTGGTCGATTCCCGCGAGACCGACGAGGGACAGGCCATCCGACGCCGGCGGTCGTGCCCGGAGTGTGGACGTCGGTTCACCACTGTGGAGACCGCGGTGCTGGCTGTGGTGAAGCGCAGCGGGGTGACCGAACCGTTCAGCCGGGAGAAGGTCATCCGCGGAGTGCGCCGGTCCTGTCAGGGCAGGCAGGTCGACGACGACGCGCTCAATGTCTTGGCGCAGAAGGTCGAGGACGCGGTCCGCGGCCTCGGCACGCCGGAGATCCCCAGCCATGAGGTCGGCCTGGCGATCCTCGGACCGCTCCGCGAACTGGACGAGGTCGCCTATCTGAGGTTCGCCTCGGTGTACCGGTCATTCTCCTCAGCCGAGGACTTCGAGCGCGAAATCGAGGCCCTGCGGGCGCATCGCGCCGAGGCGTAATTCATTCAGTCCAGTTGGGTTGTGCCGTCGTTGACGACGCGGCCGGCCAAACGGACCCAGCCTTCCGGACTCCAGCGGGTCTCGATCACCGAACCTTTCCCCTGGATGATCGTGAGGTCCCGGCTGAGATAGTCGGTCATCCGCACCGCCGCCGACCCCGTGGCCTCGTCTTCGGGAATCCCCAGGTGTGAGGCGAACGACCGGGATCGCAACGTGCCGCGCGCTTCGTCGCTCCAGGCCCACAGGTAGGCATCATCGAAATCGTCGGGGTCTGCGGCGAGCACCTCGTCGACCGTGGCCAGGTCGTAGATGGCGAATTCCGGGGCCCATTCCGAGCGGGCATTGACAATGGCGCGATCATCCTCGTACTCGACCGGAAGAATCCCGGCGGGCACCCGCAATGTGTTGACCGGCAAGCCCTTTTCGCGCAGCCACCACGATGCGCCGACCGTTGGGTGTCCTGCGAACGGCAGCTCGGCGACCGGGGTGAAGATGTGGGCACCGGCGGAGTTGGCGCCCGGCTGGGGAAGGTCGATGAATACCGTTTCGCTGTAACCCAATTCGGTGGCGATCCGCTGACGGTCGGCGGGGGCGACGGTGCTGTTGTCGACCACGCCGAGCGGATTGCCGTACTTGCCGTCCGGATCGGTGAATACGCGTAACACGGTGACGTCGATGGCCATGCCCCGATGCTACGTCGCATCTCAGGGCCGCATCTCGGGCTCTTCGCGGGACTGTCCGACCCGGCTGGGGGAGCGGGTCAGGTGGCGCTGCGCTCGTCGGCGTCCATTGCGTCGAGCACCGCGATCTGAGTGTCGAAGGGCCCGCTCATCGTCGCTTCTGTCCGCCCGCTGCGCAGCAGGCTGCGGAGCCGGTCCTGGTCGTACACCGACGGTTCGGTCGTGTCGATGAAGCGTTCGACCACCTCGACGAAGCGGTCGGGATCGTCGTGGAACGGAAAATGCCCGGATCCAGAGAAAATCTCCAACTGGGAACCGGGCATTGCGGCGTGTGCCATGTGGGCGTGGCTGACGGGGATGACCGAATCGCTTTGACCCCAGATCAACTGGACCGGAACCGATTCGGTCAGGTAACAGCGGTCCAGCATCGTCACCACCTGGCCGCGCCAGTCCACGACGGCGCGCAGGGTCCGGGCGAACGCCGACGATGCCGTCGGTTCCGGCAGATCCGCCAGGATGCGCAGCATGTCCGGGATGTCGTGGCCGAGACCGGTTGAGCCCAGTACCGTGCCCGCGGCCCGACCGGCCAGTTGTAGGGCCGGCAGCACCAGGGGCAATCGCAGGAGGGCCAGCGCCTCACTGCCCATCGGGAGGGAGGCCACCCGCAGCGCCACGTTGACATCCTTCGTGACGCCGCCGGAGCCCACGAGGATGAGCCGGTCCACCAACTGCGGGAACTGGTAGGCGAACTGCATCGCCACGCCACCGCCCAGTGAATGACCGACCACGGTCACCCGGTCGATGTCGAGCACGCTGAGTAGGTCGCGCATGCCGTTGGCGTACGCCGCGACCGAATAGTCCGCACGCGGCTTGTCGGAGCTGCCGTGGCCGAGCAGATCGGGGGCGATCACGGTGAACCGCTGGGCCAGCGCCGATTGCACGGTGTGCCAGGTGGTGGAGTTGTCGCCGATGCCGTGGATCAGCAGGATCGCCGGCCCGGATCCGGCCACGCGGAAGGCCCGTCGGTATCCGTGGATCGTGCGGTACTCGAGCGTCGGTGTGAGCTCGCGAACGGTCCGCAGATGGGGTTTGCGTTCGGTCATGCTGGTCAACCTCGCCCTCGGCCCGGCGTCGGGCTGTTATGAGTGGTTGTCGCCGTTCGGGAAGCCGTCGCCGAAGCCGTCCCGTCCGTCTTTGTACCTGTCGTCTTTGTGCTTGTCACCGGTCTGCTGGGCGAGGAACCGTTCGAACTCGGCTCCCAGCTCATCACCGCTGGGCAGTTCCTCGTCACGCGCCAGCAGAGACCGATTCTCCTGTGCGGCAACGAACGCATCGTACTGGCGCTCCAACCCGGTCACCACCTGAGCCACCTCTTCGCTGGCCTCTACCTGCTCGTTGATCTTGCTGTATACCTCGGCTCCGGCCTCGGAAAGTTTCTCCAACGGCAGTTGTAGCGAACCGGTCCGGGCCACCTCGGCCAGCAGCGCCTCGGCAGCCGGTGGGTAGGCCGTCTGGGCCAGGTAGTGCGGGACGTGCACGGTGTACCCCACCACCTCGTGCCCATGCTGGGCCATGCGGAACTCCAACAGGTTGGAAACGCTGGCCGGGACCTGGACTTCGCCGACCCACGGGGTGTGGTCGGCGATCAGCTCCTTGTCGTTCGCGTGCGCGGTGAGCATGACGGGGCGCGTGTGGGGCACCGCCATCGGGATGGTGCCGAGGCCGATCACCCGGCGGACCCCGAGCTGTTCGGCGAGCAGCCGCACCGCGGTGATGAACCGCTCCCACCGCAGGTCCGGCTCCAGGCCGGCCAGCAGCAGGAACGGCGTGCCCACGCCGTCGTGCAGCGCGTACAGGTTCAGCTCGGGTTCCTCGTAGCTGGTGAAGTGGTCGGTCTTGAATGTCATCAGCGGCCGGCGCGACCGGTAGTCGAGCAGCTCGTCGATGGCGAAGGAGGCCACCAGCTCGGTATCGAGCGTGTCCTTGAGATGCTCGGCGGCCAGGCGGATCGCGTGGCCGGCATCGGAGAACCCCTCCAGCGCATGGATCAGCACCGGGCCGCGTCCATCCGAAGACGACAACTGCGGGGCCGGGAACTCAAGCTCGTACATGCCGCTCTGGTCGGGCTGGTAGTGCTGATCGGGGGTGTCGCTGGTGTCGGTCATCTCGCTTCGTCTCCTCGCTGCGGTAGGACGCTGTGACGGCCCACCGCCGTATCTTCCAGTGTCCCGCATACCCGTACTGCGGGTTCGTTCCGCCCCGCATGTGCGTTCGAACGCGCCCGGCTGGTGGTCGCATTCCGGCAGTTCTCCGCGCGATCAGGCAAAATCGTGATGATGCGCGTGACCCGGATGGCGAAGTTCACAGTCGCGGCTGCCCTGACGGCGGCCGGGGCGGCGGCGTGCACCGTTCCGGGCCCCACCGCCGGTGGCGCGGCAGCCAACCTCACGACCGTCCCCCCGAGCAGCACGCCGGCTGCGGCCAGCGCGTTGTCGCAGGCCGGGGTCGAGTCGGTGACGCCGGATCGTCGGGTGGGGGCGCTTTTCCTGGGCGATACCACGACGCACACCTGTAGCGGGTCGGTGCTGGCCACCCCGACGGCGGACCTCATACTGACGGCCGCGCATTGCCTACTCGACGGTGTCGACACCACGTTCGTCCCAGGTTTCGGCGCGGGCGCCGGTGACGCCTGGCACGTGAGCAGCGTGTATCTGGACTCGCGCTGGCTCGCCAACCAGGATCCTCAGGCCGACTATGCGATCGTGCGGGTGACCGGGGATTCCACCGCCAGGCTGCTGGCCGAGTCCGGCGGCGGGCTGACCCTGGGGTCGGCGCCGGCGGCGGGAAGCCCGGTGACGGTGACCGGTTACCCGATGGGTGAGGGCGGCAGTCCGATGGCGTGCCGAGGCGCGACCGAGTCGTCACTGCAGGGATTCCCGGCCCTGGCCTGTGCGGGCGTGACCGATGGTTTCAGCGGTGCCCCGTGGGTTTCGGGATCGACGGTGACCGGGTTGGTCGGCGGACTCGACGGCGGCGGCTGCGACGACGACGTGTCCTACTCACCGCGCTTCGATGACCGGATCGCGCGTCTGCTCGTCCGCGCTGAGGCCGACGGCCCCGGCGACGCCGCGCCCGCGGCACTCGAATCGGACTGTCAGTAGCGGAACTGGTTGAGCGCGCGCAGTTTGTTCATCACGTCGAGCGCCGCGACCTTGTAGGCCTCCGAGAACGTCGGATAGTTGAACACCGCGTCGACGAGGTAATCGACGGTGCCGCCGCAACCCATCACGGCCTGTCCGATGTGGACCATCTCGGTGGCGTTGGTACCGAAGATGTGCACCCCCAGTAGCCGCAGATCCTCGGTGGACACGAGCAGTTTCAGCATCCCGTAGGAATCACCGGCGATCTGCCCGCGCGCCAGTTCGCGATACCGGGATACGCCGACCTCATACGGAATCGAATCCTTGGTCAGATCGACCTCGGTGGCCCCGACGAACGACACCTCAGGAATCGAGTAGATGCCGATCGGCTGCAGGCTCATCATGGCCTTGGTGGGTTCGCCGAAGGCGTGGTAGGCGGCCAACCGTCCCTGCTCCATGGACGTCGCGGCCAGCGCCGGGAATCCGATGACGTCGCCGACCGCGTAGATGTGGTCCACCTTGGTGGTGAAGTTGTCGTCGACGTAGATGCGGCCGCGGGAGTCTGCCTCCAGGCCGGCGTTCGCCAGATCGAGGTGATCGGTCTGGCCCTGGCGTCCGGCCGAGTACATCACGGTCTCGGCGGGGATCTGCTTGCCACTGGCCAGGGTGGTCACCGTGCCCGAAGTGCCGATGTCGACGGCGGTCACCTCTTCGCCGAACCGGAACGTCACCGCGAGGTCGCGGAGGTGGAAGCGCAGCGACTCGATGATCTCGGGATCGCAGAACTCCAGCATGTCGGCGCGTTTCTCCACCACGGTGACCTTGGTGCCCAGCGCGGCGAACATCGAGGCGTACTCGATGCCGATGACCCCGGCGCCGACCACCACCATCGAGGTGGGCAGGGTCGCGAGATTGAGGATGCCGTCGGAATCGAGCACGCGTGCCTCGTCGAACGTGACCCCGGCCGGCCTGGCCGGTTTGGTCCCGGTGGCGATCACGATGAAACGGCCACGGACAGTGACCAATTCAGCGCGGGTGGGATCCTCGACGAGGATCGTGTGCTCGTCGGAGAATCGGCCGTGCCCGGTGTACAGCTCGATGCGGTTGCGCATCAGCTGGGACCGTACGACGTCGATCTCCTTGCCGATGACGTGCTGGGTGCGTGACAGCAGATCGGCGGGGGTGATCTTCTCCTTGACGCGGTAGCTCGCGCCGTAGAGTTCGCGCTGACTCATGCCGGTCAGGTAGACGACGGCCTCACGCAACGTCTTGGACGGAATGGTGCCGGTGTTGACGCAGACTCCGCCGAGCATCATGCCCCGCTCGATCACCGCAACGGTCTTGCCGAGTTTCGCTGCGGCGATTGCGGCGCGTTGGCCCCCGGGACCCGAACCGATGACGACGAGGTCATACTCCTGCATCGAACCCATGGGTCAACTGTCTACGCGGGGTGGCCGAACCGGCGCATGTGGCTGCCGCCGAATACCGAGTGAACAAACGGGTTATCCACAGCGCAGCGTCCATCCCCAACCGGGCGTGGGCGCCCGGTTCGTGCGGCGGCCCGTGACGGCGCTGGTTGGCACGGTCGGGCCATGACTACACCATCGTCTTCTTCGCCCGGGTTCGACTTCCACCTCAACCGCCCCGGTGCGCTGATCGCCGCGCTGCCCGCGGTGCTCGGCTTCGTCCCGCACCGCAGCCTCGTGCTCGTCACCATCGACCGGGGCGAGTTGGGCTGCGTCATGCGCGCCGATCTGGCCGACGACATGTCCGGCCGCGTGGCACACCTGGTCGACCTCGCGGCGAACGCCGGCGCGGACGCCGTGATCGCTGTGGTCGTGGACGACCACAGCCGGGACTGCCTGGCGTGCGATGACCGCTACCGCGACCTCGCGGCGGAGCTGGACGAGGCGCTGGGTGCGGACGGCATCGAGCTCTACGCCGCGCATGTGGTGGACAAGGTGGCTGCCGGGGGGTTCTGGCACTGCGCCGACGGTTGTGGCGCAGAGGGATACGTGGACGACCCGGGCGCGTCACCACTGGCGGCAGCCGCGGTGCTCGACGGTCGGCGTCTCTACGGCAGCCGTGACGAGCTACTTCGGGTGATCCGGCCGGACCCCGTGGCCGCCGCGTCGATGAAACGGCCATTGGAGCTCGCGGCGCAGCGGCCGGGACGCCCGGACGCCCGGCCCGACGACGAGGTGCGTGGGGACGTCGAGGCCGCGATGCGGGCAGCGGTGCAGTTGGCCGAGGGCGACGCGCCCGGCAGCACCGAGTTGGCGCGGTTGGCCGTCGGGTTGGCCGATCCGAGGGTCCGCGACACGCTCTATGCGCTGGCGGTCGGGGAGTGCGCGGAGCAGGCCGAAGCGTTGTGGGCGCTGTTGGCCCGCAATCTGCCCGATCCCTGGCGCGCCGAAGCGCTTGTTCTGCTGGCCTTCTCGGCGTATGCGCGGGGGGACGGGCCGCTGGCCGGGGCATCGCTCGATGCCGCGCTGGACGCACGGCCGACGCACCGGATGGCGGGCATGCTCGATACCGCGCTACAAGCGGGCATGCGGCCGGAGCGCATCCGGGAGCTGGCGGTCACCGGTTATCGGCTGGCCGAACAGCTCGGCGTGCAACTGCCGCGGCGGCGGACGTGGCGCCGCAGGGCCGGTTGAGTGGCTAGACCTTCTCCACGCGGACCGCGTGGGCCATGTGATGGGGCAACTCGACCTGCTCGTGCCCCGGGATCACGATCATCACGCCGCCGTGATCGTTGGCCTCGACGGTGACCCTCGCATTCGGCACCACGCCGGCATCCTTGAGTCGACCGATGAGTTCGGTGTCGCCCTGAACATGTTCGGTGAGTTGGCGGACCACCACGGCAACCGGCAACCCGACCGGAAGTTCGGTGAGCCGGACCAGGCTGACATCGTCGTAGCCCGTCGCGCCGACACCGAGGTCGGACAGCCCCGGGATGGGGTTGCCGAACGGCGAGGTCGTGGGGTTGTCGAGCACCTGCACCAGGCGCCGCTCCACGTCTTCGCTCATCACGTGCTCCCAGCGGCAGGCTTCGGCGTGGACGTCCTCCCACGGCAGCCCGATCACGTCGACGAGCAGCCTTTCGGCCAAACGGTGCTTGCGCATCACGGCAACCGCCAGAGCGCGGCCCTTGTCGGTCAGCTCCAGGTGGCGGTCGCCGGCGACGTGCAGCAAACCGTCGCGTTCCATGCGTGACACCGTCTGGCTTACCGTCGGTCCGCTTTGGTCGAGCCGTTCGGCGATGCGGGCGCGCAACGGCACCACGCCCTCTTCCTCGAGGTCGTAGATCGTCCGCAGGTACATCTCGGTGGTGTCGACCAGATCGTTCATGCGCGCCTTCCCAGCCCAAACGTCACGGCTCAGTCTACCGTTTCCGGCTCTTGAACTGCGGCGCAACATCGGGGCGTCGGGCACCTCACAGCGTGGGGCAAAACCCCAGGACATGGGCCCGGAACCGCCCGGCGAGGCCCGAAACAGCCCAGATGTGCGACGTGCCCCGCCGGAAACCGACGGGGCACATCTGGCGGAGGGACTAGCTGGCGTAGGAGCGGAGTCGGTCCGCACGCTCGCCGTTGCGGAGCTTGGCCATGACCTCACGCTCGATCTGGCGGACCCGCTCGCGGGAGAGACCGAACAGCTTGCCGATCTGATCCAGGGTGCGGGGCTGGCCGTCGTCGAGGCCGAACCGCAGCCGGATCACCTGCTGCTCACGCTCGTCGAGCGTGGCCAGCACGTGGCGGATATCGGTGTGCAGCAGTTCGGAGATGACCGCGTTCTCGGCCGACATCGCCTCGGAGTCCTCGATGAAGTCGCCCAGCGGGGCTTCCTCGTCGGTGCCGACGGGCATGTCCAGGCTCACCGGGTCGCGGCTGTGCTCCAGCAGGTCGTTGATCTTCTCGACGGGGATACCGGACTCTTCGGCCAGTTCCTCGTCGGTGGCCTCGCGGCCCAGGTTCTGGTGCATCTCGCGCTTGATCCGGGCCAGTTTGTTGACCTGCTCGACCAGGTGGACCGGGAGCCGGATGGTGCGGCTCTGGTCCGCCATCCCGCGGGTGATGGCCTGCCGGATCCACCAGGTGGCATACGTGGAGAACTTGAAGCCCTTGGTGTAGTCGAACTTCTCCATCGCGCGGATCAGGCCCAGGTTCCCTTCCTGGATCAGATCCAGCAGCGGCATGCCGCGACCGGTGTAGCGCTTGGCCAGCGACACCACCAGGCGGAGGTTGGCCTCCAGCAGGTGCCGCCGTGCTGCCTCACCGTCACGGACGACGGTGGCCAGATCACGCTTCCGGTTCTCGCCCAGGCGCTTCTTGGTGTTCAGCACGTGCTGGGCGTACAAGCCCGCCTCGATGCGCTTTGCGAGTTCTACCTCATCGGCGGCGTTGAGCAACGCCGTTTTGCCAATGCCGTTCAGATACACGCGCACGAGGTCGGCGGCAGGGCTCTGGGCATCCAGATCACTGTCGACGCGGCTTGTGGTGGCATTTGCCATGACGGCCTCCTGATCAGCTCGAACTGTCATGATCTACAACGTCGTAGACCCCATGAGAGTTCCCGCCGACCGTCGGATTCATGCCCGTTGAGCTGCGGTTTTTCCGAACCGACCTGAGAATGTCCTGAGAATGGCTAAAGAAGCCGCTCAGCTGGGCTCATCGCCGTCGGTCCGCGCTGCGTCCGGTTGCGGTGGCGTAAACGGGTCCTTCTGTAACGCCGGCCGCTCTGCGGTGGGGAACAGTGGGATCCGCTCGCCGCGCCCGGCATACCGCCGCGGCTCCTCGGCGCTACGCGGGGGTCGGTCGTTGGCGATCAGCACGGCCATCCAGGGCAGCGGTATCGACGCCACGATGATCGCGAGCGAGATGAGCCCGTTCTGCCAGATGTTGTAGGCGACCGCGGCGAGGATGAGCGCCGGGATGCGGAAGGCCATCAGCGTCAGATACTTGCGGACGCGTTGGCGGTGCTGCACTTCGTAGGCAGGTGCGGCTTTGGTGATGAGAACCGGGCGGGCTTCCTTGCCGAAATCGTCGCCGAAATCGTCGTCGAAACTCAGCTCGTGGCTTTGTTTCATACCTCTACTGTTCCACACCCGGACCGGGTCGTGGCATGCGGATTTCCCAATGCCCCGCAGCCAGGCACAATAAAACTATGCAGACCCAGACCATCGAGCGCCCGGACACCGACGAACGCGTCGACGACGGGACCGACGACGACAGCCCCAAGTTCTTCCATTACGTCAAGAAAAACAAGATCGCCGAAAGTGCGGTCATGGGCACGCATGTGGTCGCGCTGTGCGGCGAGGTGTTCCCGGTGACCAAGTCGGCCAAGCCGGGCTCTCCGGTGTGCCCGGATTGCAAGAAGATCTACGAATCGCTCAAGAAGTAGGCGGCGGCGGTTCAGCCGGCTCGGGCGCGGGCGTTCCTGCCGGCGCCTGGGTCTCGCCATTGTTGGAGCCGTTGAGGGCTTTTTCCTCCAGCCATTCCCGCAGCCTCCTGGCGTGCGTGTCCGACGCCGGCCACTCCTCTTGGATCGCCGCATTCAGTTCGGCGCCGAGCATGATGGCGAAACCCAGGAAGAATGCGAACAGCAGGAACGCGATCGGCGTGGCCAGTGCACCGTAGGTGTAGCCGGTGCTCGTGATCCAGGTCAGGTAGATCCGCAGCCCGAACGTGGCGACCAGGAACACCACCGTGGCCAGTACCGCGCCCAGCACCAGGCGGTGCGTCGGGATCGGAGCGGGCAACGAGACCCGGTACAGCACAGTCACCCCCACGAACACCGCGAGGAACAGCGCCGGGTAGTAGCCGTAGCGCAGCGCGTTGTCCAGACTGTCCGGAATGTGCTCGGAGACCGCCCGCGGCCCGAGCGCCAGCAGCGGCGCTATCCCGATGGCAGAGACGAGCATGACTACGTACAGGCCCAACGCGTAGAAGCGTTGCCGCACCGGATGCCGCAGCGGTGTCTGATCGTGGGCCTCCACGATGGAGTCCACGAACGCAGACACCGCCGACGACCCGGCCCACAGCGAGATCACGAAACCCACCGACACCACCTCGCCGCGGGCGCCCCGGACGATGTCGCGGATCGTCGGTTCGATGATCTCGTTGACGACGTTGGGGGAGAAGAAGCTGTTCGCCGCGTTGATCAGCTGATCCTGAATTGTCGGCAGGGTGTCCGGCCCGAACAATGGTGCGATATAGGCCAGGCTGCCGAGCATCCCCAGTAGCAGGGGAGGCAGTGACAACGCGCACCAGAACGCCGCCTGTGCCGATTCCGAGAAGATGGAATCGTCCCAGCTCTTCGACAACGTGCGTCGAGTGAGGTGCCAGATGTGGTGGCGTGATGGTGGTACTGGAAGCGGCTGGCCAGTCATGACCAGTCAAGCATTACTGACGAAACGTGCTCCTGCCCAGGCGGGTGGTGCCGGCTGTTGGCGGTCAGGCGTCTGCCGCGCTGGTCTCCAGCACTGCGGCCAGCTCAACCAGCTTTGCTTCGTGTTCGTTCGCGTGGTGCTGGCAGAAGAGCAACTCGGCCCCCGAGGGCAGCTTCGCGCGCACGCGTGCGGCCGCACCGCAACGATCGCAGCGATCGGCTCTGGTTAGCTCCGGGCTTGTCAGAGTTGCGTTCATGGCTCCTCCGTCTTCTGCTCTGCGCATCTCGGCAAAGGCGCCTCGATTGCGTATGTCTACTCTGTCAGACGTTTTGGATTCCGGCCTTGTTCCCCAAGGGTTCACCGGTGTGTCGTGTCTCACTTGGCCCCCGTGTTGCTGGCCCGGCAAGCTGACGATATGCATCCATCCCCGCGTGTCCTGGTTCACTTGTGCAGTGTCGAGGATTGGCTGACGGCCCAGCGTAGCGGTGAGCACCGTCCGGACTCGCTGGGCCTGCAGGGCTTCGTTCACCTGTCGGCGCCTGAGCAGGTGCATCTGCCGGCCAACCGGCTCTACTCCGGACGGCGCGACCTGGTGCTGCTGCACATCGATCCGGCGAAGTTGACCGACCCGGTGCGCTGGGAACCCGGAGTTTCGACGGACCCCGACGCGATGTTGTTCCCGCATCTGTACGGTCCGCTGCCCGTGGACGCTGTGATGACCACCACGACCTATGCGCCCGACGGCGACGGGCGGTTCGCGCCGCTGACCGACGACACGCCGTCGGCGTAGAGCGCAGCTCGGCACCTCATACGCCACGTGACATGCTCGTCGGGTGTCTGTCGCCGCCCAGAACCGGCAGGGCGCGGCCACCCGGCTGCGCCTGGTGAAGGCTGCCGAACGGCTGTTCGCCGCCCAGGGGGTGGACGCCGTGTCGGTGCGGGCGGTCAACGCGGCCGCGGGACTCGGCGCGGCCTCGGTGCACTATCACTTCGGCTCCAAGGACGACCTGCTGCGCGCGGTGCTCACCGACATCGGCGCGCCGGTACGCGACGAGATCGCGGCCAACGTGGCGGCACTGGCGGCCGAGCCGAGCGCGCCGGCTACTGACGCCCTTGTCCGCGCGGTCACCGAGCCGTATCTGAAACTGTTGCTCCGCCACCGGGTCCGGGGGATGCGGTGGATCAAGATCATCGCTCAGATCTCACAGGAGAACCATCCGGTGATGCTCGAAACCGAGCAGCACCTGCCCGACGAACTCTTCGCTCAGGTTCAGCGGGCGTTCCCCGATTCGGACCCGTCGCGCCTGGAGTTGCGCTGGGCCATCTCGATCATGAACTTCATCCAGGCGCTGAGTCGGGCCGACGGATGGCGCCGTAACGGGAACCGTCTGGACGAGACCGAACTGCGGGACTTCTACGAAGACCTGGTGCGGTTCGTCGTCGGCGGGGTCGATCGGCTGCTCGGAACCTGACCCATCAGTGCGGTACCGGCGGGCCTTCGCGGGCCCAAATTTCTGGATCATTTGATCCAATCAGTCGATCCAGATAACGTGCCCGGCATGTGGAATTCGAGTTCGATCAAGTTCGGGGCATTCCTTGCGCCCTATCACCCACTCAACGCCGACCCGGCCCTGCAGCTGCGCCGCGACATCGACCTGATGGAGCATCTCGACCACCTCGGTTTCGACGAGGCCTGGATGGGTGAGCATCACTCGACCGGATCTGAAATCGTCCCTGCACCAGATGTTTTCATCGCGGCAGCCGCCGAGCGCACCGAGCGCCTCCGGTTCGGGACGGGCGTGATGTCGCTGCCGTACCACCACCCGCTGGTCACCGCGGACCGCATCACCCAGCTCGATCTGCAGACCCGTGGCCGGCTGATCGTCGGCACCGGGCCGGGCAAGATCCCGCTGGACGCACACATGATGGGGATCAACCCGATCGACCAGCGCCGCATGCAGGGCGAGGCACTGGAGGCGGTGCTGCGACTGCTGCGCGGTGAGGTCGTCAACATGGAGACCGACTGGTTCACCCTGCGCGACGCGCGAGCCCAGCTGCCGACCTACGATCCGGCCGGCATCGAGGTGGCGACCGCCTCGACCATCTCGCCGAACGGATCGGTGCTCGCCGGCACGCACGGATTGTCCCTGCTGTCACTGGCCGCCAGCTCACCCAGCGGGTTCGACGTACTCGACCGCAACTGGGGTGTATACGAGAAGGTTTCGGCCGAGAACGGGTATCAGGCAGACCGCTCCACCTGGCGCCTGGTCAATCCGATGTTCATCGCCGAGACCCGGGCCGAAGCCGAGCGGGCCGTCAGCCGCCGGATCCATGCCATCGCCGAGTACGTCAACCGGCAACAGGGCATCAATCCCGATTGGGCGCAGACGCCCGAGGGCATCATCAACCAGTGGCGCGCCGACAATCTGGGCGAGTTCGGTCAGGTCATCATCGGTACCCCGGAGGATGCGATCGCTCAGATCGAGCGCCTCATCGACAAGACCGGCGGGTTCGGCACCCTTCTGATCATGCATGTGGACATGGCGAGTTGGGAGGACACCAAGCGCAGTTACGAGCTGTTCGCGTCAGAGGTCGTGCCGCACTTCAAGAACCGCAACGCCGGCAGACAGGCCAGCATGCAGTTCGCCGAGGACAACAGCGAATACCTGCTGGGCGGCCTGATCGGCGCAATCACCAAGGCGCACACCGACTATTACGGCCAGCCTGCCGAGCAGCTCGCCGGGCAGGGGGCGTAATGCGCGCCGCGGAGTACTTCGACGGTCAGTTCACCGTCACCGATGTCACCGAACCGCCCGCCACCGGGTCCGGGCAACTGCGCATCAAGGTGGCCGCGTGCGGCATCTGCGGCAGTGACCTGAGCATGTCCAAGGATCCGTGCCGGTTTGTCGAGGTGGCCGCCGGTGCGGGCTATCCGTTCGCGGTGTTCGACGCCACCCGTCCGGTGGTTCTCGGTCACGAGTGGTCCGGCACCGTCGTCGAAACCGGCCCGGGCGTCGAGGATTTCACCGAGGGGGACCGGGTGACCGGGCTCGGCATCACCACCGAGCAGGGCAGCGGGATGCCGACGATCATCGGCTACTCGAACCGATACCACGGGGCCTTCGGCGAATTCATCGTCGTCGACGCCTTCTGGGTCCGGCACGTGCCCGACGGCCTGTCGCTGGAGCACGCCGCTCTGGCCGAGCCGCTGCATGTCGGCGAGATGCACATGCAGCAGTCGGGTCTGACGCCCGCGGACACCGCTCTGGTGATCGGATGCGGATCGATCGGTCTGGGCACGATCCTGGCCGCCAAGGCGGCCGGCGCGCACACCGTCATCGCGTCGGAGCCGTCACCCAAGCGCCGCGAGCTCGCCGCGAAGATGGGTGCCGACATCGTCGTCGACCCCGGCGAGCGGGATCCGATCGCGCTGTACAACGAGCTGCTGGGCAGCGGCAAGACCGGTGGCGGTCTCCTGATCGCGTACGAGTGCAGCGGGCGCGTCGGCACCCTGAACACGCTGACCCACACGCTGCCGTGGGGTTCGCGCATCCAGGTGGTGGCCTCGCCGTTCGCCGAGGAGACCATCATCCCGGTGGTCGCGCAGATGCGGCAGATCGCCATCAATTTCGGTCACGGCCCCTACGACCAGGCCTACGAGAAGGTGCTGGCACGGCTGGCCGCAGGTGAGATCGATGCCGAGGCGATCATCACGGGGCGGGTCGGCCTCGACGGACTGGGCGGCGCGTTCGAGTCGCTGCGTGACCCCGAGGCGCACGTCAAGATCCTGGTGCTGCCGGGGAAGTGAGATGCGGCGACCCGGTCAGCCGCGGTGTCCGGGGGACACTTTCGGCTGCCGGGTATGCCGGTCGGCGAGGGGCGACTCTCAGTTGGTGTGGACCGGGGTGACGGGGATCCGGCCCGCGCTGGCGCCACCGTCGACGGTCAGATCCGCGCCGGTGATGTACGACGACGCATCCGAGGCCAGGAAGGCGACGACCTCGGCGACCTCCTCGGGCGTGCCCACGCGGGTCAGCGGCGCACCGGGATGGCCGCCCGGCCCGCGTTCCACCTCGAGATGAGCGATCATCGGGGTGTCGATCATGCCGGGATAGACGGTGTTGACCCGAATACCCAACGGGCCCAGCTCGATTGCCGCGACCTTCGACATCCCGCGCAGGCCCCACTTGGAGGCACCGTAGGCGGTGTAGCCGGCCAGCCCCTGCACACCCGCCTGCGACGAGATGTTCACGATCGAACCGCCGCCCGCGGCCTGCATCGGCTCGGTGACGGCCTGCATGCCGAGGAAGGCGCCGATGAGATTGACCCGCAGCATCTGCTCGAACCCGGCGGTGTCCTGCTCGGCCAGCGGCACCACTTTGCAGATGGCGGCGTTGTTGACCAGAACGTCGACGCGGCCGAATTCGCGCACAGCGGTGTCGACCGCTGTGCGCCAGTCAGTTTCGTTGCCGACATCGTGGCGGACGAAGCGGGCGGCGGCGCCGATGGACTCGGCGACCTGCTGACCGTCGGCGACGAGGAGATCGGTCAGCACCACCTTGGCGCCCAGCGCGGCGAACAGCCGCGCCTCGGCCTCGCCCTGCCCGCGGGCGGCGCCGGTGACGATCGCGACCTTGCCGGTCAGGTCCACGCCGGGCATCAGTCGTTGTCCTGGTCGATGCCGGTCAGCATGAGTTCGGAGACGCGGCGGGGGAATTCGGTGAACTTTGCCATCGGGACGATATTGCGCGGCAGGACGACGTGGCGACGGTTGTTTTCGATGGCATCGGCGATCGCCGCGGAAACCACCTCCGGGTCCAACTGGTCGCGCGGAATCATCCGCCACCGGATCGACCGCTCGATGGTGCGCCGCGCCGGACCGAATGCGCGGATGTGGTCGATCATGTCGGTCTTGACCTCGCCGACCTGGACCAGCGTGGTGCCGACCGGTTTGCCCCGCAGCTCGCCGCGGATGCCCGCGGTGAAGTGGCTCAGCCCGGCCTTCGACGTGCCGTACAGGGTCAGTCCCGGCCCCTGCGAAATCGCACCCATCGACGAGACGTTGACGATGTGGCCCCGCCCGCGCTGGACCATGCGGGGTATCGCCTGGCGGCAGATGTCCATCGGCGCAGCCAGATTGACCTGAAGCAGGTTACGGATCTGCTCGGGACTGACCTGATGGAACCGGCCGACGTGGTCGATACCGGCGTTGTTGATCACGATGTCCACCGGCCCGTCGGCCTCGACCCGGTCCAGCAGTCCCTCCACGGCCGCCGGGTCACCCAGGTCGGTGGGGTAGGCCTTGCCGCCGATCTCCTTGACGAGCAGGTTGAGCGCTTCGGCGTCACGGGCCACCACGGCGACGTCGACACCGCGCGCGGCCAGCACCTCGGCGATGCTCTTGCCCAGGCCGCGGCTCGCGCCGGTGACCAGAGCGCGGGAGTTCCTCAGCTTCATGGGTTGCCTTTCAGTGGTTTTCAGGTGTGGTCTTGGTTGTTCAGGACTTCAGGGCGTCGCGGACGACGGCGCACACGTCTTCGGTGGCTTCGGCCGCGGCGGGCAGGTGGTCGGCGAGGTTGAAGAAGCCGTGGAAGCCACGCTCGTAACGCCGGACGCTCACTTTCGCGCCGCCGGCCGCGAGCATGCGGCCGTACTCCTCGCCTTCCTCACACAGCGGATCCAGGGCACCGGTCAACACGTGCGCATCCGGAAGTCCGGTCAGGTCACCGAGAATCGGCGACGCCGACACCTCGGCCTGCGCGCCGCTCGCCCCGAGGTATTGGGCGGTGAACCACTGCATGTGTTCGGCGGTCAGCACCCCGCTCTTGGTGTGCGGGCTGGACAGCGACGACTTGCGACGCTGATCCACCACCGGGTAGATCAGCAGCTGGAACGCGATCGCCGGTCCGCCCCGGTCGCGGGCTGTCATGGCGATCACGGCAGCCAGGTTGCCGCCCGCGCTGTCGCCTGCGATCACGAGCCGGGCCGGATCGCCGCCGATCTCGACGGCGTGGGCTGCTGCCCATTCCGTTGCCGCCCAGGCATCTTCGATCGCGGCGGGGTAGGGGTGCTCGGGTGCCAGCCGGTAGTCGACCGAGACCACGATCGCGCCGATGCCGTTGGCGAGTCTGCGGCAGCACGAGTCGTGTGAGTCGAGATCACACAGCACGAATCCGCCGCCGTGGAAATAGACCAGTACGGGCAAGGCCACGCCGGGCTCGGGGTCCAGCGGGTGATAGATCCGCACCGGAATGTCACCGGCGGGTCCCGGGATCGCACGGTTCTCGACATGGCCCACCTGCACGGGTTTGGCCGGCCGGCGACTGGCCTTGAGCCGGGCCCGCACCTCGCCCGCCGCGGCGACCGGATCCATGCCGCCTTCGAGGATCGGGGCGAACGCGTCGCCCATCCGACCGGCGACCTCGCGCTTCATGGTGTCGTCCTGAGTGTTCACGTCGCTCACCGGGTACCTCCGGTCAGCTCGCCCCGCAGCACCTTGCCGGTGGCATTGCGGGGCAGCTTGCCGAGGAACTCGACGTCGCGCGGAATCTTGTACCGGGCCAGGTTCGCCCGCACATAGTCCTTGATCTCATCGGCGCCCAGCGTCGCCCCGTCGACCAGCACCACATAGGCGTTGAGCCGCTGACCGAAATCGTCGTCGCTGACCCCGATCACCGCCACTTCGTCGACCTCGGGATGGCTGGTGATCAGGTTCTCGACCTCCAGTGGATAGACGTTCTCACCACCGCAGATCACCATGTCGTCGTCACGGCCGTCGATGTAGAGGCGGCCGGTGTCGTCGAAGTGGCCGACGTCCCCGCTGCTCTGCAATCCGTCGATCGATTCCTTGGTGCGGCCGTCGGTGTAACCGGCGAAGCTCACGTCGCTGCCGGCGAATACCCGTCCGATCACGCCGGGTTCGGTGATCTCGTTGCCCGCCGAGTCGTACAGGCGAACGGCACATCCGACCGGGGCCCGGCCGGCCGTGCGTGGATCGTGCTCGAGATCCTCCGGCATCGCCACGGTCATGACCGCGAGTTCGGTTGAGCCGTAGAGGTTGTAGAGCACCGGGCCGAACTCGGCCAGGGTGCGCGTGACCAGGTCGGGCGGCATGGCCGAGCCCGAGACGAAGATGATCTTCAGCGACGACGTGTCGTAGCCGTCGCGGACATCCTTCGGCAGAGCCAGGATCCGCTGCAGCATCGTGGGCACGACGACCAGTACGTCACAGTGGTGGTTCTGGACCGCGCGCAGCGTCTCCTCCGGGTTGAACTTGCGTCGTAGCACCAGGCGGTTGCCAAGGGCCAGCGACAGCACGGCCTGCCCGAGCCCGGTGCCGTGGAACATCGGCGCGGCCAACATGCAGGTCTGACCTCGCCGGCGTGGCACGCGGTCCAGCAGCTGAGCCGAGAACAGGGGAGAGGTCTTGCCTCGCGGGGCGCCCTTGGGGGTGCCGGTGGTGCCGCTGGTGAGCAGCGTCATGCCGCCGGGCTTGGCCGGCGCGGCGACCGGCGCCGGCGAGGTGGCGGCGATCAGACCTTCCAATGAACCCTCGACGTCGGCTGTCGAGCGTTCGTCGGTCCAGGCCAGGAATCGGCGGACGGCGGAATCGACGGCGCTGACGAGGTCGGTGAACTCCTCGTCATAGATCAGTACGGTGACCTTTTCGCGGGCCGCCACATCGGCGAGCTGCGGCTTGGCGAACCCGGTGTTCATCAGCAAGAGCTGCGCCCCGACCTTGCCGGCCGAGGCCAGGACGGTGACCAGGCCGCGGTGGTCCCGGCACAGCGCTGCGATCACCGAGCCCGCACCGATGCCGCGTGAGTTCCAGGCCCGGGCAAGGGCATTGACCCGGTCGTTGAGTTGAGCGAACGTCACGTCACCCCATTCGTCGGTGATCGCGATGGCATTGGGATCGCGGGTCGCGGCACTTTCGATGACGGCGGCGAAGCCGCCGAACTGGCGGACCAACTTTGCCTGCCGGATCCCGTCGGCCGCTCCACCGGACAGGCCGGACTCACGCAGCACGGCGAGGCTACGGGCGATCACCCGGAGCCGGTTGATCCTGGCGGCGAGGCTGGATGGGCGCGGAGTAGCTCGCTTCATGGCGCAAACCGTAGGTCGCATCGGGCCCGGTGCGGGCCCTGAAGTCTCGCTGGGCGAGACAGCTTGTCTCCTGGGACACACGATTGGTCCAGAGTGATGGCAGCCACAGGAGAGCCGTATCGGCGGCGGACAAGCGAGGTTGAGAATGCGGCGTTTGAAAGGCGAGGACAACAGCTTTCTGGCATGGGAGAGCTCGGTCCAACCGCAACACACGATGAAGGCCGTCGTTCTGGATCCCGACCAGGTTTCTGAACCGCTCACCTTCGACCGGATCAAGAGCGCCGTGCAGGGCTGGGTAGATCAGATCGAACCGATGCAGTGGCAGTTGCTGTCACCACGGGTGGGCTTCGGCCGGCCGTGGTGGGTATCGCGACCGGAGATCGATATCGAACACCACGTCCAGCGGACCACCGCTCCCGCGCCCGGCGGTGACGAGGAGCTCGCCGCGACCATCGGCGAGATCTTCGAGGTGGCCCTGGACCGCGACCGACCGGCCTGGCAGCTCTGGTACGTCGAAGGCCTCAAAGACGGCCGTATCGCCCTGGTACTCAAGATCCACCATGCCGTCGCAGACGGCACCGCCTCGCTACGTCTGCTCGAAACCCTGTACAGCGCCGACCCGGCGACCCCGCTACCACAGCCAGGGCGGACTGCACTGCGCAACGAGCAGCGGCCCGCACCGTGGGTGTGGTGGCCGCTGGTGCTGCGTCACCAGATCGCCGCGCTGGCCCGTTTCCCCGGCATCATCGCCCGCACCGTGGCCGTCACCGGTGTGATCCGCCGTCGGCAGAAGACCGGAAAGCCGGGCTACGCAGAGGCTTTCGCCGCACCGGCGATGCCGTTCAACGAACCGTTCTCGGCCAGCCGTCGATTCGCCTACCGACGATGCGACGTCACCGAGATCAAACGCGTGTCCAAGGCATTCGGCGTCACCATCAACGATGTGTTCCTGACCATCTGCGGCGGCGCCCTGCGCGACTACCTGGTCGAGAGCGGACAGGCCAGTGACGAGAGCATGACCGCTGTCGTGCCTGTGTCGATGCGGCCGGCCGAAACCGAGGCTGAGTGGGGCAACAAGGTGGCGCGTTGGAACGTCGACCTCGCCACCCACATCGCCGACCCGGTGGAGCGCCTGGCAGCGGTCGCATCGGCCACCCGGACCGCGCGCGAGGTGCAGGCCGAGCGGGACGCCTGGCTGCAGCATGACTGGATGGAGTACTGGCCGCTGTTCTGGCTGTACTCGCGTGTGCTGCCGATCCTCGGGGCCAAGATGAAGCGCCGCCCGATGTTCAGCCTGATCGCCTCCAACATGCGCGGTCCGCAGGAAACGCTGTACTGGGGCGGTGCGCCGATCGAGCAACTGATCTCGTCGGGGCCGATCGTGTTCCCGATGGGGCTGAACTTCACCGGCTGGAGCTACCGCGACGAGATGGCGGTCTGCGTCCTCACCTGTGGCGATCAGGTGTCGGACCCGTACCGGATCGCCGACCGGGTGCCGCAGGTTCTGGCCGAGTTGGCGGCGCGGGCCGGTTCAGTCGACGGCGAGCATCGAGCGCCGGATCGTCAGGCGGTATCCGGCTAGGACGTCGAACCACAGGCGGGTCACCGGGTCTGTCACATCGAGCGCGTGGCGGTTGCCGCTGCTCAACAGTTGGTCGGCGGCATTGCGCGCGCGGGTGACAACCTGGCGCAGTGCCGAGGCCGCGCTGTCGGCATCTGCGCTCAGTGCTTTGGACAGCTGCAGCCGAGCGGCGTCGATGTCGGATTCCGCCGTCGCCACCAGCACCGCCGAGGCCGTCAGTTCGGTGGTGTCCTCGCTGCCGTACGAGGTGCCCAGCCGCCGGCGGACCTGACCGACGTGTGCCTGCCACACCCCGGATGCGGCACCGACGACGGCGGCCGCCTGCCCGGCTGCGGCAAGGAGCGGGTAGGGAGGTCGGACATCGTCGAATTCGCCTCTGTCCCAGGCGTCGTCGTCAGACGGCGCGAACACGGAGTCGCTGTCGAGGGCGACGTCCGACACTGTGACATCGCCGATTCCGGCCGCGTCCAGACCACGCGGGCCGCCGGTGCCGTCCACCCGGACCGCGCTGCGGGGGACAAGGGCGTACCGGACCGTCTCGCCGTCGAGGGCGCCCAGCAGCAGCCAGTCCACGAGGTGGGCGCCGGTCACCGATGCCCAGCGACCGGTGAGCCGAAACTGTCCGTCGCCGGCGGCCAACCGCCCGACCGGTTCCGCATCAGCGGTCACCAACGCACGGGGGTCGGCGCCCCACACCTGTTCGGCGGCAGGGTCGCCCAGTCCGGCCACCGCGTAGGCGGCGGCGTTGACCGCCGCCGCGAGCCATCCCGTCGACCCGTCGCGCTCGGCGAGGTCGGCAACCGCGGTGAGGAACTCGGCTGGCGGCACTGCCCGCCCGCCGTATCGCACCGGCTGCAACAACCGGCCAGATTCCGAATCACGCACGACGGCAATCGATTCAGCGGCCGAGCGGGTGGGCTCGACGTCGGGCGCACCGGGCGGCTCGGCCATATGACCTCCTGGGAGGGGCGACGAATGGTATTCACGATGGTGACACACCGGACGGGCAGGACAGGGCGGCAACGATGACGCAGAATGTGCGCGGCGCAGTGCGCCAGGCACTGCCGGCGATCGCCGCGGCCGCGGCCGACGTCGACCGTACCGGCGCCGTCGACCCCTCGGTGATCACCGGCCTGCACAACGCTGGTTTCTTTGCGATGCTGCGGCCCAAGGCGTTCGGCGGGACCGAGGCCGACCCGGCCGAGTACCTGGCGGTCACCCGTGAGCTGTCCGCGGCGTGTACCTCCACAGGGTGGCTGGCCGGTGGGTTGGGCGTCAACACCTGGCATCTCTCGTTGTTCGATCACCGGGCCCAGCGCGACGTGTGGGGCGCAGATTCACGGACCCTGCTCTGTGAGTCGTATGCACCGACCGGTCGGCTCGAACGGGTGGGGGACGAATTCCGGTTGTCGGGCCGGTGGAGCCGGTGCACCGGAATCCTGCATGCGTCGTGGCTGATGGCCGCCGCGGTGCTGGTCGGTGAGGACGGTGCGGCCCAGGACTTTCTGGTGGCGCTGGTGCCGCGTCAGGACTACGTCGTGGAATCGACTTGGAACAGTGTGGGATTGCGCGGTATCGGGGCGCACGACGTCGTCGTCTCCGGTGCGGCCGTGCCGCGTTACCGCACGTTCGGCTGGGTCAGCAGTGACCAGCTCGGCTCGCTGGCTCCGCTGTACCGGTTGCCGCAGCCCACCATGTACACCCACACAGGAACGGTTCCGCTGCTGGGCGCGGCCGAGAACGTGCTGTCCGCGCTGCGGCCCGGGCACGGTTCGCCGGTGGATCCGGTGGCGATGGCGTGCAGCGATCTCGACCTGTCGAACCGGCAGATCGAACGCAACCTCGGCGATCTCATGGACTGCGCGCGGGCCGATCTGGCGCCCGGCAACGACCTGGTGCTGCGGTCGCGGCGGGACCAGGTGCTGGCCTCCCGGCGCGCTGTCGCGGCGATCCGAACATTCATCGCGCACTCGCACGGTGGCGACATCGGAGATCCGCTGGTGGAACGGGTGTGGCGCGATGTCCAGACCGCGCAGACCCACGTTGCCAGCAACGTGGAGCAGGTGTTGTCGCTCGTCGGCCGCCACTCGTTCGGCATGGAGGTCGACGAGATCGTCTGGTAGTCGGCCGGTCAGACCCACGCGTCGGAAGTGAGTGTCCGCAGCACGCGGGACAGCATGTTGTCGGTGGCCTGCGTCTGTGAGGTGGCCGGCGAGGTGGAATCACGCGCACTTGTTTGCTGGGAGCCGAGCTGCGCGGAGATGTGCCGGGCCGCCCTGATGACGAACGGGGCGGTGCGCTGGAGGCGATGCAATGGAACCGCGCCCGTCAACGACAGTCCTGCCACTTCACCGTCGGCCGAGCGCAGTGGCGCCGCCACGCTGGTCAGGCCGATCGCCAGTTCCTCGTTGTCGTAGGCGAGCCCGTGGCGTGACCGGATCCGCGCGAGTTCGCGGTGCAGGGTCTCCAGATCACTGATGGTGGACCGCGTGGAACGGGTCAGGCGCGGCCCCAGGACGGCATCGACCTCCTCGGCAGGAAGCTCGGCCAGCATGGTCTTGCCCAGCGCGCTGGCGTGCGCGGGCGTGTGGCCCGCGACGCGGGTGGGCACCACCGCGCTGTTGCGTCCGGCCACCTTGTCGAGGTAGATGACGTCGCCGCCGAAAAGCACGCCGAGGTGGACCACCAGACCGGTGTCGGCATGAAGTCGGGACAGGGTGGGTGACGCCACGCTGCGTAGCTGTGAGTGGTCGATCATCCGGGTCACCGGCAGCGGAGAGGCCGCCAGTGAATAGCCGTCCGGCCGGTGTTGCAGAAGGCCGGCGCTGTGCAGCTGTTTGAGGATGCGGTGCACCGAGGACCGGGGCAGCCCCGTGCGTGCGGCGATCTGATCCAGCCGTAGATGTTTGCCAGGTTCGTCGAAGGAGTTGAGGATCAGGGCGACCCGATCCACCATCGAAACGGCCGCATCACCCGATTCGGCGCGTGGTCGAGCGGTCGCGTTTCTGGTGGATGCCGGCACTGCGCCCCCTAGGACGTCGATCACTGAGTTCCCCAGAATCTCACTCAGCGAGATCCTGGCGCAAGCGTAAAGGTGCCGTACCTCACCATGGTGGGCAACATGCGATACGCGCGACAAGGAGTTTTTGATGCGTGGTGTTGAAATGACCAGGGACGTTCTGGACGGCATCGACGAGAATGCCGATCTGATACTGGCACTCGGGCCCGTCAACGAAAAGCTCGGCCGGCTCGACGATCGGGCCGTCGAGGCGCTGCGTGAGTCCGGCGTGATGCACATGCTGCAGCCCGAGGAGTTCGGCGGAATCGAGACGCATCCAGGTGACTTCGCCGAGGCCGTGCTCGACATCGCCCGGCTGGACGGGGCAGCGGGCTGGGTTGCCGGTTCGGTCGGCGTGCCGCCGTGGGCGTTGGCCTCGGCCGACCGCCGCCTGCGCGACGAGGTGTGGGAGGCGGACTCCGATGTCTGGATCGCCTCGGCTCACGCGCCGGCCGGCGTGCTCCTGCCCGTCGACGGGGGCTACCGGCTCTCGGGAGAGTGGCGGTCGGTCGCGGCCATCGACCATTGCGAATGGGTTGTGGTCGGCGCCCGCGTGGTCGGCACCGGAGACGTCGACGGACTCGGGTATTCGCTTGTGCCGCGGGAAGATCTGCGGATCGACGACGAATCCTGGAACGCCATCGGATTGATCGGTACCGGAAGCAAGAACATCACGATCGACGATGTGTTCATCCCCGGACATCGGCTGCTGAACCACAACCGCATCGTCGACGGCACCGCGCCGGGACACGCCGGCCTGCGCAACCCGATCTACCACATCCCGCTCAGCACCATCGCGCCGTTGGGAATCACGGCCGCGGTGATCGGCATGGCCGAGGGCGCACTGAGCCACCATGTCGAGGTGACCGGTGCCGACGGACCGGTCGAAGAACATGCGGCCGCAGAGATCCGGGCGTCGCGGCTGGTGCTGCTCGACACGCTCACCGCGTCCTTCAACCGGGTGTTGGACGGCCCGGTCGACACGGGGATGCGGGCCCGCGCACGCCGTGATCAGATCGCCGCGGCCCGCCGGGCAGTACGGGCGCTCGATGAGATCGTCTGTCACTCGAACGTCGATGCCTTACGCCGCGGCAACCCGGTGCAGCGGTTGTGGCGGGATGCCCATGTGGGCCTGGCAACCGTGGTCACCGAGTCGAAGGTGGTGTCGCCCTGACCCGACGGCACGGCGAAAAATGCTGGACGGCAAAAAGATCAGCGCCGCCCACCATTTTCGTTGCCCGGGTCAGGCGTGGGTGCCGCCGTCGATGCGGATCTCGGTGCCGCTGATGAACGCGCCGTCGTCGGACACCAGCATGGCGATCACCCCGGCGACCGCGGACGGATCACCCATGCCGGCACCACCGGAGGCCAGGGTGGTCGGCATGATCGGCGACAGTTTCGCGAACAACGACCAGTCGCTGTCGGCCGGAACGAGTCCCGGTGTGGCATCGGTGATTCCGGACTTGATGCTGCCCGGTGCCACACTGACCGCCCGCAGGCCCTGCTTGCCGTACTCCAGCGCGAGCGCATGCGTCATCGCCTGGATGCCGCCCTTGCTGGCCGCGTAGGCCGCCATATAGGGGTGGGCGAAGACTGCCGAGGTGGAACTGAAGTTTACGATCACGCTCTGCGGGTTCTCCAACAGCGCAGGCAGTGCCTCTCGGATCACCAGGAAGGTGCCGGTGAGGTTGACACCGATGATCTGATTCCAGGCCGCCAGCGTCATCTCGTGGGTGTGTACCGCGCGTAGCATCCCGGCGGCGTTGACGACCGAGTCGAGGCCGCCCAGAGCCTCGACCGCGGTGCGCACGCCGTCGACCACCGACGCCTCGTCGCCGATGTCCATCGTCAGCACGGTGAACCGGTCGGCGGTGCCGGCCTGCTGTGCGCTCTGCCGGGTGGTGTCCAGGCCGTCGCCGGAGATGTCGGCACCCACCACCGCGGCGCCCTCGTCGAGCAGCCGCAGCGCGGTGGCCTGTCCGATTCCCGATCCTGCACCGGTCACCAGGATCCGGCGTCCCTCAAGTCGCTTCATGATCGTCACTGTCCCATCACGTATTTCACGGTCGGTCCGGCGGTCCAGCCACCGTCGACGGCGATCTCGGCACCGGTGACGTAGCTGGAGGCGCTGGACAACAGATAGCAGACGGCGCCGGAGATCTCATCGGCCTCGCCCACGCGGCCCATCGGTGTGTTGGGGTAGTTGCCCTCGCCCGGGGTGATGCCGACCTGAGCGGTCATCGGTGTATACGTCATGCCGGGATGCACCGAGTTCACCCGGATCCGGTCGGTGCCGAGTTCCACGGCGGCGATCTTGCTCAGGCCGCGCACACCCCATTTCGAGGCGCCGTAGCCGGCCGTCAGTGCCAGGCCCATCAGGCCTGCGGCCGAGGAGATGTTGACGATGGAGCCGCCGCCGGCGGCGCGCATCGGAGCGATGACGGACTGCAGGCCGTTGAAGACTCCGACCAGGTTCACCTCGAGCACGGTGCGGAAATGGTCGAGCGGTTCATGTTCGATGAACTGGCCGGTCGAGATGCCGGCATTGTTGACCAGGCCGTTCAGTTTGCCGAACTCGGATAGGGCAAGCTCCACCGCGGACTGCCACTGCGCGGCATCGATCACGTCGAGATGGATGTAGCGCGCGTTGCCGCCCAGGTCTGCGGCCAGTGCGGCGCCGTCGTCGTCGAGTACGTCCGAAATCACCACCTTGCCCCCGCGCGTGACGATCTGCCGGGCGAAGGACGCTCCGAGGCCCCGCGCACCGCCGGTGACGATCGCTACGACATCCGACAAGCCATCCGAATTTGCTTGCATCCCAACAACTTCCTTTCAAGGTGAAACTGAGCTGGATCCAGCGTCGATGCGGCCACACCGTGGCCGCAGGGTGACCGCCACGATAACCGCGGTGGCTGTCGTTCGGGCGTGAGTCTCACCCAGCGGGAGTCGTACCGGTGAGTGAGACACCTGCTGTCCAGCGCACACGGTCGTTCGTACCGTGACGCAGGCGAACAGTGAAGCGAAAGGCAACGATTGTGACAGCGCAGTCAGCTCCGTCGGGTACCGCCGAGAAAACACCTGCTGCGGTGGATGTCGTCGTGGTGGGAGCCGGCTTCGCCGGGCTGTACGCGCTGCATCGCTTTCGGCAGCAAGGCCTTTCGGTCCGGGTGTTCGAGGCCGCCGACGGTGTGGGCGGGGTCTGGTACTGGAACCGTTATCCGGGCGCTCGGTGTGACGTCGAAAGCGTCGACTACTCCTACTCGTTCGACAAGGATCTCGAACAGGAGTGGAACTGGACCGAGAAGTACGCGACCCAACCGGAGATCCTGGCCTACCTCAACCATGTGGCCGACCGGTTCGACTTGCGGCGCGACATCTCGTTCGGGACCAGGGTGACCGACATGGTGCTCGACGAGAAGGCGTTGCGCTGGGAGGTCCGCACCGACCGCGGCGACGTGGTTTCCGCGCGCTTCTGCATCCTGGCGGTCGGACCGCTGTCCAACGCGAACATCCCCGCGATCGATGGTCTCGAATCGTTCGCGGGCGAGGTCTATCACACCGCGCACTGGCCGCACGAAGGCGTTGACTTCACCGGCAAGCGGGTCGGTGTGATCGGTACCGGATCCTCCGGTATCCAGGCGATTCCGTGCATCGCCCGGCAAGCCGAACAGCTCATCGTCTTTCAGCGCACCCCGAACTACAGCGTGCCTGCCGGCAACATTCCCCTCGACGATGAGACGCGGGCCACGCAGAAGGCCGGGTACGCCGAACGTCGCAGGCTCTCGATGCTCAGTGGCGGGGGCTCGCCGCACCAGCCCCATCCCAAGTCCGCTCTGGAGGTCTCTGCCGAGGAACTGCAGCAGACCTACGAGCGGCGCTGGGAACTGGGCGGAGTGTTGTTCTCCAAGGCCTTCCCGGACCAGTTGGTCACCATCGAGGCCAACGACACCGCGCGGCTGTTCTGGGAGCGAAAGGTCCGCTCCGTGATCCACGATCCGGCGGTGGCCGACGTGTTGATTCCGAAGGATCATCCGATCGGTGCGAAGCGAATCTGCACCGACGACAACTACTTCCAGACCTTCAACCGGGACAATGTCTCGTTGGTGAACCTGCGGGCGACGCCGATCGAGCGGATCGACCCGTCGGGTATCGACACCACCGATGCGCATTACGACGTGGACGCGTTGGTGCTGGCCACCGGATTCGACGCGATGACCGGTTCGGTCCAGAAACTGAACGTGGTCGGCCGGGGCGGGCGAACCCTCAACGAGGCGTGGGCCGAGGGGCCCGCGACCTACCTGGGCCTGGGTGTCCCGGGCTTCCCGAACGTCTTCAACATCGCCGGTCCGGGTGCACCCTCGGTGCTGGCCAACATGGTGCTACATTCGGAGCTGCACCTGAACTGGGTGGCCGATGCGATCGCCTACCTCGACGCCCATGGAGCTCCGGCGATCGAGGCCCGTGAAGACGCCGCCGCCGAGTGGATGGCCGAATGTACCCGACGCGCCGCAGGAACTCTCATGCCGCAGGCGAATTCGTGGTATCTCGGGGCGAACATCCCCGGCAAGCCGCGGGTGTTCATGCCGTTCGTCGGAGGTTTCGGCGTGTACGGCGAGATCATCGCCGATGTCGCTGCCGCCGGCTACAAGGGCTTTGACATCCACCAGGATCTGACCGGATAGGCGCCGCTGCGTTGGCTCAGGCGTCCACCACGGCGCGGATGTCCTCGCACACCTGCCGCCCGGCCTGGCCGGCCAACGTCAGTGACGGCATGGTCATGAACCCGTGGATGGCGCCGGCGTAGTCGCGGTACACCACCGGGATACCCTGGGCGGCAAGCGCTTCCGCGTAACTTTCACCTTCGGAATGCAACGGGTCGAAGCCCGCGGTGACGACCACCGCAGGCGGCAGTCCGCGCAGGTCCGCGTGCAGTGGGGCGGCATGCGGATGGGCTCGGTCCCCGGTGTCGGGAACGTACTGATCCCAGTACCACGCCATGGCGGCCCGGGTGTTGTAGAACCCGGTGGCGAATCTCCGGTACGACGCGGTGTCGAAGTCCGCTGCGATGACCGGATACAGCAGTGCCTGACCCGCGAGGACCGGCCCGCCGCGGTCACGGGCGAGGATCGTGGTCACGGCGGCGAGATTGCCGCCGGCACTGTCGCCCGCGACGACGAGCTTCGTCGCGTCACCGCCGAGTTCGTCGCCACGGCGCGCGACCCAGCACAGCACGGCGTACACGTCCTCGGCCGCTGCCGGCCACCGCGCCTCGGGCGCCAGACGGTAGTCGACGGACACCACCACCGCGCCGATGCCGTTGGCCAGCGATCGGCACAGGTCGTCGTGGGTGTCGAGGTTGCAGAACACGAACCCGCCGCCGTGCGCGAACACCACCATCGGTGCCAGGGCGCCGGAAGGCGCTGCCGGCCAATAGATCCGGACGGGGATGTCGCCCGCAGGGCCCGGTAACTTCCGCTCCTCGATCGCTCCGATCGGCCGCGGCTGCAGCGGAGGTCGGTACCGGGACCGCACGGCGGCCCTGGCCTCGGCCCCGCTCACCGCCTCGACAGCCGGGAAGCCGGTATTCAGCACGGGTAGTAGCGCCGCGATCTCCGGATCGACTTTCATATCGCCCCTCCTGTGCTTCACGACACCACATCGGTCCTGTCTCCGGCTGCGGTGTACCGCGCAGTGAGACACATGGAATCCGGCTCTTGCCCAGCGCGATTGCGGTCTGAACGACTGCGGGCTGGACCCGCGCTATACCACACGGCCCAAGATTCTGTACCGCTGAGCGAGACTGCCGCGCCCGGACGCGTGGTGAGTGCGCACGATCACATGGCCCGGTGCAGTGAGGCGGTCGACACCCAGAAATCGGTTGCCTCCCGTCGAAATCCCCGGTGGGGGAGTCGTATTCGTCCGGGCAGATCCGAGCTGTCACCACGACGTGCTCGACAACCAAATAGATGGAGGGGAAATGGTCCGACCGAGCAAGCTCGGCAACGGCGCCGCACCTGCTGTGCGTCGTCGTTCGAGAACGACATGGAGAGGCCTTGGCATCGTGCTGACTGCCTTCGGCTTTTTCGTGATGTCCGTGCTGCCCGCCTGGGCGGCCGACAACATGCGGGTCACTTTCGTGCGTCACGGCCAGTCCGCAGGCAACACGTCGGGCAACATCGACACCTCGACGCCGGGGCCGTCGCTCACCCCGCTCGGACGTGAGCAGGCTCAGGCGGTCGCCGACCGGCTGGGGGACAACAACTACGACGCGATCTATGCGTCGCAGATGATCCGCACCCAGCAGACCGCAGAACCGATGTCGGCGTATCTGGGTCTGCCGATCCAGGTGCTGCCCGGCCTACAGGAGATCGAGGCCGGCGACTACGAGGGCACGCCCGAGAGCGGGGCGCTGGACGGCTACCTCAAGGCGCCGATCGCGTGGGCGTTCGCCGGTCAGCTCGGCGCCCGAATCCCGGGTTCGATCGACGGCAACGAGTTCGACGCGCGCGTCGACGGCGCGTTGAAGACCATGTACGACAAGGGCGACCGCAACGTCGTCGTGTTCTCGCACGGCGGCACCATCATGTTCTGGACCATGATGAACGCCAAGAACCTCACCTTGGCGGAGAAGGGCATGCTGCTGAGCCAGCATGCGCTGGGCAACACCGACTACGTCGTCATCGAAGGAAACCCCGAGGACGGCTGGACCCTCGTGGACTGGAACGGCCAGCGGTTCAGCCCCGAGCCGACACTGGCGCACGAGGTCGGGCTGCAGATGCGGACGCTGACCCGCCAGCTCGAAGCCGCCATGAAACAGGTGACGGACTCCTTGGCCACCGGTGACGTGATCAAGGTGGCGACGGCGATCAACCGCAGTATGGCCGATGCCTCGTTCACGGTGGCCAAGTTCAGCCGTGCGATCAACGCCGAAATCATCAAGCGGGTCGACAAGGCCATCGGCAAGGCGAGCACCCCGGATCCGGAACCGGTATCCGAGCTCACCGACAAGGTGTCCGACACGGTCAAGGGCGCTGTCCCGAATACCGGTTCGGCCACCGACATGCTGAAGCCGCTCAACGCTGCCGTGTCCGACCCGAAGGAAGCGCAGACTTCGGCCGGGTCCGACCACAGCAGTGTGGCCGAGAAGGTGACGGCCTCGGTGCGGGGCAAGGGTGCAACGGATCTGTCCAGCGGCAACCTGGTCAGGCCCGGAAAGGCCTTCGCCGACACCAAGCGCGCCGGCGAGCAGGCTCGCACCGGCGTTTCCGATGTCGCCGGTCAGCTGAGGTCGGCGGTGAAGTCCTCGGTCGCCGGCATCAAGGACGCTGCGAAGAAGGTGTCCGAGAGTGTCGGCGCGGCAAGCGCTTCGCGCGGCGGCGCCGCGTCCGAAAAGGATTCGGACGGCAAGTAAGAAATCGGCCCCCTCCGTCGAACGGAGGGGGCCGATTTCGTTGTCTGTCGGCTACTCGACGCGGACTTAGTCCAGGTAGTCGCGCAGCACCTGCGAGCGGCTGGGGTGGCGCAGCTTGCTCATGGTCTTGGACTCGATCTGGCGGATGCGCTCACGCGTGACGCCGTAGACCTGGCCGATCTCGTCGAGCGTGCGGGGCTGACCGTCGGTGAGGCCGAACCGCAACCGGACCACGCCCGCCTCGCGCTCGGACAGCGTCTCCAGCACCGACTGCAGCTGATCCTGAAGCAGCGTGAACGACACGGCATCGACGGCCACGACGGCCTCGGAGTCCTCGATGAAGTCACCGAGCTGGCTGTCACCCTCGTCGCCGATGGTCTGGTCCAGCGAGATGGGTTCACGCGCGTACTGCTGGATCTCCAGCACCTTCTCCGGCGTGATGTCCATTTCCTTGGCCAGCTCTTCGGGCGTGGGCTCGCGGCCCAGGTCCTGCAGCAGCTCGCGCTGGATACGGCCGAGCTTGTTGATCACCTCGACCATGTGCACCGGAATACGGATGGTGCGGGCCTGGTCGGCCATGGCGCGGGTGATGGCCTGACGGATCCACCAGGTGGCGTACGTCGAGAACTTGTAACCCTTGGTGTAGTCGAACTTCTCGACCGCGCGGATCAGACCGAGGTTGCCTTCCTGGATCAGGTCCAGGAACGCCATGCCGCGGCCGGTGTAGCGCTTGGCCAGCGAGACCACCAGACGCAGGTTGGCTTCCAGCAGATGGTTTTTCGCGCGGTCGCCGTCACGGCAGATCCACTGGTAGTCGCGCCGGACCTGAGTGGTGAGCTTCTCGCCCTTCTCGACGAACTCGGCCATCTTCTGGGTGGCGAACAGCCCGGCCTCGATGCGCTTGGCGAGCTCGACCTCTTCCTCGGCGTTGAGCAGCGCGACCTTGCCGATCTGCTTGAGGTAGGCGCGGACCGAGTCGGCCGAGGCCGTCAGCTCGGCGTCTTTACGTGCCTGCCGCAGTGCCTCGGACTCTTCCTCGTCCCAGACGAAGTCTCCGGAGGCCTTGTCCTTCTCGGACGGCTCGGGATGCTCCTCGTCGGACTTGGCCGCCTTTCCCGCAGCCGGCGCGGCAGCCTTGGCGTCCTTGCCCTCCTCGGCCTCGTCCTCGTCGTCCTCGTCGTCGCCCGACTCCTCGACGTCGTCGTCACTACCGAGATCGTCGTCGAGCTCGAGGTCGGTGTCCTCGACGTCGAGATCCTCGCCCGGACCTGCCTCCAGGTCGTCGGTGGTCTCCAGATCGTCGTTGAGGTCCTCGGGCTTGCCCGCCGCGGCCTTGGCGGCCTTCTTGGCGGGCGCCTTCTTGGCGGGAGCGCGCTTGGTGGCGGTGCCGCCCTCGGCCTTGGCTGCAGTGCTCTTGGCTGCCCGCTTGGCCGGGGCCTTCTTGGCGGGAGTCTTGGTAGCGGTGCGCTTCACCGGCTCGTCGGTCGCCGGGCTTGCTTTTGTCGCTGCCACGTACACCCTTTCGGTCTCGCGAAATTCTCGGTGGGTATGGGCATAGTCCACCGAAAGCGTCTGCTATCGAATGTTGGCGTTCTATCGGCTGGGATATTCACCGCTATTCGGTAGGCGGCCGCCGAGGACCATTGTAACGACAGTGTGGGAGTTCACCGTGCCGAGCGGCAAATTTCGACACATGACCGACCCAACCCGGCAAAGTTACCGATTGGTAGCTTGCGGGTCGGTGGCCCCCGGTACCTGACTGGCCATGGCCGCCCCCACGATGCCTGCGGTGTTGAGCAGCGCCGCGGGCACGATCGGGGTGCGGATCTTCAGCAGTGGTAGCCACTTGTCCGACTTGCGGCTGATGCCGCCGCCGGCGATGAACAGGTCCGGCCAGATCGCGTTCTCGATCGTCACCAGAACCTTGTTCACCTCTTCGCTCCAGCGCGCGTAACTCCAATCCTTGCGCTCCTTGACCGACGACGCGGCGCGGTGCTCGGCTTCCTTGCCGTCGACCTGTAGGTGGCCAAACTCGGTGTTGGGCAACAACACCCCGTTGTGGATCACCGCCGAGCCGATGCCGGTGCCGAAGGTCAGGAGCACCACGACACCGGAGTTGTCCTTGCCCGCCCCGTAGTGTTCCTCGGCCAGGCCGGCGGCGTCGGCGTCGTTGAGTACGCGCACCGGCAGTCCGCCGAGCGCGGCGCTGATCACCTCGGAGGCGTTGACGCCGATCCAGCCCTTGTCGACATTGGCCGCGGTGCGCACGATGCCTTCGGTGACCACCCCCGGGTAGGTGACGCCCACCTTGCCGGTCCAGCCGAACTCGGCCACCACCGCAGCCACCGTCTTCGCCACCGATTCCGGGGTGGACGGCTGCGGCGTGTCGAGCTTGAACCGCTCGCCGACGAGTTGTCCGGTGTCGAGGTCGACGATGCCGCCCTTGATCCCGCTGCCGCCGACGTCGACGCCGAATCCGCGGCGTTGGGTCGCTTCGGAGGAAACCGGATCTGCCGCGGGTGCGTCGGGTGCGGTCATGGGTGCTCCTTTGAGGGACAGGCGGTGAGGAGGCTGTCGGAAGGGGATAGGGACAAACCAAGCGCGCCACCACCCTAGTTGTTCGCCAACGCCCGCGCGTGCGGTCCGGCATCCCCCCGGAAGCGACTTTTCCGTCGGAAGGTGTTGCGATAGAGCCGTGACCGACAACAGTTTCGATGCTCCCGCCCTGAAGGCGGTGGCCGAGCAACTCGCCACCGAAGCCGCAGAGTTCGTCGCGCGCCGGCGTGCCGAGGTGTTCGGTGCCGCGGCGAACTCCGACGGGGCACCGGCCCCGGGAGCGGTGAGAGCCAAGAGCACCCCGACCGACCCCGTCACGATCGTCGACACCGAAACCGAACGGTGGCTGCGTGAGCGGTTGGCGGTGTTGCGGCCGTCAGAGGCGATCCTGGGGGAGGAGGAGGGCGGTCAGCAGGAGGGGCGTGACGGCCTCAGTTGGGTGCTCGACCCGATCGACGGCACCGTCAACTTCGTCTACGGCATTCCGGCTTATGCGGTGTCGGTGGCCGCGCAGTTCGACGGCCGGTCGGTGGCCGGAGCCGTGGCGAATGTGCCCGCCGGCGAGGTGTACTCGGCCGCGCTCGGGCACGGCGCTGAGGTGGTACGGGCAGGCGTACGTACCCCGTTGCGGTGCAGCGCCGTCGACGAGTTGTCGATGGCGCTGGTGGGTACCGGGTTCTCCTACGATCCCGACCGGCGCGCGAGGCAGGCCGGTGTGCTGGCACACATCCTGCCCACGGTGCGTGACGTGCGCCGCATCGGTTCCTGCGCGCTGGACCTCTGCATGGTTGCCGCCGGCCGGTTGGACGCCTATTACGAAGAGGACGTCCAAGTCTGGGACTGGGCCGCCGCGGCGCTGATCGCGGCCGAAGCGGGGGCGACGGTGTGGTTGCCGACCACACCCGGCGCCGAATACGCGGCGGCGTCGGCGCCGGGCATTGCCGACGGTCTGCGCGACGCGTTAGCAGGCGGCGGTATGGATCTTTGACAGGAGCGCGGAATCCGACGGCGCGGTGGCGTCGGGTCGCAGGCTGGCCAGCACGGCCCTGATGTCGTCGTTGCTGGCGAGTTCACTGAACTCCGTGCCGAGTGCCAGATCGACTGTGGCGTCCGGCCTTTCGTCCTGGAAGAGTTCGGTGCACGGGGCCACCAGCCAGACCGATGCGGCAGCGGCGCGGCCGGACGGACCGAACCGGATCTGGCCCTGGCATTCCAGCCGGGTGTTGGCGTAGATCGGGTCGTTGGCGGCCTCGGGTTGGGCGAAGCCCAGATCGCGCAGTGCGCCGGCCACCTCGCCGGCCTGCCCGCCCTGGCCGCTGGCGTTGAGCACCCGGATCCTGGTCTCGGCCAACGGGGCCGGCGTGACGTCGGTCATCGCCGAGAAGGCCACCTGTTCGCCCAGCTTCGGGGCCGCCGGATCAGCGGCGGGCGGCGGGTTGTTGCAGACCGCGGCCACGTGCACATCGGTCGGTTGGTTGAGCGCGATGATCCACACGATCATCGTCACCACCGCCAGTGCGACGAACAGCACGATGCCGGGAACGAAACTGCGCCGACGGAACGGTCGACCGTGTCGGTCGAAGGCGGTGCCATCGGTGATTTGCGCGACCACACATGCACTCTAAGGGCAACGGTGTTCGCTGACGCAGCAGAGCTCAGACGGTAGTGTGATGTAAATCACACTGAAACGTGTGGCAATACGGGCACGAATCATTTGGGGAATGCGTTCGACGCTGGTACAAAGCTCTGCTGCAAGGTAAGGGAGGGGACACAGACGATGGCTACCGACTACGACGCTCCGCGGCGTTCCGAAGCAGACGAGGTTTCCGAGGATTCGCTCGAGGAGCTCAAGGCGCGGCGCAACGAGGCACAGTCCGCCGTGGTGGATGTCGATGAATCAGAATCGGCCGAGTCGTTCGAGCTGCCGGGCGCAGACCTGTCCGGCGAGGAATTGTCGGTTCGGGTGGTCCCGAAGCAGGCCGACGAGTTCACCTGCTCCAGCTGCTTCCTGGTGCATCACCGCAGCCGGCTGGCAAGCGAGAAGAACGGTGTGATGATCTGTACGGACTGCGCCGCCTGATCGGCGGCTCAGCCACTGGCTCTTGATTCGCGGCTCAGCCGCTCGAGCTGAATTCGCGGCTCACCCGCTCTTGCTTGATTCGCGGCTCAGCCGCGCAGCGCCGCCAGGACACGATCCGGATGCCTCGAACTGATCAACCAGTACGGGGTGGGGTCATCCGGATCGTCGAGCACCACCAGGACCATCGGGCCCACCCAGGCCCGGTGCACCACGTAGGCGGCGGGATCGAGCTGACGGCCCAGCGCCGCCGACTTCGCCGACCGCGGTACCTCCGCGGCGCGCGAGATGACGCTCGTCGGCAGGTGCGCGTCACCGATCCACAACTCGGTGTCGCCCCCGCTGTCGCGCACGACCTTCAACTCGGTCTTGCTGAACCACATCAGCACTGCCGCCGCCACGCCGAAGAGCAGTACGTACGGCAACCACGCCGGGATCGCCGGCGCGGCCAGCCCGATCTCGAATGCAATCACTCCTGCCAGCACTGCAGCAGGCAGCGACCACCACCAGGGCACCCACAAACGTTCGCGGTAGTGAACGCTTTGGGCGGTTGCGCGCGTGTCTGACACGCGGCTCAGAGTAATCTGTGACGTCGTGTCCACCTCTCTGGCGGTCGTCCGATTGGACCGCGAACTACCGATGCCCAGCCGGGCGCACGATGGTGACGCGGGCGTAGACCTCTACAGCGCGCGCGATGTCGAACTGGCCCCCGGACAACGGGAGCTCGTGCCCACCGGCGTCGCCGTGGCCATCCCGCACGGAATGGTGGGCCTGATCCACCCGCGGTCGGGTTTGGCTGCCCGCGTGGGTCTTTCGATCGTCAACAGCCCGGGCACCGTTGACGCCGGCTACCGCGGCGAGATCAAGGTCTCGCTGATCAACCTCGATCCGGACACGCCGATCGTGATCAACCGCGGTGACCGGATTGCCCAGCTGCTGGTTCAGCGGGTAGAACTGCCCGAGTTGGTCGAGGTGACCTCCTTCGACGAGGCGGGCCTGGCTGACACCTCCCGTGGCGATGGCGGCCACGGTTCCTCCGGCGGACATGCGAGTTTGTGATGGCATTCGGAAAACGCAAGAACAACGATTCGGCAGACGACACGGCTGATGCACAGGTTGTCGAACAACCGGTTGCGGCAGAAACGACTGACGAGGACCAGAGCGACGACTGGGCCGATGATCAGGGCCCGTTCGACGTCGAAGACTTCGACGACCCCGCCGTCGCGGTGCAGGGTCGGCTCGACCTCGGCTCGGTGTTGATCCCCATGCCCGACGGCGGTCAGGTGCAGGTTGAGCTCAACGAGGCCGGAGCGCCCAGCGCGGTATGGGTGGTGACTCCCAACGGGCGTTTCACCATCGCCGCCTACGCCGCGCCCAAGAGCGCAGGCCTCTGGCGTGAGGTGGCCGGTGAGCTCGCCGAGTCGCTGCGCAAGGACGCCAGCTCTGTGGCCATCCAGGACGGCCCGTGGGGCCGCGAGGTGGTCGGCTCGGGCAATGGCGGCGTGGTGCGGTTCATCGGCGTCGACGGCTACCGCTGGATGGTGCGCTGTGTGGTCAACGGAGCCCCGGAGACCATCGACGCGCTCGCGGACGAGGCCCGGGCATCATTGGCTGACACCGTGATTCGTCGCGGAGACACACCCTTACCGGTACGGACACCACTGCAGGTGGAGCTGCCCGAGCCGATGGCCGCCCAGCTTCAGGCCGCGGCGCAACAGGCCGCGATGCAGCAGGCGGCCCAGCAGCTCGCAGCCACGTCACAGACCCCGCCGCAGGACCAGCCGCCGGCCGAGCCGGTGGCCCGGCGCAGTGTGCAGGGCTCGGCGATGCAGCAGCTGCGCACCATCACCGGCGGCTGAGACTCCTCAGCTCGCGACGGTGTCGCTGGCGGCCTCCTGCAGCGCCGCCACACATGCGGTGCCCAGTACGCCGGTATCGAGCCCCATCTGTTCGAGCGTGACCGAGCGCAGCGCCGCCTGCGGTGCAGCGGCCACCCATTCGTAGCCGACCTCGGCAGGGTGCACCGGATCGTCGGTTGCGACGGCGACGCCCATCGGTATCCGAAGTTGTTCGAGTTCGGTACTGTCGGGTGCGCGGTAACCGGCCGCTTCCTCCATCGCGTCGGGCAGGGTGGGCCACTGGCCCACCCAGGAACGGGCCAGCTCGTCGGCGAGCCACGCCGGGCTGGAAGCCCGCATCTGGGCCACCGTGGCCGCCAGCCCGTCCCGACGCAGCAGATCCGCCGACTGCCGGGCCAGCAGCGCGGCGGGGGCGTGCTGGGAGGTCCCCGTCCACGGCGGCAGGGCGGCCAGCACCGCCACGGCCCGGCCGGGATGGTCCAACGCCCACCGCACCGCCACGACGGCGCCGATGGACACTCCGCCGACGGCGATGGGGCCCGACCGGGCAGCGTCGTCCAGCGCCTGCAGGTAGCCCTCGACGAGCCGGTCCGGAGTCGGCGGCGGGGTCACCACCAGCGCGCCGGCATCATGCAGCGCATCGGAAAAGGCCCGGTAGACGTAGTTGTCGTCGGACCCGGTACCGGGCAGGAGAACGGTTGGGACACCGCGCAGAATGACGCTCATCACACGATCGTGCCTGCCCGGTCAAATCGTCGGCGTGCCGACCCACACCCCACGTGGCATTCGGTGCACAAGAGGTCTACGGTGGCGTTGGTTGGGCGGATTCACAGTGGATCCGCAGAAGGTCAGGAGAGGCCATGGCTACGGCCGAAGGGTATCTGCGCCGGCTTACGCGACGCCTGACGGAAGACCCCGAACAGCTTGATGTCGAAGAGCTCAGCGATGAGGCCGCCAACACCGGCGCGCTGAAAGCGATCGACGCCCAGCGCGGCCAGGAAGTGACGATGGTCGGCACCCTGCGCAGCGTGGAATGTAACGGCAAGGGGTGTTCCGGCGGCATCAAGGCCGAATTGTTCGACGGTACCGACACGGTGTTGTTGGTGTGGCTGGGACAGCGGCGTATTCCGGGCATCGAGTCGGGGTGCACTCTGAGGGTGCACGGCCGGGTCGGCAAGCTGGAGAACGGCGCGAAGGCGATATACAACCCCCGCTACGAAATTCAGAAGTGAGCCAGCCCGAAGAGGACACAGGCAACGCACCTGAACCCCCCGAGAGTGACCCGGCGCTGACGCCTGCCCATGGCGGCGGACGTGCGGTGCTGGACCAGATGGGCGGCATCAGCGGCCTGATCTATTCGTCGCTGCCGGTGGTGGTGTTCGTCCCGGTGTCCACGGCGTTCGGCCTGATGCCGGCGATCGCCGCCGCGCTCGGGGTGGCGACACTGATCCTCATCTGGCGGTTGATCCGCCGCGAATCCGTTCAGCCCGCGGTGTCGGGATTCTTCGCCGTGGGTGTCAGTGCCCTGATCGCCTACGTGGTGGGGGAGTCGAAAGGCTATTTCCTGCTTGGCATCTGGAGCTCGCTGGTGTACACGGTGCTGTTCGGGGTATCGGTGCTCATCCGGCGTCCGGTGGTCGGCTACATCTGGGGTTGGGTGAACACCCACGACCGGGCCTGGCGTGACGTCCGGAAGGCGGTGACGGCATTCGACATCGCCACCCTCACCTGGGTTGCGGTGTTCGGGTCGCGCTTTCTGGTGCAGCAGTATCTGTACGACTCCGACCAGACGGGCTGGTTGGGTTTCGCACGTATCGCGATGGGCTGGCCGCTGACCGCCGTGGCGGCGCTGGTGACGTATCTGGCCATCAGGGCCGCCCAGCGCGCTGTGCACGCACAGGATGCGACGCAGAGCGCCGACTGAGACTACCTAGCGCGGCGCCGGACGCAGCAGCAGCTCGCGCAGCTCGTCCTCGGACTCGGTGACCGCGACGAACAGCAGCTCATCCCCACCCTCGAGGGGGTCGTCGGATTCGGGCACGATCACCCTGGCGCCGCGCAGGATCGTCACCAGGGCGGTGTCGCGGGGCAGCTCGAGCCGTTTGACGGGCTTGCCGCCCCACGGGGTGTCATCGGGCAGGGTGATCTCGACCAGGTTGGCCTGCCCCTTGCGGAACTCCATCAGGCGCACGAGGTCGCCGACGGCGACAGCCTCCTCGACGAGCGAGGCGAGCATGCGCGGTGTCGACACCGCCACGTCCACACCCCAGTTCTCGTCGAACAGCCACTCGTTCCGGGGGTCGTTGACGCGGGCCACCACCCGCGGCACCGCGAACTCGGTCTTGGCCAGCAGGCTGACCACGACATTGACCTTGTCGTCACCGGTCGCCGCGATCACCACGTCGAATTCCTCGAGCTTGACCGACTCCATCACGGTGAGCTCACAGGCATCGCCGAGCCGCCAGTGTGCGGCCGGGATGGCATCGACGTCGATGTGGGTGGGATTGCGCTCCAGCAGCGTCACATCGTGGTTGTTCTCGAGCAACTCGCGGGCGATGGAGCGACCCACGGCCCCGGCCCCGGCGATGGCAACCTTCATCAGTGCGACTCCAAGTCCTCGCTCGGCGGCAGCGCCGCGATGGCCAGCGCCTCGGCGATGTGCCCGGATACCGCGGCCGCGTACACCTGGTCGCCGGCCTGGATCACGGTCTTGGGTTCGGGAAGGTAGCCGTTGCCGAACCGGATCATGAAGGCCACGCGGCCACCCGTGGCCGCCTCCAGATCGGTGACCAGGTGCCCGGCCCAATCCTGGTGCAGCGGAAGTTCGGCCACGCCCACGTTGCCCGAGGGATCGCGCCACTTGGTGGTCTCGGTCTCCCTGGTGAGCACGTTGAGCAGACGATCGGTGGTCCACGGCACGGTCGCCACCGTCGGGATCCCCAGCCGTTCGTAGACGGCAGCACGCTTGGCGTCGTAGATACGGGCCACCACGCGCTCGACGCCGAACGTCTCACGGGCCACCCGCGCCGAGATGATGTTGGAGTTGTCGCCCGAGGACACCGCGGCGAACGCCCCGGCCTCCTCGATGCCGGCGCGCAGCAGCACGTCACGGTCGAAGCCCATCCCGAGCACACGCTCACCGGCGAACTCCGGCGAGAGCCGGTGGAACGCGGTGGTGTCGCGGTCGATGACCGCGACCTCGTGGCCGATGCGGGCCAGGCTGTCTGCGAGGGACGCGCCCACCCGGCCGCACCCCATGACGACTACACGCACCCGACGGTCCTTTCCGGTGACAGAGGAGCGCTGTTGCGCTTAACCGTTGCACTCGAACGCTACAGCTTTGTGACGACTTTTCGTGTTCGGGCTTAGTCTTGGCTCTCGTGTCCAAGCTTTCGACGGCAACGCGCCGGTTGGTACTGGGGCGGCCGTTCCGCAGCGACAAGCTCTCTCACACGCTTCTGCCCAAACGGATCGCCCTGCCGGTGTTCGCCTCCGATGCGTTGTCGTCGGTGGCCTATGCGCCAGAGGAAATCTTCCTGGTGCTCTCGGTGGCGGGGCTGACGGCCTACTCGCTGACGCCCTGGATCGGTCTGGCGGTCGCGGCCGTGATGCTGATCGTGATCGCCAGTTACCGGCAGAACGTGCACGCCTATCCGTCCGGTGGCGGTGACTACGAAGTCGTCACCACGAACCTCGGGCCGACCGCCGGCCTCACGGTGGCCAGCGCGCTGATGGTGGATTATGTGCTGACCGTTGCGGTGTCGATGTCCTCGGCGATGTCGAACATCGGTTCGGCGGTGCCGTTCGTCGCTCAACACAAGGTGATGTTCGCGGTGGCGGCGATCCTGCTGCTGGCGTCGATGAACCTGCGCGGGCTGCGGGAATCGGGTACCGCCTTCGCGATTCCCACCTACGCGTTCATGATCGGCATGTACATCATGCTGGGCTGGGGTCTGTTCCAGATCTACGTTCTGGACCATCCGCTGCGCGCGGAGTCCGCCGGTTTCGAGATCCGCCCCGAACATGGCGAAGTCCTCGGTTTCGCGCTGGTGTTCCTGGTGGCCCGGGCGTTCTCGTCCGGTTCGGCGGCCCTGACCGGTGTCGAGGCGATCAGCAACGGCGTGCCGGCGTTCCGGAAACCCAAGTCGCGTAATGCGGCAACCACCCTGCTGCTGCTCGGGGTCATCTCGGTGACGCTGTTCATGGGAATCATTCTGCTGTCGAAGGCGACCGGCGTGCAGATCGCCGAGCGTCCGCACGAACAGCTGATCGGTGCGCCGCCGGACTATCACCAGAAGACCCTGATCGCGCAACTCGCCGATGCGGTGTTCCACGACTTCCCGGTGGGCCTGTACCTGATCGCAGGAGTCACCGCGCTGATCCTCGTCTTGGCGGCCAACACGGCATTCAACGGCTTTCCGGTGCTCGGGTCGATCCTGGCCCAGGACCGCTTCTTGCCGCGGCAGCTGCACACGCGCGGTGACCGGCTGGCGTTCTCGAACGGCATCCTGTTCCTCGCCCTTGCCGCGATCGCCTTCGTGGTGGCTTTCCGGGCCGAGGTGACCGCGCTGATCCAGCTCTACATCGTCGGTGTGTTCGTGTCGTTCACCCTCAGCCAGATCGGCATGGTCCGGCACTGGACCCGGTTGTTGCGCACCGAGACCGACCCGGCGGTGCGGCGGCACATGATGCGGTCGCGCATCATCAACGCGGTCGGGCTCACCGCCACCGGTGCGGTGCTGGTGGTCGTCGTGGTCACCAAGTTCGTCGCCGGTGCCTGGATCGCGATCCTGGCGATGAGCGCCCTGTTCGTGATCATGAAACTCATCCACAAGCATTACGACACCGTCGCCCGCGAACTCGAAAGGGAAGACGAGGCCGAGGGTGACATCGTCCTGCCGAGCCGCAACCACGCGGTGGTCCTGGTGTCAAAGCTGCACCTGCCGACCAAGCGGGCGCTGGCGTATGCGCGGGCCACGCGGCCGGACGTGCTGGAGGCGATCACGGTCAGCGTCGACGACGCCGAGACCCGTGCCCTGGTGCACCAGTGGGAAGACAGTGACATCAGCGTGCCGTTGAAGGTGATCGCCTCGCCCTACCGCGAAATCACCCGGCCGGTGCTGGATTACGTCAAACGGGTTACCAAGGAATCGCCGCGCACGGTGGTGACGGTGTTCATCCCCGAATATGTGGTGGGGCACTGGTGGGAGCAGGTGCTGCACAACCAGAGCGCGTTGCGGCTCAAGGGCCGGCTGCTGTTCATGCCGAACGTGATGGTGACTTCGGTTCCGTGGCAACTGAATTCGTCGGAGCGGCTCAAGGCGCTGCAGCCTCGCGCCACTCCGGGCGACGCGCGCAGGGGTTTTCTGGAATGACGGAACTGACTCTGACCACGGGCCCGGCGGCCAACGGTGGCAGCTGTGTGGCCCGCCACGACGGCCGCGTGGTGTTCGTCCGCTATGCCCTGCCCGGCGAGACCGTACGGGTCAAGGTGCTCGACGAGCGCGGATCGTATTGGCACGCAGAGGTTGTCGAGGTGATAGATCCGTCACCGGACCGGGTCGCGTCGCTGTGCCGGATCGCCGGCGTCGACGGTGCCGGGTGCTGCGATCTGGCATTCGCCGAGCCCGGTGCGGCGCGTCGGCTCAAGGGCGCGGTGGTGGCCAACCAGCTGGCCCGGCTGGGCGGATACACCTGGGGCGACGAGCAGAGCGACGAGCCGCCCGCGGCCGAGCCGGTGGGTGCCGGTGACGTACTCGGCTGGCGCACCCGGGTACGGCTGGACACGACAGGCGACGGCCGGGCCGGGTTCCACCGCTACCACAGCGCGGAGCTGGTGACCGACCTCGACTGCGCACAGCTGCCGGCGGAGCTGACCGACGGACTGGCAGAGATGCGTTGGACGCCCGGCGCGCACGTGCACGCGGTGCTGGATTCCGACGGACGCAGGCACATCGTTCAGTCGGGCCCCAAGACCGGCCGCCGAGACGGTCGTGCGGCCGGTGCGAAGAGTCAGACGCGCGTGATCGAAGGCGAGTACGAGGCGCTGCAGCGCATCGGTGACCGGCAGTGGATGCTGCCGGTGACGGCGTTCTGGCAGGCCCACCGTGACGCGGCCGCGCTCTACAGCGGACTGGTAGCCGATCGGTCCGGGCTGCAGCCGGGCATGACGGCGTGGGATCTGTACGGCGGTGCCGGGGTCTTCGCCGCCGCGCTGGCCGAGCAGGTCGGGCCTGACGGACGGGTACTGACGGTCGACACCTCCCGGGGGGCGTCGCGTGCCGCGCGCAGCGCGTTGGCCGACCTGCCCTGGGTCTCGGTGGTCACCGATTCGGTGCGGCGTGCGCTGTCCGCGCAGTCGGGACATCCCGATGTCGTGGTGCTCGATCCGCCGCGCACCGGTGCCGGGCGTGAGGTGATCGACGCGCTGGCCGCCACCGAGGCGCCGAGGGTCATCCACATCGGTTGTGAGGCTGCGTCATTCGCCCGCGACGTGGGGCTGTATCTGCGGCACGGGTACGCCGTGGAGGAATTGCGGGTGTTCGATTCCTTCCCGCTCACCCATCACGTGGAGTGCGTCGCCGTGCTGACCCGCTGAACGGGCCCGACTCATTCCTGGGCGTCGGGGCCCATCGTGGGGGTGGGGAAGTGGGCGTAGGTGGCGCGATTACCGCCCTCGGCCTTCGACTGATTCATCGCCGTGTGGGCCAGGGTCACCAGGGCGTCGACGATCTGCGGAGTGGGCAGTTCGGTCAGCGGACGCAGCTGGCTGCACGCGCTGCCGATGCTGGCGGTCAACCGCATGGGCGTGGTGGTCAGCGCCATGCGGATCCGGTTCACCAGGGGTGACGGATCGTTGGTCTTGAACACGTCGGCGATCAGGAACTCGCTGTCGGACACGTGGGCCAGCGGGACCTTGTGGCGTACGGTCTCGCGGATCGCCTGGGCGACCGCGACGCGGGCGTGCAACGTGCTGTGGCTGCCGTCCATGTCGCTGAGCAGCGCCATGTCATCGATGCCGACGGCCACGACCACCAGGTACTGGTCGTCGTGGCGGCTGTGGGAGCCGAGCATCGTGGCGGTGTGCATGTCGAAGGCCTCGCGGTTGAGCAGACCGGTCAGCGGGTCGATCTCGCTCGGATGCTGGACGCGGTCGGGTTCGATCAGCTCGACCGCCATCCGGCACAGCGCCGAAGTGCTAAGGATCACCAGGAGCGCGACCAGCGTGCCGACGGCCCCGAGCCAGACGTCGGTGAGGCCCACCCGGACCCCGAGGAAGGCCACCACGGCGCCGGAGGCCACCCAGGTCAGGTGCAATACCCGGCGGCTGTGCAGGAATGCGGTGTAGGCGGTGATCAGGCTCAACGAACTGGAACCCATGAGGCCGACTACCGGATCCACCAGCAGGATGCAGGTCGCCGCGATGCAGGCCGTCCCGAGGGTCACGACGGCCCACGACTGGGTGCGGCTGGGCCACTGCCGCCGCCACCACCACTGCGCCAGGGTCAGGCCGCCGATGCCGACCGCCACCGCGACGTACTGGAGGCCGCCGCGTGGCCCCATCGGACTGACCAGCAACAGCAATGGCACCAGACTCAGTCCGACGATGGTGACCCCGACGAGGCGCTGCATACCGGCGCGCTTGCCCTGCGCTGCCAGCAAGGCAGTACGCGCGTAATAGTGATCGAATGGACTCAACCAGCACCCCGGAGTAATCGACTTCGCCTACACCCTACGTAATCATGATGGTCGGCGTTTCGCCGCCGGTTTGAGGCGCTGCCACGGACTTCGTCGATATTTGCTCACGTACCGCACCTGTTAGCGTGAACCGCAGGTGTGCCGGGAAGTCTGGTCGGCGTTCGATGCATGCTGACTTCAGGAGCCCGATGACCAATCGCCGTTCACCCACCAGCCGACGCCTGCTCGCGCGCGGGTCGTGGCCGGAGTGGCAGCGGGTCTCTGATCTGCTGCGCACCGAGACCGTCGGCGGGGCGTTGCTGCTGGCCGCCGCCGGCGCGGCGCTGGTCTGGGCGAACTCCCCGTGGTCGAGCGGCTATCACCGGCTCTCGGAATTTGTCATCGGCCCGCAGTCGCTGCACCTGAACCTGAGTCTGTCGGCCTGGGCCGCCGACGGGCTGCTGGCCGTCTTCTTCTTCGTCGTGGGCGTGGAGCTCAAGCGTGAATTCGTCGCGGGCGACCTGCGTGACCCGGCCCGTGCCGCGCTGCCGATCGCGGCGGCCGTCGGCGGCATGGTGGTGCCCGCGGCGATCTTCGTCGGGATCAACATGTTCTCGGGCCATCCGGAGAACCTCGGCGGGTGGGCGGTCCCCATCGCCACCGACATCGCTTTCGCGCTGGCGGTGCTGGCCGTGGTGTCCACCCACCTGCCCGCGGCGCTGCGGATCTTCCTGCTGACCCTGGCAGTGGTCGACGACCTGCTGGCCATCACGGTGATCGCCGTTTTCTTCACCGATGACGTGGCGCTCGGGCCGTTGGCCGCCGCGCTGATTCCCATTGCGCTGTATGCGTTTGCTGTGCAGCGGGGTGTGCGCCAGTGGTGGATCCTGATGCCGCCGGCGATCGTGGCCTGGGCGCTCGTCCATGCCAGTGGTGTGCACGCCACCGTGGCCGGGGTGGTGCTCGGGTTCACCGTTCCGGTCCTGGGCCGCCACGCGTCGGCCAAGCACTTCGAACACCTCGTACGCCCGCTGTCGGCAGGGTTTGCCGTGCCGGTGTTCGCGTTCTTCGCGGCGGGCGTGACGGTCGGTGGTTGGTCGGGTTTCGCCGGCGCCCTGTCACACCCGGTGACCATCGGGGTGATCGCCGGCCTGGTGCTCGGTAAACCCATCGGCGTGCTGGCCACCACGTATCTGCTGGCCCGCTTCACCCACGCGAGCCTGGACGAGGATCTCGCCTGGCGGGACGTGCTCGGTGTGGCGATGTTGGCCGGGATCGGGTTCACGGTCTCGCTGCTCATCGGTGAACTGGCCTTCGGGCACTCCACCGTGGCCGACGACGACGTGAAGATCGCTGTGGTCACCGGATCGGTGGTGGCAGGCCTGCTCGCGTCGGTCGTCCTGGTGTCGCGCAATGCCGCATATCGCCGTATTCACCAGCTGGAGACGGTCGACGCCGACAACGACGGTGTGCCCGATATCTATCAGCCTCGACAGGACTGACTTCGGGATGCGTGCGTACACTGGCTGGATGCTTGAACAGGTCCGCGGTCCCGCTGATCTGCAGCACCTGTCACAGTCCGAGTTGACTGATTTGGCACAGGAAATCCGTCAGTTCCTGATCCACAAGGTCGCTGCAACCGGCGGACATCTCGGCCCCAACCTGGGGGTCGTCGAACTCACCTTGGCGCTGCATCGCGTGTTCGATTCGCCACACGATCCGATCGTCTTCGACACCGGTCATCAGGCCTACGTGCACAAGATGCTGACCGGCCGCGCACAGGATTTCGACAGCCTGCGGTGCAAGGACGGTCTGTCCGGGTACCCGTCGCGCAGCGAGAGCGAGCACGACTGGGTGGAGTCCAGCCACGCCAGCACGGCGCTGTCGTACGCCGACGGTCTGGCCAAGGCCTTCGAGCTGACCGGGCACCGAAATCGCCACGTGGTGGCGGTGGTCGGTGACGGCGCTCTGACCGGTGGCATGTGCTGGGAGGCGCTGAACAACATCGCCACGGGTGGCCGGCCGGTGGTCATCGTCGTCAACGACAACGGCCGCAGCTACGCGCCCACCATCGGCGGCTTCGCCGACCATCTCGCGGGCCTGCGGTTGCAGCCGGGCTACGAGCGGATCCTGGAGGAGGGCCGCAAGGCGGTCCGTGGGCTGCCCGTCGTCGGCGAGTTCTGCTACCAGTGCATGCACAGCATCAAGGCCGGCATCAAAGATGCGATCGCCCCGCAGGTGATGTTCACCGATCTGGGCATCAAGTACGTCGGCCCGATCGACGGTCACGACGAGCATGCCGTGGAGAACGCGCTGCGCCATGCCCGCGGCTTCAAGGCCCCGGTGATCGTGCACGTGGTGACCCGCAAGGGGATGGGCTACGCGCATGCCGAGAACGACGAGGCCGATCAGATGCACGCCTGTGGCGTCATCGATCCCGAGACGGGGCTGCCGACGAAGGCTTCCGCTCCCGGTTGGACGTCGGTGTTCTCCGACGAGCTGGTCAAGGTCGGCGCCAAACGGCGCGATGTCGTGGCGATCACCGCGGCCATGCCGGGGCCCACGGGTTTGAGTGCGTTCCGGGACCGGTTCCCGGACAGGTTCTTTGACGTGGGTATCGCCGAGCAGCACGCCATGACCTCGGCGGCCGGCCTGGCCATGGGTGGCCTGCATCCGGTCGTGGCCCTCTACTCCACGTTCCTCAACCGCGCGTTCGACCAGCTGATGATGGATGTGGCACTGCACAAGCTGCCGGTCACCATGGTGCTGGACCGGGCCGGTGTCACCGGGCCCGACGGGGCCAGCCACAACGGGGTATGGGACCTGTCGGTGCTGGGCATCATCCCGGGCATCCGGGTCGCGGCCCCTCGTGACGGTGCCTCCCTGCGGGAGGAATTCGGGGAGGCGCTCGCGGTCAACGACGGCCCGACGGCGCTGCGGTTCCCCAAGGGTGATGTGGGCGAAGACATTCCGGCGCTTGAGCGGCGCGGCGGCATCGACGTTCTTGCTGTTCCGGCCGAAGGGCTGACCGACGACGTGCTGCTGGTCGCGGTGGGATCGTTCGCGTCGATGGCGTTGGCCGTCGCCGAGCGGCTGCGCAACCAGGGCATCGGTGTCACCGTGGTCGATCCGCGCTGGGTGCTACCGGTTCCGGACGTCGTCGGTGAGTTGGCCCGTCGGCACAAGCTGGTGGTCACGGTCGAGGACAACGGCGTGCACGGCGGCATCGGTTCCTCGGTGTCGGCGGCACTGCGCCACGCCGAGATCGACGTGCCATGCCGGGATCTCGGTGTCCCGCAGGTGTTCCAGGAGCATGCCTCGCGTGGGGAGGTGCTCGCTGCCGTCGGTCTGACCGATCAGCACATCGCCCGCCAGATCACGGGGTGGATCGCCGCGATCGGCGCGCGGGTGGGCGAGCAGGAAGTCAGCCACCAGGTCGACTAGGAATCGTCCGGTTTGTCGCGCATGTGGTCAGCGCCGCGGCGCTGCAGTCGCAGCACGAAGATGGCGATCGCCAGGACGAGCACCAGGCCGCCGAGCACGCCGACCTGAACGATCGCTCGGGCGAACTCCGGCCCTTTGTCGAGCAGCTTGGCCGCGTCCACCGACACCACGACGATTTCCTTGATGCAGGCCAGGATGCCGACGATCAGGAACGGCTCGGCAACCAGCTCACGCGATCGCAGTGAGGTCCGCACCGCGTAGAGCAGTTCCACGAAGATGAAGACCAGTAACAGTCCGTCGAGCAATTCCAGCATGACGGGGGTGGTCGGACTGCCGCCCAGTCGCAGCAAGGTGTTGACCTGCGCGACGATCAGCACGACGGACCCGACGAGCAGTAGTGCCGCGATCGACCAGTAGACCCCGTCCTCGGCGATCCTCAGGGCACGGTCGGCGAAACGCTCTCGTTCCTGTTCGTCTTCGGCTTCCTGCTGCTGCGCCACCGCACTGACGATATGCCAGTCCCCGCGCCACCACGGGCGAATCAGGTCGCGATCGCCGGTCGCGGAGCAGGCGTCACCCCTCCTCAACTACGTTGCAGAGATGGACGGCGAACTGCAGAACTGGAAGGACGCCGGGCAGTCCTTCGACTACCTGGGCTTCGACATCTTCTACCGGGTCGAGGGTAGGGGGCCGAATCTTCTTCTCATCCACGGCTATCCGTTCAACTCCTGGGACTGGTCACTGATCTGGCCCACGTTGACCGAGCGGTTCACCGTCATCGCGCCGGACATGATCGGGATGGGGTTCTCCGACAAGCCCGTGGCTTACGGCTACACGGTGCCCGACCACGCCGACATGCACGAGGCGCTGCTGGATCACCTCGGCGTCGGCAGTGCCCACATCCTGGCCCACGACCTGGGCGATTCGGTGGGCCAGGAACTGCTGGCCCGCCACCGGTTCGGTGACCGGTCCTACGGCGCACTGAACATCGAATCGATCACCTGGCTCAACGGCGGACTGTTCAACGAGGCCTACACGCCGCGGCTGCTGCAGAAGGCGATGTCACGAACCCCGTTGGGCGACATCATGAGTCCGCTGCAGGGCAGCCGGTTCTCACGTCGGCTGGTGGAGCCCACCATCCGGGAAATGTTCGGGGTGAATACCAAACCGTCGCAGGAGCTGATGGAGAAGTTCCACCAGATCCTTGAGTTCAACGACGGGAAGCGGGTCGTCCACAAGGTCGGTCGGTTCGTCAACGACCGCTATACCCACCGCAACCGGTGGGTGCGGGCCATGCGGGAGACCGAGGTGTCGATGCGGCTGATCGACGGGCCGTCGGACCCGAACTCCGGGCGGCACATGGCGAAGCGCTACCTCGAGGTCATCCCTGACCCCGACGTGGTGATGCTTGCCGATGACATCGCGCACTGGCCGCAGATCGAGGATCCGCAGGCCGTGCTGACCCATTTCCTGGCACACATCGACCGGGTGGGCGGATGAAGTGTCGGTGGTTCAGTCGGTACTGAGCGCGGCGGCCAGCACCGGCACCGTCAGTTCCCGCTGCCACGGCCGGACGTTGGCCTCGACGAGGAATTCCTCCACTGCCGTGGCCACATCGGCGACAGGACGCCAGTCCCAGCACAGCCGGCGCACCACTTCTGGGGTGATGAGGTTCTCGGCGGGTACCGAGACCCGTTGCGACAGTTCGGCCAGACCGGCCTTGGCGGCTTCGAGGCGGGCCGCGGCTTCCGGTTTGCGTCTGGCCCACCGCGCCGCGGGCGGCGGGCCGCTCTGAGCCTCGTTGGCCTCGGGCGGATCGGTGTTGTCCCTGGCCCGGGCCAGCGCGTCCAGCCAGACCTTCGCGCTCTTGCGCTGTTTGGTGCCGCCGAAGACCGGCAGGGCGATCAGTTCCTCGACCGTCTTGGGGTCGGTCGTGGCGGCATTGATGATCGCCGCGTCGGGCAGGATCCGTCCGGGTGCGATGTCGCGTCCGCGGGCGATGGTGTCGCGGGTGGTCCACAACTCGCGTACCGCCGCCAGTGCCTGCGGGTTGCGCACCTTGTGGATACCAGAGGTGCGCCGCCACCGGTCACGCCGGGTAGGTTGGGCGACGTAGGTGCGCAGATACTCGAATTCCTGTGTCGCCCAGTCGGTCTTGCCCTGTTCTTCGAGGACCGCGGCGATTGCGTTGCGCAGCTCCAGCAGCACCTCGACGTCCAGGGCGGCGTAGTTGAGCCAATCCGCGGGCAGCGGGCGTTTGGACCAGTCGGCCGCGCCGTGGCCCTTCATCAACTGCAGGCCGAGCAGCCGCTGGACCATCGCCGCGAGGTTCACCCGCTCGAAGCCGGCCAGTCGGCCGGCCAGTTCGGTGTCATAGAGCTTGCCCGGGCGCAGGCCGATCTCGGACAGGCACGGCAGGTCCTGGTCGGCGGCGTGCAGGACCCATTCGTCCTGGGACAGGGCATCGGCCACCGGCGCCATCGCGTCGATGGGGGAGCCGCCGTGGTTGACCGGGTCGATCAGCGCGGTACCCGAACCCACGCGGCGGATCTGCACCAGATATGCGCGGTTGGAGTAGCGGAAGCCCGAGGCGCGTTCCGCGTCGATCGCGAACGGGCCGCTGCCCTTGGCCAGAGATGTTGCCGCAGAGGAGATTTCACTCGCGGTGACGCAGACATCGGGCACCCCTTCGGCAGGGGAGAGCAGCGGGGTCGATTCGGCCTCGTCGGGCTCGGCGGCGCCTGGGTCTGTTGAGACTTGAGGGTTTTCGTCGGTCATGTCAAGCGCGCGTGCGGGAATTCAGGTCGGTGACACCGGCCGGCGGCAACCCGGCGGCGTGCTCGAGAACTTCGCAGAATGCCTCGACATGCGGCCCCAACTCCAGATCGGTGGCGGTCCAGGAGGCCCGCAGCTCGAGCTGATGTGCCCGTGGCGGGCCGGAGATGTCGCCGTAGCGGACCGAGGTGGTGGCGGTGACGGTGCCGCCCAGCGCGGTGACGTGCTCGGCGCGGGTCTCCAGGGCGTCCACCAACCAGCTCCAGGCCACCTCGGGCAGGAGCGGGTCGACGGCCTCGCTGGAGTCCAGGTCGGCCTGGATGTAGGCGACCAGCCGCATGGTGCCGTCCCAGGCCTCGGCGCCTTCGGGGTCGTGCAGCAGGATCAACCGCCCGAACGCGTCGCCCTCGGAGCGCTCCGGGACGACCGTCGTCTCGGGATGTCGGACCTCGGCGCCCAGCGCATAGCTGTACGGCGCCAGCCGCTGGGGCGGTCGTATCGGACCCAGCTCGATTTCCGGCCGTACGGTGGTGGCGCTCATCGCCGCCACCGCCGTCCGGAACTGGGCCGGTTCGGCAGAGGTCACGGCTTTTGACGCTAGCTGATAAGGCAACGACGGTACGCAGGCGCGCCGGAGTGAGGCAGTCACGAACCGGCAACGGCCCGCGTCAGACGGGTCGTGGCACCATAGGAGCCGATGAGTACCCGCCGGGAGCTGCCCGAATCCCCCTACCTTGCCGCCGTCAGTGGCCGCACTCCGCACCGTGTGCCGGTGTGGTTCATGCGCCAGGCCGGCCGGTCATTGCCGGAATATCGTGCGTTGCGCGCCCAGCACCGCATGCTGGACGCCTGCTTCGACCCGGAACTGGTCTGCGAGATCACCCTGCAACCGGTGCGCAGGCACGGCGTGGACGCCGCGATCCTGTTCTCCGACATCGTGGTGCCGCTGAAAGCCGCCGGGATCGGCCTGGACATCGTGCCCGACGTGGGCCCGGTGATCGAACAGCCGATCCGGACGTCGGCCGATGTCGAGGCCATGAAACCGCTTGATGCGGCGCAGGTCTCGTCGGTCACCGAAGCGGTCTCGATGCTCGTGCGCGAGCTGGGCGAAGTGCCACTGATCGGGTTCGCGGGCGCCCCGTTCACGCTGGCCTCCTATCTGGTCGAGGGCGGTCCGAGCCGTCACCACGAGCGCACCAAGGCGATGATGCTGGGCGAGTCGGCCACCTGGCATGCCCTGATGGCCGCGCTGACCGATCTGACCATCGCGTTCCTGCAGGCCCAGGTCGACGCCGGGGTCGATGCGCTGCAGGTGTTCGACTCCTGGGCCGGGACGTTGTCGCTGGCCGACTACCGCGCCTACGTGCTGCCGCACACCACGCGGGTGTTCGCCGCCATGGCCGGGGCCGGCGTACCGATGACACATTTCGGGGTCGGCACGGCAGAACTGCTGGGAGCCATGTCCGAGGCGTTGGGTCCCGCGCCGGCCACCATGGTCGGGGTGGACTGGCGCACCTCTCTGGTGGACGCCGCGGCCCGGGTCGAGCCGGGCCGCGCCCTGCAGGGCAACCTGGATCCGGTGGTGTTGCTGGCCGGTTGGCCGGTAGCCGAGGAGGCGGTGCGCCGTGTGGTCGCCGACGGGCGGGCCGCAGTGGCCGCCGGGGCAGCCGGGCACGTCTTCAACCTGGGCCACGGTGTGCTGCCGGCGACCGATCCCGGCATCATCACCGAGGCGGTGACCCTGGTGCACTCCCTGTGAGTGCGTCCTACTGCGTTGTCGGCGGCGGTATTTCAGGGCTCGTCGCCGCCTACCGGTTGAGGCTGGCAGCCGGACCCCGGGCACAGATCACGCTGCTCGATCCGGCGGACCGGCTGGGTGGCGTGCTGCGCACCGAACGGGTCGGCGGGCAGCCGTTCGACGTCGGCGCCGAGGCGTTCATCGTGCGCAGGCCAGAGATGCTCGACCTGCTCGACGAGCTGGGTCTGGCCGGCCGCCGGCTCAGCCCCACCGGCACCCGCCCGCTGATCTACAGCGGCGCGCGGATGCATCAGCTGCCGCAAGGCACCGTGCAGGGCATTCCGGCGCAGGCGTCGTCGCTGCTCGGTCTCGTCGACGACCAGACCGTGGCCCGCATCCTCGACGAGCGCGCGCGGCCACTGAAGTGGACGCCGGGCGCCGATCCGTCGGTCGCCGACCTGGTCGGTGACCGGTTCGGTCCGCAGGTGGTGACGCGGTCGGTCGACCCCCTGCTCACCGGCGTGTACGCCGGATCGTCGACGACGATCGGGGTGCGTTCGGCGGTGCCATCGGTGGCCGCGGCGCTGGACCGCGGGGCCCGCAGCCTCACCGAGGCGGTGCGCGAGGCGCTGCCGCCGCCGTCGAACGCACCGGTGTTCGGCGCGGTCGACGGCGGCTACACCGTGTTGCTCGAGGAGCTGCGACGCCGGGCCGATGTGCGGTGGGCCCAGGTCACCGCGGTGCGGGTGGATCGGCACGGACGTGGCTGGTCGGTGCTCGACGACGAGGGGGCCAGCTGGTACGCCGACGGGGTGGTGCTGGCGGTGCCTGCGCCGCACCTGCCGTTGCTGATCGAGCACATCGCACCGCAGACGGCCGCCGCGGCCCGGCGCATCCGGGTGGCGTCGGCGGCGGTGGTGGCCCTGGCGCTGCCGGGTGGGACACCGTTGCCGCAGCAATCGGGCGTGCTCGTGACCGCGGGGGAGCGCCTCAACGCCAAGGCGATCACCATGTCCTCCCGCAAGTGGGGCCGGCGCGGGAATGTCGAAATGGTGCGGTTGTCCTTCGGCCGGTACGGCGACGATATGGCCGCCAACACCGGCGATGACGACCTGCTGGCCTGGTCGGCACGCGATCTGAACACGCTGTTCGGCGTCACCGTGGATCCGGTGGACAGCCACGTGCACCGCTGGATCGACGCGATGCCACAGTACGGTCCGGGCCACGGCGAACTGGTCGCCGAACTGCGCGCCGGGCTGCCACCGACCCTGGCGGTGGCCGGTGCTTACCTCGACGGGATCGGGGTGCCCGCATGTGTGGGCACCGCCACCCGGGCGGCCGCGGAACTGGTGCGCGGCGGCGTGGCACGATAGGCGCATGGCCAAGCTCGACTACGACGAACTGAACTCCACCCTCCGCTACCTGATGTTCTCGGTGTTCGCGGTGAGCCCCGGGGAACTGGGTGAAGAACGCACCCAGGTGACCGACGAGGCGGCGGCGTTCTTCAAGACCCAGGAAGAGCGCGGAGTCGTCGTGCGCGGCCTGTATGACGTGGCCGGCCTCCGGGCCGACGCCGACTTCATGGTCTGGACCCACGCCGAGACCATCGAGGCGCTGCAGGCGACCTATTCGGACTTCCGCCGCACCACCGCACTGGGCCGCATCAGCGACCCGGTGTGGAGCAGCGTGGCGCTGCACCGGCCGGCCGAGTTCAACAAGAGCCACGTCCCGGCGTTCATCGCCGGCGAGGATCCGGGCGACTACATCTGCGTGTACCCCTTCGTGCGGTCCTACGAGTGGTATCTGCTTCCCGAAGAGGAGCGGCGCCGCATGCTGTCCGAGCACGGCATGGCCGCCCGCGGCTACAAGGATGTGCGGGCCAACACGGTGCCGGCGTTCGCCCTGGGCGACTACGAGTGGATCCTCGCCTTCGAGGCTCCACAACTCGATCGCATCGTCGACCTGATGCGCGATCTGCGGGCCACCGACGCCCGTCGCCACACCCGCGAGGAGACGCCGTTCTTCACCGGCCCGCGGGTCAGCGTCGAGGATCTCGTCGCCAAGCTGCCCTAGCATTCTCTTCGTTTTGTCACGCTGGAGTGGCTGTCGAGCCCGACAGCACTCCAGCGTGACAACGGGGGTTGGGTTCGGTGCCCGTTGTCACGCCAGAGTGACCCTGGCCGTCGAGCGCCACTCCAGCGTGACAGTGTGCGCGTGACAGTGGGTATGACTGGTGGCAGGTGGATTGACCTGGGCCTTCAGCCAGCGGGTCTACCCTCGCGGACATGACTGCTCCGCAAGAATCCGATCGCTTCGAAGAGATGTACCGCGACGAGCGGACGGCGCACGGACTGCCCGCCGCGACCCCGTGGGACATCGGCGGGCCGCAACCGGTCGTGCAGCAGCTCGTCGCGCTGGGCGCCGTCAAGGGTGAGGTGCTCGATCCCGGCACCGGGCCCGGTCACCATGCCATCCACTACGCGTCAAAAGGCTTGTCGGCCACGGGTATCGACGCCTCACCGGCCGCGATCGAACGGGCGAGACAGAACGCGCAGAAGGCCGGCGTGACGGTGGACTTCCGGGTGGCCGATGCGACCAAGCTCGAGGGGCTGGAAGGGAAGTTCGACACCGTCGTCGACACCGCCTTCTATCACGTCTTCACCGATGAGCCCGAGCTGCAGAACTCGTACGTGCGGGCCTTGCACCGGGCCACGAAACCCGGTGCGCGGCTGTACATGTACGAGTTCGGCGACCACACCGTCAACGGCTTCAAGATGCCGCGTTCGATGACGGCCGACGATTTCCGCGGGGTGCTTCCCGACGCCGGCTGGGAGATCACCTATCTCGGCACGACCACCTACCAGGGCAACGTCAGCGTCGAGGTCTTCGAGACGATGGCGGCCCGCAACCCTGACATGGCCGATCAGATGACCCCGCTGCTGGAACGGTTGCGGGTCATCGAGCCGTGGTTGGTCGACGGCCGGGTGCACATGCCGTTCTGGGAGGTACACGCCACCCGGGTCGATTGAAGGCCCGGCCTTACTCCGTCTTGGGCACCAGCTTCAGTGAGATGGAGTTGATGCAGTACCGCTGATCAGTGGGGGTGGGGTAGCCCTCGCCCTCGAAAACGTGGCCCAGGTGGCTGTGGCAGTTGGCGCACAGGACCTCGACCCGGCGCATGCCCAGTGAGGTGTCCTCCCGCAGGATCACCGCGGCCGAATCGGCCGGGTCGAAGAATGACGGCCAGCCGCAGTGGGATTCGAACTTCTCGGTGCTGCGGAACAACTCGGCGCCGCAGGCCCGGCACTCGTATACCCCTTCGGTCTTGGTGTCGGTGTACTCACCGACGAACGGGCGCTCGGTGCCCGCCCGGCGCAGCACGGCGAACTCCTCGGAGCTGAGCTTGGCGCGCCACTCGTCGTCGGTCAGTTGCACCTTGGGGCCCTCGGTCGTCATATTCCCAAGTTACGTTCTGTCCGGTGGTCGGCGCCACCGATCTCGCCCACGGCGATCGGGCAGATCGTCTGCTATGCCCACACCAGTTCTCGGCTGGCCTGGCTCGGCGCCATCCCGAACATCTCGTGACAGACCCGGTTGGCGTGTGCGCTGTCGGTGAACCCGGCGGCATGGGCGGCGTCGGTGAGCGATGCCCCGTCGCGCAAGGCTTCCACGGCGCAGCGTAGGCGCGCCCAGCGCACATACGTCGGAAACGACTGTCCCACCTGCTCGTTGAACAGTCGACCGAGCCGGCTCGGTGACAGTGCGACCCGTTGTGCGACGTCGGTGAGCCGGACCGGGTCCGGAAGCAGGCGCGGGATCAACTCGACCGCGGCGAGCACGCTCGCGTGCCAGCTGTCTGCCGTCGGCCGGGCGTACCCGGTGGGCGGAGCGGCCATCAGCTCGTCGAGCAGCTGCTCCGGTGGCAACGGACTTGTCCAGCAGGGAAGTTCGCGACCGGTTGACACCCATTCGGCCACATCGTCACTGTCGGGGGAGGTACGACTGAAGGCGCTCGGATCGAGGAAGACGAGCACCCCCGATGTGGGCGTGAGGATCCGGATCGAATGCTCCCGCCCCGGCGGGATGACCGCAGCGGAGGTCACCTCCCGGCGTCCGTGGCCGTCGGCCAGCTCGAACGGGTCTGTCCAGGACCGCACCACCTGGGCGGCCGCGTGGCGATGTCGGCGCGCATCGGACAACTTGCCGGTGTAGCACAGGGCGCCCGCAACGACCGCCAGTGCACCTGACCAGGCGGCGCGGTCTTCGCTCATCACCTCAATCTCTCATACGACCGATCGGTACAAGCGATGGCGGCGACAACCGGTCAGGGTGGAGTATCAGCACATCGACGAGGGGAGCCCCCATGCCGGCAATGTCACGGATCGAGCGCGCATTCTGCAAGACAGCGCTGTGGCGCGGAGGAACCGGGCAGGCGGTGCTCGGCAGCATCCCGGTGGATCGGCTGGGTCATGATGTGCTCGAAATTGGTTCGGGCAGTGGCGATATCGCGGCCCGGCTACACGAATCGAACCCAGAGCTGGCAATCACCGCCACCGACTTCGACCCGGCCATGGTGCGTACCGCGGCCCGTCGGCTGGGGGCATTCGGGAACGTGACCGTGCGCGGGGCCGATGCCACCGACCTGCCGTTCGGCGACGACTCGTTCGATTCGGTGCTCAGCTGCCTGATGCTGCACCACATCGTGGACTGGGAGAAAGCGATCGCCGAGATCGCCCGGGTGCTGCGACCCGGCGGGGTGTTCACCGGCTATGACCTGACCCGCACCCCGATGGCGACCGCGGTCCACCGGCTCGACCGGTCACCGTTCCGCCTGGTCAATCCCGACGAACTCGACGAGGTGTGTGCGCGGCACGGCCTGGCGATGCAGACCCGTACCCGATTGGCGGGTCAGGTCATGCAGTTCACCTCAGACTGATTCGGCTTCCTTGGGGCGGCTCAGCCAGGGCGGGTCGATGCCGTCGTCGAGTCGCCCGTCCTGCTTGGCGTCCAGGTAGCGGAAGTACAGCACACAGAACACCACGATCAGCATCAGTGACCAGCCGTAGGTGATCTTCATGTACTCCAGGAACCGGCCGGTGGTCGGCCAACGCCACAACAGCCAGCGGTCCATGGTCATGAATCCGTAGACGGCCAGCCACGCCGGCCAGTTGCGGATCACCGAGTTCGGCAGCACCACCGTCATCAGGAACGGGAACAGCATCATCGAGTAGTAGCCCTGGGCCAGTCCGAGCACGAGCCATGAGCTGATCAGCAGGACACCCGAAGAGGTCAGCATCCAGAACAGCTGATCGCGTTCGCGGTAGTAGCGGTACAGCAACCAGAGGCTGACCACTGCCAGCACCACGGCCGCCACGCGCAGCGCGATGATCAACCACATCGGCAGCCCGTAGTAGATGCCGTTGCCCAGGATCGAGGAGTTGAAGTAGTCGCGGGTCTCAAGGATGTAGGGCGCGGTGTTGCGTACGAAGCCCATCGGGTCGGCCGACAGCGGCCAGGCCACGGCATTGAACACCAGGGGCACACCGATGGCCGTGATCAGGGCGCGCCACTGCCGGTTCAGCAGCGGCAGCAGCAGGAGCACCACCAGCAGCGGTTTGACCACCAAGGTCAGACCGATCGCCGCGCCGGCGATCAGGACGTTGCGGGTGCCGCCCTTGAGCAGGAACCAGAAGAACAGCACCTCACCGAGCAGCACGCAGCCGTTGATGTTGGTGAAAACCAGTGTGTTGGTGACCGATTCGGTGCAGAACATGGCCAACAGCAGGGCCGGTAGCGCCACCGAGGTCAGGGAGAACTTGAACAGCCGTACCAGAAAGCAGGCCGCGATGATCACGGCCACGGCGTTGAACGCGACAAACCAGAAGCGCGACGCGAACTCCGGCAGGAACCCGAACGGAGCCAGCAGCAGTGTGCCGCCCGGCGGGTACAGGTAGTGCGGGTCGACGAAGTTGAAATGCTCGTTGTAGATGGCCCAGTGCCGGCGGAAATTCGAGACCGCGCGGTACACCGGCCCGAAGTCGTCGGTGATGTAACCGTTGGTCGCCAGCACGTAGCTGCGATGGATGATCGACAGGATCGCGAGCGGCCACAACACCGAGCGCAGCACCGTGGCGGTGCTCGGCGGGGAGGTGCGGGGACGGAATGCGCTCACGAAACCGGAGATGATGGAATCTGCTGCCGCCACCAGCGAACCTTATACCGACGCCGATCGGGCCCCGCGTCAGGCGGGACAGTACGTGTCGGTCTCGGGCAGTTTGCCGCTGTCGAGGTAGCCCGTCATCGGGGGCAGCGCGCACGGCGTGTAGATGCTCGCGCCGTGGCCGATGCCCTGCCACATCACCCGTCGGTTGTTGGCGCCGGCGTTGATGATCGTCGCGGCGACGGCGGCGACGCCCTCGCTGCCGACGATCGGGTCGTTGCGCACGCCGAGCAGCAGCACCGGAATCTTGAGGTCCTGCGGGTCTTTCGGTGCCGTGCCGCTGGGCCAGTTGAGGCATTTGACGAGATTCAGCGCTCCGACGGCGCCGAACTGCGGGTAGAGCTTGCCCCAGGCGACCACCAGTTCGCGGACGCGGTCCGGGGTGGGCCGGTTGAGCGCATCGCTGCAGGAGTTGACGAACTGGCCGTCGGTTTGGCGCAGGTTGTCCGCCTGGGTGATGAGGCCCGAGATCGGGCCGGCGTCACCGGCGCGAGCCGCGGCCAGGGCGTTCGCCAGGTTGTTGGTGGCGGCCACGCGGTCGCCCTGCGGGAAGCCCAGGCCTGTGGTGATCGCGTCGGCCAGGGTGGCCACCGAGGCTCCGCCGGGGCCGCGACCGGCCCGGGCGTCGGCCAGCAGGGCGTCGACGGCGGCCTTCGGATCCGGCGCCAGCGGGCAGTTGGTGGCCACACACTGCGCGGCGAAGGCGTCCAGTGCGGCCTGCTGTCCCTTGACGCGCTGCTCGGCCGCGGCCTCGGCGCCGACGGCCAGCGGCAGCGGGGAGTCCAGGATGAGCCGGGCCACCTTGTTGGGGTGTGACCCGGCGTAGGCGAGTGCCACCTGGGCGCCGTTGCCGACGCCCATCAGTGCCAGGGCGGGCACATCCCAGCTGCTGCGCAGCCGTTCCAGATCTTCGGCGGCGTGGGAGTTGTCGTAGGCCGAGTCGCCCGGGGCGATGGTGTCGGTGCAACTGGTCGTGGCGGTCATGGTGACCGCCCCCAGGTTGGCCACCGGATCATTGCCGGCCTGAAACTGCGTCTGGTCCAGCATCTCCTGACGGTCGTAGACGTCGCGGCAGTCCAGTGCGCCGGACATCCCGATGCCGCGCCGGTCCACTGCGACGATGGGGTGAGATTTGAGAACGTCGGTTCCCGAGTGTGCCAGCCATGTCGGCAGCTGCACCGAGGAGGGGATGTCCGTTCCGGTGGTCATCACCAGCGGGCCGGCATCCGGCGGGGTCTGCGTGGATCGGGCCCGGACCACGCCGATGCTGAGCGTGCCGGTGGCCCCGTTGATCGAGTCCAGGTCGGCGTCGTAGGTCGCGCAGTCCAGCGTGATGTCGGGCAGCGGCTGGATGCCGGCACCGTTGAACACGCGCGGCGTGCAGTCCCGCCAGGACAGGTCGTTCTTGGGTGCATCGATGCCGGGTGGGCCGGGTGGGGCCGCCGAGGTGGTTTCGGGCTGTCCCTGCGGGTGGGCGCCGGAGTTGGTGGCATAGCGCGGATCTGCGGCCAACAGGGGTGAGCAAGCGGTGAGCAGGAGTGACAGGACGGGCGCGGCGACCGCCGACCTCCGCAGGGCTTTCACCAGCTGATGACGCATGCTGACCACAGTAGCGACACGTACGGAGCAGATGCTCCTCGCGCAAGCGCTCGTCGGAACTAGCCGCGGACGTAGCGGGTGTACAGGTAGCCCTCGTCGTCGGTGAGCAGGTGAGCGGGCCGCATCCGGGTGTGCGCATGGCCCGGACCTGTGGCGATGCGTCGAGCCACCCCGCCGACCAGGATCGGTGCCACGGTCAGGCACAACTCGTCGAGCAGATCGTTTTCGATAAGCAGGCTCAGCAGCGACGGGCCGCCCTCGGTGAGCACCCGGAAGAGCTTGCGTTCGGCGAGGATTCGCAGCGCAACGGCCGGTTCGACGCGGGCCGGGTCCGCGCCGGAGGCATCGAGCACCTCGGCGACCCCGCCCAGCCGCCGACGCGCATCGGCGACGGTCTGGGTGGCGGTGAGGATCAACGGTGGGACCTCGGTGCGCTTGAAGAATTTGGCTTCGTGGTCGAGCGCGGCCGACGCGGTGACGACGGCGATCGGCGGCACCTCGGCCTGCCCGCGCCGCTGGCGTTCCTGCCGTTGGGCGGCCGACAGCTGTACGCCGGAGTAGTTCTCGATCCGCACCGTCGCCGCGCCCATCAGGATGACGTCGGCGCAGTGGCGCATGAGATTGAACACAGCCCGGTCACCCGGACCGCCCAGCCCGCCGGACTTGCCGTCCTCGGTGGCACCGCCGTCCAGACTGCTGATCATGTTGCCCCGGACCCAACATCGCTGCAGGTCATCGGGGTAGGCGTAGTACTGAGCCAGCTGACCGTCGGCGATCTTGTCGACGTTTCCCAGCACGGTCAGGTCTGTCCCGGCGATGTCATCGGACATGAACTGAATTGGAGCACGTCGTTACGCTGCCTGAATGCACGGGTCCAGCGGCGTCGCTCATCTCGCCGATCGTCATCCCACCGTCACTCCGGAGCGGTTGGTCGCACAGTTGATTCCGCCGCCGACGTTCGCCGACGTCAGCTACGACAGCTACCGGCCGGACCCGGCCGAACCGTCCCAGGCCGCCGCGGTCGAATCCTGCCGCAGATTCTGCGAGCAGGCTGCGATTCGGCGGGCGGGCAAGAAGAAGCTGTTCGGCAAGCGGGAGGTGCTGCCCGGGGTCGGTCTGTACCTGGACGGCGGGTTCGGCGTCGGCAAGACCCACCTGTTGGCCTCGACGTATTACACGCTCTCACAGGGGGAGGCCCCCACGGCGTTCGCCACGTTCGGCGAGCTGACGCAGCTGGCCGGTGTGTTCGGCTACAACGAGTGCATCGACCTGCTCTCCGAGTATTCGGTGGTGTGCATCGACGAGTTCGAACTCGATGACCCGGGCAATACGACACTGATCTCGCGGTTGCTCTCGGCGTTGGTGGAGCGCGGCGTCTCGATCGCGGCCACCTCGAACACGCTGCCCGAGCAGTTGGGCGAGGGCCGGTTCGCCGCCCAGGACTTCCTGCGCGAGATCAACACGCTGGCCCAGATATTCACGACCGTCCGGATCGAGGGGCCCGACTACCGGCATCGTGATCTGCCGCCGGCGCCCGAGCCGTTGTCCGATGACGAGGTGGCGCAACGGGCCGAGGGCATCGTCGGGGCGACCCTCGACGACTTCGACGTGCTGTGTGCGCACCTGGCGACCATGCATCCGTCGCGCTATCACGCGCTGATCGAGGATGTCACCGAGGTGTTCATCACCGGTGTGCACCCGATCGAGGACCAGAGCGTGGCACTGCGACTGGTCGCGCTGACCGACCGGCTCTACGACGCGGGTATTCCGGTGCTGGCGTCGGGGACCAAGCTGGACACCATTTTCAGCCCCGAGATGGTCGCCGGAGGTTTCCGGAAGAAGTACCTGCGGGCCACCTCGCGCCTGCTGGCGTTGACGGCTGCCGCGCAGCGAACGCCCTAGACGGGCCGGACCATCACGTAGTCGTTCTCCACACCCGTCCCGAGCCGGAACGTCTTGGTGCCGCTGACGGTGAAACCGTTCTTGGCGTAGAAGCGCTGGGCGCGCTGGTTTTCCTGGTTGACCCCCAGCCACACGCAGCCGACTCCGGATTCGGTCGCGGTCCGCAGCGTCTCGGTCATCAGTGCCTGCGCGGCACCGCCGCCGTGGCGGTCGGGCAGCACATAGATCTTGGACAGTTCGAGCGCGGGTCGATGCGTCACTGCCCGCTGCACGTCGACGTCGTCGGGAACACCGTGAATCAGCATGGCGTAGCCCGTGATCGAGCCGTCACGCGCCACCAGAACGATCCGGTCCGGATCGGTGAGGTACTCGCCGAAGCGGGCCTCGGAGAGGTACTCGGCGATGAAGGCGGCGACGTTGTCGGGAGTCACCGACGGGGGACAGGCCAGCGGAAAGGTGGCGGCCGCCACCGCGGCGAGTTCGGGAAGGTCCGCCGCCGTGGCACGGGCGATCATCAAGGCAGGGGCGCGCCTGGCTGCCACAGGTTCCACTGCGCCAGATGCTTGCCCGTCTTGGTATCGGTCAACACCACGTTGGTGACCAGTGCGCGGTAGACGTCCCAGTAGACGTCGCCGTTGACGGTGGCTCCCGGGGGCGCGTTGCGCAGCGCTGCCTCGAGCCGGTTGGGCGCATCGGTGTGTTTGGGTACATAGGCGTCGGCGTAGGGGGTGACGCCGTTGAACGTGAACGCCAGCGCCATCGCGTAGGGATTGGGTGCAGCGATGGTGGTCACGGTGACCGGGGCCCGCCACGGGCTGCCCTGGGCGCGCCAGCGCGGCGAGCCGTTCCAGCCCCAGCCGGGAGGTACGTCGCTGGCGAGCACGTCGTGCACGGTGACGTCGGCGACGATGCCGTTGTCGGTCTCCACCCGCAGTGTCTGGCCGACGTTGCCGATCGGGGCGCTTTCGGCCGAGGCCGTCGGCGGAACCACCAGGGCGGCGACGGCGGCGACCACAGCCGTGAACAGGAGCGCAAACCAGCGAGGCATGCCAGGCATGATCGCACAAATTGAAACGTGTTACAGCCGGATGGGTCAGGACACCCAGGGGCCGACGCCGCCGACCTTGTCGATCCGGATGCGGGTGAGCCAACCGGGCGGCGCGTCCTTGGGGGGAAACGGAACATCGGGGGCGGCCAGGGTCTGCGCCAGCTCTTTGAGGAGCTCTGGTGCTCCGCCCTCGACGATGCGGGCCGTGCCGGTGATCGCCAGGTAGGGGCGCATCGCTTCGCCCACCCGCCCGGGATCGATGATCGTCAGGGCCACGCGAGGGTCGCGTCGGACATTGCGCACCTTCTTGTGCTCGGCCAGGTGCGCGGTCACCAGCTCGTCGCCGTCCGGCGTGGACTGCAGCGCCACCCAGACCAGGGTGACCTGTGGGCTCCCGTCCGGATTCAAGGTGACCAGCGTGGCATCGGCACCCGCGCCGATGAGTTCGCGTGCGGCGTCGTTGAGTAACACGTCAGGTTCTACGGTTGCGCGGGCGCTTTCATTCCCGGTTTCACTGTCCGGCGCTGTCCTGGCCTTTCGCGATGAACGGCGCCAGGGCCGCGGCGAGTTCGGTCTCGAACCGTTCGGGGTCGGCGCCGAGTCGGTGCAGGGGCCCCTCCTCACCTTCGGCCTCGGCGAGGGCGAGCAGGATGTGTTCGGTCCCGATGTAGTTGTGGCCGAGCCGAAGTGCCTGGCGGAAGGTCAGTTCCAGCGCCTTCTTGGCCGCGGCGCTGAACGGGATCAGTGCCGGGACCGTCCCGGCGGGCGGCGGCAGGGTGATGGTCGCGCGAGCCGTATCGGCGGTGATTCCTTGACTGACAAGGAGTTTGGCGGCCAGGCCGTCGGGTTCGGCGAACAGTGCCAGCAGCAGGTGATCGGGGGTGATCTCGGTGTTGCCGGCTTCGTGTGCGGTGTTCTGGGAGACCACGACGACGTTGCGGGCCCTCGGGGTGAACCGGCCGAATCCGGCGTTGGGGTCCAGGGCGGCCGGGTCGAAATCGGGGACTTTCGGTACGAAGCGTTTCTGGGCGGCCTGCTTGGTGACGCCCATGGCCTTGCCGATGTCGGTCCAGGACGCGCCGGAGCGCCGGGCCTGGTCGACGAAATGCCCGATGAGGTGGTCGGCGATCTCGCCGAGGGCATCGGCGGCGATCACGGCATCGATCAACTGCTCGAGTGGTTCGGTATGAGCCTTCTTGATCGCACCGATGAGGTCGTCGAGGCGGACGGGGTTGGAGATGGTGACGGGTTTGCTCATGCGTCAACTGTAGGTTGACGATAGGGCATCGTCAACCATGAGTTGACGATGATTGGTGTGGGCGGTCCGGTGCTCGCGGCGCCGGTCCGCACGGATCGGGCAAGATAGCGCCGGTGAATCTCGAAGATCGCGTCCTGACGCTGCTGCGCCCCGTGCTGCGGCCGGTGATGCGCGTGTTGTCGTTGCGCACGATCGTCATCGTGGGTGCGCTGTCGGTGGTGGTCACCGTCATCACGCTCGGTACCTGGGTGTGGATCGGCGTGACCAACGACCAGTACAGCCAGCTGGATCGGAGACTCGATTCATTGAGCAGCCTCGGCGATGTCAGCACGCTGCTCACCGCCACGAAGCAGGGATCGGCGGACAAGGCCATGCCCGACGACGGCGGTCTCGTCCGCACCGCCCACATCGGTGGCGTCAGCGTCTCGGTGCCCAGCGACATCGTCCTGCCGCGGCTGGAAAACGGTTACACGAACACGACGATCGACGGGGTCGAGTACCGCGTGCGCACCTTCACGGCCGGCCCCGCGACCATCGCCCTCGGTGCGCCACTGGCCGAGACGCAGCGCCGGATCGACGAACTGCACCTGCGTGTCCTGCTGATCTGCGGTGGCGTCATCGGCAGCACCATCGTGGTGGGCTGGATGATCTCGTTGGTGATGATCACGCCGTTCCGGCTGCTGGCGCAGCAGGCCCGCGCCATCAACGCCCAGTCCAAGCCCGACGAGGTACAGGTCCGCGGTGTGCGTGAGGCCGTGCAGATCGCCGAGGCGGTCGAGGGCATGCTGGCGCGCATCGGCAACGAACAGGAGCGCACCAAGGCCGCGCTCGAATCGGCCCGTGATTTCGCCGCGGTCGCCTCCCATGAACTTCGGACTCCGCTCACCGCGATGCGCACCAACCTGGAAGTGCTGTCGACACTGGACATGACCGACGAGCAGCGCAAGGAGGTGATCGGGGACGTCATGCGTACGCAGAGCCGCATCGAGGGCACCCTGACCGCCCTGGAGCGACTGGCGCAGGGGGAGCTGACCACGGTCGAGGACTTCGTGCCGATGGATGTCACCGAATTGCTCGACCGCGCGGCGCACGATGCGTTGCGCACGTATCCGGGCCTGCGGGCCACACTGATGCCCTCGCCGACGGTATTGATGCTGGGCATGCCTGCGGGCCTGCGTCTGGTGATCGACAATGCCATCGCCAACGCCGTCAAGCACGGTGGCGCCACCGAAATCAGGCTGAGCGCCGTCAGTTCGGCCGACGACGTGCAGATCGTGGTCGACGACAACGGTTCCGGGGTGCCCGAGGTCGAGCGGGCCGAGGTGTTCGAGCGGTTCGCCCGCGGATCCACGGCGTCGCGGTCGGGATCCGGTCTGGGTCTGGCGCTGGTCGCCCAGCAAGCCGAATTGCACGGTGGCACAGCTGCTTTGACGGAGAGCCCGCTGGGGGGCGCGCGGTTGCTGTTGCAGCTGCCGTTGACCCGGCGGGTGGAGGATGCGCCCTTCTGAATCAGGGGTGCGCGGCAGCGACGTAATCGGCACCGCCGACATACACGGTGTAACCTGAGGTAGCCGGTTCGAGAGCGGCGTCGACGATCGCCCCGGCGAACTCCTCGATGGTGGGCAGGGCGCCGTGAATCTGCCTGGCCGAAACGGCATCAGGGTCGCGGCGGGCCAGCAACCGCACGATGATCGTGCCCTCGATCATGTCGCCGGACACCACGACGAACGACACTCCGGCTTCATCGAAACGGGACTGCATCGCGCGCAGCGCGTCCTCGCCGGCGCGCTTACTCGCGGCGATGGGCTGGTAATCGTCGGGAACCGGCTGCTGCCCGTGGAAGTGGGCCTGATGGCTGGTGACGAACACGATGCGGCCGCCCGGGCTGAGCAGCGGCAGCGCCAGTTCGGACAGGCGTACCTGGGCATCGCGGTTGATCCGCATCGCGTAGCCGGCGTCGGCGCCACGCTCCAGTCCGCCGGAAGCGTTGAGTACCAACATGTCCAGGCGGCCGAACGTGTCCCTGATGTGGTTGATCAGGTTGGCGGTTGCGTCGGGATCGCAGACGTCCGCGCCCGCAACGGACCCGTGACCGCCTGCCGCCGTGATGGCATCCACAATCGCGTTGGCCCGCTTGATCTTCTCGCGGTAGTTGACGATCACGTGCACGCCGGCCGCGCCGAGCTGGTGGGCCACTTCGGCGCCGATCCCACGTGCTGCGCCGGTGACGAGCGCGACTTTCATGACAGGCCTCCGTGCTTCTGATTTAGAACCAATATGATGGTTCTAAATGAGAAGCGCAAGTGGGCCCGAGTTTGTCCGTCGTGGTGAAGACCCGGCGAATGCGCCGATGCTGGCAGTCATGGAGCTGCTGGGTCAGCGCTGGGTGTTGAGGGTGATCTGGGAGCTCGAACCGGGGTCGTTGGGATTCCTCGAACTGCGCCGACACATGGGCAATTGCTCGTCGAGCATGTTGTCGGAGCGGCTGCAACAACTCTTGGCGGCCGGACTGGTCGTCAAGAACGAAACCGGGGCATGGGAACTGACGGTCGCCGGTGCCGGGTTGGGGGCGGCGCTGTCGGGATTGTGGGACTGGTCGGAATCTTGGAAGGCGGGGGAGGCTCAGCAGTCCTGAGCCGGGGACCTCTCCAGCAGTTCGTCGAGGAAGCCCGCGGCCTCCTGCCCGGCACGTTCCACATCGCCGGCTGCGATCGCGTCGACCAGATCGTCGTGCGGGAACATCCCGCCGGGACCCGCGCTCGTCGTCGCGACGCTGGCGGTGATCGCCTCAAGGAGCCCGCGGTAGATCTCGACGAGTACCGGATTGTGCGACGCCCGCACCACGGCCAGGTGGAATTCGGTGTCGGAGTGGGTGAATTGCGCGTGGTCGGTGGTGTCCGTGTGTGCCAGGTGGGCGCGTAGTTCGACAAGGTCCTGTTCGGTGCGCGCGACGGCGGCCAGGCGGGCCCCTTCAACCTCAAGGCAGCGCCGGACCTGCAGCACGTCGCGTAGCTCGGATCCGCACAGCCGGCGCAGGGCCGCGGATACCTCACTGGTGGCGCGCACATAGGTGCCGTCGCCCTGCCGGACTTCGAAGATGCCGTTGTGCGCCAGGGCTCGGACCGCCTCGCGCACGGTGTTGCGTCCCACGCCGAGAGCTTCGACCAGTTCGGGCTCGGTGGGGATGCGGCTGTCGACCGGCCATTCGCCCGAGGTGACCAGCGTGCGCAGTTGCTCGATCACCTGGTCGACGAGGCCTGTGCGTCGCGTTGTGGCGAGCGGCACTTCAAAGTCCTTTCATCCAATCATGGGATGTATGGCATCATAACCGGGTGAGTAGGTCTCTGCGCAAGGAAACGCTGAACGGTTACGAGCATGATCTGGAGCTCGAGCTCGACGGTGCCGTAGAGGTCCGCCCGGCTCAGATGGCGGCGGGCGGTGCCCTGCTGATCGTGGCGGTGATCCTGACCGCGCTGAACCTGCGCCCGGCGATCACCAGCATCGGGCCGGTTCTCGGGGAGATGCGCGAGACCCTCGGCGCGTCCGCCGTGTGGGCCGGCGTGCTGACCACTCTGCCCGGGCTGTGCTTCGCTGCGGCGGGTCTGACCGCGCCGTGGCTGGCCCGCCGGATCGGCCTGGGCCGGGCGATCTCGGTCGCCCTGATGATTCTGAGCGTCGGTCTGGTGGCCCGGGTGCTGGACGGACCGTACGTGGTGATCGGCGGAACACTGGTCGCCACTGGGGGCATCGCGCTGGTCAACGTGCTCATCCCGGTCGTGATCAAGGGCTCGTTCCCTGCCCAGATCGGACTGATGACCGGCGTCTACACCGCGGCCCTGCAGGGCGGCGGGGCGCTGGGCTCTGCGGTCACCCCACCGCTGGAGCCCCTGCTCGGCGGGTGGCGGGGCGCGTTGGGTGCCTGGGCCCTGGTGGCCATTCTCGCGCTGCTGTTCTGGTTGGTGGGCGCGCGGGGAATCAGCACGGCCCGTACCGAAGCGGCCTCGTCGGGGACTGCCGGTCGCTCGCTGCTGCGCAGTCCGTTGGCCTGGACGATCACGTTGTTCTTCGGCTGCCAGTCGTTCCTGGCCTACATCGTCATGGGCTGGCTGCCCGAGGTGTTCATCGACAGCGGGGTCAGCAAGACCGACGCCGGCCTGCTGCTCGGGTTGGTGTCCATCCTGGCCGTCCCGATCAGCCTGATCGTTCCGCCGCTGGCGGCCAAGCAGAAGAACCAGAGTGGCTGGATCGTGGGGCTCGGCGTGGTCGGCATGATCGGCATGATCGGCCTGCTCGTCGATCCCGGTGCGGCGCCGCTGCTGTGGAGCTTCTTCGTGGGCATCGGGATGAGCGTGTTCTCGTTGGCGCTCACGGTGATTGCTCTGCGTGCGCGTAACGCCGAGGACACCGCGCGACTCTCCGGCATGGCGCAGGGTTTCGGCTATCTTCTGGCCGGCGTGGGTCCGTTCTCGTTCGGGCTGCTTCATGACATGACCGCCGGCTGGACGGCGCCGTTTGCCATGGTGATGGTCATCTACCTGGTGCAGATGGTGGCGGGCGCGCTGGCCGGCCGGAACCGATATGTCTGAGTCACAAGCCTGGCTTGTGGCGCCACAAGATCGTGGCACCTACCGCTGATCGGTCGCACCCACCAGCATTGGTGAGGTGACCACCTACACGGCGACTTACACCGCGGCAAGGCCGTTCCACACCGCCCTGCTGGCCGAATTGGACAGTGCGAGTTCGGCCTTCCGGCACATCACGCCGAACTGGTTCGCCTCGGTGATGGGCACCGGAATCGTCGCGACGGCGGCGGCCACCCTGCCGCTGCACCTGTCGGGCCTGCACGAGTTCGCCACTGCGGTATGGATTCTCGCCGCCACCGTGCTGGTGATCCTGACCGCGGCGTTCGCCACGCACTGGATCCGTCATCGGGAACAGGCGAAGGCCTACGCCGGGCACCAGGTGATGGGGCAGTTCTACGGTGCCCCGGCGATGGCGCTGCTCACCGTCGGAGCGGGTGCGCTGCTGCTCGGGCCGGGCATCATCGGCCCGTCCGCGGCGCTGGCCCTCGACGTAGTGCTGTGGATCGCCGGTACGGCGCTGGGATTGGTTGTGAGTCTGTGGCTTCCGTACGCGATGATCACCCGTGAGGATCACACCGACGTCGAGGCGGTGCCGGCCTGGATGATGCCGGTGGTGTCGCCGATGGTCTCGGCCTCCACCGGCGCCCTGCTGCTGTCGCATCTCGGTCCGGGACAAGCGGGGATGACCTTGTTGGTCGCCTGCTATGCCATGTTCGGTCTGAGCCTGCTGGCCGGTCTGATCACCACCACCATGGTGTATTCGCGGCTCATGCACGGCGGCTTCAGCCAGGTGCAGGCGATTCCGACGGTGTGGATCGTGCTCGGCGTCGTCGGCCAGTCGATCACCGCGGCCAATCTGCTGGCGGCCCATGCCGGCTCGGTGCTCACCGACAGCGCCACGGTCTCTGCTCTGCACGCCTTCGGGATCGTCTACGGCCTGGTGATGGGCGGCTTCGGAGCGTTTGTGTTCTGCCTCGCGACGGCACTCACCGTGCACGGTGCGCGCCGCGGGCTGTCATTCAGCCTGACCTGGTGGAGCTTCACCTTCCCGGTGGGGACCTGCGTGACGGGAGCATCAGCACTGGGCGTCGCCACCGGTGCCGTCGCCATTTCCTGGCTGGCTGTCGCCCTGTACGTGGTGCTGCTGGCCGCGTGGGCGACCGTCGCGACCAACACCCTTCGCGGGGTGCGGACCGGATGGCTACTGCGCGGCTGAGGTCAGCGCATCTACCGAGAACAACGCCATGGTCGCGATCCGGCAGCGGGAGCGACCACGGCGTTGTTTTCGTGACGGTTCCTGGCCCGGCTCAACGCGCCGAGGCGATGTGGCTGAGCAGTTCGCGCACCGCCCCGGCCGGCGGGGTGCGGCCACCCGACCAGATGGCACGCAGTTCCCGGTGCAGATCCAGTCCGGCGACGGGTACCTCACACAGCCGGCCCAGGGTGAGATCGTCTTCGACGGCCAGCCGGCTCATCACGGCGGGCCCGGCCCCGGCCAGCACCGCGGCACGCATCGCGGCTGCCGACGACAATTCGATCGCGGGGTCGGCCTGCCGGCTCGACGGGCCCAGCGCGGACCGCAGCGCAGAACTGAGGGCATCCCTGGTGCCCGAACCGATTTCCCTTGACACCAAAGGTGTCTCGCTGAGTTCGACGGGGCTGACCGGGGCGGATCTACGGGCCCACTTGTGATCCGGGGGTACCACGGCGACCAGCTCGTCACGGGCGATCACCCGGCTGTGCAGTCCGGTCGGGACGCCTGGAGATTCGATGAAGCCGAGGTCGGCCGACCCGTCCTGGACGCCGGCGATCACCTGATCGCTGTTGGCCGCGGTGAGGATGACCTGGGGTGCGTTCACTCCGCGGTGTGCCGCGTCGGCCTGCAGCGACACCAGCCAGCGCGGCATGAGTTGTTCTGCGATGGTGAGGCTGGCCGCGACGGTGACGCGATCGCGGCTCTCAGTACGCATCGAGGCCAGCCCGGCGTCCACCCGCTCCGCGACGTCGAGCAATTGGTCGGCCCACTCGGCGACGACCGCACCGGCCGCGGTCAGCTGCGAACCGCGGGGACTGCGCTGTACCAGCCGCACGCCGGTCTGCGATTCGATCGAGGCCAGCCGCGCGGACACCGCCTGTTGGGTGAGACCCAGCTCACGCCCGGCGGCTCCGATGCTGCCGGTACGCGCGATCGCCAGCAGCACTTCGAACGCTGCCAGCTCGGGCATTCGGGGGCTGAGCGGCATGCCCAGGATCGTAGGGCGTGGTCACAAATGGCGGTTGTGAACGCACCGGTTGGGGCGTCGCGCCGGACGTGGTGTAACCTGGCCGACGTGACTATCGGCGTATGTGCCAGCTATTGGCGCTTTATCGAGGCTCCGGGCGGAGCCGATAAAGCGCAGCACTAAGCACGCATCCACCCGGAGCCCAGGCAGTGACCATCGGTCGCTGCCTTTCGTCGTTACAGGGCGCCGGAACTCTTGCAGGTGCCCACCACCAGGAAGGCACCCCCAAAAATGAACTTGGCGCAGATCGCCAACGCCCCAGCCACATCGGACCGACGGGTTCGCAGTTTCAGCGCGATTCCCAGCCCGCACGATGTGCTGACCGAATTCCCGCTGGGGGAGCGCCGCGCGGAGCGGGTGGCCCGCGACCGCGATGAGATCGCCGACATCCTGGCAGGTCGGGACGACCGGCTGCTGGTCGTCGTCGGTCCGTGTTCGGTGCACGATCCCGCAGCCGCGCTGGAGTACGCCAGCCGCCTGGTGAAGGTGGCCGACGAGCTCAAGGATCAGCTCAAGATCGTCATGCGGGTGTACTTCGAGAAGCCGCGCACCACGATCGGCTGGAAGGGTCTGATCAACGACCCTGGCATGGACGGCACCTACGACGTCGCGCGTGGCCTCCGTGTGGCCCGTCGTCTGCTGCTCGACATCATCGACATCGGCCTGCCCGTCGGGTGCGAGTTCCTGGAACCGACCAGCCCGCAGTACATTGCCGACGCTGTGGCGTGGGGAGCCATCGGCGCCAGGACCACCGAGTCGCAGGTACACCGCCAGTTGGCGTCGGGCCTGTCGATGCCGGTCGGCTTCAAGAACGGCACCGACGGAAACATCCAGGTCGCGGTCGACGGCGTGAAAGCCGCTGCCGCTCAACATGTCTTCTTCGGAATGGACGATATGGGCCGTGGTGCGCTGGTGAGCACCGCAGGCAACGAGGACTGCCACGTGATCCTGCGCGGTGGCACCGGGGGACCGAACTACGGCGCCGATGCGGTGGCCTCGACCGCGGCCAAGCTGAGCGGCGCCGGTCTGCCCGGCCGTGTGGTGATCGATTGCAGCCACGCCAATTCCGGCAAGGATCACGTCCGTCAGGCAGTGGTGGCCACCGAGGTCGCTCAGATGGTGCGTGACGGGCTGCCGGTCAGCGGAGTGATGTTGGAGAGCTTCCTGGTCGCCGGGGCGCAGTCACCCGAGGCGCGGCCGCTCACCTACGGTCAGTCGGTCACCGACAAGTGCATGGATTGGGACGCAACCGATCTGGTGCTGCGCGAGCTTGCCAGGCGCGAGGGCTAGCTTCCGCTCGGCTTGCGGTACCGGCCGCCGGGGTCGCGGTCGAACTTGGGCGGTTCGGCGGGGTCGAGTTCGATGAGGACGTCATCGTCGGTGTCGTGAGGCGCACTGAAGACCACGACGCGTGAGCCGGCCAGCGGAACCCGGGAGTGATGGGCGACCATGTTCGCCGTCACCACCCGGCGCCCGGTCGGGCCTTCGAACGCGACGGTGACGGTGAATTGAGGATCGTCCGCAGTCCACCGCTGCTTGAACTCCACATTGCGCAACTCGCCTGGTGAACGCACACCGTGCCGGCGCAGGGCCGCCAGCCGGTCTTGCCTGCGACGGGTATAGCCGATGCCCCGCCACGCCGCCGCAGTGGCGGCCGCCGCGGCGGCCGAGCACACCACGCTGACCAGCGCCAGGACCCCGCCGGTGACACCCCCTATCCACAGTGCGGCTCCCAACAGGCCGACCGCGACGCCGGTGAGGGCGGGTATGACGGCCACCCGGTTGGCGGTACTGCGCTGGCCGAAAGTGTCGAGGGCCTCGTCGGCGAGGATGCCGGCGAGGATGGCCGGAAGAAACGAGCCGACGATCGCGGCGAGGCCCAACCAGGTCGACGGGTTGTGGGTCTGCATGCTGTGAATCCAGAATGCTGCGCCGACGGCGACCGGTACCCACAGGATGAAGGTGAGGACGGCGAAGAATCGCAGCGTTTCTGACGGTCGGACGACGGGCACGGTGATGTGGCCGTGCTTTTCGACGGTGGAGAAGTGCGGCAGCGTGCTCTCCCATATGGAGGACTGCGCGGTGTCACTGCTCACCTGGTGCTCCCTTCCAACGGAATCACCAGTATTGGCATGACCTCCCGAAGGTCGCGCGCCGTGGACGGAAGATCACGCGGGTTCTCACGAATTACTCACCGCCTCAACAGGGATCGGTTAGGCATCGTCCTCTGTCGCCGGCGCGGCGTCCACCTCGGGCTGCCAGCTGCCCGGCACCATCGGGATCGTCGTTCCGTCGCCGAAGGCGTCGTCGGCCAACGTGGTCAGCCCGGCCGGTCCGGACACCGTCGATTTCACTGCGGTTCCGGTGAATCCGAGGTTTCCGGCCCCACTCTCGGAGGCGCTCGTGTTGACCGCTTGCTCGGGCGGCGGTGCGGCGACACCGTCGGCCGTCATGAACTCATAGCGGTAACCGCGGTCTTTGGCGGTTCCGCCGCGTCGCTTGCGGGCCTGCGACCGGCGCTTGTTGATCGCCGCGGCTGTGGCGGCGGCCGCGGCGGACGCGCCTACGGAGTCCGAAGCCTTGGCGGTGGCGCTGTACCGCGACGTCGCTCCGTGACCGAATCCGGCGCCCCCGCCCGGCACCGCATACAGGGAGGTCTCGGTCCCGGCGGGCATCGGAGTGGGAGTTGACGGTGCAGGGGCGGCGGGCGCGGAGGTGGGTGTGGACGTCGGTGCGGCGCCCGCCGCCACCGATGCCGGCGCCGCGGAGCCGGGCAACGCGGCGACTGCGGGCGGCTCGGCACGGGCGATCTCCTCGGCCGGAGCGTCGATCGGAATGTCGTAGGCCTGGGCCAGTCCGACGATCCCGAGTAGTCCGAGCATGGCCGGGGACGCGGCCGCGACCGCAGCGGCGTACAGCGGAGTGCCCAGCACAGCGAAGACGGCCGTGTACGCACCCAGGAAGAACACGTTGATGTAGGTGCTGAACAACAAGGACGGGTCGGCGATGATCTCGGCGAGGATCTGCGGGATCCGCCAGGGTTCAAGAATGAATTCCCTGAGCTGGTCGTACATCCCGTAGAAATGCTCAGACTGCTCGGCCAGCCAGTTGCCGATCGGATCGTTGGCCTTGATCCACTCGATGAACTCCTCGTACGAACTGAGCACATCGCTCAGGCTGAGGGAAGAGCCCGATTCGCCGGCTCGGGCCACGGCGGCAGACTGCATCATCGTCGCCGACCCGGAGTCCGCTTCCCCGACCCCCGGCGCCAGCAGTACCGGTGCCGCCGTGGACGGCGGCGCGGTCGCCACCGCAACCTCGGTGGACGCCTGGTAGACCGTCATCGTGGTCGCGGCCTGGATCCACATGCGGACGTAGTCGGCCTCGTTGACCGCGATGGGGACGGTGTTGATCCCGAAGAAGTTGGTGGCCACCAGCACACCGAGGGTCGTGCGGTTGGCGGCGAGTTCGGCCAGCGTCGGCATCGCTGCCAGGGCGGCGGTGTAGGAGGCGGCCGCGGTCTCGATCTGGGCGGCCACCCGTGCGCTGCTCGCGCTGGTGGCGCCCAGCCATGCCAGGTAGGGCAGGTGTGCCGCCGCGTACCGATCGGCGCTGGGCCCCTCCCATGACCCGGCCTGGACCGTACCCATCAGCGTTGTCAATTCGGTTGCGGCCGAGGAGTATTCGGTACTCAACGAGGTCCATGCCCCGGCCGCCGCCAGCAATGGCCCGGCGCCCGGACCGCTGCTGAGCAGAGCTGAATGCACTTCGGGCGGCAGCGCCATCCACACGGGGGCGGTCATCGCAGACCCCCCAGGACGGGCGAAGTGGCGTCGTTTGCCGACGGGGGGACGGGGGTGCAGATAGTCATCGCGTTGTCCGGGATGCAGCGCGTGCCGGCGGCCCGGTTCTCCTCTCGATCGCTTTGCTCCCCCAGTGGCTAAGTATGGTTAGCATAAGCTAACTTTTGCCGATTTGGGGTATGAACTTCCTATGTGCCGACACAGTCGTCAGTTGGTGTGTGCGCGGGTCAGCGGCGGTAAGCGGGCAGGTTGGCGGTGAGTTCGTCGAACAGTGCCTGGTTCAGCGCGAAGGCCACCTTGACCTCGTCGACGACGCGGTCGATGTCGTCCTGATCGAGGTCGAGACCGTCGAGTCGGGCCCGGTAGGCGTCCTTGTACGGCTTGGCCCGCATCGGGAATTCGTAGAACGACAGGCCTGCGCCGTCCAGGTCGAAGGACCGGTCGAGCACTCGACCGATGGCCTGGCCGCCGGACAGGTCGCCGAGGTAGCGGGTGTAGTGGTGGGCCAGAAGTGCTCCGCCCCAATCGGATTCGGCGATCCGGGTGCAGTAGGTCTGGGCGGCGGGGGAGTCGACCTCGTGCGCTGAGCCCGGGGCCCAATGGTCGAGGTCGGCGTCGATGGTGGCCAACCGTTCCAGCATCGGGTCATGGAACGCGCCGACGACCGGGTCGGTACGTCGGGCTCGGACCGTGTCCTCCAGGCTGCGATAGACCGCGCGCAGTCGCAGCAGGTAATCAACGTAGCCCTGGCCGTTGACCCGCCCGCTGAGCAACTCCGACATGAACGACGACTGCTCGGCGGCCTCGTGCTCGCTTCGCGAGTCCTCGCGCATGGCGACGGACAGCGATCGGACGGTCTCGGGGGCAACGGCGCTCGGCATACTCTGGCTCCAGGTGTTTTAACGACAGGTTGTCAACATCATGCCGACAATCTGTCAGGAAACCTAGCACCGGGTCGCGCGGCGTGGGGATCTACGTTTTTGCGGACAGTGCGCGCAGGACAAACTGCTCGATGGCGGCTACTGGAAGGTGCCGTGGCGCCAGGCACGCATGGATCAGTGACATGGTGGCGGCCTCGTCGTCGATGACGAACTTCCCGTCGGCCACACCCTGCGCGAGGATCTCGCGCAGCACGTCCTCCACCGCCACCACGTGATCGCGGATGGCCAGCATGGTCTCGTTCGACAAGGCGCCATACAGCTGCATGCCCATGCCCATGTGGAATTCCTGTCCGGCTTCGAGCTGGTGCCGGATGTAAACCCTAAGTCGCCCAACGGGATCGTTCACCTCGGACAGCGCGTTGCGCAGCCCGTCGAGGTAGCGGCTTGTCTCATGCGACGCGAATGCGATCACCACCGACTCTTTGTCCGGGAAGTGGTGATAGATCGCGGTCCGTCCGATGCCGGCCTCGGCCGCGAGCTTGGCCATGGTGATCGCGTCGAAGCTGTGCTCGGTCATCAGGGCGGCGAATGCTTCGAAGATGCGCTGCTGGATCTGCTCGCGGTGTTCTTCGACCGATGAGGCGCTGATCCTGGGCACGCTCGAGTCTAACGCCCGCCCTGCCTGCGAATTCTGTTAGTCCAGCCTTAGCCGGCAGGTGGGGAACCCGCCGTCCATTACAGTCTCGATACCCATCTGGATGAAGGGCGGTACTTCGTGCTGCGAGCCTTGCGGGACTTACCCATCCCGGCGCCCGTGACGTCCGCGGCACGCACCCTGCATCCGGGCGGACTGGCCGTCGCGCTGCTGTTCTTCGCCTGGTCGATGAGCCCGTCTCTGTTACCGCGGGCGTGGTACCTGCAGGGGGTCGCGACGGGTATCAGTGTCGGGATCGGGTACGGGTTGGGGTGCGCGACGGCATGGGTTGTGCGGCGTTGCGGGATCAGTCCGCAATGGTCCGTGCGCATCCGACGGATCGGGTGGTGGGCACTGGCCGGTGCCGCCGCCGTGGTTGTCCCGACGTTCCTGGTGCTCGGGTCGTGGTGGCAGCAGATCGTGCGCGACCTGATCGGCATGCCACGTGCCGAGCGGTCGTTCTACCTCCTGGTGCTGCTCCTCGCTCTGGTGATCGCACTGGCGCTTGTGGCGATCGGGCGTGGATTACGTTGGGCCACCCATCGTTTGACTGACTTCGGTGGCCGGTTCGTGCCCGGCCCGGTGGCCCGGTTGGCTGCCGTGGTGATCGTGGTGACGCTGGTGGTGACGGGGCTCGACGGCGCCCTGCACCGCGGCCTGCTGAGCCTGGCCGAACGCTCTGCGAAGGCGGCTGACAAGAGCACCGCGGAGGGCGTGACGCAACCGAGTGCGCCGGAGCGTTCCGGGTCGCCGGCATCGGCGCAGCCGTGGGACACCCTCGGGCGCGAAGGTCGAAGTTTCGTGGCCGGTGGCCCCCACGTCGAACAGATCTCGAAAGTGACCGGCGCGCCGGCACGTACGCCGATCCGGGTGTACGCCGGCCGCACGTCCGCCGACAGCGTCGAAGGCATCGCCGGGCAGGTGATCGCCGAGCTGCACCGCACCCACGCCTTCGAGCGCAAGGTGCTGGCCGTGGTGACCACCACCGGGCGCGGCTGGGTGAACCCGAATGTGGCGGCCGCCCTCGAATACGTCAACGGCGGGGATACCGCGATCGCGTCGATGCAGTATTCGTTCCTGCCCAGCGCGCTGTCCTTCATCGCCGACCGGGAGACCCGACCGCTGGCAGGGCAGGCACTGTTCGAAGCGGTGCACCGGGTCTGGGTGGCGCTGCCAGAGGTCAAACGGCCGAAACTGGTGGTGTTCGGGGAGAGCCTTGGTTCGTTCGGCGGCCAGTCGGCGTTCGCCTCCGGCGCCGATATCGTCAGCCGCACCGATGGCGCGTTGTTGGTGGGAACGCCCAACTTCGCGCAGCCGTGGGGGAGACTCACCGCCAACAGGGATCCCGGCTCGCTGCAACGACTACCGGTGATCGACGGAGGGCGCCATGTCCGCTTCGCCTCCCGGACCTCCGATGTGAATCTCGCTGGGCACTGGGAGTTTCCGCGTGTGGTGTTCTGGCAGCACGCCAGCGATCCGATCACGTGGTGGTCGTTCGACCTGCTGCTGCACCGGCCGGACTGGTTGCGGGAACCGCTGGGACCCGATGTGGACCCGGGGATGCGCTGGCTACCGTTGGTCACCTTCTGGCAGGTCACGCTGGACATGATTTTCTCCGCCGACGTGCCCTACGGGTATGGGCATGCGTTCGGACCGGATGCCGCTGACCTGTGGGTCGACATCCTCGCGCCGAAGGGTTGGGATCCCGCAGTGACCCAGCGGATTCAGGACGCGATCGGCCGCTTCGCGTAGTCTGCGCGTTTGTGGGAGGACTGTTCGGGTGGATTGTCGGCGTGGTGTTCTTGTTCTGGCCGATCTTGCTCGCGATCGGTGCTGTGGCGTGGCGCAACGAAGTGCTCGCCAAGCGGATTCGTGTGAACCAGGCTCAGCTCGGGATCCTCATCGGACAGGCGATGGAGGAAGCGGCCCGCGGTCGCGAGCTGGGCACGGAGAAGTCGTTCGTCGCGTGGCGCGTCGCCTGGGCCGAAGACGGTGTCATGCGAGTGGAGAACACGGGGCGTGACAAGGCTCGCTCGGTCACGGCAAAGGCTTCGAACTCCTCGGGGTCGGCCGAAAAAACCGTGAGTTCGGTGGATCCGGGTGACTCCGTCAGCCTGGGTGTTGTGTTGTCCGCCGCGGGAGACACCGAGGTCGAGGTCACCTGGCGCACAGAACTGGGCCGTTGGACAACCGAACGGTACGCGGTCAAGCGCTGATCGCACCTTCTGAGCGGATGACGGGATTCGAACCCGCGACCCTCACCTTGGCAAGGTGATGCGCTACCAACTGCGCTACATCCGCGCGCCACGAGCGAGATCGTCGCCCGTCGCGAAGCCGAACAGTAGCCCACGGACGCACGCAGACACAAATCCCGCGGTTTGACTTGCATTGCGGGGCAACGTAACCAGTCCGGGCCCGCGAAACGGTGTCGTGATCCGGATGCCGGCGACAGGCGTCGGAGTGCAGTTCGTAGGATTCCTGGATGGCGCTCAACGTCGATGAGACGTTCTCCGTGTTCCGGATCGTTCGACCGCTGGGGCCAGACGGGGCGGGGGAGGTCTACGTCGCTCAGCATCCGAGGCGTCGTGGCACTGAGGTGCTGAGGGTGCTGCCCAGGGACTGGTCCGACGAGCCCGGGTACCGGGAGCGGTTTCACCGTGAGGCGGATGTGGCCGCCGCGTTGTGGCATCCCAGCATCGCCAGGGTCCGTGGCCGCGGGGAACACGACGGTCAGTTCTGGATATCGAGGGACTTCGTCGACGGCACGGATCTCGCTGGTCTTCTCGATCAGCGGTACCCCGACGGCCTGCCGCGCGAACAGGTTTTCCGCATCGTCATCGCGGTCGCCGGCGCGCTCGACTACGCCCACAAGCACGGTTCCCTGCATCGCGACGTCGGGCCGGCCAACATCATCGTCACCGACGCCGATGGTGATGCGGAGCCGCGCGTGGTGCTGGTCGACCTCGGTGTCGCACGCAACGGCGAGGCTGCGGACAACCCCGGCTATGCCGCGCCCGAACAACTGATGGGGGAGGACGTCGATGGCCGCGCAGATCAGTACGCGCTGGCCTGCACCGCCTACCACCTGTTGACCGGAACGCAGCTGTTCGACCATCCCAATCCTGCTGTCGTCGTCAGCCGCCACGTCAACTCCAAGCCGACGGCGTTGGCCGACATGCGGCCCGAGCTGGCCGACCTCGATCCGGTGCTGGCCAAAGCTCTGGCCAAGAACCCGGCCGACCGATTCGTCAGCTGCGGCACCTTTGCCCACGCCCTGGCCGATGAAACCCCGTTGCCCGCGGTGACTTTGACGCCGGCATCGGCCGCCTCGGCGCCCCAGCCCGGGTTTCGGTTACCCCAGATGCCAGGCTGGGTGCCCATAGCGGCGACCGCCGCCGTCTGCGTCGTCGCCGGCGTCGGGATGTGGCAGCTGTGGCCATCGGCTGACGCCGCAACCAGTGAGCAGCCGAGCCCACCACCGAGCACAGCCGTTGCCGGCGCCACGAATGCAGCGGCCGTCCCAGCGCCCAGCAGCCCGGTCTTCGACGGCCTGTACCGCCTCGACTACGACAACATCCACGCCACACTCAACGGCAGCCCTTGGCCCGCGGCGGGCAACCAGATCGCGAGCTACTGGTGGGCATTCCGATCGGCCTGTACACCGGCGGGATGTGTCACGACCTCGACACGCATGGACAGCATCAACCATGCCGTTCCCTACCTCGAGGGCGGCGGCATGACGGCGGTGTTCCGCTTCCTCAACGATTCTTGGCAGGGTGATCCGGGGCGGGGCTCACTGCCCTGCGAGGCGCCGAACGTCGGGCTGGCACAGGCAACGGATACGGCGTTGGCCTTGACACCCCAGCCGGACGGCGGGCTGGCCGGCGCTCAAACCACCACCATCCAGTCCAACGAGTGTGGGCTGCAAGGTGCGGTGATCACCGTGCCGGTTCTCGCGACCCGGCTCGACGAAGTTCCACCGGGCAGCCCGATTGCCGACCCTGCCGCGGTTGCGGATCCGTTGCCACCCGCTCCGCAATTGCCCCCGCCGCTGCCGCCGGGCCCTGAGGTGCCTCCTCCGCTGCCGCCCGCCCCTCCGGTGGCGCCACCGCCGGCGATCGGCGCGATCATCCCGAACCCCATTCCGCCCGCCGTTCCGCCCGCTGCGCCCCTCCCACCGGCATAGGTGCCCGCTCCGAGCGGCAACAGGAGTTCAGCAGCTTTGCCGAAAAGCGCCGCCCGGCTGCTACTTACGTGTGGTCCAGGCGTGGCTGCGGATGTCAGGTTTTCCGGTTTCGAGGATTCGCTGTGCGCCACCGACCAAGATGCCAACCATGCCATTGAGAAATGATTGGACCATCGGTGACTTGTTCACCGCGTCGGATCAGAATGCCGTTGCAGACGCGGTCAATCAGAACACCACGGACCTCGCCGCGGCGGTCACCGCGTTGTCAGGGAAAGCTGACAAAGCCACGACGATCACGGCGGGCACGGGCCTGACCGGTGGTGGTGACCTGTCGGCCAACCGCACGCTGGCGGTGTCGTACGGTGCGACGGCGGGAACGGCGTGCCAGGGCAACGACTCCCGCGTCACCGGGGCTGTTCAATCCGGCGCAGCGGGCAGCGTCATCGTCGGAACGCTTCCCACGTCTGGGGTCACCGGCGTGCTCTATGTGGTGCCCTGATGCCTGACCTCAAGGTGTGGAACGGCTCCGCGTTCGTCAACGGCGCCCCGAAGATCTGGAATGGGTCGGCGTTCGTCACCCCGTCATCGATCTGCATCTGGGACGGGTACGCATTTCAGCAGGTGTGGCCACATGCCGTCGACTACGGATCGGCAGCGTTCTGATCAGCTTCGGCGGCGACGCTTTCGAAGACCTTTTGAAGCCTTTTCTCCTTGTCCCTCATGAGGCTTGAGTACCCATGCGGGGATCCAGTGGGTCACGGTTTTTTCGTTCGCTCCGAAACGGATGGGGTAGGTGACTAGGCCCCACCACTGGCCTTGTTCGCACAGCGCCCAGCAGCTCAGCTTGCCTTCGACGACCTTGCTCATCTGGATGCCCAACGGGTGGTAGCGACCCGCCAGGTGTGGTTCGCGGGGGAACAGAGCGACCAGATCGACCAGGACGGGCGCGGGTGGCCGCACGACGCGGAACGCGTCGCGGACGGGTTGCCCGCCGTAGCCGATGGCCTGCATGTCGCCCACGGATCGATCATATGTTCGAACAATCAGGTGATCGAACGAACTGCCTTATTGGCTCACTACGTCCGACAGTGTTATCAGTCGCCTAGTCGATCGTGTCGGGACAGAGCTCGAGTTGCGCCGCGTCGACCAGGTCGTTTATCTGCTCCAGGGTCACCTGACGCTCCGGGGACTGCTGATCGTTGTACGCCTTGAACAGTCCCACGACATCCTCGCGGGGTGTCCCATCGTGCATCAAGTCGCAGAAGAAATGCCCGGTTTTCAGTGCGTATTGCTCTTTGTCCGGCGCGAGTTCGAAGCCGAAGTCGACTCTGAGGCGCTCCATATAACTGGCATCGCTGGCGTGCGCGGTCCCGATCGGCGCGGCGACGGTGAGCAGGGTCGCGGCGACCGCTGCGTATCTGACGGGGATCACCTGTGAATTATTGCTGAAGCCACCCCGCGTGTTGGCGAATTATCGGGGGCCGCAAGGAAAGTCGAACACGTGACAGAGACAAGAAAGGCCCGGTCGAAACCGGGCCTCATCTGCAGAGAATGTGGTGCGCGATACTGGGATTGAACCAGTTCACATGGTTTGCTAGCGTAGGTATGTTGAGCAGCGAAAACAGTGGTTCTGCCTGCGCTTATGCCGGTCAGTGTAGCGCATAGTTGCGGGCAGTTGTGACAGTTTTGGTACGGTCTCGTTAGCTCACAACGAGTTCACGCGAACTCAGAGAGTTCACGGCACTGAGGAGTCTGGTGGTCAGAGGCGAGGGACGCAAGGCCCAGAAGCGCGGAGCATTTGGCACCGCCCACAAACTCCCCAGCGGCCGATACCGGGCGATGTACTTCGGGCCAGACGGCAACAGGTACAAAGCCGACACGACGTTTCTCACCGAGAAGGACGCCCGCGGCTGGCTCTCCCTGCGGCAGGCCGACATCATCTCGAAGGCATGGCAGCCGCCCGGCGCTACAGAGAAGCGCCTGACCCTCGATGAATATGCCGATACCTGGATCCGCAACCGCGACCTGAAGCCCCGCACCCGAGAGCACTACCGCAAGCTACTCGATGAGCACATTCTGCCCGACCTCGGCTCGAAGGCACTCGGCTCGATCACTGCCGACGACGTACGCGAATGGCACACCACATTGGGGGAGCGGAAGACCCCGACACTACGAGCGCACTGCTACGGACTACTGAGGACCATCCTCGGTACGGCGCTCAGCGACGGCAAGATCACGACGAACCCGTGCACCATCCGTGGAGCCGGAAGCGCCAAACGCGTCCACAAGATCAGGCCGGCATCCCTCGAAGAAATCGCCACCATCGCGGAGAGCATGCCTGCGCAGTACCGGACGATGGTGCTCCTCGCCGCCTGGTGCGCACTGCGCTTCGGCGAACTGACCGAGCTGCGGCGCAAAGACATCACCATTGTGGAGGGCGAGGACGAAGGGTACGGAGTAGTCCGTATCGAGCGCGCGGTAGTGCGCACCGATGAGGGCGGCTTTACGGTGACGACACCCAAAAGCGAAGCGGGCCGCCGAGACGTCGAAGTGCCACCCCACCTCATTCCAGTGCTGAAGCAGCACCTTGAGACTCACGTTCAACCTGGCCGCGACTCGCTACTGTTCCCGGCCGCCCATGGTGGGCACCTGGCCCCGGCGAGCCTGTACCGCAGCTTTTACAAAGCTCGCGCAGCGGCGAAACGGGATGACCTGCGCTGGCACGACTTACGCCATTCAGGTGCAGTGCTTGCCGCGGCGACTGGTGCTACTTTGGCGGAACTTATGGCGCGGCTTGGACATTCGACACCCGGCGCGGCTATGCGATACCAGCACGCCGCGCAGGGCAGAGACCGGCAGATCGCCAAGTTGCTGTCCAAGATCGCCGAGGGCGACACGCTGAGTTGATGCGCACTTGCGGGCGCTTCTCGCACGTATGTGCTATAAAATTTCTAGCTAGCGCGACCGAGCAATCGGGGCAAACGGTGGTAACCGATTCCACCGAGCTAGGGACGGACCACGTTACGCGAGACGGTTAATTCGCGGGTACTGCTCGACGTCCAGCAGTGAGATACGCGCCTCTCTGCGCGGGTTCTAAACAAACCCAAACTCACTGTGACGGAGCAACTTCCATGGCGCATCTGCCAACTCAATCCAAACCGAACGCACCAAGCCTGAACCGGGCCGCTCGGAGACATCCCGAACATGCGGTAGCCCGGCGATGGGCATCACTCAAGCAGGCCGCCGAGTACATCGGCATCGACGACGTTCGGACAATCCGAAGGTGGATAAGCGAAGGGCGCATCACCGGATACAAGCTGAATGAGCGGGTCCTGCGAGTTGATTTGAATGAGATCGACTCTGCGATGGTCCCTGTTGGAGGCGGTGTGTAGATGCCTCAAACACGAAGAAGCCCGGGGGCTGAGTCCCGGGCCACCACGTCAACCGCCACAGTCGATGCTCCCGAGTTTAGCGGGATTCCGCGCTGCAAGCGCTGCAAGCGTGCATTGACCACGGACGTGTCCGTGGCACGCGGCTGCGGCTGGCGTTGCCAACGTCACCTCCGCAACGAGGGGACGGCAGCATGACCGGGAAATCGCTGGCCTGGGTTCCCTGCACCCGCACGTTCCCTCAAGACGTTCAAAGCCAACTGGCCCGCCGGCGGGAAGCTGCCAAACGGCTAGAACCGCTCGACTGTGGATGCCGAGACGGCTGGGTCTGCAGATGCACCGAACCGCCATTGGGTGATAAGTCGATCGACGGATGGCGCGACGCAGCACTCCACCTCCTCAAGCAGGGAGTCGGAATCCCCCTGCTGCCCATCGAAGTCCTGCGCTCGTTGTACCGCAGGGGCGGAGACGACCGGGCACTTGCGATGGAGTTGCACTCACTCGCAAACGGGGTGGTCGCATGACCGGAACCGAACAAGAGGTCGACCTCCTCGCCGAAATCATCACCGCCGCTGAACTGCACAACGAAGTATTCCCCCCGCTCGTCCAGTTCGTCCACGGCATCGTACAAGAGGGATTCGGGATCGTGGCAGGACCGCCGAAGCTCGGAAAGTCCTGGTGGACACTGAATCTGGCCCTCGCGGTTGCATCCGGTGGCCACGGCTTCGGCAAGATAGCGGTCGAAGAGAAGGATGTCCTACTCCTCGCGCTGGAGGATTCCCACAGAAGGTTGCAGGACCGCATCCGTGCCGTCTTCGGCGGCGAGATTCCGCCGAAGCGGCTCCACCTCTTAACCGCGGTGCGGCCAAACCTCCTGATCGCCACAATCTCGGCGTGGCTGCTGGCCCATCCTCGCGGGCTAATCATCCTGGACACCTTGGGGCGGGCCCGGCAGCAACGGCGCCAGGGAGAAGACCCCTACCTCGCGGACTACAAAGCCGGTGTCGCACTGAAAGAGGTTGTGGATGCGTTCCCCGGCTCAGCGCTTCTCGGCGTGCACCATTCACGGAAGGCCTCATCAGATGACTTCGTGGACGACTTGTCAGGCACACTAGGCCTGGCCGGTTCGGCGGACTATGTCTTGGTGCTACGTCGCGCTCGCGGCAGCAACGAAGCCACGCTTCAAGTCACCGGCCGGGACGCCCCGGAGGGGGAGTACGCGTTCACTGTTGACAACGGAGCTTGGACGCTGGCTGGTGCAGGCTTGGCGGAAGCCGCTGCCGAGGCTCAAAGTCGCCGTGAGACTAAGAACTTAGGCGACCGCTCCCTCGACGCACTGAAGTTCGTCAACAGTCGCTTAACGACGAAACCCGCTGAACTTGCCGAACACCTGGGCATAGACAACAAGCTGGCAGGCAACACATTGGCGAAGCTGTGCGACCGGCAGCAGATCACCAAAACAGCTTGGGGCACTTACGCACCCCTAAGAAGTGGTGAAAGTAGTGAAACTGGTGAAAGTGCTGGTCAGAGGCACCTTTCGATTGTCGGCACTAGTGGTGAAACTCGAGGGTCAGATTTCACATCTGACCCCTCGATGATGAGTGGTGAAATTCAAAACAGCACTCCACCTGGGGATTCACCACTTTCATCGGTTTCACCACTTTCTGGCGATGGCCAGCGATGCGGATGCGGCGCCGAACTCATCCTCGATGAATCGCTGAAGTCTGGTCAGTGCATGGAGTGCCACTACAGCGGCAGTACGCGATGACCTATCCACATGTGTCGCAACAAGACCGCGACTTGATTGACGACCACGACTTGATCGACAGCGAACCCGCTGGCGACGACACCCACTGAAGGGAACTAGCAATGACCACCAACAACATCGATGACATGACCCCCGACGAAATCCTTGCCGAAGCAGAATCATCCACATCGGCGCTACGCGCATGGATCGACGCGATTGGGCAGGCGCGAGACACCCAACCTGAACGTCTCGCCAAGGCCCGATCCGAGGCCGACGAAGCACGCGGATGGTCACTCATCGAAGAACCATGGGACACCCTGATATCCGCCCTGCCAACCTACAACTCAGACGGACAACGCACCGGCGACTCCCTCGTCCTGCCATCCATCACCGCCAAAGAGTTATTCGGCGCCCGCCTCGCATTCGACATGCTCGACTGCGGCGAAGATCAAGACAGGCTCGATGAGGTCAAGAACCGATTCTTCAGCGAACTGAAGGGCGATCCCGGACTGCTGTTCCTGGTCTGCATGGCTGCCTTGGACACGATCGCCGGTCATATCGTCCCGCAGATGGTCGAGGAAATCGAAACGCGCGCATCCAACTACGACGCACGAGTGATGCTCGCCGAGGCGCGTACCAAGGCGTGGAACGGTCGGGTCAGTGAGCTGCGTGGTGATCATGACCTCACAGGTGAAGGGGGGAGCAGCTGCGATGAGTGAAAGCAGCGTTCCGCGTTGCACCGTCAGCGCCACGAACCCGTTCTGCCACAGCGCCTGCCTGGAGCATGGGTGGCAACACCAGCCGCAGGAGGTGAACTGGTGAGCAATTCGCACTTGTGCGACCCGTCGACCGACCCAGGCGGAGGCTTGATCACCAATGCCCGCGGTCTGCGCGTGATGATCGACATGCTCAAGGCCGGCACGGGTGAACCGGCCGACCCTCTCCGCGTCGTACAAACAGAGACCGGAGGCTGCCCGAACTGCATAGCCAAGCTGTTCTTCGGTATCGCCGCGTTCGCCATCGGAACCCTCACCGCAGCCCACGGCCCCAACACACTCATGGTGCTGGAGTTACAGCTCGCCGGGGTCGAAGCCGACATCGAGGCGGAACATGACGACGACGAATAGCCCCACCCCGTCGCTGGAAGTGCGTATCGCCCAGCGCATCACCAGCGACGGATCCTCCATCATCCCACCCCGCATAGCGCACTGGCTCAACCAACAGATCGGCATGACGCCCGACCGTCGAATCAGGCTGCGCGGCACCGACCCCGGCGCCTACATCGCACTCACAGCGCTCCACCTCTCCGCGCTCCGCTGGTCCGAAAGCGGAACGAATGATGCAGCGCTACAAGGTGATAGCGAAGAATCAACAAGGTGGATGAGCACCACCGAAGCGGCCAAAGCCCTACACGTCACCGACCGATGCATCCGCAAATGGTGCAAGACCGGACAACTCCGAGCCGTCCGGCCAGGTAGCCGCTGGCTCATCGACCGCAACACACTCGCACTGAAGGAGAACAAGATATGAGCCTCGAAGACCTACAAACCGAGGTACAGAGCTACCGCAACCAAGCCAGCCAACTCGCCGAGGAATTCTCCCGCGTACACGCCCAGGTCGAATCAGACCCAGCCCTCACGCCCGCCGGTAAGCGGGAACGGCTGGAACCACTACACGCCGAGGTAGTCGACCAGATCGACGCCCTTCGCGCCCGTGAGAAGGGCGCCATCAAAGGCGTGAAAGAGAAACTGGAGCGCCGACTCTTCGGCCTATCATCCTCTGCCAGCAGCGATCCCGCCAAGGTCGTCAGCTTCCGCGACGCACAATCCCGCGCGCACCAGCTCGAAGACAGCGACGACGCCGCAGAACTCTACGAATCGGCAAAGCGCTCAGGCGACAACATACTCGCCACCGCCGTGCTGGAAAGGGCACTCGTCCGAGGATGGTCCTCCATCAAACAGGACTTCCTCGAACGCAACGCGGCCGCACGCGGCGACCTCGACGACCTCGCCGCCCTCGCCAAGTACACCGACAACGGCTTCCTCAACCTGAGTCACTACATGCCGCCGTCATTGAACCTCCCTCACAGCGCGGGCATGCCAAACATTCCTGCCTTGAACTCCGCCGCGAAACCGCAAGCTGCCCGACCACTTCGCGAAGGTTTCGGCACCTGGTGATCACCCGCCGCACCTAACGCAACAAACCTCACATCAGAAGGAGAACAACATGCTCGACATCACCCAGATCACCCAACCACCGCAGGAAACCGACCACCGACCACCACCAGTAACGATCAGGCTGCGCAACACACAAACTGGCGTCCAGGTCTGCGTCAGTGAGTCGAAAGCCGAACGGCTGATCGCAGACGGCACCTACGAGCCTGTCCCCGCTGTGGAACAACCGCCGAAGCAGGCCGAGCAGAAGCGCGCGGCGAAGGCCGACACACCCGCTCCTGAGACAGATCGGCCGTAACCCATGACCAGCGGCGGCGGCGTCAAACCCGCGGGGTTACTCCTTTCGCTCGCAGGCAAAGGACTTCCTTCGGTACCACCTCCTGGTCGCCACAGGAAGCACCTGCGCCGCCGCCGCACCCCCCCAGGGGCAGGTCCCCGAAGCCACCATCCCACCGACCTCTCTGGGCCTAGGGCTCCGTGTGTGTGAGGTACCCCTACCCCCCCCTTGTGCTGACTGAGAGAGAGCGTTGACTGATGCCGTTCGCCTCGAAAACGATCCGTACGCGTCGCCGAGCTGAGGTCCGCCGGCGCGATGGGGATGCTCCATGCGCTCTCCAAATCACCGCCGACTGCCAGGCGCTCGGTGGTGAGATCGACTATGACGCTCGGCCACCGCATCCTCGTTCGTTTGAAGTGGATCACATCGTCAGCTCCCATGAGGCTGAGCGCCTTGGCTGGTCCCAAGTCGAGGCTGATGCGTTGGACAACTGTCAGGGCGCCTGCCGCCAGTGCAACAGTGCGAAGTCCTCTGGTGTCAAGCAGTCCGTGCCGGTTCGTGCGACGTACATCAATCCGCGGTTCGTCTGAGCATCTGAAGGGTGGTCCGGGGTGGCTAAGTACGAGTCGTTGAATGAGGCGATGGACGCCAAGGACGAGCTTGCCGAGGCGGAGTTGCGCTACAAGCTGCTCTCTGAGGCGTTTGAGGCGATGCCGCAGATTCGGGGGAACTTGAATCCGGCTTTGGAGCGGTCGAAGGCCGAGATCATGCGGTTGCGGGCTGCGGGGCCGCCGAAGGAGAAGGAGGGCGGCAAGGTGGTCGCGTTCGACGCCAACCGTTTCCGTAAGTCGTCGGGCGAGTGACCATTGTGACGAAATATGTTTGCAGGCAACCGCTTTAGTGTTGTCTGTGTGAGATAATTCAAGAGCCAAGGTCTGATGTAGGAGGACTTTGACGTGCCCGAATTAACCTCGGCGTGGATCACCCTTGCGGTGTCCGGTCAGCACCTCAAGCGGGACATCGCCAAGGCGCTCAATGAGGCTGAACGCAACGCGAAGATCAATCCCAAGATCGACAGTGCCAAGCTCGCCAACGAGGGCGCTTCGGCGGGCCGGTCTCTTGGGGCGCGGCTCTCCTCTGCCGCAGGGCAATCCTCTGATTTCTCCGTGCTTGAGCGGAAGATGGCGGACGCCGGCCGGCGCGGCTCCGCTGCGATGAGCAATGCCCTCAAGGTCGGTGTGGCTGGCGCGGCGACCGTCGGGGTGGCTGGGGTGACGGCAGTCCTCAGCAAGGGGTTTGACCGGCTCAAGACCATCGACACCGCCCGCTTCAAACTCCAAGCCCTGGGCAATGATTCAGCCACGGTCGCCAAAATCATGGATTCTGCTCTGGCGTCGGTGAAAGGCACCTCATACGGCCTCGGCGACGCAGCGACCATCGCAGCCAATGCCGTAGCAGCAGGGGTCAAACCCGGCGAGGAACTGACCAACTACCTCAAGCTCACCGCCGACGCTTCTGCTGTCGCCGGATCCTCACTGTCGGACATGGGTCGGATCATCAACCAGGTCCGCACCGGACAGAAGGCCTACACCGATGACCTGAACCAGTTGGCCGACCGCGGCATTCCGATCTATCAGTGGATCGGCGAAGAAGCGGGAGTCGCCGCCGGTGACGTGAAGAAGCTTGCGGCCGACGGCAAGATCTACTCGCAGCAATTCGAGGCGGCCATTAGCAAGCACATCGGCGGCGCAGCGCAGAAGATGGGCCAATCGTTCGACGGTGCAGTCGAGAATTTCCAAGCTGCCACCGCCCGTGTCGGCGCCAACTTCCTCACCGCCATCTTCGGCGGCAAACCTGGCAGCGAACTGGAAGGCCCCACCGAGGCCTTTCAACAGTTGACTAAGCGGTTCGACGAACTCAACGGGTGGGTCACGTCTCACGGACCGCAGATTCACGAACTGTTCGTTGAGGTGGGCCAGGACGTAAAGACCGTCGCGGGCTACCTCGGTGATGTGACCGGGTTCCTCACCGAGCACCCGAAACTCATCCGCGACACAGCCATCGCGTTCGCGGCGTGGAAAACCATCGGCGGCGTCACCTCGCTTATCCGGAACCTCCGTATGGTCGGCGACCAGCTGGACAGCTTGCCCGGCAAAACTCGCACTGGCGCGTGGGGCACCATGGCGCGGCTGGGCAGTGCGCGCAGCCAACTTGGTCTGACAGCGCTCGCGGGCGGCGGCCTGGCATCAGCATCCGACGGTGGATGGGAGCAACTACTCGGCTTCGGAGCGTCGATCGCCGGTGGGGCCACCGTTGGGTCCTTGTTCGGACCTGCCGGGGCGGCGGTCGGCGCTGGTGTGGGGGCGGCAGTCGCGGGTGTGTCATACCTCCTCGGCGAACATGCGCGGGCCGCTCAGTCCGCGGCGGATGCGCAAGCCAATCTCGCAGCGACGCTGGACCGCAGCCGCGCGGCGATGGAGCTGACCAGCCAGGCGCAGAAGACCCTCAACGATGCCTTGCTGTCCTCAGGTGGCACGGTCAACCCGGCGTCGATTGGTGCAGTAGGTGAGCTGATCAACCAGCTTCCCGACAAGCTGGCTGGCGCCTATGACGACGGCAAGATCAAGGCAATGTCGGAGTCGATCAAAACGCTCAATCTGACGACCGACCAGCTGAGCACGATCGTCACCGGAGCGAAGCCCGATTTCGACGCTCTGATTGGGCGGCTCAACGCGCTCGGGCCCGGCGGGGAGCTCGCGGTCACGCAGCTAACCAGCCTGCGTGACACCACACTGGGATTGGCGGACAACGCCAAGACGGCCGCCCCGCTGCTGCAAACGCTGAGTCAGGCCATGGGGGTGGATGTTCCGGAGGCTGCGGCCAAGCTGACCAACGCTTTCGCTGCTGTGCCTAAGGACATTCCGCTCAACCTGAACATGCAGGGTGGGCAGGCGGCGCTTGACATCCTGAAGCAGGCCGGCGCGCAGATCGAAGCCAACAAGGACGGCACGATTCACCTCGCCGCGCCCCTGGCTAACTCGGTACTCGCTCAGCTTCGAGGACTCCACATCCAGCTGGAGCAGAATCGGGACGGCACGATTGTCGTCAAGGTCGATCAGGCCAAGTACGACGACACGATCGCCAAGCTGGGCACGCTTGGCTCCCTGTACAACAATCTGCTTGCCGGACACGGCTCGTTGCCGCTGCCTGCGGTACCCGCGCCGCCGAACCCGAACAACATGGCCGCTGATCCGTTCAAGTTGCCGACACGTGCGTGGGGTGCGATCGTCGCGATGGCAGAGGGTGGTCTGCGCTACATCGACAAGCCCCAATCGGCAGGCATCTATTCAGGGCGTGGCGCAGGGACGATCTTCGCCGAGGAGGAGACCGGCGGGGAAGCCTACATTCCACTGGCCAAGTCGAAACGACCCAGATCCCTGGCCATCCTGATGGAAGTGGCCCGCCTGTTCGGCCTCGATCGCAAAGCAGACGGCGGGATCACCGTTGATGAGCTGAAGTCGTATGCCTCAGGGATTTCCGGTGGCAGCTATGTCCGTGGCGGTCCTGCTGGCCTCACCGGCACTGATTGCAGTGGCGGTCAGGCGGCGATTGCGAACTTCATCACCGGGGCGAATGGTCGGTTCTCCACTGGCAACGAGGCTCAGGCACTCCTGGCGCGCGGGTTCCAGCAGGGCGACCCACCCCCTGGGATCGCGGCCTACTGGGTGGGTTGGAAGAACGGTGGCCCTGGTGGTGGGCATACGGCGGGTACGATCCTGGATCCCGATGGCGGCAACGTCAACGTGGAGATGGGTGGACGGTCCGGGGGTGGCCAGTACGGTGCCGGCGCCGCGGGGGCATCGGAGTTCCCCAACCGGGCCTGGATAGCTCTGGCTGGATATGGGGAGGATCCCTCCAAGGGTGGCGGGAGCTCTGCGCGGGTGCAGTCCGCCCAGGCATCAGTCACCTCGGCGAAAGCGTCTACCGCTTCGGCGCAGAACGCGCTCGAAAAGGCCAACGCTGATCTCGATGCGCTCAAGGCGAAGGGCGCGTCGGCCGACAAGATCACTGCCGCGGAGAAGAAGCGCGACGTGGCCGAGCAGAAGCTCACCGCCGCGCAGGAACGCCAAACCGCGGCCGAGACCCGCCTATCTGAGGTGAAGGACAAAGAGGCGTCCAAGGCCGAGAAGTCCAGCGACAGCGGCGTACAGGACCTCGGCAAGTCCCTGGGATCCAGCCTCTTCGGTGGTGTCATGGAATCCATTGGCATACCCGGGTTCGCGAACCTGTTCGACTCACCCAACGCCAACTCCCTCAAAGCTGCCTTCAACACACTCTCCGGCCCGATCAAGGGTGCGCTGGAAGGCAAGCTGGGCATTCAGCAGCCTGGTTGGTCGCCCGGTATGCCGATCGGCGACGAAGGCAACGTGGTCGGCCTTCCCGGCGGCGGTGGCGGTGGCATCCCGTCGATTGGGCTGCCGGGTGTCAGCGATCTCGTCAAGCCGCTACCCGACGCCGGCTTGCGGCAGCCCATTCATCAGGGGTCTGGTGCCGCCCCAGGGCCGGTCACGAACAACACCACGAACGTGAACTACAGCATCTCCGCCGGTGAACCGAGGGCCGGACTGAGGAAGGCCGATGCGCACGCCTGGCAGAGCTACGGACGGTCCGGAATGAATGCAGTCAAGCCCATGTAGGAGCAGGCTGGGTCAGCCAGGTTGCCGACGTCGGCAACCTGGCCGGTCAGGTCTTCTTGGCTTGTGTGCATCCGTTGGCGCCGTGCCACTCCGAGGTGGGGTCACAGCCACAGCGGGGGCAGTGTGGTGCTTGGCTGCAGTGGGGTTGGTGGTTGCCGTCGATGAATCGGCTGGGTGTGGCGCCGCACTCTGGGCAGGCACCGGCAGTGGGCGTCAGCTCCAAATGTCAGCCTCGGTGAGGCCAGCGGCACGCTCAGCGTCCTGCAACGGAAGGCGGTAGTCGTACTCCCGCAGGTAGGCGGCCCTGGATTTTGCGAGTTCCGCCAGGTCGGTGACGACCTCAGTTCCGAGCGTGCCGTCATCGAGTGCGCTCATCGTGTCCCACCTCCTGTGCTATTACGGATATCCGTAAAATCTGTGGGGGTCGGGCGGCTTGACGATGGCTTTCGACTTGGGCCCGTCCCCGCCAGCGCCCTATGGTCTTTTTACCTGGCGGTCGATTCACGCCTGCCATAAGGGACGGACCGCCCGACCTTGTGGGATCGTACGGCCGCTCCCAGATGGCGGGCCACTGATTTTTGTGGGGGCCCGACTATGGCCATTACGCCCGTGGTTACCTGTGAACCGTCTGTACATTCTCGACATGATCAAGAAGATGGCATTCGTTCTACTGGCGGTTTTCACGGTGTCGGCCTGCGGAACGCCGCATGATGCGGCGTCCACGCCTTCATCCGAATCGACCAAGCCGCCACAGGCGGCCGTGTCAGCGGTGATGACACCAGCCGCTTCGACCGCGGATATCGAGGGCGATTTCCGTAGTAACTTCGGTGATACGAACTGGGGGATGACTGTCACGGGCTTTAGCTTCAAGGATGGGAATCTGCACGTTAGCGCCCAGATCGACAGCTCCGATAAAGCGACCGCAGAGAAGATTCAGCGCGGAGTGGTGAACCTGGTCAGGACAGGTGGACCCTACGCGGCTGGCCCGATCAACTGGGTGATTGTTGAGGACGGGACCGGGGTCGTGGTCACCCAACAGAGCGTCTGATCATCTTCCCGGCCGCCGGGAAACGTGGCTGGGTCAAGCCGTACGGCGATTTCGCCGGGCGGGCAATTGCCTTTTCATCCGATCCGCGGTGTAACGCCCGTGGTTGCCATGATGGCCACCCTACCGGTCTGCACGTCTGTTACAGCCGTGCAGCTTGTGAACCGTGGGTACCGACCAGCTCGTGGTGGCAACTCTCCTTGCCGTTTTGGCAAGACGCGAGGGGTCGCGCTTGAAACGCGACCCCTCGCGGAGGCTGGCCTTGCATTGAGAGTTTCTCAACGCAAGTCGTGGGCAACCGTCACGATGATCGTGACGGGGTTTCTCAACGCAAGTCGTTAGTCGGACACCTCCCGCGGCTTGATGCCCGACGAATCGATCACATACTCATCCTCGCTGCGGTGCTCCTGGTGGTAGTGCGCGAGCAACCTGTCGGGGCCAACAGTCAAGGTCCACAGCTTGGCGGGTGTGGTGGTTTCGAACCGCTTTTGAAACCACACGGCGCGTTCCCGGTCAGCGGTCCACGCCATCCCAGTCCGCCGCACCCCGCCGCGCCACAACTGGATCCGGTCCGGTGGCTCAGACTTCTGGTCGCCGTCGTGATAGCCAACCGCCCGGAAAATCGGCAGCCACTCACGCCGTGGCATGTGTTTTTCCGGGGCGTCGCACATCACCCATGTGTCACCCACTGCCTTGATGAGCTGCTCAGGCGGCAGTCGACGCCACACGTACGACAGAAGGGTGGGCAACTCGTGGCTGCCCATCATGTCCCGCAGCGCTTCCCAATCAGTCTCTCCGTCGCGGGCCCGCTCCACCGCCTGCTGCAGCCGCTGCCCCTCCAATTGGGACTGGAGTCTGCTGAAATTCTCCTGGCTGATGGGGATAGGTTCACCGTTGCCTGTTAGGTGGGCAGCGACTAGTTCGTCCATGCTCTTGAACGTCTGCCCTTCTGTCACGGCGTCTCCTTCTTGGCTTGGTCGTACAGCTTCTCGAGAGTCTCGATCAAACCACCGACATGCGAGTCTGGGACCAGTTCGGGGTTCCACACGAAGTGCGTGAGGAACCACGCGAGTCGCTTGCGTTGATGCGCCCAGTGGTTGCGGTTGGAGACTCGGCAGCAGTCCACGCAATCCATGTCGACCCACCACATGCCCGTTTCGGGGTCCTCGTATTCGGTGTCGCTGAGCTGGTCGGCAATCAGGTGCCCGGGCTTCTCGCGGTCCTTCTCCTTCGATGGCCGGCTGGGGTCGACATGGATTGTCATGGGCTCTCCACAAAGGGCGGTGACCATCTTGGTGCCGTCGTCCCAAGCCGCCTGGGCCTCCTTTGTCCAATAGCGGTGTCGAAGATAGGGATTGCGGGGGAGCAGTTGGCGGTACTCCCGGCGGAGTCGCGCAATGGACTCACCACCCAACGGGTACTTGCTGGTGTCGGGATCGCCAAGCGCAATGAGTTGACTGCGTTCATCCCAGTCTTGATGCGGTCCTGGGCGATTGAGAACGGCGTGCCGGGTGCGCACCCCACACGCATCGCACTTGAGTGACGTCGTCTGTCGCCAGCCCTCCTTCTTTCCTTGGTCGCTGCGGCCGTCGTTCGGATCCTGCCAACGGCGGTAGTCCGAACTCACAGTCCGTTGATTGCCGCATTCACAGCAGAGCGCATCCACCCGTGCGGCCGGTCCGCGCTGTTCGGCCGGTCTAGTGAGGTCGATGCGCCGAGAGTGGGGCTGGTCGAGCTCGACGCCTCGACCGCGCTGGGTTCGGCATGCTTGGCCTGGGTTCACATGGCAGAAGGGGCAGCGGTGCTTCAGCGCCCGCTCCAGCCGCTCCACGACCTCTTTGTTGGGGTTGTAAGCCGTAGTCATCGGACGGCCTCCGCCCCTGCATCGGCTTCAAGGCAGTCGTTGGCCTTGTCCAACAGCACCGCGGCCTGCCGAAGGTGCCCGAGGGCAGCGACCAGATCAGTCACGGCGAACAGCGGGGCATCGGCGGGAAGCGCCTGCAACTCCGCGTTGCCGTCGTGCCGGATCAAGTCGACCTTGTTGACCAGGACATCGAGACGCTGAGCGATCGTCGTGGGTGGGGTGTAGTTCGAGCAGAAGTTGCACACATCCTGACCGGCGGGCACAGGCGCCGTGCAGTGACGGCAAACAGATGGGCGGGAATGTGTTGCGCTGTTTTTGCGCATAGGAGTACGCTCCTGTGTGTTGCGTTGAATCCCCGCTGGTAACGGGGCGAAGATTTCAGAAGGCGGCCCCCGGCAAGGGGCCGCTTTCTTCGTTAAGGGGGGCAGCGGCAACCGCCCCGTTCAAAACGCGCAGACGACAAAAGCAGTGAGTGACGTTCTGTCACTCACTGCTTTGAGTTGGTGGTGCGCGGACCCAGGGAAGTGGTGGCCGGGACATCGATGGCTTGCCCTTCGTCAGGGCTAGCGCTCACGTGTGCTGCGACCAGTTCACATATAGTTCACGGTCTGATTTTCCAGACTGGAAACCGCTGGTGAGAAATGGTGCGCGATACTGGGATTGAACCAGTGACCTCTTCCGTGTCAGGGAAGCGCTCTCCCGCTGAGCTAATCGCGCGGGTCGAAAACCTTCTTGGAGGTGGAGACGGGAATCGAACCCGTGTGCACGGCTTTGCAGGCCGTTGCCTCACCACTCGGCCACTCCACCACTGGGGTTGATGCCACAAATCGCACCTTCGAGCGGATGACGGGATTCGAACCCGCGACCCTCACCTTGGCAAGGTGATGCGCTACCAACTGCGCTACATCCGCGCGCCACGAGCGAGATCGTCGCCCGTCGCGATGCAGAACATTAGTCCACCGACGTGCGCAGACACAAATCCCCATTACGGGAGGGCAAAGCGCGGCCAAAAACGGTGTTTCAGAACAGGTGATAGGCCTGCCGGGAGAGGGTGAACCCGTGGCGGCTCTTCACGTCGAGACATGTGATGCCTGTCGCAGTGCCCTCGCAGCGCAGCGTTCCTGCGGTGATCGAGTCTCGGTCGGCCAGTTGGAGGTCCGCGCGCGGCGCGGCGTCGCCGGCGCATGCGAATTGCGCGGAGCGCCCGGGGCTCAGCGTGATCCCGTGGCCGTAGTCGAACGCGCAACTGGCCGGTCGCAGGGGCGGGGCCCAGTTACGTTCGATGACGTCGCAACGCGCCGTCGCGGTATCGAGGTAGCACCGCACGTTGCCCGACGGCGAGTCGAAGCTCGTCGGCCCCGTGACCTGCCGGTTCACCAGGTCGGCGACGCTCAGGATGTTGGGCGTTACGACCGGGGCCTGATCTGTCATGGCGCCTGGGGCGCTGTGGCAGCCGGAAAATAGTGCACTAGCAGCAAAAACTGCGCTGCTGACCGCCGGCCAGCGGACCTGCAGGTGAACCATGACGGGTGACCATACGCCCGCATCGGCGTGCATATTTGGCAAATCAAACAAGTCGATCGGGTGGATACCGATTCGGGTCTGACCGGAAACGCGTGCTAGTGTTCGACGTCGTTCCCACGGTCTCGTAGCTCAGTGGGAGAGCGTCCGCCTCACACGCGGAAGGTCGCTGGTTCGAACCCAGCCGGGACCACCATCACCTCAGGCGGCTTCGGAGAAATCCGGGGCCGTTTTTTCGTGGCCGGACACACACGCGGCGGTGACGGAGTGTTGTCCGTCCGATTCGGTAGGGTCCTCCGACGTGACTCAGAGCGTGACCGTCGGAACCATCAAATCCGTAACTGCCCGTCTGGCCGAGGAACTCGCCGTGGGCGAGGGGCAGGTCGTCGCCACCGTGGCGCTGCTGGACGAGGGCGCGACGGTCCCGTTCATCGCCCGGTACCGCAAGGAGGTCACCGGCAGTCTCGACGACGGACAGCTGCGCACGCTCGAAGAACGCCTCGGCTACCTGCGTGAGCTCGACCAGCGTCGGGAGGCCGTGCTGGCTTCGATCGAGGAGCAGGGCAAGCTCACCGACGAGCTGAGGGCGGCCCTGATGGCCGCCGACACCAAGGCGCGGGTCGAAGATATATACCTGCCGTACAAGCCCAAGCGGCGCACCAAGGCCCAGATCGCCAAGGAGGCCGGCCTGGAGCCGCTGGCGGAGCGGCTGTTGGCCGATCCGTCGCTGGTGCCCGACGAGGCGGCCGGCGAGTTCCTCAACGACGACGTCGCCGACGCGGCCGCCGCACTGGAAGGTGCCCGTCACATCATCATCGAACGGGCCTCCGAGGATGCCGAGTTGGTCGGCGCGACCCGTGAGAAATTCTGGAAAGACGGCTCACTGCGTACCGGCCCGTGGTCGGATGAGGCGGCGAAAAGCCCTGCTGCGCAGAAATTCCGGGACTACTTCGAGTTCTCCGAGCCGCTCGAGAACATGCCTTCTCACCGGGTGCTCGCGGTGCTGCGCGGCGAGAAGGAACAGGCACTGTCGCTCAACTTCGACGGCGGTGAGGACGACCTCTACCAGGCGATGATCGCCCAGTCCCTCGGCATCGACATGGCTGCCAAGGCCCCCGCCACTCCGTGGCTGACCACCACTGTGCGGTTGGCCTGGCGCGCCAAGCTGATGATCTCGGCCGCTGTGGACGCCCGCATCCGGCTTCGGCAGCGTGCGGAGGAGGAGGCGGTGGCCGTGTTCGCCCGCAACCTCAAGGATCTGCTGCTGGCTGCGCCGGCCGGCACCCGCGCCACCCTCGGTCTGGATCCGGGTTTCCGCACGGGCGTCAAGGTTGCCGTCGTCGACGCCACCGGCAAGGTGGTCGACACCTGCGCGATCTTCCCGCACCAGCCGCAGAAGCAGTGGGACCAGGCCAAGGCCACTCTGGCGGCGCTGATCGCCCGGCACAACGTCGAGTTGATCGCCGTCGGCAACGGCACCGCCTCGCGCGAGACCGACGCGTTGGCCGGTGAGCTGATCGCCGACATCCGGTCAGCTGGGGCAAAAGCGCCGGCGAAGGCCATGGTCAGCGAGGCCGGCGCCTCGGTGTACTCGGCGTCCGAATACGCGGCCCGGGAGATGCCCAACCTCGACGTGACCCTGCGCGGCGCAGTCTCGATCGCCCGACGTCTGCAGGATCCGCTGGCCGAGCTGGTCAAGATCGACCCGAAGTCGATCGGGGTGGGGCAGTACCAGCACGACGTGACGCCGGGCTCGCTGGCGCGCAGCCTCAATGCCGTCGTCGAAGACGCGGTGAACGCGGTGGGTGTGGATCTCAACACCGCCTCGGTGCCGCTGTTGGCCCGGGTGTCGGGAGTTACCGAATCCCTGGCCGAGGCCATCGTGGCCCACCGTGAGAGCGCCGGTGCCTTCCGCAGCCGCAAGGCGCTGCTGGACGTTCCGCGCCTGGGTCCCAAGGCCTTCGAACAGTGTGCGGGCTTCCTCCGGATCCGCGACGGTGAGGATCCGCTGGACGCCTCGGGTGTGCACCCGGAGTCCTACCCGGTGGTGCGGCGCATCCTTGACCGTTCCAACGTCACGCTCGCCGAGCTCATCGGTGACGAACGCACCCTGCGGGGGCTCAAGCCCGCCGACTTCGCCGACGAGCGGTTCGGTGTGCCCACCGTGACCGACATCCTGGCCGAACTGGAGAAGCCCGGGCGTGATCCCCGGCCGGCGTTCTCCACTGCCACCTTTGCCGCCGGGGTCGAGAAGGTCGCCGACCTCAAGCCCGGCATGGTGCTCGAGGGCGTGGTGACCAACGTGGCCGCCTTCGGCGCGTTCGTCGACGTGGGCGTGCACCAGGACGGTCTGGTGCACGTCTCGGCGATGGCCGACCGGTTCATCTCCGACCCGCATGAAGTGGTGAAGTCGGGCCAGGTGGTCAAGGTCAAGGTGGTCGAGGTCGACGTGGAGCGGCAGCGGATCGGACTGACCCTGCGGCTCAACGACACTCCGCAGCAGGGAAAGCGACCCGACCGCAACGATCGTGGCGGCCAGGGTGGCCAGAACCGTCGTGACGGTGGCGGTAATCAAGGTCGCGGAAATCAAGGGCGCGGCGGTGACCGGCGAAATCAGAACCGCGGCAACAACTCCGGCCGCCGGGACTCGAATCAGCCGATGGGCTCGATGGCCGAGGCGCTGCGCAACGCCGGCTTCGGTAAGTAGCGGTTAGGGCGTCTGCTCCGGGGCCTGATCGGCCCCGGAGTGGTGGCGGCGCCAGGAGCGGTAGCCGCGGTGGGCGGCGAACGCCCCGACGACGGCGGTGACACACCACACCCCGATCGCGGTGTAGGCAAGCGGGGCCGACAGATCACCGATCGACGCGCCCAGCGCGGTGTAGACGAAGGCGCGCGGCACCGAGCCGATGAACGCCCCGACTGCCATCTGCCACAACGGCACCCCGAAGGCTCCGAACGCATAGGACGCCAGGGCGTCGGACAATCCGGGGACGAACCGCTGTCCGACCACCGCCCACAGACCACCCCGTTCGATCTGATGGTCCAGCCGATCGGCCCGTTGCGCCCCGAGCAGAGCCCGGGCGCTGTCGCGGCCGGCGCGTCGCCCGATCAGGCTGGCCACCACCGCGGTGCCCACCGTCGCGCCCAAGGTCACGAAGGTGCCCAACACCGGACCGAACAACACCCCGCTGCCCGCGGCCAGGATCGGGCCCGGCACGAACAGTGCGCCGAGGCAGGCCGACACCACGACATACGCCAGCGGTGCGGCGGGCCCCGTCGAGGCGACCAGGGCCCGGATGTCGTCGACGTCGATCACGCGCGCGACGGCCACGAGATAGAAAAGGCCGAACAGAAAGGCCGCGAACGCGACGAGCCGCAGGATGTGCGGCCGCCGGCTGATGGCGGGGGGATCGTCGTCGTCAGTCATGGCGCCCACGATTCTTCCCCACGGCCGTACCGTCATCGCGGGGCGCGGTCACCTGCCGTCGGGTTGCCACAGCTGCAGCGCGGCGTCTTGGCGCAGCCGTCCTAGGCTGTCGATCCTCCTTGTTCAGCTCGCGGCGCTGTGACTCTTGGCTTTCCGGGCTGCGACGGTGGCCCGGACCTGGTCCATGTCGAGTGCTGCGACCTGCGAGATCAGATCCTCGAGTGCCGCCGGCGGCAGAACCCCGGGCTGGCTGAAGACCAGGACGCCCTCGCGGAAGGCCGCGATGGTGGGGATGGACCGGATTTCCATCAGCGCCGCCAACTCTTGTTCCTGCTCGGTGTCGACCTTGGCATGCACGATCTCGGGGTGGTTGGTGGCCGACCGCTCGAAGGTCGGCGCGAAAGCGCGGCATGGGCCACACCAAGAAGCCCAGAAGTCGACGAGCACGATGTCGTTGTCCCGGATCGTGGACTCGAAATCCGCGTAGCCGATGTTTCGGGTGGTCATTCTGATCTCCTTGTCTTGCGTTGAAGTGCCGGCGATGTCCGCAGGTCGATTCGTTCGACCACTTCCAACATACCCCCAGGGGTATTTATTCCGTGGCCTCGTTCCGCCCTCTGGGCGATGTATCCGCGGGTAGCGTGGCGGCAGAATGGGCACTCGCTTGGTATGGGACGAAAGGAATCGAGAGATGGACATCGCGATGGTGGCCACCACGAGAGGCCCGTTCGACGAGGCTGTCGCTCGTACGCGAGACGCGCTCGCCGAGCAGGGATTCGGTGTGTTGACCGAGATCGACATCAGGGCCACGCTCAACGCCAAACTGGGCGGTGGTGCCGGTGACGAGGTGGGAGACTATCTGATCCTGGGCGCCTGCAATCCTCAGTTCGCCCAGAAGGCACTCGGTGCATACCCACCGATCGGCGTGCTGTTGCCGTGCAATGTGGTGTTGCGCACGGGGCCTGAGGGTGATGCGGTGGTCGTCGTCGAGGCGATGAACCCCAACCTGATGGCCGAGGTGACCGACGAGCCGGCGCTGGCCGATATCGCAGCCGAGGTCGGCCGACGCCTGCAGGCGGCGCTCGACAGTCTTTAGATCACTCCGAGGCCGCGTCGATCACGCCGTCGAGAATCTCGCGTGAGGTCGACAGGTTCCTGATTGCCTGCTCGAGCCGGTTGCGTTCGGCGGTCAGCTCGCTGAGGAGCCGGGGCGTGGCCTGAGGGGCCGGTCCGCCGTCGGTGTCGCGCATACACGGTAGGAGCGACGAGATGGTGCGACTGTGCAGCCCGGCGGCGTAGAGCTCTTGGATGCGGATCACGCGGTCGACAGCCTTCTCCGGATACTCGCGTTGCCCACCAGACGTGCGGTCGGACGCCAACAGTCCCTGCTCTTCGTAATAGCGCAACGACCGTTGGCTGACCCCGGTGCGACGTGCGAGTTCGCCTATGCGCATATGCCAGTTATACCCACGCGACTTGACCCTGACATTGGTGTGAGCTCGTAAGGTTCGCCATGACCACGTCGCAACCGCCTTTCGCCTACAGCCCGATCACTGAACGCCCGCCGATCTGTTGGCCCGGTGGCGCGAGAGTGGCGGTGTACATCGGGCTCAACGTCGAGCACTTCCTCGTCGATCGGCCCTCGACGAGCATCTGGCCGGGGACAGCGGAGCTGACCCCGGATGCGCTCAACTACGGCTGGCGGGATTACGGCGCGCGGGTGGGGATTTGGCGCACCATCGACACCCTCGACCGGCACGGTATTCGTCCCAGTGTGCTGCTGAACACGGCCGTCATCGAGCATCATCCGCAGATCGTCGCCGCCGGTGTGGAACGGAACTGGGCATGGCTGGCGCACGGGCAGACCAACTCGATTCTGCACACCGGGTTGGCTGTCGACGAGGAGCGTCGGATTCTCACCTCGATCGCCGACGACATCGCCGATGCGACGGGCCGGCGCCCGCTGGGCTGGATGGGGCCAGGCCTGACCGAAACCGCGCACACTCCGGACCTGTTGGCCGAACTCGGTTTTCACTATGTCCTCGATTGGACCAACGATGACCAGCCCTATCCGCTGACGGTCCCTGGCATGCTCAGTGTGCCGTATTCGGTCGAGCTCAACGACCTACTGATCTTCGGGAAAGGTTTCACCGGGGGTGAATTCGTGCAGATGGTGATCGATCAGTATGAGCAGCTACACGCGGATTCGGCCACCAGCGGTCGGGTGATGGCCCTGGCGCTGCACCCGTTCGTGATCGGGCAACCGTTCCGGCACAAGTACTTCGATCAGGTTCTGCAGTTTCTGGCCGCTCAACCCGACGTGTGGTTGACGACCAGTGACGAGATCGCCGCGCATGTGCGGAATGATTGCGAACGCCAATAGCCGCAGCACGATTCGGCTCGCAATCCTGGACCGGCGCTGTACGGGGTGTCACACTGCGGTAGGGCGGTGGGGCCGGTGACCGGTGGTCCGCGTCGCCGAGAACGTCGGGAGGACCACGATGACAGCAATCGCCGGCATCGCCCACCGTGAAAACGGTGCCGCACCACCATCGGTGCCTCTCGCCGAGATCGACCTCGGATCGCTCGACTTCTGGGGGCGTGACGACGATGCGCGCGACGGCGCCTTCGCCACGCTGCGTCACGACGCGCCGATCTCGTTCTTCGAGGTGGCCGAGTACGCCGGATTTCCCGGCGGCGCCGGGCATTGGGCATTCACCCGCTACGACGATGTGCACTTCGCCAGCCGGCACCCTGAGCTGTTCAGCTCCAGCCCGACCAGCACCACACTCAACGACGTTCCCGCCGAGATTGCCGAGTTCTTCGGGTCGATGATCACATTGGACGATCCCCGCCACACCCGGCTACGGTGCATCGTCAACCGGGCCTTCACACCCAAGGTGATCGCGCGGATCGAGCAGAGCGTGCGGGACCGAGCGCACCGGCTGGTGTCCGCCATGGTGGGGGCACACCCTGATGGCACCGCGGACTTCGTCGAGGAGGTGGCTTCGCCGCTGCCGCTGCAGATCATCTGCGACATGATGGGCGTCCCGGAGGAAGATCAGGCCAAGCTCTTTCACTGGACCTCGGTGCTCATGGGGGCCGGGGACGACGAGGTTTCCACCGACGATTTCAGTGGGTATCTGCAGGTGGCCACCGAGTTGGCCGGCTACGGCGTGGCGTTGGCCGAACAGCGCCGCGCGCATCCCGGAGACGATCTGACGACGAGTCTCGTGGAGGCGGAAGTCGACGGAGAACGGTTGTCGTCCAACGAGATCGCGTCCTTCTTCATTCTGCTGACGGCGGCGGGCAACGATACGACCCGCAACGCCATCAGTCATGGCATGGTGGCGCTGAGCCGCTATCCCGACGAACGCGCCAGGTGGTGGAACGACTTCGATGCGGTATCGCCGACGGCGGTCGAAGAGATCGTTCGGTGGGCGTCACCGATCATCTTCATGCGGCGCACACTCACCGAGGACGTGGAGCGCAGCGGCGTTCAGATGAAGGCGGGAGACAAGGTCTCGATGTGGTACAACTCGGCCAACCGTGACGAGCAGACCTTCGCCGACCCGTGGCGGTTCGACGTGCTGAGAAATCCCAATCCGCACATCGGGTTCGGCGGCGGCGGAGTGCACTTCTGTCTGGGAGCCAACCTCGCCCGGCGGGAGATCCGGGTGGCCTTCGACGAACTGCGTCGCCAGGTTCCCGACATCGTGGCGATCGGCGAACCGGCCATCCTGCGTTCAGCGTTCGTGCACGGCGTCAAACACCTGCCGGTCGCGTGGACCGCGGTTGACTAGCGCGAGGTTCCTCGAACTCGTGGGTCCGCCGGGGATTCGTAGCCGCCCCGAGCTTCTTGAGGGCGGCGGTCGCGTCGAGGGAGCGCACCGGGCGGCCCACCCGGGCATGTTCGGCGGTGACTCGCTGGATCAGTTCGTTGACGGGGGCCCGCAGACCGTGCAGGCGGGCCTGAAGCACGATCTCACCGTTGAACCAGTCGGTTTCCACCTGGGTGTGGCCCCGGGCCACGCTCTGCCACGTGGAGCTCAAATAGTCGTCGTTAACCCTGCCCTGCAGTAGATCCCCACGCCGTAGCGCATCCTCTTCGGCCGTGACGAAGGGAATGCCGGCCGCGGTGAGAACGTGTTCGGCCTCGGTGCGGGCGCGGGCGACCAGTTCGTCGGCGTCCGGTCCCGGACGGTATGCCGCGATCACGCCATTGCCGAGGTTGGCGATCAGCTTGCGGTGTTTCCACGCCATGACATCGTCGCGTACCGAGGAACTGAACCCGGATGCGCGGAGCGTGGCGGCGACCAGTTCTGCCGGCTCGTCATGGCCGGTGGGGTAGCGGCCGAGATCGAGGATCCCCGCCACCGGGTGGCTCTGTTGAATGACCACACCGGGGTCGAGGTGAGCCGCCGGGAGCATCACCGTGACGCCGTATACATTGGCGAAACTCCGCAGCGCGGCAGGCTCGTTGGCCACTCCGTTCTGGGCGACGAACACCGCGGTCTCCGGCGGGGCATGAGCGCTGAGATCATCCAGGGCCGAGGCGGTTTGGTGACTCTTGACCGCGAGCATCACCACCGGGTCGGCCGACCAGTCGACCTCGCGGGCGCTCGGTGCGGCCGGGAGTGTCACTGCATCGGTACCGGCCTGTGTCACCAGCGTGAGGCCTCGGGCGCGGATCGCGGAGAGGTGTTCGCCGCGGGCGACAGCTGTCACGTCGAACCCGGCGAGCCGCAACCGTGCGGCGATCACGCCGCCTATCGCGCCGACCCCGTACACCACGAGCGGTCGGGGCGTGGTCACGATGCGACACCGAGCGGCTCGGTGGACTGTCCGGGCAAAGCCTGTTCGGCGATCGTCCGGAGGGTGCGCAGGATCAGTGCGATGTTGGGATCGCGCTGCCGGCCGGCGCGCACCACGGCACTGATGGTGCGGCCGCCGAGGGTGAGGTCGTCCACGAGCAGTCCTTCCAGCCTGGAGGGAACCGACAGCCGGGGCACAATGGCCGACGCTACCTCGGTGGCGGCCAGCTCGCAGATGTTCTGGGCGCCGATCAGCCGGTGCTTGACCTGTGGGGTGAACCCGGCGCTCTGGCACGCATGCGTCGCGGCGATCTCGAGGCCGGAGCCCTGAGGGCCCGTCACCCAGAATCCGTCGGCCAGGGCAGACAGGCCCTGAGTGCGGATTCTCAGGTGGGACTGCGTGGGCGCCAGCAGCACGTGTGGTTCGAACAACAAGGGCACGGTGGTCAGTCCGCCGGCGGAGTCGGGCCCGAGGACGTCGTAGTGGCAGGTGATCGCGACGTCCACCTCACTCTGACGCAGCAGGCGCAGCGCGCCCGAACTCGTGTCCTGCTGAACGTGCACACGCAGATCCGGTTCGGTGGTGCTGAGCCGTTGCATCAGGGGAACGGCCAGCGTCGGAATCCCCATGTTGAACGTGGCGATGGCGACCTGCCCTGCCACCCGGTCCCTGGTTTCGGCGACCGCGCTCAATGCCTCGTCGACGGCGGCCAGGACACGACGCACATGCTCGGCGAGGACCTGGCCGCTGCGGGTCAGTCCGAGGGTTCGCCCGTCCCGACGGAACAGGACTGCGCCTGCTTCTTCCTCCAGGACACGAAGTTGTTGGGATACTGCAGAACTCGTGATGTTGCGATGTTCGGCCACGGCGGTCACCGAGCCGAGGTCTGCGAGATCGGACAGCAGCATCATCCGACGTAAGTCCAGCATCAGGCACCTCCTGCGAGGTGATGATCGCAGAACAGGTCGCGCTGCCGCTGACATATGCAGCCGGTTGGGGCCCGTCCCACCGCCCTGATCAGGGGTTTTATGACACGTCGGGTGCAGGAATCACGCCGGTTGTAATTCTCGCGCCTGCGGGCGGTGCCTGAGATGTTAAGTCGCACTGAAAGGTTCCGGTAGCCACAGACGCTTGTTCGCCACCACCTGCGCGTCGATTCTGACCTGAGCGAGTCGGTCGAGTACGCCTCGCCAGCCCACCATCACGCCACCACAAGGGAGTCCACAGATGACCGATGTCACCGAAAAGCCGCTCACCGTTACGGGTCTGGACATCGTGCCGGTTGCCGGCTACATCGGCGCCGAAGTCCGCGGCGTCGATCTGCGCAACGAGTTGGAGGCCGGTGTCGTGGACGAGATCCGCGATGCGCTGCACACGTACAAGGTGATCTTCTTCCGGGACCAGGAGATCGGCCACGCCGAACAGGTCGCCTTCGCGCGGAAGTTCGGCAAGGTGACTCCAGCCCATCCGCACGAGGAAGAAGCGCCGGAAGGGTTCCCCGAGATCCTGCCGGTCGACAGCCGCCGCTACGAGCGCCACCTGGGCCGGAAACGTACCTCCTACGACAACAGCTGGCACACCGACGTCACCGCACTGGTGAACCCGCCCGCGGCTTCGATCCTGCGGGCACACATCCTGCCGCCATACGGTGGCGATACAGCCTGGACCAATCTCGTTGCGGCGTACGAGAACCTGCCCAAGGATCTACGTGACTTCGCCGACAAGCTCGACATCAGGCACCAGTTCAACACCCGGGCAGTGGCCGGCAGCCAGCGGGACCGCAAGGTGCGCGAGGCAAACCTGGTGACGTATCACCCCGCGGTCCGGGTGCATCCGGTCACGGGGGAGCGCGCACTGTTCGTCAGCCCCGGATTCACCCGCGGGGCCCGGGAGATCCGCGGTTACTCGCCGACGCAGAGCGAGGCGATCCTGAAGCTGCTGTGGGACGAGGCGACCCGCACCGAGTACACCGTCCGGTTCCGCTGGGCGCCGGGCAGCATCGCGTTCTGGGACAACCGGGCCACCGCGCACCTGGCGATCGACGACGCCGGTCACCTCGATTACGACCGGGTGCTGTACCGCGTCACCCTCGAAGGCGATGTCCCCACCGGTGTCGACGGACGTTCGTCCGAGTCGGTGTCCGGCGTGCCGTTCTACGGATCCTGATGACGGTCATCGCACGCTACGGCGATGTCGACGCCGCGCTCGAGGTTCACAACGCCACACTCGCCCTGCAACTCGCGCACCGGTCGGTGCGCAAGTTCAGCGGCCAACCTGTGAGCGACGCGCAACTCTCGGCGCTGGTCGCCGCGGCCCAGTCCGCGGCGACCTCGTCGAACCTGCAGCCGTGGAGCGTGATCGCCGTACGGGATCCGCAGCGCAAGGCCCGCTTGGCGATCTTGGCCAACAACCAGCAGTTCATCAACGAGGCCCCGTTGTTCCTGGTGTGGGTGGCCGACCTGGGGCGTGCCCGCCGGTTGGCGCAGCGGACCGGGGTCACGCTGGACGGCGCAGACTACCTGGAATCCACGATCATCGGTTTCGTCGACACCGCGCTCGCTGCGCAGAACGCGGTGGTGGCTGCCGAATCCCAGGGTCTGGGAACAGTTTTCGTCGGGGCCGTCCGCAACCATCCCGAGGAGGTCGCGGCGGAGCTCGGGCTGCCGCCGCACGCAGTCGCAACTTTCGGGCTCGCGGTTGGTACACCCGATCCGACGGAGAACGCCGGGATCAAACCACGGTTACCCCAGGCTGCCGTGCTGCATCACGAGCAGTACGACGCCGCGGCCGCCGATTCGCATCTGCCCGGCTACGACGAACGACTGGCGGTCTACAACACCCGTTACGGGTTGTCGGGCAGTTGGAGTGAGCGGGTGTTGAGCCGGTTGGCCGGTCCGCACTCGCTGTCCGGGCGGCACCGGCTCCGCGAGCAACTTGAACGGCTGGGGCTCCCGTCGCGCTGACCGGTGTGCCCACCCGGCGAAACCCCCCGTAGGTTGATAACCGTGGATACCCCGATCGCTGTTGTCACGGGGGCGAGTCGCGGCGCGGGCCGCGGGATCGCCGCCGCCCTGCTCGCCTCGGGTTGGCGGGTGTATGTCACCGGACGTACAGTGACCGATCCGGGGGAGGGCGGTATCGCCGTACCCCTCGACCACTCCGACGACGCCGCGGTGGGCGCACTGTTCGAGCGGATCGGCGAGCAGGAGGGCCGGCTGGACCTCCTGGTCAACAACGCCGCCGCGGTCCACGATGACCTGGTCAACCCGAAACCGTTCTGGGAGAAGCCGATCGAGCTGGCCGACGTGCTCGACGTCGGACTGCGTTCGGCCTATGTGGCGTCCTGGTACGCCGCGCCGCTACTGCTGGCCGCCGAGCGCGGCCTGATCGCGTTCACCTCCTCACCCGGCTCGGTCTGCTACATGCACGGCCCGGCGTATGGGGCGCAGAAGGCCGGCGTGGACAAGCTGGCCGCGGACATGGCAGTCGACTTCGCCGATACCGGAGTGTCGACGGTTTCGATCTGGATGGGAATCCTGCTCACCGAGAAATTCAAGGCCGCCTTCGCCGGCCACCCCGGCGCGCTGGCCAAGACCGCCGAGCATGCCGAAACCCCGGATTTCACCGGCTATCTCATCGACGCGCTGTACCGGGACCCGGACCTGGCGCAGCTGTCCGGGCACACGGTGATCGGTGCCGAGCTCGCGACCCGCTACGGCATCACCGACGAAGGTGGCCGGGTGCCCCCGTCGCACCGGGACATGCTCGGTGCGCCGAGAGAACCCAGCTCGGCCGTGGTCAGGTAGTCACCGGCGCCGAAACCCGGTGTGGCTGCGGATCAGTGGCAGCGTCGCGAGCGTGGCGAACCCGGGCGCGGCGTCACACACCTCCGGTACCGCATTGAGGACCTGCATCGCCGTGGCGACGTTGGCTGCCCGCACGTGCTCGGCCATCGTGGCCTCGCGGGTGAAGCTGGCCAGGCTGAAGAAATGGGTCTGCATGGACGGGTCGCCCTCGATGGTCAGCGTCCAGCCGTGCCTGGGCCGGGGCCAGTGATCGGGATACTCGTTGCCGACGGTCCAGAGGGTCTCGATCTCGATGAGTGGCTCGCCGTCGCGAACTCCGACCCAGTTCCACCGCTGCCCGGCCGCGGTACCGGCTTCCAGCAGGTGGTCGAAGATCTGATGGTCGTGGCGTGCGGGGACAGCCTCAACCGACGAGGTGACCTCGTCGATGTCGGCACCCAGTGCGTCAGCCAGAAGCCACACCTGTTCGGTGAAAAGTTCGTTGTTGAACGCCAGGAATTCGGTTGTGTCGACACCGATCTCGTCGACGGGACGGCCGAAGGACATGTTGTCGAAGGTGATGTGGGTGCTGTCGTAATCCGACCAGTCGGCGCGTTCCTGCAGTGTGATCTTGTCGATGCACCGGCTCATGCCCGACAGCACCAACGGCAGGGCACCGGACAGGTTGCCGGGATTGAGGCCACTGCCGTGCACTGTCGTCCCGCCTGCTATGCAGGCGGCCATCAACCGCTCGCGGTCGGCCTCGGGCAGGCGCTGCGGATGGAACAGAAACGCCGTCGTCACCACGTTCTTGCCGCCGGCCAGCAGTGCGCACACGTCGTCGAGGTTCGTGGTCCGCGGGGTGTACACGACGCAGTCGGCCTCCAGATCCAAGATGGCCTGGACATCGTTCGTGGCGCGGAGCCCGATCGGCGCCCGGCCCAGCAGGTCGCCGACGTCGATACCGTTCTTGGCATCCGAATACACCCGAACGCCGACCAGATCGAGATCGGGACGGTCGTCCAGCGTCGCCGCCAGCGTCTCGATCCCGACCGCGCCCGTGCCCCACTGAATCACCCGGTATGTCATCGGGCTATTGAAGCTCAGATGCCGGTGAGATACCGGCGTGTCACGATCTGCTGGAGCAGCCGCGTCACCGGCCCGCCCAACCGGCTCCACCAGGTGGCCGGACGGGAGAACGCAGCCACCTCGGCATGCACGGTGTCGGTCTCCGGGTCGTAGCGGACCGAGAACAACTCTTCGCCCGATTCGGGGTGGCCGGCCAGCGTGCCGTAGGCGAACCCCCGACGGTCGGCTTCGTCGAGCACGTAGACCACCCGGCACGGCGCCGGGATCGGGCCGAGCCCGACGATCAGCTCGGTGCCCTCGGCGGCGGAGTCGGAGGTGGCCCGCACTCGCAGGCCCGCGCCCCGCTGCATGCCCCACCGGAGCACGTCGGCGCCCGCCTGCTCGAAGCGGTCACGGCCGGTGCCGATCACCGCGGAGGACCGGATGTGCCGGTAGCCCGTGGGCAGTTCGCCGGCGGTGGCGCCGACCTCCGGATAGGTCAATGACAGCTCTGCCAGGTCGTGCAGTTTCACGTCACCACCATGGCACTAATACGGTGGCTTCGTGGCCCCAGAAATCGACACCGCAGGCGCGCACCCCGGCGGTGGGTTCAATCCGCCCGACCCCACCGATCGTGGGGGCCCTGATTACGGCCGCTTCATCGAGGCGGTGCGCACGCTGCAGGACCATGCCCGCAGCGCCGACGCGCCCGACGAGGTCATCACCGAGGCGGCCGACCTCATCGAGAAGGTGTCGGCACTGCTGGCTCCGTACGAGGCCGACGAGTGGAATTCGCCGTCGGGCCGCCGGATGGACCTGCCGAACCGCGGCAACGTCAACAACGTGCCGGTGCATCTGGAACGGACTGCCGACAACCAGATCGCCGGAACCGCCCACTTCCGGCGTTTCCACCTCGGCCGCAACGGTGCGGTACACGGCGGCTCGCTGGCGCTGCTGTTCGACTCGCTGCTCGGCTACACCGCTGCCAAACTGACCGGCAGCATGTACCAGCGCACCGCGTATCTACACGTCAACTACCGCAAGATCGCCCCGATCGAGAAGGATCTGCAGGTGCAGGCCGGCATCGACCGCATCGAGGGCCGCAAGATCTTCGTCGCGGGACGACTGCTCGACGGTGACGACGTGCTCGCCGAGGCCGAGGCGTTGTTCGTTCGGCTCAAGCCGGGGCAGCCATGAGCGTTGGCTCCAACCTCGCCGCGCTGAAGCGGCGCTGGGCGCGCTGGCGGGACCAGTTGCGCGCCCGCCCGGCCGCGGAATTCACCTACCGGATCGTCGTCGGCGTCGTCGGTACGCTCGTGCTGGCGGTCGGCATCGTGGCGATCCCGTACCCGGGACCCGGCTGGGCCATCGTGTTTCTCGGCCTGGCGATCCTGGCCAGCGAATTCGACTTCGCGAAGCGGGCGCTGCGTTACGTCCGGGCTCGCTACGACGTCGTGATGGCCTGGTTCGACCGCCAGCACATCGCGGTCAAAGGGGTCAGTGCGGCGTTCACGGGACTGGTCGTGCTCGGCACGCTGTGGCTGTTCGGCGTCGTCGGTTTCGCGGCGGGCCTTGTCGGGTTGGAGCAGGAGTGGCTCAAGAGCCCCATCGGGCTGGGGTCCTGATCAGCAACCCCGATGGCCCACCCCGATAGCATGACAGCGTTCGCACTAGCCCACGCATGGTAGGAGACTCCCCGATGAGCGCCGCCCTCAGCCCAGCCCCCGCTGCACCGATCCGGGTCGCGGCCGGGACGACCGCCGGCGCGGCGGTGCGCGAGGCGGATCTGCCCAGCCGCGGGACCCCCGACGCGATCGTGGTGGTGCGGGACAGCGAGGGGCGACTTCGCGACCTGTCCTGGACCCCGGACACCGACGTCGAGGTGACTCCGGTGGCCGCCAACACCGACGACGGCCGCAGCGTCATCCGGCATTCGTGCGCCCACGTGCTCGCCCAGGCCGTGCAGGACCTGTTCCCGCAGGCCAAGCTCGGTATCGGGCCGCCCATCACCGATGGTTTCTACTACGACTTCGATGTCGCCGAGCCGTTCACCCCGGAAGACCTGCAGAAGCTGGAGAAGCGGATGCAGAAGATCGTCAAGGACGGTCAGCTGTTCTCCCGGCGCGTCTACGAATCCAAGGATCAGGCCCGCGAGGAGCTCGCCGGCGAGCCCTACAAGCTCGAGTTGGTCGACGACACGTCCGGTGACCCGGATGTGATGGAGGTGGGCGGCGACGAACTGACCGCCTACGACAACCTCAACGCCCGCACCAAGGAACGGGTGTGGGGCGACCTGTGCCGCGGTCCGCACATCCCCACCACCAAGTACATCCCGGCGTTCAAACTCACCCGTAGCAGCGCCGCGTACTGGCGCGGTGACCAGAACAACGCGAGCCTGCAGCGCGTCTACGGCACGGCCTGGGAGTCGCAGGAGGCTCTCGACCGCCACCTCGAGCTCATCGAGGAGGCCCAGCGCCGCGACCACCGCAAGCTCGGCGTCGAACTGGACCTGTTCAGCTTCCCTGACGAGCTCGGCTCCGGCCTGCCGGTGTTCCACCCCAAGGGCGGTGTGATCCGTAAGGAGCTCGAGGACTACTCGCGGCGCAAGCACTCCGAGGCCGGCTACGAGTTCGTCAACACCCCGCACATCACCAAGGAGCACCTCTACATCACGTCCGGTCACCTGGAGTGGTACGCCGACGGCATGTACCCGCCGATGCACATCGACGCGGAGTACAACGACGACGGCACCGTGCGCAAGCCCGGACAGGACTACTACCTCAAGCCGATGAACTGCCCCATGCACCACCTGATCTACCGGGCGCGGGGCCGCTCGTACCGCGAACTTCCGTTGCGGCTCTTCGAGTTCGGCTCGGTGTACCGCTACGAGAAGTCCGGCGTGGTGCACGGGCTGACCCGGGTGCGCGGCATGACCCAGGATGACGCGCACATCTACACCACGCGTGAGCAGATGCGCGACGAGCTGACCTCGCTGCTGCAGTTCGTGCTCGACCTGCTCTCGGACTACGGCCTGGACGACTACTATCTGGAGCTGTCCACCAAGGATCCCGACAAGTACGTGGGCTCCGACGAGATGTGGGACGAGGCCACCGAGACCCTGCGCTCGGTCGCCGAGGCCTCCGGTCTGGACCTGGTACCGGATCCGGGTGGCGCGGCGTTCTACGGCCCCAAGATCTCTGTTCAGGTCAAGGACGCGCTGGGCCGCAACTGGCAGATGTCGACCATCCAGCTGGACTTCAACATGCCCGACCGCTTCGAGCTGGAGTACACCGCCGCCGACGGAACACGTCAGCGTCCCGTGCTGATCCACCGCGCGCTGTTCGGCTCGATCGAGCGCTTCTTCGGGGTGCTCACCGAGCACTACGCGGGCGCGTTCCCGGCCTGGCTGGCGCCGGTGCAGGTGGTCGGTATCCCGGTGGCCGACGCGCACGTGGACTACCTGTACGACGTTGCCGCCCAACTGAAGTCGCGCGGGGTGCGGGTCGAGGTCGACGGCAGCGACGACCGGATGGCGAAGAAGATCGTCAACCACACCAACCAGAAGGTGCCGTTCATGCTGCTGGCGGGCGACAAAGATCTGGAGGCCGGCGCCGTGTCGTTCCGGTTCGGTGACCGCACCCAGATCAACGGCGTGCCGCGCGATGAGGCCGTGGAGGCCATCGTGAAGTGGATCGCCGACCGCAACAACGCGGTGCCGACGGCGGACCTGGTACCGGTGGGCTTGTGATGAGCGCTCGCGCGAAGAACCGACGGGTATGCGGATGACGGGGGATGAGCGGTCCATCATCGATCATGGCGTGGGTGAACCCGACCATCTGCAGCGGCTGTGGACACCGCACCGGATGAGCTACATCGTCGACGCGGTCAAGAGCGACCAGAAGGTGGGCTCGGCCGGCTCGTCGCAGCCGTTCACCGACATCCCCGCGATGTCCGACGAGGACGGCCTGATGGTGGCCCGCGGTGAACTCGTGTACGCCGTGCTCAACCTCTACCCGTACAACCCGGGCCACCTCATGGTGGTGCCGTACCGGCGGGTGTCGGAACTGGAGGACCTCACCGAGGCCGAGAGCGCCGAGCTGATGGCGTTCACGCAGAAGGCCATCCGCGTCATGAAGGCCGTGTCGCGCCCGCACGGGTTCAATGTCGGACTGAACCTGGGCACCTCGGCCGGGGGATCGCTGGCCGAGCACCTGCACATGCACGTGGTGCCGCGGTGGGGCGGCGACGCCAACTTCATCACGATCATCGGTGGCGCCAAGGTCATTCCGCAGCTGCTGAGCGAGACCCGGGAGCTGCTGGCAGGAGAATGGGCCCGCCAGCCGTGAGCAATCTCTTCCTGATGAGCCGGGCGGCCTACGTCAAGCTGTCGCGGCCGGTGGCCAAGGCGGCGCTGCGCGCGGGCCTGACCCCCGACATCGTCACCATTCTCGGCACCGCCGGCACGGTGACCGCCGCGCTGACCCTCTTCCCGATCGGTCAGTTGTGGTGGGGCGCGTTCGCGGTGTTCGTCTTCGTACTCGCCGACATGCTCGACGGTGCGATGGCCCGGGAACGTGGCGGTGGCACCCGGTTCGGTGCCGTGCTGGACGCGACATGTGACCGGATAGCCGACGGCGCGGTGTTCGCCGGTCTGCTGTGGTGGGCGGCGTTCGGCATGAACAGTGCGACGCTGGTCGTCGCGCTTCTCATCTGTCTGGTCACCTCTCAGGTGATCTCCTACATCAAGGCGCGCGCCGAGGCCAGTGGTCTGCGCGGCGACGGTGGGATCATCGAGCGCCCCGAACGACTGGTGATCGTGCTGGTCGGCGCCGGCTTGTCCGGCGTGCCGTTCCTGCATGTGCCGTGGCTGCTGCAGGTCGCGGCGTGGCTGCTGGCGGTGGCCAGCGTCGTCACCGTGGCGCAGCGACTGCACGCGGTGCGCACGTCGGAGGGCGCCATGGACCCGCTGCAACCCCCGGGAGCCTCGTGAACATTCCGCTGTCCGGGCAGGTGACCGACCTGGGTTACGCAGCAGGTTGGCAGCTGGTCCGCGCCATGCCGGAGATCGTGGCGCGCAACGTGTTCGACGCGGGTGCCCTCTACGCCTCGCGCGGCGGCGGGCCGAAGCAGCTGCGGAAGAACCTCGCCCGGGTCATCGGGGTGGCCCCGTCCGAGGTGCCGGAGGAGTTGATCCGTGCCTCGCTCGCCTCTTATGCCCGGTACTGGCGGGAGGCGTTCCGGTTGCCGTCGATGGACCTGATCGCCGTGGCCAAGCGAGTCGATGAGGTGTTCATCGGGGCGGACAAACTGAACGCCGCCCACGACGCCGGCCTCGGCGGTGTACTGGCGCTACCGCACAGCGGCAACTGGGACATGGCCGGCGTGTGGCTGGCCCAGCAGTACGGCACTTTCGCCACCGTCGCCGAACGCCTCAAGCCTGAATCGCTGTACCGGCGGTTCATCGATTACCGGGAGAGCCTCGGATTCGAGGTCTTCCCGTTGTCGGGCGGGGAGCGACCACCGTTCGAGGTGCTCTCGGAACGGTTGCGCAACAACATGTTCGTCTGCCTGATGGCCGACCGCGACCTGACCCGCAACGGGGTGGAGGTCGACTTTTTCGGTGAACCCACCCGGATGCCCGCCGGGCCGGCCAAGCTGGCGATCGAGACCGGCGCCCCGCTGTTTCCTGCGCATGTCCACTACGACGGGGACGACTGCGTGGTCGAGATCTTCGACGCGCTCGACACCTCGTCCGGGGAGGTGTCCGTGGTGATCCAGGCGTTGGCCAACCGGTTCGAGGCCAACATCGCCGCCCACCCCGAAGACTGGCACATGCTGCAGCCGCAGTGGCTGGCCGATCTGTCCGACGAACGTCGTGCCCGACTGGGTACCACCTGATGAGCGCTTGCGCGAAGAGGCGACGGAGCTAGCCATGCGTATCGGGATGGTCTGTCCGTATTCGTTCGATGTGCCGGGCGGTGTGCAATCCCATGTGCTGCAACTGGCCGAGGTGATGCGTGCCGGCGGACACCACGTCAGCGTCCTGGCGCCGTCGTCGCCGCACGTGAAGCTGCCCGATTACGTGGTGTCGGGCGGCAAGGCCGTCCCCATCCCGTACAACGGCTCGGTGGCTCGCCTGCGGTTCGGACCGGCCACCCACCGCAAGGTCAAGAAGTGGATCGCCGAGGGCGACTTTGATGTGCTGCACCTGCACGAGCCCAACGCGCCGAGCCTGTCGATGCTGGCACTACAGGCCGCGGAGGGGCCGATCGTGGCGACTTTTCACACCTCCACGACAAAATCGTTGACGCTCAGTGTGTTTCAGGGAATCCTGCGCCCGTTCCACGAGAAGATCGTCGGCCGCATCGCGGTGTCCGACCTGGCCCGGCGTTGGCAGATGGAGGCGCTCGGTTCGGACGCGGTCGAGATTCCCAACGGTGTCGATGTGCCGTCGTTCGCGAATGCGCCTCGGCTCGAAGGCTATCCGCGGCCCGGTCGCAGCGTGCTGTTCCTCGGGCGCTTCGACGAATCCCGAAAGGGCATGCCGGTGCTGCTGGGTGCCCTGCCGAAACTGGTTCGGCGGTTCGGTGACATCGAGATCCTGGTCGTCGGCCGTGGCGATGAGGAGGCGCTGCGGGAGCAGGCCGGCGAGCTCGCCGGGCACCTGCATTTCCTCGGGCAGGTCGACGACGACGCCAAGGCCGCGGCCATGCGCAGCGCCGACGTGTACTGCGCACCCAACCTCGGCGGCGAGAGTTTCGGCATTGTGCTGGTCGAGGCGATGGCGGCGGGGACGCCCGTGGTGGCCAGCGAGCTAGATGCGTTCACCCGGGTGCTCGACGGTGGCCAGGCCGGCCGCCTGGTGCCGGTCGGCGACGCCGACGCCCTGGCCGATGCGCTGATCGAGGTTCTCGGCGACGAGGCGTTGCGCGACCGCTACATCGACGCGGCCACCGAGCGGGTGGCACGCTACGACTGGTCGGTGGTGGCCGGGCAGATCATGCGGGTGTACGAGACCGTGGCGAGCCCCGGGGTGAAAGTGCAGGTGGGCGACTAACCATGTCGACCTGGATCGTGATCGCGGCGCTGGCGCTGCTGGTCGTCCTGTTGCTCATCGGGGGATGGGCGTATCAGACCGCCAACCGACTCGACCGGCTCCATGTGCGCTACGACCTGTCGTGGCAGGCGCTGGACGGCGCACTGGCGCGCCGGGCCGTCGTGGCCCGCGCCGTCGCGGTCGATGCCTACGCCGGGGCCCCCGAGGGCAGACGGCTCGCGAAGCTGGCAGACGCCGCCGAACGCGCCCCGCGGCCGGCACGTGAGGCCGCCGAGAACGAGCTCTCGGCCGCACTGACCGCGGTCGATCCCGCCGAGCTGCCGGTCGCCCTGGTCGCCGAACTGGCCGATGCCGAGGCTCGGGTGCTCCTGGCCCGGCGGTTCCACAACGATGCCGTCCGCGACACCCTGGCGTTGCGGGAACGCCCGATGGTGCGGGCGCTTCGGCTCGGCGGAACCGCCGCACTGCCAACCTATTTCGAGATCGTAGAGAGTCCCGACGCCCAGGCTGTGCCCAACCTGGGGGTGAACCCGGTGAGCCGTCGGACCTCCGCGCGAGTGGTGCTGCTCGACGAGACCGGCGCGGTGCTGCTGCTGCGCGGCAGCGACCCCGCGATCGACAGCCCGGACAAACCAGCGCCCCGGTGGTGGTTCACCGTCGGCGGCGCCGTCCGCTCCGACGAGGAGCTGGTCGACGCAGCGGTGCGTGAGCTCGCCGAGGAGACCGGACTGCAGGCGACACCGGCCGAGCTTGTCGGGCCGGTGTGGCGGCGCGACGCCGTCATCGACTTCAACGCCTCGGTGATCCGCAGCGAGGAGTTCTTCTTCATCCACCGCACCACCCGGTTCGAGCCTTCGGCAACGGGGCGCACGACGCTGGAGCGGCACTACATTCACGGGCACCGCTGGTGCGATGAGACAATGATCGCCGAGTTGGTTGCCGGCGGGGAGGCCGTGTATCCGCTTCAACTGGGTGAGCTGCTGGCTCAGGCCAATGAACTGGCCGAACAGCCGACAGCGCCGCCGGCGAATACGCGTGGAACCGCGCATCGGGAGCTGCAAGCCATCCGGTGATTGCGGATTTAATGGATTTGGCGGCTTTAATAGACTGAATCAGTGGGAATGTGGAGGTGATTGCGATGGATATCGCAGCGCAGAACGGTTCGAGCAACCAGACCGGTACCGCGCGGGTGAAGCGCGGGATGGCTGAGATGCTCAAGGGCGGCGTCATCATGGACGTCGTCACCCCTGAACAGGCCAAGATCGCCGAGGGCGCGGGAGCCGTCGCCGTCATGGCGTTGGAGCGGGTGCCCGCCGACATCCGCGCCCAGGGCGGGGTGTCGCGCATGTCGGATCCCGACATGATCGAGGGCATCATCGAAGCGGTCACCATCCCGGTGATGGCCAAGGCGCGGATCGGACACTTCGTCGAGGCGCAGATCCTGCAGAGCCTGGGCGTCGACTACATCGACGAGTCCGAGGTGCTGACCCCGGCCGATTACGCCAACCACATCGACAAGTGGCGCTTCACCGTGCCGTTCGTGTGCGGGGCGACCAACCTGGGTGAGGCGCTGCGTCGGATCACCGAGGGTGCGGCGATGATCCGTTCCAAGGGTGAGGCCGGCACCGGAGACGTCTCCAATGCCACCACCCACATGCGCAAGATCGGCGGCGAGATCCGTCGGCTCACCTCGATGAGCGAAGACGAGCTGTACGTGGCGGCCAAGGAGCTGCAGGCGCCCTATGACCTGGTGGCCGAGGTGGCCCGGGCCGGCAAGCTGCCGGTCACGATGTTCACTGCCGGCGGTATCGCCACTCCGGCGGATGCGGCGATGATGATGCAGCTCGGTGCCGAGGGTGTGTTCGTGGGTTCGGGCATCTTCAAGTCGGGCAACCCGGCGCAGCGTGCCGCGGCGATCGTGAAGGCGACCACGTTCTACGACGATCCGGATGTGTTGGCCAAGGTGTCGCGCGGTCTGGGCGAGGCCATGGTCGGGATCAACGTCGAGGAGATCGCCCAGCCGCACCGGCTCGCCGAACGCGGCTGGTAAATACCTCCTATGGCGATCGAAGAGATCCTCGACCTGGAGCAGCTCGAGGTCAACATCTATCGCGGCGGGGTGTTCAGCCCGGAGTCGGGCTTCCTGCAGCGCACGTTCGGCGGTCACGTGGCCGGGCAGTCCTTGGTTTCCGCGGTTCGGACGGTCGATCCGACGTTCCAGGTGCATTCCCTGCACGGCTACTTCCTGCGTCCGGGCGATGCCCGGGCACCGTCGGTATACATCGTCGAGCGCATCCGCGACGGCGGATCGTTCTGCACCCGACGGGTCAGCGCGATCCAGCACGGCGAGACGATCTTCACGATGTCGGCGTCCTTCCAGACCGACCAGACCGGCATCGAACATCAGGACCCGATGCCCGAGGCGCCCGGCCCCGACGACCTGCCCGGGTTCCGGTCTGGGGGAGCGTTCGACGACGCCGGATTCGCGCAGTTCGCCGAATGGGACGTCCGGATCGTGCCGCGGGACAAGGTGGCCCGGCTGCCTGGCAAGGCTTCGCAACAGCAGGTCTGGTTCCGCCACCGGGACCCGCTGCCCGACGATCACGTGCTGCACATCTGCGCACTGGCCTATATGAGCGATCTGACCCTGCTGGGTTCGGCCCAGGTCAACCACCTCGACGTGCGCAAGCATCTGAACGTGGCCTCACTGGACCACGCCATGTGGTTCATGCGGCCGTTCCGCGCCGACGAATGGCTGCTCTACGACCAGTCGTCACCCTCGGCGTGCGGCGGGCGTTCGCTGACCCAGGGCAAGATCTTCAACCGCTACGGCGAGATGGTGGCCGCGGTGATGCAGGAGGGACTGACCCGCTACCAGCGCAACTTCACGCCACCGGAAGGCTCGTGAGCCCCCGGGTCGGGGTGCTCGCGCTGCAGGGGGACACCCGCGAGCATCTGGCTGCGCTGCGTGAAGCGGGTGCCGAAGCAGGCACCGTGCGGCGACTTTCCGAACTCGACGCGGTCGACGCCCTGGTGATCCCCGGTGGGGAGTCCACCGCGATGAGCCATCTGTTGCGCGAGTTCGAGCTGCTCGAACCGCTGCGGGCGCGCATCGCGGCGGGATTGCCCTGCTACGGCTCGTGTGCCGGGATGATCCTGCTGGCCACCGAGATCAACGACGCAGGCACGCCCGGGCGGGAGGCCGTTCCGCTCAAAGGCATCGATATGACGGTGCGGCGCAATGCTTTTGGCCGTCAGGTCGATTCGTTCGAGGGTGACATCGACTTCGAAGGTCTCGACACTCCGGTCCATGCGGTGTTCATCCGGGCACCGTGGGTCGAGCGGGTCGGGCCCGATGTCAAGGTATTGGCCCGCGCCGCCGACCACATCGTCGCGGTGCGTCAGGGCTCGATGCTGGCGACGTCGTTCCATCCCGAGATGACCGGGGACCGTCGCATCCACAAACTGTTCGTCGATTCGCTCTGACCCAGCAAACCCACGGCGGCCGCATAGCTCAGTCATAGCCGGCACCGACTTAATGGACGTGTGACGACGACGCTTGACGAGGCCTGCGCCGAGCCCGCCCAGGAAACCCCGCCGGCTGCCCCGCGATTCGATCGTGAGCGCCTGGGCTTGGCGGCCCTGCTGATAGCCACCGCCGTGGCCTACCTGTGGAACATCACCGTCAACGGGATGGGCAATGAGTTCTACGCCGCCGCGGTTCAGGCCGGTTCGACCAACTGGGAGGCGTTGCTGTTCGGGTCGCTGGATCCGAACAACTTCATCACCGTGGACAAGCCGCCGGTATCGCAGTGGGTGATGGCCCTGTCGGGTCAGCTGTTCGGGTTCAGCAGCGCCAGCATGCTCATCCCGGAAGCGTTGATGGCCGTCGGCTCTGTCGCGCTGCTCTACGGGGCGGTGCGCCGGATCAGCGGACCCCGTGCCGCGCTGCTGGCCGGTGCCGCCCTGGCGCTCATGCCGGTGACGGCGTTGATGTTCCGGTTCAACAATCCCGATGCGGTGATGGTCCTGTTGATGACGGCTGCCGCCTACTGTGCGGTGCGCGCGCTGGGACAGAACGGCGCCCGCTGGATGGCGCTCGCCGGTGTCGCGCTCGGGTTCGCGTTCCTGGCCAAGATGCTCGAAGGGCTGATGGTGATGCCTGCCATCGGGTTGGTCTATCTGGTGGCCGCACCCGTCACGGTCCGCCGCCGGCTGCTGCACCTGCTGGGCTCGCTGGCCGCGTTCCTCGCATCGTCGGGCTGGTTCGTGTTGCTCACCCTGGTGTGGCCGGCCTCGTCGCGGCCTTACCTCGCCGGGTCCACCGACAACAACTTCATGAATCTGGTGTTGGGCTACAACGGATTCGGCCGGGTTCTGGGGCACAACCACTACGGCACGCACGTCGACGTCGATCCGGTTGCCTCCGCCGGGCAACAGCACGGTTTCGGCGGATTCGGCAACCAGACCCAGGGCCTGCCGCGGTTGTTCACCGGCGAATTCGGATTCGAGATCGGCTGGCTGGTGCCGACGGCCCTGCTCGCGGTGGTGCTGGTGCTCGTGTCGCGCGGTCGGGCGCCACGCACCGACATCGTGCGGGCCGGCGCCATCCTGTTCGGCAGCTGGCTGGTGATCGACGGTCTGGTGCTGAGCTTCATGAAGACCAACGTGCACCCCTACTACTGCCTGTCCCTGGCTCCGGCCGCGGCGGCGATGTTCGCGATCGGCATCCACGAAATGTGGCACCGGCGCGAGGGCCGCCTGGGCCAGATCGGTTTGGCCACCATGCTTCTGGGCACCGGGGTGTGGAGCTTCTGGATCCTGGCCCGCAACGCGTCCTGGCTGCCGCCGCTGCGGTGGGCGATCCTGGTGGTGACGGTGGCGGCCACCGTCGGCCTGCTGTGGGCGCTGCGTGGCGGGCACCGGACCGCGGCGACCGTCGCGCTGGCCGCGGCACTGATCGGTGGACTGGCCGGAACGACCGCCTACACGGTGGCCACCCTGGGGCAGCCGCACACCGGAGGCGGCCCGAGTGTCGGGCCGCCCGATCCCGACGACAGCCACGGGCACAGCTGGCACTCCGACAATCCCGAGGTCAATGCGATGCTGCGGGCCACCACCACCAAATGGTCGGCGGCCATCAACCGGTCCGGGGCCGCGTCCGGTCTCGAATTGTCCACCGACACAGCGGTCATGGCGATCGGTGGCTTCACCGGAAGCGATCCCGCGCCGACGTTGGCGCAGTTCCAGACCTATGTCGCCGACCAGCAGATCACCTACTACATCCTCCCGGAACCCAATAACAAGGAGCACGGGTTCTTCGGCAACAATTCCCACACCGACATCTCCGACTGGGTGAAGGCGAACTTCACGTCGACCAAGGTCGGTTCGGACACGGTGTACGACCTGCGCGCTCCGCTCAAGAAGTAGCCACCGCGCACAGCGATTCCGAAACCTCCCACAGCTTCTCGGCGCGGTCGGGATCGGTCGCATAGGGCTCGGCATCGGAGCGCACCGCGCAGTCCGCCAGGTACAGCCCGCCACGGCCGTCGAGGTCGGCGCTGACGGCCGCCCACACCTGGGTGGCGGCACCCTGCTCGGGCGTCGACACCTCAATGGCGTGTGAGGGGGCCTGGCCGCTGACCGCGATCACATCGTCGCGGGACATGTGCCGGGCCAGGTTGGTGGCCACCATTCCCGGATGCACGGCGAACGCGTGGATGCCCCGGTCGCGAAGTCGGTGGTCGAGCGCGACGGCATGCAGGATGTTGGCGGTCTTGGCTGCGCCGTAGGCGGCGAACTTGTCGTATTCGCGGCGATGCCAGTTCGGATCGTCCAGATCGACTTCGCCGAGACGATGGCCCTCGGAGGAGAGATTGACGATACGGGTGCCTTCGACGAACTGTGGCTGCAGCAGGTTTGTCAGCGCGAAGTGGCCCAGATGGTTTGTCCCGAACTGCGTTTCGAACCCGTCGACGGTGCGGCCGAACGGGGTGAACATCACCCCGGCGTTGTTCATCAGCACGTCGATCACCGGGGCGAGCTCGGTGATCCGGGATGCGGCCTCGCGCACACTGGCCAGTGAGGCGAGATCGACGACGACGCCGGACAGATGCGCGTCGTGCACCTCGGCGTGGATGGCGGCACGGGTCTCCGAGAGTGCGGCGGCGTTGCGGGACGCCAGCACGACGTGCGCCCCGGCCGACGCCAGGGCCCGGGCCGACTCGCGACCCAGCCCCGACGTGGCGCCGGTGATCACGCAGGTCTTACCACGCATACTCATCGGTTGGCGCCCTCGACGATGACACCCGCGGCCTGCTCCATCGGCTTGATGACGGAGGTGAAGTCGGATTCGGCGCCTTCGGTGCGAAGCGTCTGCTCCCAGATCCGTTGCACCGTCTCGGCCATCTCGACCGGCAGACCCAGCGACGTGGCCTCAGACAGGTACAGCTCCACGTCCTTGGCCATCAATCCGGTGGCGAACCCGTAGTCGAAGGTGCGGGGGAGTACCGCACGCGGAAACTTGTCGCGGCTGGCGTGTGTCCCGCCGGATCCGGCGTTCAGCACGTCGATCATCACGTCGGCACTCAGCCCCGCCTTGACGCCCATCACCATCACCTCGGCGGTCGCGGCCAGGGTGGTGGCGGCCATCAGGTTGTTGATCAGTTTCATGGTCTGCGCGGCGCCGGGCTGTTCGGAGACGAAGATCGCCCGGCCCAGCACCTCGAAAACTGGTGCCAGCGCGTCGAATTCGGTCCGTGCTCCGGACACCATCACCGCCAGGGTGCCGGCCTGGGCGCCGTGCATTCCGCCACTGACCGGGCTGTCCAGGGCGGCGATACCCCGTGCGGCGAGTGTTGCGTGATTGCGTTGTGCGGCCCCGCCGCCCACGGTGGACAGGTCGACGAAGCGCCGGACCCGGGACCCGGCCACGACGTCGGCCACCACGGATTCGGACGCCTGCGGGGTCGGGAGGCTGGCGAGTACCGACTCGGTGCGGTCGGCCACGTCGCGTACCGAGTCCGCCCGCGAAGCGCCCAGTGTGGTCGCCCTGGCCAGGACATCGTCGCGCACGTCGAAGGCCACCACCGGAAATCCCGCCGCCAGCAGTCGTTCCATCATGGGCCACCCCATGTTGCCCAGGCCGATGAAGCCGATCGGCTCACTCATCGGCTGCCGGGCTCTCGTCGAGTTCGGCGAACACGGCGCGGGCTGCCCGGTTGCTGTCGACCGCGGCCGGGATGCCCGCGTAGATGCCGACCTGCAGGAAGATCTCGCAGATCTCCTCGCGGGTCACCCCGTTGGTGAGCGCGCCCCGGATATGGGTGCTCAACTCGTTGGGCCGGTTCAGCACTGCGATCATCGCGAGGTTCAGCATGCTGCGGGTCTTCAGTTCCAGGCCCTCGCGCCCCCACACCGCGCCCCAGCAGTATTCGGTGACCAGGTCCTGCAGCGGTTTGGAGAAGGCGTCAACGTTCCCGGCCGCATTGCGGACATACTCCTCGCCGAGGACGGCGGTGCGGATCGCCAATCCCTTGTCATACGTGTCTTGATCCATGGCATGCCTTTCAGTAGCGCGGGCAGATCACAGCGCCACCACGACGGTCTTGGTGGCGGTCACGGCATCGAGTGCCTCATAACCTTTTTCGCGGCCGTATCCGGATTTCCTGAAGCCGCCGAACGGGAGCTCGACGCCGCCGCCGGCACCGTAGGTGTTGACGTACACCTGCCCGGCGACCACGTCGGCGGCAAGTCGGTGGGCCCGGGACAGGTCCCGCGTCCACAACGCAGCCAGCAACCCGTACTCGGTTCCGTTGGCCAGCGCGAGCGCCTCCTGCTCGTCGTGAAAGCTGTTGACGGTCAGTACCGGGCCGAAGATCTCCTGCTGGGCGATCGGCGAGGCGGGATCGACACCGTCGATCACGGTGGGGGCGAAGTAGGCGCCGTCGCCGAGTTCCTGGTCCTGCGGGGGCGCACCGCCGCACAGGATCTCACCGGTGGCGGTGCCCGACACCAGATCGGTCACCCGCTGCTGCCTGCGGGAGATCAGCGGACCCAGATCGCGATCGGCGATCCCGGGCCCGATGCTGACCTGCCGGAACCGGTCGAGCACCAGCCCAAGGAGCTCGTCGTGCACCGCCGTATCGACGAGCAATCGCGATCCGGCCGAACACGTCTGCCCGGCGTTCTGCAGGATCGCCCTCGTGATGAAGTCGGCCGCGCGGGGCAGGTCTGCATCGGCGAAGACGATCTGTGGGGATTTCCCGCCGAGTTCCAGCACCACCGGAACCACCCGGTCTGCGGCGGCGTGGGCGATCTCGGAGCCGACGCGGGTCGACCCGACGAATCCGATGGCATCCACCCCGGGGTGTGCGGCCAGTGCGGCGCCGGCCTCTGCGCCGATCCCGGTGACCACGTTGACGATCCCGGCAGGTAATCCCACCTCGACCGCGAGGCGGGCGAACTCGACTGCGGTGCGGGGTGTTTCATCGGCGGGTTTGAGCACCACGGTGTTGCCCGCGGCGATCGCCGGTGCCACCGCACGAGCGAGCAGCTGCATCGGGTAGTTCCAGGCGATGATGTGGCCCGTGACCCCCAACGGCTCGCGGCGGGTGTAGACGTGCAGGTCCTCGGTCAGCGGGATGGTCTGGCCGTAGTAGCTGTCGATCGCGTGGGCGTAGAAACGGAAATACCGTGCGGCCACGGCGATGTCGGTACGGGCCTGGCTCAGCGGTTTGCCGGTGTCCTCACATTCCAGCAGCGCCAGTCTCTCCCGGTGGCCGTCGATGACGTCGGTGACCGCTCGGTCGATCTCGTCGGCGCCGCCGCGTGCCACCGCTCCGATCGACCGCCCCGTCGCGGGATCGATGTTGTCGTACTGCTGGGACGAAGGCACCGACGCGCCGTCGATGAATGATTCGGTCATCGCGGCCGTACCCCGTCGAGGAACAGCCGCACCAAGATCCGCATGCGCTTGTCCAGGTCGTCGGGATCCCAGGTCACGCCCCAGAGAGCACCGGTGGCGGGTCCGCCGACGACCATGCTCAGAAACGCCCCTCCCACCACGGCGGGGTCGTCGATCTCGATGATTCCGGCCTCGGCGTGGCGGGCGAGGACCTCGGCGATGAAGGTCAGAGCCGGCATGGTGCCCTGGTCGTATACGAGCCGGAACAGGCGCGGGAAGCGGTTGCCTTCCGCGTTGAGGATGCGCTGCAATGCGACGCCGGCCGGACTGGTGATGCCCGCCAACCGGATCCGGCCGATGGCGAGCAGCGTCTCTTCCAGGTCATCGGTCTCGGCGGCACGTAGCGTCTCGATCGGGACCAACCACCGGTCCACCGCACGTTGCACCGAGGCCTCGAACAGGGCGCACTTGTCGGGGTAGAGGCCATAGATGGTGCGCTTGGCCATGCCCGCGGCGGTCGCGATGCCGTCGATGGTGGCGCGCTCGAATCCATTCTCCAGGAACACTTCCAGCGCGCAGTCGAGCAACTCGACGTGGCGCTGTGCGGCCTGCTCCCGGGTGGGGCGGCCCACTTGACGAATTCGGTCCACGGCGCCACAGTAGCAGTAATGAAACGCATTAGGTGCTATTAATCGGGAGTTCTCCCAAATTCGTCAGGAGCCACCATGACTGCAGTCGACCAACTCCTCGCCCTGCAGACCGCGCCGGATCGCTACGACATTGCACCCGCCGACGTGCGGCAGCTGCAGATCGACGCGGTCAACGAGCGGTTCACTGTGCACGCCGAACAGATCCCATTGCTGCGCAACCGATCTCAGTCTGCCGACATCGCCAAGGTGGTCGCGGTCCAGGACCTGGTGCCGCTGCTGTTCGCCCACGGCGCCTACAAGAGCTACGCCCAGAATTGGCTGACCGACGGTCGATGGGACCGGATGGCCAAATGGGTCGGCACGGTCTCCACATGTGATCCGGCGGGAGTCGACGTCGGCGGGGTCGCCGGTCTCGACGACTTCGTGACCCGGATGGAGTCCGTCGGGTGCTATCTGACCTGCTCCAGCGGCACCACCGGAAAGCCGGCCATGATCGCCTGCTCGGAGTCCGACCTCGACGTCGCCTCACGGGCCAATGTCACCGGATTGACCTGGGCCACCGGCATACCGGCCGACGGCACGCGCAAGCTGTTCGGCCTGGGGCCGCGCACCAATGTCGAGCGCAACGAACGCACCAGGATCGCGCTGGTCGAGGCGTTCTCGACCGAGGCCGACACCTATCAGCTGCCCGTCGACCCCATCTCGGTCGGTTCCATCATGGGCATGATCGACCTGCGCCGGCGCATTGCCGACGGCACGGCCGGCCCCTCGGAGATCGCTGCATTCGAGACCACCAGCGCCGGCCGGCAGAGCGCGATGGACATCGCCACCGCCGGCGCGGTCGATGAGCTGATCGCCAGTCGGGAACGGCAACTGTTGCTGACCGGGATGTTCGCCTCCCTGTACCAGGTGGCTCAGGGGGTACGGGCAAAAGGAATCTCCGGCAACGACTTCCGTGATGACACCGCGCTGCTGGTGGCGGGCGGTCTCAAAGGTGCCGCGCTGCCGCCGGACTACCGGGAGTTCATCTTCGACACGTTCAACATCGCCGACGAGCGGGTGTACCACTTCTACACGATGCAGGAACTGAACACCCCCTTCCCGAAGTGCCCGGCCGGCCGCTACCACGTGCCGCCATGGGTATTGCTGCTGCCACTCGACGAGCCCGGCGAGAACCTCGTCGACATCTCATCCGGACCGGTGCAGGCGCGCGGCGCATTCTTCGACGTGTCGCTGGACGGCCGCTGGGGCGGGGTCATCTCCGGGGACCGCATCGACGCCGATTTCGGTGCCTGTGAGTGCGGTCATCAAGGTCCGACCGTCGGGCCGGACATCACCCGCTACGCCGATCTGGGCGGGGACAAGATCACCTGCTCGGGCACCATCGACGCCTACGTGCGGGGTGAGGCATGAGCCCGCTGAACGCTCCGTTCATGATTCGCGGTGAGCTCGTCGAGGGTGACGCGGTCCGCCACACCTCCCGCGATCTGGGCATCGACTTCATCACGCCGGCAATCGATCTGGATGCCCTGATCACGCCCCGCGCCCAGCTGCCGCCACTGCTGGACGTGCCGCTGGCCGAGATCATCGACTTCCTCGTCGAGACCGGCGAGCGACTGGCGCTCGACGACAACCCGCACCTGCAGCGCTGCCTGGATCTGGTGGCCGAGACCAACCCGCTGCCCCGCCGGGTGGTGGAGAACCTGTACCGCACCGCTCCGGAGTTGCTGCGCCGCGACAGTCTGTGGGCGCAGGTCGACTCGAACTTCGCCGACCCGGCGGTGCTCGACGGCTGGGTGAGCCGGACGGATGCGGCCGGCAACACCGGTGCGATCCGGGCCTTCCCGCCCCGCATGGTGCACATGCTGGCCGGCAACGCCCCGGCGGGTTGTATCGCCTCGATCGCCCAGGGCGCTCTGGTCAAGGCCGTCAACCTGTTCAAGATGCCGTCCTCAGACCCGTTCACCACCGTTGCGGTATTACGGACCATGGCCGAGATCGACGCCGATCATCCTGTGGTGCAGTCGATGTCGGCGGTGTACTGGGCCGGCGGTGATGAGACGGTCGAGCGCACCATCTACCGTCCGCAGTACTTCGACAAGATCGTGGCGTGGGGCGGTGGACCGGCCATAAACAACGTCATCCGCTACCTGGGGCCAGGAATTCAGCTGGTGTCGTTCGACCCCAAGAGCTCCATCTCGATGATCGGCCGTGAGGTGTTCGCCTCCGACGAGGTGCTGGCCGAGGTGGCCGAGCGGGTAGCCGCCGACACCTGCGTGTTCAACCAGGAGGCCTGTCTGGCAAGTCGATTCGTCTTCCTGGAGACCACCGATCCGGCCGAGGCCAGGCGGTTCTGCGCCGCGCTCTGGCCGCGGCTGGGCGCCGACCGGATGTTCGGGTCGGCCGTGGCGCCGTTGCCGCCCACCGACGTCCGCGACGAGATCGAGGTGATGGGTGCGATGGGTGACGAACTCGAGGTGTTCGGCCGCTTCGACGGGCGCGGCATGGTGCTGCTGTCCGACACGCCGGTGGACTTCCAACCGTCGAACAAAGTCTCCAACGTCGTCATGGTGGCCTCGCTCGACGACGCGATCCGCCACGTCAACGTTGCGACCCAGACCATCGGCGTCTACCCCTATGAGCGCAAGGTCCAGCTGCGCGATGCGCTTGCCGGCGCAGGTGGCCAGCGGGTGTGCCGGGTGGGCACCGCCAACGGCCATGTCGCCGGTGGTCCGCACGATGCGATGTACCCGCTGGCCCGGTTCGTGCACTGGATGGGCGACGACGATATTTTCGGCGGCAATCTCAACGTCAATGCCAACGCGGCGCTGCCGGTGGCTACCGGGTAACCGTGGCGGATCGGCGTACGCTCCGTGCATGTCCGTGTCGTCGCGAACCTCGGTTCGGCGGCCAGGCGTCGTCGAGTCGGTGATCAGTTGGGCTCTATGGGCCTTCGTCGGCCTGATTGCAGTGTTACTGGCGTTCGCCGCGATCTTTCCGGTGGGCTTCAGCGGTGCGTTTCCCGACCAGGCCGATGACGCGGCGACCATGGCGGGATGGGCGGTGCTGACCGTGGCGCTGGTCGTCCTGGCCCCGATCGGCATGGCGATCGGGCATTGGCGGCACTGGCACATCTGGTACTGGCCGGTGCTGTGCGCCGCCTCGGCGGGCACCACGCTCGTCTTGCTGCAGGCGTTGTAGACGTCGTATCGAGCGCGGTAGGACCGGCCACGTAAACTGGAGGGCCGGAGTTTTAACCGGAAAAGGGGCGTACCTGCATGAGCGGCCATTCCAAGTGGGCCACCACCAAGCACAAGAAGGCCGTCATCGATGCCAAGCGCGGCAAGATGTTCGCCAAGCTGATCAAAAACATCGAGGTCGCGGCACGTGTCGGCGGGGGAGACCCGTCCGGTAACCCCACCCTCTACGACGCCATCCAGAAGGCGAAGAAGAGCTCGGTACCCAACGACAACATTGAGCGCGCCCGCAAGCGCGGCGGTGGCGAAGAGGCCGGCGGCGCCGACTGGCAGAACATCACCTACGAGGGTTACGGCCCCAACGGGGTGGCGGTGCTCATCGAGTGCCTCACCGACAACCGCAACCGTGCCGCCGGCGAGGTGCGGGTCGCGATGACCCGTAACGGCGGCAACATGGCGGACCCGGGCTCGGTGGCCTATCTGTTCTCCCGCAAGGGCGTGGTGACGCTGGAGAAGAACGGTCTGACCGAGGACGACGTACTGATGGCAGTCCTGGAGGCCGGTGCCGAAGAGGTCAACGACCTCGGCGACGCCTTCGAGATCATCTCCGAGCCCACCGACCTGGTCGCGGTGCGCACCGCGCTGCAGGACGCCGGCATCGACTACGACTCGGCCGAGGCCAGCTTCCAGCCCTCGGTGAGTGTGCCCGTCGACCTCGAGGGCGCCCGCAAGGTGCTCAAGCTCGTCGATGCGCTGGAGGACAGCGACGACGTGCAGGACGTGTACACCAACATCGACATCCCCGACGATGTCGCTGCGCAGCTCGACGAGGAGTAGCCACTGCCCGAGCCGCCCCCCTTCAGCCCGACCGTCGGGTTGCTCACTGTCAGCCGAGTCTGGGAATCCGCGTTCACCGACGCGCTGAAACCCCTCGGGCTGACCACTCGCAAGTACGGGCTGCTGGGGCATGTTCGGGGTAATCCGGGCATCTCGTTCAGTGAACTCGCGCGACGTTCGCGCATCACCGTGCAGAGCGCACACGCCGCCGTGGCGTCGTTCGTCGAGGCGGGCCTGGTCGACGATGCGACGGCGCATGCCGGCGCCGCGTCGACACTGCAGGTCACGGCAAAAGGCGCGGCACTGTTGGACCGGGCCGCCGAGGTGGTGACCAGGCTCGATGCGCAGTTCGCCGCGGAACACCCCGAACTGACCGAAGCGCTCCGCGCTTGTATGACTCGGATCATGCCGGGTTCCCGATAACCTTCAGCTAGGCTGAAGGTTATGGAAGGCGTGGGCTCATGAGTTTTCGGCACTACCTGCGCCGGCCGCCGGCGGTCAGCGCCGCCGAGGCAGTCCGACTCGTCGAGGCGGGCGCACTGGTCATCGATGTCCGTCGCGCGTTCGAGTGGAATCGGGTCCACATCCCGGCTGCGGTGCACATGCCGCTCGAGGAATTGCCCGAGCGTTGCCTGGACCTCCCCGACGACCGCCTGCTCATCACCTTCTGTACCGGCGGGATCCGGTCGGCGGGTGCGGCGAACCTGTTGGTGGAGAACGGTTTCGAGGCCGTCAACATGAGTGGCGGCCTGATCCACTGGCGTGCGGCGGGTGGACCGCTCACCGGGTGACGGTCAGCGCAGTGCAGCGTCGATGGGCGTCGACCCCGAAATCACCTCGAAGGTCCGGCCCGCGGTCTCCGGCTCGTGCAGTACGGCGAGGAGTATTCGAGCGACGTCCTCACGGGGAATGCTGCCGCGTCCGGTGGCTTCGGCGACCGTGACAGTTCCGGTCCCGGGATCGTCGGTGAGCCCGCCCGGCCGCACGATCGTGGTGCGTAGGCCCGCGCGCGCCCGAACGTCGGCGTCGGCCTCCGACTTGGCCCGCATATAGGCGCGGAACACCTCGTCATAGTTCTTGTCGAGCGAGCGATCGTCGGCCGCAAGTGCCGACACCATCACGTAGCGGCTCACGCCCGCCGCCTCGGCCGCGTCAGCCAGCAGGGTCGCGGCATCCCGGTCGACGGTCTGTTTGCGGGCGGCGCCGCTGCCCGGCCCGGCGCCCGCTGCGAATACCACAGCATCAGCGCCGCGCACGGCGTCGGCCACGTCGTCGACCGATGCACTCTCCAGGTCCAGTACGACCGGGGTCGCCCCGGCCGCCTCCAGGTCCGCCGACTGGGCCGGGTTGCGGATGAGCCCGACCGCCTCGTCCCCTCGTGCGGCCAGCAACCGTTCGAGGATCAGGGCGATCTTTCCGTGTCCGCCCGCAATGACCACGCGCATTTCCGTACCTCCCACCGACACGGTAGCCCGGGTCGTTCAGCGGGTCAGGAAGCGGCCGATCTCCTCGGCAGTCTGTTCGGGTTGATCGAGCATGATGAGCACTCGCGCATCCGCGATCTGGCGCAGCTGCCCGTCGGGTAGCAGGTCGGCCAGTTGCCGCCCGTGTGCGGGCGGCATCACGGTGTTGTCGCTCCACAACACCAGCGACGGGCCGGTGAAATCGGCGAGGGAGTTGGTGGCCCGGATCAACTCGGCTTTGTCGAATCGGCTGCGGCAGTAGCTGATCAGGTCGCGGCGGATCCGCCGATCGGCCAGCGCGGCTTCGGTCCAACCCTCGAAAAGATGTTGGGGGATCGGCTTTTTCGCCATCTCGCCCCACAGTATCGGTTGCCGGCGCAGCCACTCGATGCGCATCTGGCGTAGTGCGAAGGAGACGGTGCCGGTGGTGCGGCTGGCGAGCCACAGCACCTTGGCGTAGGGCGCTGGTGGGAAGTTGTCGAACGCCTCCGACGGGCAGATCACCAGTCGTGCCACCCGTTTGTCGCGTCCGGTGTCGGTCAGGAACAGCGGTCCGCCCCAGTCGCTGACGATCAGGGTGACGTCCGCCAGATCCAGGGCGTCGAGGAAATCGGCGACGATGCCGAGCATCCCGTCCATCCTGAGATCCGCGTCCTCCCGCATCGGGATGCGGTGTCCACCCAGGGGGAGCACCGGCAGCAGATAGCGGAACCCGGCAGGCAGCAGCGGCAGCGTCGTCGTCCACTGCGTGTCGTTCATCAAGAGTCCGTGCAGCAGCACCACCGGCGGCCCGGACGGATCCCCCACTTCGCGATATTCGATGGTCCCCGCGGGCAGTTCCACTGATTTCATGGCGACCTTCCTGGCATTAGAACGTTGATTCTAGAATTTATGCTCTAGTGTGTCGGCAGGAGGTTCAGATGGCAAGGTCCACGCGGGAAACGATCCTGACGGCCACCGCCGAACTGATGCGGCACAAGGGCTACGCGGCGGTCGGCATGAAGGACATCGTCGCGGCCTCCGGCGCCCCGATCGGGTCGCTCTATCACCATTTCCGGGGCGGCAAGCTGCAGATCGCCCGCGAGGCACTGGTCGATGCGGGAGCTGCCTACGGGCTGCTCGTTCCGACGATCGTCGATGAGTACGACGACCTGGGCCGTGCGGTCGAGGGGGTGTTCAGCCAAGCCGCGGAGGACATGGCAGCCAGCGGCTACGCGAACATGTGCCCGGTCGGCACGGTGGCGGCCGAAACCTCCGACACCGTCGAGGAGTTGCGGGTTGTCGCGGCGGGGGTGTTCACCGCGTGGCTCGACGGCGGCGCCGCCTACTTCGCCCAACGAGGCGTGGACCCGCCGATGGCGCGCGAGGTGACGATTGCGATCGTCGCGGCACTCGAAGGCGCGTTCATCCTGGCGCGCACGCTGCGTGACGTCGAACCGCTGCTGGCAGCCGGCCGCGCACTGGCCCCGCAGTATCGAGGGATCGCGCTGGGGGTCCGAGTGTTGACCGATACGACGAATTGAGCGCACTGCACCCTCGTTCGCGCGGTTACGGTGATCTCGGTCGTTTGTGGGTGCGCTGGGAAGGCGGGGTCATGCAGTTGGTCAACGCGGCGGTGACCGACCCGCACGGGGTCACCTGGATGGTGCGACGCAAGTGGATGTACGCCCCGGATACGTGGGGAGACTCCGACGGTGTGGTCGGGGCGATCTTTGCCATCGTCTCGCTGCTGGTTCTTCTGGCCTGGCCGATCTGGTTCGCGGCGAAGTTTCTCGGGGTGCCCTGGAAGATCGTGATCGAGCGGGCTGGGCGGGAAGTCGGCACCGAACGCGTCAGGGGTTGGCGGGCATCGGGGCGACGGATCGACCAGATCCGCCAGAGCATCCTCGGGGCGGGTGTCTCGCACTACCGGTGATTGGCGTGTCCCTGCCACACCCCGCCGACCCGGCCCGCTAGGCTATCGAACAGATGTTCTGACGAAGGGGTTCGTGTGCGGGTGATGGGAGTGGATCCCGGGTTGACGCGCTGCGGCCTGTCCGTGGTGGAGAGCGGCAAGGGCCGGCAGGTCACCGCCCTCGATGTGGACGTGGTCCGCACCCCGGCTGACGCACCGTTGCAGAAGCGGCTGCTGGAGATCAGCAACGTTGCCGAGTACTGGATGGACACCCACCGACCCGACGTGATCGCGATCGAGCGCGTCTTCGCACAACAGAACGTGTCGACGGTGATGGGTACCGCCCAGGCCGGCGGAGTGATCGCCCTGGCAGCGGCTCGGCGCGACATCGAGGTGCACTTCCACACCCCCTCGGAGGTCAAAGCGGCAGTTACCGGAAACGGTCGTGCCGACAAGGCTCAGGTCACCGAGATGATCACCAGAATTCTTGCGCTGCAAGCCAAGCCGTCTCCGGCGGACGCCGCCGACGCGCTGGCCCTTGCCATTTGCCACTGCTGGCGCGCCCCGATGATCGAGCGCATGGCCGCCGCCGAGGCCATGGCGGCCGAACAACGCCGCAAGTACCAGGCCCGGCTGAAGGCCACCGCGAAGGCGGCCCGGACATGATCGCCTCGGTGCGCGGCGAGGTCATCGACATCGCGCTCGACCATGCCGTGATCGAGGCCGCCGGTGTCGGCTACAAGGTGATGGCCACGCCCTCGACGCTGGCCAACCTGCGCCGTGGCACCGAATCGCGGCTGATCACCGCGATGATCGTGCGCGAGGATTCGATGACGCTCTACGGGTTCGCCGACGGCGACGCCCGCGACCTGTTCCTGACACTGCTCGGCGTCTCCGGCGTGGGCCCCAAGATCGCCTTGGCGACATTGGCGGTCTATGACCCGCAGGCCCTGCGGCAGGCGCTGGCCGACGGCGATGTGACCGCGCTGACCCGGGTTCCCGGTATCGGCAAGCGCGGTGCCGAGCGCATGGTGCTGGAGCTGCGGGACAAGATCGGTCCGGTCACCCCAGGGGCCATCGGTGGGGCGATCGGCCACGCGGTGCGCGCTCCTGTGGTGGAAGCCCTTGTCGGACTTGGCTTTGCCGCCAAGCAGGCGGAGGAGGCCACCGACAAGGTGCTGGCCAACAACCCCGAGGCCACCACGTCTTCCGCGCTGCGGGCCGCGCTGTCCATGTTGGGTAAGAAGTAAATGGGCCGTTTCGACGACACCGAGGAACCTGACGAGCGGGAGGTCTCGCCGGCGCTGACGGTCGGCGAGGGCGACATCGACGCCAGCCTGCGACCGCGCTCCCTCGGAGAGTTCATCGGTCAGCCCCGGGTACGGGAGCAGCTACAACTGGTCCTCGAGGGCGCCAAGAATCGCGGTGGCACACCGGATCACATCCTGCTGTCCGGCCCGCCCGGGCTGGGCAAGACCTCGCTGGCGATGATCATCGCGGCCGAGCTGGGCTCGTCGCTGCGGCTCACCTCGGGCCCCGCGCTCGAGCGCGCCGGTGACCTGGCGGCGATGCTGTCCAACCTCGTCGAGCACGACGTGCTGTTCATCGACGAGATCCACCGCATCGCCCGGCCGGCCGAGGAAATGCTGTACCTGGCGATGGAGGACTTCCGCGTCGACGTGGTGGTCGGCAAAGGCCCTGGCGCCACGTCGATCCCGCTCGAGGTCGCACCCTTCACGTTGGTAGGGGCCACCACCCGGTCCGGTGCGCTGACCGGCCCCCTGCGGGACCGCTTCGGGTTCACCGCGCACATGGATTTCTACGAGCCGGTCGAACTCGAGCGGGTGCTGGCCCGGTCGGCAGGCATCCTCGGCATCGAGTTGGGTCGCGAGGCCGGTACCGAGATCGCCCGGCGCTCCCGCGGTACACCGCGTATCGCCAACCGGCTGCTGCGCCGGGTCCGGGACTACGCCGAGGTCCGCGCCGACGGGGTGATCACCCGCGACATCGCCAAGGCCGCGCTCGAGGTCTACGACGTCGACGAACTCGGGCTCGATCGCCTGGACCGTGCAGTGCTGTCGGCGCTCACCCGCAGTTTCGGCGGTGGCCCGGTCGGGGTGTCGACGCTGGCGGTGGCCGTAGGCGAGGAGGCCTCCACCGTCGAGGAGGTCTGCGAACCCTTCCTGGTGCGCGCCGGCATGGTGGCGCGAACGCCGCGGGGCCGGGTGGCCACGCCGCTGGCGTGGACTCATCTGGGTATGCAACCGCCGGTTACCGGACTGGGACAGCCGGGGCTGTTTGAATAGGCGGCATGGTTATCGCCGGTCTGGTGTTCGCCGCGCTCGCCGCGGCCCTGCATGTCTACATCTTCGTCATGGAGTCGCTGACCTGGACTTCACCGCGGACCCGTGCGACCTTCGGTATCAGCGAGGAGGAAGCCCAGGCCACCAAGGAGCTGGCGTTCAACCAGGGTTTCTACAACCTGTTCCTGGCGATCGTCACCGTGGTCGGCATCGTCGCGGTTGGCATGGGGCATAACGCAGTTGGAGCTGCCCTGGTGTTCGCCGGGGTGGGTTCCATGTTGGCCGCCGCCGCAGTGCTGCTGACCAGTTCGCCGGACAAGGCGCGGGCAGCCATCACCCAGGGCGCGTTCCCACTGATCGCGGTCGTCTTGCTCGTGGTCAGCCTGCTCTAGGCCGTTCGCAGACGCGGCCCCATAGGTTCGAGCAAGAGCACTTGACCCTCACGCGACGTGAGGCGCCAGTCTGATCAACATGACGCAGGAGTTGCCGGTGGATGAGCTCACCGTCGGCCAGGTGGCTGAGCGATTTCGCATCACGGTCCGGACACTTCACCACTACGACGAGATCGGGTTGTTGACCCCGTCCCGGCGTGGCGCCTCGGGATACCGGGTCTACACGTCGGCCGACGTGACGCGGCTGTCCCAGATCATCGTGTACCGCCGGCTCGAGTTCTCGCTTGACGAGATCGCGAGCCTGCTGAACGAGGGCGATGAGGTCAGTCACCTGGTCCGTCAGCGCGAACGCGTCATGACCCGTCTCGACGAGATGAAGGACCTCGTCGAGGCCATCGATCAGGCATTGGAGAAGGCAATGACGAACACCCCCATGACCGACGACGACATGCGCGAACTCTTCGGCGACGACTTCGACGACTATCAGGCCGAGGTCGAACAGAAGTGGGGCGAGACCGCGGAGTGGAAGGAGTCGCAGCGTCGAACGAAGGCCTACGGCAAGGACGAGTGGATCCAGATCAAGACCGAGGGAGAAGCCGTCGAGCAGGCTCTGTCCGACGCTTTCCGCAGCGGACTTCCGGCTGACTCCGACGCGGCGATGGATGCCGCCGAACGGCACCGGCTCCACGTGAACCGCTGGTTCTACGACTGCCCGAGCGAATTCCACCGCAAGCTGGGAGACATGTACGTGAGCGATCCGGCATACGTCGCAAGGTACGACGAATCTTTCGCGCTTCCGGGCTTGGCGGTGTTCTGCCGCGACGCGATTCATGCGAACGCGGACCGAGCTGCTCGCTGACGGGACAACGGCTTGCTGCGCCAGATACTGATTGGCCGCGGTCCTGGATAAGGACCGCGGCCGCTCAGGGGATTCTTCCCTTGTGGGGAAGTCTGTTACAGCAACCCGAGCAGTTTCAGATCGCTGATGTATTTGACGATGATCTCGCGGGTGACATGCGGGATGTCCTTGTCGGGGCCGATCTTCGCGTCCTGCACCGCAGCACGGAACACGTCGGTCGGCGCCATCGCGCCGTTGACCGGCACGCCGGGCTGCTGGTAGTTGTGCAGCAGCGGCAGCAGTGAGGCCTGACGCTGCTTGTCGGGCAACGCCCGCAGCGTGGTCTCGAAGCGGGACAACCACTCCTGGTAGTCCTCCACGCGCTGGATCGGGTAGCCGGCCTCGACGAGCCAGTCGACGAATTCGTCCATGCCGAGGCCGTCATCGTGCGGGTTCATCACGTGGTAGGTCTCGAAGCCGTCCTGGGCATGGGCGCCCAGGGTGGAGATGGCCTCGGCGATGAACTCGACGGGTAGACCGTCGTAGTGCGAGCGCTGGCGGTTGCCGTCCGCGTCGAGCTGGTTGAAGGACTTCGGCGCGACACCGGTGGCGACGAGGCTGAACATCATGCGGGTGAACATGTCCGGCAGGTTCAACTGCCCGGCATAGGTGGTGTCGGCCAGGATCATGTCGCAGCGGAACACCGTCACCGGCAGGCCGGCCAGATCGTGGGCTTCACGCAGCAGGACCTCACCGGCCCACTTGCTGTTGCCGTATCCGTTGGCGTAGCTGTCGTCGACACGTCGAGTGGGGCTGATGGTTCGAATGTCAGCGTCCTCCACGAACTTTCCGTGCTCGATACCGCCGCCCACGCCGATGGTCGACACGTAAGCGAACGGCTTGATCCGCGTGGTGAGCGCGATACGGATGAGCTCGGCAGTGCCAAGCGCGTTGGGTCCGAACAGTTCGCTGTAGGGCAGCACGTGGTTGACCAGAGCGGCCGGGTCGACGATGAAATCGACGGTGTCGGCCAGGCGTTGCCAGGTGGCCTGGTCGAGGCCCAGGTCGGCCTCGCCCTTGTCGCCGGCGATCACTTCGAGATGGTCGGCGGCCAGTTCACGATAGTGCGCCAACAGCTTCGGATCGCCGCTGTCGAAGGTCTTGTCGAGCCGTGCGCGGGCTTCCTCGTCGGACTTTGCGCGCACGAGGCAGATGACCTTGCCGTCAACCAGATCCATGCGCTCCAGCCACTCCAGGGCCAGGTAACGACCCAGGAAACCGGTTGCGCCGGTGAGTAGTACGGTGCGGATCTCACTGACCGGACCGGGCAGCCCCGGTGCGGCGGCCAACGTCGCGGCGTCGATGAACTTGTCCAACGTCAGATCCGACGCATGGACCTCGGTCGCGTTGCGACCGTGCACCGAGGTGAAGGTCGGCCGCAAATTGGTACCGGAGCGCTGAGCCTCGATGTACTCGGCGATGGTCCGAAGATCCGATGCCGGGCTGACGATGGCCGACACGGGCACCTCGACGTCGAAGATCTCCTGCAGCAGGTTTCCGAAGGTCAACGCGGACAGCGAATCCCCGCCCAGATCGGTGAAGTGGGCCTCGGGTGCGAGATCGGTTGTCGCAGCACCCAACAGGGCGCCTGCGGCCCGGCTCACGGTGTCGAGCACGGGAGCCTGGGCGCCATTGCGCCGCAGCTCGCTCAGTTCGTTGGCCTGCCCCTCGGCCAGTTCGGTGTACAGCTCCTCCAAACGCTCGCCGTAGTGACTCTTCAGGTTGGGACGAGCCAGCTTGCGGATACCGGTCAGCAGACCGTTCTCCAGGCTGAAAGGCGTCGTCTCCACGAGGAAGTCACGAGGAACTTCGTACGACTGCAGCCCGGCGGTGCGGGCCGCTTCCTGAAGTGAATCGCCGATCGCCTGCTTCGAGGCGGTGGGATCGGTGGGCACCACGACGGCCAGCAGATACGAGCGGGCGCTGTTGCCGTAGATGAAGATCTGGCGCACCAGCGGGCTGTCCCCGAAGACTGCCTCCAGCTTGGAGACGGTGACGAACTCGCCCTGCGAAAGCTTCAGGACGTTGTTGCGCCGGTCGAGGTACTCGACATGGTCAGGGCCGAGTTCGGCCACGATGTCACCGGTGCGGTAATAGCCGTCCTCGTCGAACATCTCGGCAGTGATCTCCGGACGCTTGTAGTACCCGGGGAACATCTGCTCGGACTTCACCAGCAGCTCGCCGCGCGGGTGGGGCTGGTCGGTGCGGAAGTAGCCCAGATCCGGGACGTCGACGAGCTTGTAGTCGATCACCGGCGGGCGCTGGATGTAGCCGTCGACGAAGACCGAACCGGCCTCGGTCGAGCCGTAGCCCTCCAGCAGGTGCATTTCGAGCAACCGCTCGACCCACGTTTTCATCTCGGCCGAGATCGGCGCGGAACCGGTCATCGCGGAGACGAATCGTCCGCCCAGCAGGTCCTCGCGGACCTCGGCGAGCACTGCGTCCTCACTGCCGCCGGAACGGTCGAGCCGGCTCTGGTACTCCTGGAACAGCATGTCCCAGATCCGCGGCACGAAGCTCAGCTGCGTCGGCCGCACGAGGGCGAGATCGTCGAGGAAGGTCGACAGGTCGCTGCGCGCGGCGAAGTATGCGGTGCCGCCCGAACTCAGCGTGCCGATCAGGATGCCGCGGCCCATCACGTGGCTCATCGGCATGAAGTTGAGGGTGATCGCGGGCAGGGCAGCCTGGTTTTCGTCCCAGGTGGCCTTGGTGGCGATCTGCCACATGTTGGCGACCTTGCTCTCCGGGTACATGGCGCCCTTGGGGGTGCCGGTGCTGCCGGAGGTGTAGATCAGCATGGCCAGCGGGTCGGCTTGGCCGGAGACGTACAGCGGTGCGTCGGCCAGCGACCGGCCGCGGTCCAGGACGTCGGCCAGCGGCTCGACGACAACGTCGGTGCCGGCGAGCGCGGACTTGGCGGCCTCGAAGGCTTCGCGCTGTGCGTCTACCCGGGGCCGGTAGTCGAAGACCACCAGGCGGCCGGGCGCGGGTCCGGAGCGCACCAATTCGACTGCGTCGTCGAGGAAATCGATGCTCGCCGCGATCACGGTCGGTTCGGTCTCGGCGACGATGGGCCGCAGGGTGGTGACCGGGGCGCTGGTCTGCAGCGGCACGGACACGGCGCCGAGCTCGATCAGCGCGGTATCGATGGTGGTGTAGTCCACGCTGGTGAAGCCGAGGATGGCGACGCGGTCGCCGGGCTTCACGGGGTGGTTGTGCCAGGCGTTGGTCACCGCTTGGACGCGGTCGCCCAACTGGCGGTAGGTGATGGTCTCAAACCGGGGGAGCAGCTGGGCCGACGTGCGGCCGTCGGCGTCGGTGACGTACTCGACCGCGCGCTGCCCGAGGGCGGGCCGGTCTGCGTACCCGGTGAAGATGCCTTTGACTACGGCGGGCAAACGCAGTTCTGGCTGGGCGACGGCGGCGTTGACGGCGTCGCTGGGGCGGGCATCGGCGAACTGGGCGTCGGTGTCATACAGGTGTGCGATGCGGCGTTGGAGCCGGTCCTCGCGTGTTTCGGTGGTCATATCGGTCCCCTGAGCAAATCAAAATAACTATGGTCGGCGCATTTGCCGCGCCTACTAACTACTACGTTAGTAAAACTAATTATATTTCGAGATCCCAGTCCGGTGGCTGCGAGATTGGTCACGCCCGGCGTGCGCCCGTCCCACTGCGATGGGGGACGGGCGCACGGGGGGTTAGAGCAGGCCGAGCTGCTGCAGGTTGGTGATGTACTTGACGATCACTGCCGGGCTGACATGCGGAATGTCCTTGTCCGGCCCGATCTTGGCTTCCTGCACCGCGGCCCGGAAGTGGTCCGTCGGGGCCAGGGCGCCCAACATCGGCCGCTCGGGCTTCTGGTAGTTGTGCAGCAGCGGCAGCAGGGAGGCCTGACGCTGCTTGTCCGGCAGGGCCCGCAGAGTGCTCTCGAAACGCTGGATCCACTGCCCGTAGTCGGCTATCCGCTCGATCGCGTAGCCCGCCTCGATCAGCCAGTCGGTGAACTCGTCCATGCCGAGGCCGTCGTCGTAGGGGTTCATCACGTGGTAGGTCTCGAAGCTCTCGACGGACTGTCCGCCCAGGGTTGAGATCGACTCGGCGATGAATTCCACCGGCAGGCCGTCGTAGTGCGAGCGCTGGCGCTTGCCGTCAGCGTCCAGCTCGTAGAACGAGCCCGGTGCGATACCGCTGGCGACGAGGCTGAACATCATGCGGGTGAACATGTCCGGCAGGTTCAGCTGACCCGAGTACGTCGTATCGGCCAGGATCATGTCGCAACGGAACACCGCCACCGGTAGCCCGCACAGATCGTTGGCCTCGCGCAGCAGGACCTCGCCGGCCCACTTGCTGTTGCCATACCCGTTGGCGTAGCCGTCGTTGATCGCCCGGACCGCGCTCATCTGGCGGACGTCGACGTTCTCGACGAACTTCCCGATCTCGATCTGATCGCCCACGCCGATGGTCGACACATAGGTGTACGGCTTGATCTTCGTGGTGAGCGCGATCTTGATGAGCTCGGCGGTGCCAAGGGCATTGGGTCCGAACAACTCGCTGTAGGGCAGCACGTGGTTGACCAGTGCGGCCGGGTCGACGATCAGGTCGACGTCGTCGGCCAGGCGCTGCCAGGTCTGCTGGTCCAGTCCGAGGTTCTCCTCGCCCTTGTCGCCGGCGATCACCTCGAGGTGGTCGGCGGCCAGTTTCTGGTAGTGCGCCAACAGCTTTGGGTCGCCGCTGTCGAAGGTGGCGTCGAGCCGGGCCCTGGCCTCTTCGTCGGACTTGGCTCGCACCAGCGCGATGACCTTGCCGTCGACCAGATCCATGCGTTCCAGCCACTCCAGGGCCAGGTAGCGGCCGAGGAAGCCGGTGGCGCCGGTCAGCAGCACGGTGCGGACCTCTGCAGGAGCCTTGGGCAGGCCCGGCGCGGCGGCCAGGGTTGCGGCGTCGAGGAACTTGTCCAGTGTGAGATCGGAGGCACTGACTTCGGCGGCGTGCCTGCCGTGCACCGACGCATAGGTCGGGCGCTGGGATCCGCTGCGCTGCGTTTCGATGTAGCCGGCGATCCCGGCCAGGTCGGTGGCCGGGCTGACGATCACGCCGACCGGCACGTCCACGTCGAAGATCTCCCGCAGCAGATTGCCGAAGGTCAACGCCGACAACGAGTCTCCGCCCAGATCGGTGAAGTGGGCGTCCGGCGCCAGGTCTGACGCCGAAGCGCCGAGCAGGGCACCTGCGGCCCGGCCCACGGTCTCCAGCACCGGGGCGTCGGCACTCAGGGAGCGCAGTGCCCGAAGTTCACCGGCCTGCGTCTCGGCAAGTTCGGTGTAGAGCTGCTCCAGCCGCTCGCCGTAGTGCGCCTTCAACTTCGGCCAGGCCAGCTTGCGGATACCGGTCAGCAGGCCGTTCTCCAGCGTGAAAGGTGTTGTCTCCACGATGAAATCGCGGGGGATCTCGTAGGACTGCAGGTCGGCTTCCCTGGCGACCTCCTGCAGGGATTCGCTGATCGCCTCTTTGGAGACACTGGCGTCGGTGGGCACCACGACGGCCAGCAGGTAGGGCTGCGCGCTGTTGCCGTAGACGTAGATCTGTTGCACCAGTGGGCTGTTGCCGAACACCGCCTCCAGCTTGGCCAACGTGACGAACTCGCCCTGGGCGAGCTTGAGCACATTGTTGCGCCGGTCGACGTAGCGGAGCTGGTCCGGACCGATCTCGGCGACGACGTCGCCGGTCCGGTAGAAACCGTCCTCGTCGAACACCGAAGCCGTGACCTCGGGACGCTTGTAGTAGCCGGGGAACAGGTTCTCGGTCTTTAGCAGCAACTCGCCGCGCGGGTACGGCTGATCGGTGCCGAAGTAGCCCAGATCGGGGACGTCGACGAGCTTGTAGTCGATCACCGGCGGGCGCTGGGCCACGCCGTCGAACAGCGCCATACCGGCCTCGGTCGAGCCGTAACCTTCGAGCAGGTGGATGCCGAGCATGTCCTCGGTCCAGGTCTTGAGCTCAGCGGAGATGGGTGCCGAGCCGGTCATGGCGGCGACGAAGCGTCCGCCGAGGACGTTGTCCCGCACCTCGGCCAGCACCTCGGCCTCGACGACCTCACGGTCCGCGCCGCCCTCGGCCAGACGGTGATCCACCCGGCTCTGGAACTCGCTGTGGATCATCTCCCACACGCGCGGAACGAAATTCAGTTCGGTGGGCCGCACCAGGGCGAGGTCCTCCAGAAGCGTCGACAGGTCGCTGCGGGCTGCGAAGTAGCAGGTGCCGCCGGCGGCGAGCGAGGCATACAGGATGCCGCGGCCCATCACATGGCTCATGGGCATGAAACTGAGGTTGATCGCCGAGCTGACCGGTCCGAGCCACGCCTTGCTGTTGCGCCGCCAGAATTTGCCGACCGAGCTCTGGAGGTACATCGCGCCCTTGGGGGCACCGGTGCTGCCCGAGGTGTAGATCAGCAGCGCGAGCGGGTCGGTGCCGTCAGCCTTCGGCGCCTCCGGTGAGGGCAGCTCGGCGCCCCGGACCAGCAGGTCGCTCAGGGTCTCGACGGTGACGCCGGCCCCGGCCAGCCGCTCGGCGGCCGATGTCACGGCATCGCGGTGATCGTCGATCTCGGGGTGGTGGTCGAAGGCGACCACCCGAGCCGGGGCGTGGGCGGTGAGCGCCAGTTCGACGGCATCGGCGAGGTGGTCGACACTCGCGGCGATCACAGTCGGTTCGGTCTCGGTCACGATGGGCGCCAGCGATTCGGGCGAGGAGCTGGTCTGCAGGGGCACCGACACCGCGCCGATCTGGCCGAGAGCCGTGTCGATCACGGTGTAGTCAGCGCTGGTGAAACCCAGGACGGCGACCCGGTCGCCCGGCTTGACGCCGGAATCGTGCAGAGCCGCACCGAAGGCGCGCACCCGGTCCCACAGTTGTCCGTAGCTGATGGTGTCGAACCGGGGGAGCAGGCGGGCAGTGGTCCGACCGGTGGCCGGGTCGGTGACGAATTCCTGCGCGCGCTCCCCGAGCGCGGGCCGATCGGCGTAGCCCTCCAGGAGGGTCTGGACGATCTCGGGAAGAAGGAGGCCGGGGACGTCTACAGAGGCGGTGACGGTGTCGCTCGGTATCGCGGCAGCGAACTGTGGATCGGTAGCGGTCAGATCGGCGATGCGGATCGCCAGTTGCTCCTCGCGAGTATCAAACGACATCGAAAAACCTCTTTGTTGATAGCGGAAATAGTCACCAGCGCAACGTTGCGCCACCGGTTTACTACGTTAGTGAAGCTAAACTTATTTCCGGAAAACCAGCTTCTCCGCTGTCAATGTGCTGTGAGTCCTGTCGTTCCTGCATACCGTGCGGAACAGGCCTGTTATTTGCATCACCGGATCGTCGGCACCACCGCGTGCGCGGGCGTTCGTCCGGCGAGCGCCTCCACCGCCGTTGCTGGATCCGGGACCGCGATCAGCAGGTCGCGCGCCGCAGCCAGAGCCGCCGCCGATGGCGTCACTCCGCCGACAGCGTCGGCCAGGTCGAGTAGATGCACGGTGGCCTCCAACAGTGCGACCTCGGCGACCACGCCGAGTGTGGTGCTGCCGACAACCGGATAGCGGATCACCGTTTCGCCGGCCCGGGCCATTTCGGGCATCCGGCGCATCCGGTCCGCGGCGTCGGCGAATCGCGCCGAGGCTGCCGCGGGACTCAGTGCCGAGGCTTCCTGCACAGCCTGTGCGGCGATCCGGTCCGCCGTGGTGTTGGCGACCCCGTCGGGCTGGTTGAAGATGCGCAGCATCTCGGCCGCATCCGTCACTGCGGGCAGGCCTTCCACCCGGGCTTTGACGAGTCCGTCGAACGTCGTTGCCTCTGGACAGACATGGGCAACCAGCGACTGCACGTCCCAGGCGCCACACCGGGTGGCGGTTCGCCACTGTGCCGCGGTGAGCTCGGCGCATCGTCGGCCCCAACGTTCCCAGGCATCGGCCAACGTATCGCGCAGTGACCTTCCGACGAGACGCATGCCCTCACCCTAGGAGCGTTATTCCCGCTCGAGTTCGGGGTACCCACCCGGATGTCAAAGGAGGCATCATGACCGAATTCGATACCCGCGGTGGCCGGCTACGCATGCGGCGCAGCCGCGGTGCCGCCAGCGGACTTCTGCTGGTTCTACTGGGAATCTGGGGTGCGCTGATCCCGTTCATCGGACCGTACTTCGACTTTGCCTTCACCCCGGACCAAGCCTGGGTGTGGACGTCGGCGCGCGGCTGGTTGGAGGTGCTTCCGGGCGCTGTCACGGCGCTGGGCGGTCTGCTCCTTCTGGTTTCGGGGAACCGGGCCACGGCTCATTTCGGCGGATGGCTGGCCGTACTGGGCGGAGCGTGGTTCGTGATCGGCCGGGCGCTCGCCGGGCCGCTGGGTATAGGTGATGCCGGGATGCCGATTGCCGTGACCGACGCCAAGCGGGTGTCGCTGGAGTTGGCCTACTTCTCCGGGCTGGGTGCTTTGATCGTGTTGCTGGGGGCCATGGCGGTCGGCCGGTTGTCGGTCCGCAGCGTGCGTGATGTCGAATATGCCCAACGCCCCGTCGCCACGGCGGCGTCGGCCGAACCCGTCGCAGTCGCAGACGCGTCGCCGACCGAAGCCCCCGCGCCCAGACATCGGACCTGGGGTGGATTCTTCGGTGGACGTCACACCCACGCGCACTAGCGCGTCAGAGGTCGCGCAGGATCAGCTCGAGCACGTCGAGTCCCTCGACGAGCAGATCGTCGCTGATCGTCAACGGCGGCAGGAAGCGCAGCACGTTTCCATAAGTGCCGCAGGACAGCACGATCACGCCCGCCGCGTGTGCACCGGCGCACAGCGCCTTGGTGAGCTCCGGGTCGGGTGTGATCGTGCCGGCCTTGACCAGTTCGACGGCGATCATCGCGCCCCGGCCGCGGACGTCGCCGATCCGGTCGTCCTCGGCCTGCAACCGGCCCAGGCGGTCCTTCATCAACGCCTCGATCTGCTGAGCCCGGGCGATCAAGCCGTCGGTTTCGATGGTCTCGATCGTGGCCAACGCCGCCGCACACGCGATCGGGTTGCCGCCGTAGGTGCCGCCCAACCCGGAGACGTGGGGCGAGTCCATGATCTCGGCGCGGCCTGTCACCGCCGACAGCGGCAATCCGTCGGCGATCCCTTTGGCGGTGACGATGAGATCGGGATCGATGCCCTCGTGTTCGCACGCGAACATCGCGCCCGTCCGCGCAAACCCGGTCTGCACCTCGTCGGCGATGAACACCACGTTGTTGTCGCGGCACCACCCCAACAGCGCAGGCAGGAACCCGTCCGCCGGGACGATGAACCCGCCCTCACCCTGAATCGGTTCGATGATGACCGCGGCCAGGTTGTCGGCGCCGACCTGCTTCTCCATCACGTCGATGGCCCGCTCCGCCGCGAGCGCGCCGTCGGTGGCCAACTCCTTGCCGAACTCGGCGTCGCGGTACGGGTAGGACAACGGAGCCCGGTAGATCTCGGGTGCGAACGGGCCGAAGCCGTGCTTGTACGGCATGGACTTGGCGGTCAGCGCCATCGTGAGGTTGGTGCGCCCGTGATAGGCGTGATCGAAGGCGACGACGGCAGGCTTGTGGGTGTGGGACCGGGCGATCTTGACCGCGTTCTCCACGGCCTCCGAACCCGAGTTGAACAACGCCGAACGCTTCTCGCCGCGCACCGGTGTCAACCGGTTGAGGTGCTCGCAGACCGCGACATACTGCTCATACGGCGTCACCATGAAGCAGGTGTGCGTGAACTCCGCGGCCTGGGCACCCACCGCCTCGACAACACGCGGCGACGAGTTGCCGATCGTGGTGACCGCAATGCCCGAGCCCAGGTCGATGAGCCGATTGCCGTCGACGTCCTCGACGATGCCGCCCCCGGCCCGGGCGGCATAGACGGGCATGGTGTTGCCGACGCCCCGGGCGACCGCGGCCGTTTTACGGCCGATCAACGCCTCGGATTTGGGGCCAGGGATCGCGGTGGCCAGATGGCGGCTCTGCTCGGGATGGCTCAACACTGCCTCCTGAAAACGGAACGGCGGCGAAGGAAAGAACGCGTATCGAGCCTAGTCGTCCGGGCCGCCAGTCGGCGGCGAATGGGGTGGTCCGGGTCGGCGGCGGTATCGTGGCCTCGGTCGCCCTGACATCTGACCCGACACGAAAGACATAGTTGACATGGATCTCGTCATTTTCCTGCCCCTGCTGATCGTCATGGGCGCGTTTATGTTCTTCGCGTCGCGTCGTCAGCGCAAGGCCATGCAGGCGACCATCGACCTGCACAACTCGCTGCAGATCGGCGATCGCGTGCACACCACCTCGGGCCTGCAGGCCACGATCACCGGCATCACCGACGACAACGTCGACCTGGAGATCGCGCCCGGCGTCGTCACCACCTGGATGAAGCTCGCCGTGCGCGACCGCATCGAGGAGGACGCCGACGACGAGGCCGGCACCGACGTCCCGGCGGCGGCGACCGAACTGACCGAGAGCACCGGTGTCACCGACACCGACGGCCTCAAGAAAGACTGACCGCAGAGCACCCAGGACAAGCACGTACCCTTTGCGGTGCTGACGAACTGATCTCGAGGAGACCCTAGAAACGTGGCATCGTCTTCGGCGCCGGTGCATCCTGCGCGCTACCTGACACTTTTCCTGGTCCTTCTGATCGGCGTATATCTGCTGGTGTTCCTCACCGGCGACAAGCAGGCCAAGCCAAAACTCGGCATTGACCTGCAGGGCGGTACCCGGGTGACGCTGACAGCGCGCACCCCGGACGGCTCGACGCCGACCAGAGAGGCACTCAACCAGGCCCAACAAATCATCAGTGCCCGCGTCGACGGTCTCGGCGTCTCGGGCTCAGAGGTCGTCATCGACGGCGACAACCTGGTGATCACCGTTCCCGGCAACGACGGCAGCGAGGCCCGCAACCTGGGCCAGACCGCCCGGCTGTACATCCGGCCAGTCGCTCGCGCCATACCGGTACAGCAGATCAAGCAGCTCGCTCAGGGTGGAGCGCCGGGTGCTCCTGGTGCCCCCGCGGCGCCGGGCGCTCCTGCGGCCCCGGGTGCTCCTGCGGCTCCGGGTGCTCCCGGTGCGATCCCCGGCCAGGTCCCGGGAGCGCCGGCCGAGCAGCCCGCGGCGCCGCCCGTGAGTGAGCCTGAGCCGGCCCCACAGCCGCGCCCGTACCCGTTGGATCCGGCACCGGAACCCACACCGGCTCCGGCACCGGAGCCCGCCCCGGCACCGGCTCCCGGAGAGACGCCAGCGCCGCCGGCGCCGCAGCCCGCACCGCCAGGCGCCCCGGCGAAACCCGACGAGGCAAAGACTCGGGCCGCCTTGATCACGCTGGCGAAGACGATCCGGCAGAGCACCAACCCGATGATGCAGATCCAGGCGATCATGGACCGCGCCCAGAACTGCGACAAGGACGACATTCTGGCCGGCAACGACGACCCCAAGTTGCCGCTCGTGACGTGCTCCACCGACGGCCAGACCGTCTACCTGCTGAGTCCGTCGATCATGAGTGGTGAAGAGATCGCGGACGCCACCTCGGGGCTGAACCAGCAGCAGGCCCAGTACGTCGTCGACGTGACCTTCAAGAGCGGGGGAGCCAAGACCTGGGCCGACTTCACCGCGGCGAACGTGGGCACCCAGACGGCGTTCACGCTCGACTCGCAGGTGGTCAGCGCACCCGAGATCCGGGAAGCCATCCCTGGCGGCAACACGCAGATCACCGGTCAGTTCAACGCGGACACGGCCAAGGAACTGGCCAATGTGCTGAAGTACGGGTCGCTGCCGCTGTCGTTCGAGTCGTCGGAAGCGGAGACCGTTTCGGCGACCCTGGGCCTGTCTTCGATGCGGGCCGGTCTGATCGCGGGCGCGGTCGGCCTGGCGGCGGTGCTGCTGTACTCGCTGCTGTACTACCGGGTGCTCGGTCTGTTGGTGGCCCTGTCGCTGGTTGCTGCCGGCGCAATGGTTTTCGCCATCCTCGTGCTGCTCGGCAGATACATCGGTTACACGCTGGACCTGGCCGGTATCGCCGGTCTGATCATCGGTATCGGCACCACCGCGGACTCCTTCGTGGTGTTCTTCGAACGAATAAAGGACGAGATCCGCGAGGGCCGGTCGTTCCGGTCGGCGGTGCCCCGAGGCTGGGCACGCGCCCGCAAGACGATCGTGTCCGGCAACGCCGTGACCTTCCTGGCCGCCGCGGTGCTGTACTTCCTGGCGATCGGGCAGGTCAAGGGCTTCGCGTTCACGTTGGGATTGACCACGATCCTGGACATCGTGGTGGTGTTCCTGGTGACCTGGCCGCTGGTGTACCTGGCGTCCAAGTCCCCGACGATGGCAAAACCTGCCCTCAACGGTCTCGGCGCGGTGCAGCAGATCGCGCGGGAACGCCGGGAGGCTTCGCATGCGACCGCGGGACGGGGATAGGCACATGGCAGCAAAGAACGACACCACCGCTGACGACGTCAAGGACACCTCGGTGGAGACGCCGAGTATCGAAGCCACGTCTGCGGCCCTGCCCAAGCACGGATTTTTCGTTCGGCTCTACACCGGCACCGGCGCCTTCGAGGTCATCGGCCGCCGCAGGCTCTGGTACGCGGTCTCCGGCGTCATCGTGGCGATCTGTATCGCCAGCATGGTGCTGCGCGGGTTCACGTTCGGCATCGACTTCGAGGGCGGCACCAAGGTGTCGATGCCGTCGGCCGGTTCCGAAGGGGTCGTCTCCGTCCAGCAGGTCGAGGACGTCTACAGCAAGACCCTGAACAAGGCGCCCGAGTCGGTCGTGTTGGTCGGCAGCGGAGCCTCCGCCACGGTCCAGATCCGTTCGGAGACCCTGTCCGAACCGGAGATCGAAGAGCTGCGGACCGCACTGTTCGACGAGTTCCACCCCAAGGGCAGCGACGGTCAGCCCAGCAAGCAGGCCATCAGCGACTCGAAGGTGTCGGAAACCTGGGGCGGCCAGATCACCCAGAAGGCACTGATCGCGCTGGTGGTGTTCATCGTGCTGGCCTCGATCTACATCGCCTGGCGCTATGAGCGCTACATGGCGATGGCCGCGATGGCCACCCTGGTCTTCGACCTCGTCGTGACGGCCGGCGTCTACTCGCTGGTCGGATTCGAGGTCACCCCGGCCACCGTCATCGGCCTGCTCACGATTCTGGGCTTCTCGCTGTACGACACGGTGATCGTGTTCGACAAGGTCGAGGAGAACACCCACGGCTTCGAACACACCACTCGCCGAACCTTCGCCGAGCAGGCCAACCTGGCCGTCAACCAGACCTTCATGCGTTCGATCAACACCAGCTTGATCTCGGTGTTGCCGATCGTGGCGCTGATGGTGGTGGCGGTGTGGCTCCTGGGCGTCGGAACCCTGATGGACCTGGCCCTGGTTCAGCTGGTCGGCGTCATCGTCGGTACCTACTCGTCGATCTACTTCGCCACGCCGCTGCTGGTGTCGCTGCGTGAACGCACCGAGCTGGTGCGCAAACACACCAAGCGGGTGCTCAACCGCCGGGAGAAGGGCAACAAGGCGGCGACGGCCACCAATGACACCGACGCGGCCTCCGATGCGACCGAGGCCGCCGACACGGGTGACACGGTGTCGGCGTCGATCGTTAGCGAGCCCGCACCGGCCAAGCCGGCCCCGGGCGCACGTCCGGGCACCCGGACCGGACGTCCGTCGGGCAAGCGGAACACCCGGCGGTAAAGCCAGATGGTTCAGTGGCGGGCCGTGGCCCGAACACGGACAGTAGCGACAGTGGCCACGCTGTCCGTGGTCGCCGGGTTGGGCCTGGCGGCGTGTTCGGGCAGTTCGGCCGACGAGATCGACTACGCCGTCGACGGCACACTGACCACCTACAACACCAACACAGTGGCCGGTGCCGCGTCCGCCGGACCGCAGGCATTCGCGCGGGCGCTGACGGGGTTCGCCTATCACGGTCCGGAAGGACAGGTGGTCGCCGACAACGACTTCGGTTCGGTGTCGGTGGTGGGTCGCGCCCCGCTGGTGCTCGACTACGTGATCAGCGACAAGGCGGTCTACTCGGACGGCAAGCCGATCACCTGTGACGACCTGGTGTTGACCTGGGGCGCGCAATCCGGCCGGTTCCCGGTGTTCGATGCCGCCAGCCAAGCGGGTTACCGCGACATCGCCTCGGTGGACTGCGCACCCGGCCAGAAGCGGGCCCGGGTGTCCTTCGCCCAGGACCGCGGATTCCTCGACTACGGCCAACTGTTCGCGGCCACCTCGCTGATGCCCGCACACGTCCTCGCCGACGAACTCGACCTGGGCGACGGAGCTGTGGCCACCGCGCTGCAGAACGGTGACCAGCCGGTCATCGACCGGATCGCCAAGGCGTGGAACACCATCTGGGATCTCAAGCCGGACCTGGACCTCAAGCGGTTCCCCTCGTCTGGTCCCTACCGGATCGACTCGGTGTCCAAGGACGGCGTGGTGGTCCTGGTCGCCAACGACAAGTGGTGGGGCACCCCGCCGGTCACCAACCGGATCGCGGTATGGCCGCGCGGGGCCGACATCCAGGAGCGGGTCAACCAGGGATCCTTCGACGTCGTCGACATCGAGTCCGGCTCCTCGGGCCTGCTCAACCTGCCCGACGACTACGTCAGCCTGGAAAGCCCGTCCGCCGGTATCGAGCAGCTGATCTTCGCGCCGGGCGGTCCGCTGGCCGGCCCGGCGGCACGCCGGGCCGTCGCGCTGTGCACGCCGCGCGACGTGATCGCCCGCAACGCCGCGACGCCGATCATCAACTCGCGACTCAGCCCGGTCAGCGACGATGCGTTCAGCGCGGCCGAGAATGTCGGCGAGGCCGCGCAATTCGCGGTGGCCAACCCGGGTGCGGCGCGCGCGGCACTGAACAACAAGCCGCTGACCATTCGCATCGGGTATCAGACACCCAACGCCAGACTGGCCGCGACCGTCGGCGCGATCGCGAAATCGTGTGCTGCGGCGGGCATCACCGTGCAAGACGCCGGATCGGCGACAGCGGGGCCGGTGGCGTTGCGCAACAACGAGATCGACGGTCTGCTGGCGAGCACGGGCGGCGCCGCGGGCAGCGGTTCCTCGGGTTCTTCGGCGATCGACGCCTACGCATTCCACTCCGGCAACGGCAACAACCTGCCTGCCTATTTCAACGAGCGGATCGACGGCATCATCGATGCGCAGGCTGTCACGAGCGATCCGAAGGAACTGGCCCGGCTGGCGGGGGAGGGCGCGCCGATCCTGTGGAACGACATGCCGACCCTGCCGCTGTACCGCCAGCAGCGCACGGTGCTGACATCGAACAAGATGTACGCCGTGAGCAGTAATCCGACGCGGTGGGGAGCGGGCTGGAACATGGACCGCTGGAAGTTGTCCACGTGAGCACGGATGTTTCCCGGCTGGTCAGGCAACTGATCCGGGAGGTCCCCGACTTTCCCGAGCCCGGCGTGCAGTTCAAGGACCTGACCCCGTTGCTGGCCGACGCCGAGGGCCTCGGCGCGGTGACCGACGCACTGGCCGCCACCGCGGCCGACGCCGACCTGGTCGCAGGACTGGACGCCCGGGGTTTCCTGCTGGGCGCGGCGGTGGCGACCCGGCTCGGTACCGGTGTCCTGGCGGTACGTAAGGGCGGGAAACTGCCGCCGCCGGTGCACAGCGTGACGTATCAGCTGGAATACGGCAGCGCGACGCTGGAGATCCCGGCCGACGGGATTGATATCGCCGGGCGCAACGTTGTGATCATCGACGATGTCCTGGCCACCGGCGGGACCCTGGCCGCGGCGATGCGACTGCTCGAGGCCGGCGGCGCCAACGTCATGAGCGCCGCTGTGGTGCTGGAATTGACAGCCCTGGGTGGGCGGGACGTGGTGGCACCGCTGAGGGTCAGCAGCCTCCACACGGTGTGAGGGATATCCTCGAACTCTCGGAGGTTGAGCGGAGGTGACGATGGCCGGCGATACGGGTACGGACGCGACTGCCGGCCAGGCGGTGCAGTCGCCTCCGGCGTTGCCGGCCGCCGCGGGACCCGACGCCACGAAGACCAGCGCCTCACGTCGCGTGCGCGCCCGGCTTGCCCGCCGGATGACGGCGCAGCGCAGCGCGGTCAACCCGGTTCTGGAACCCCTCGTCGCGGTGCACCGCGAGATCTACCCCAAGGCCGATCTGCAGTTGCTGCAGCGCGCCTACGACGTCGCCGATCAGCGACACGCCGACCAGTTGCGCAAATCGGGTGACCCCTACATCACCCATCCGCTGGCGGTGGCCAACATCCTGGCCGAGCTCGGCATGGACACCACCACGCTGGTGGCCGCTCTGCTGCACGACACGGTGGAGGACACCGGCTACACACTGGAGGCCCTGACCACCGAGTTCGGGGCCGAGGTGGGCCACCTCGTCGACGGCGTCACCAAGCTGGACAAGGTGGTGCTGGGCTCGGCCGCCGAGGGCGAGACGATCCGCAAGATGATCATCGCGATGGCCCGCGACCCACGGGTGCTGGTGATCAAGGTTGCCGACCGGCTGCACAACATGCGCACCATGCGATTCCTGCCGCCGGAGAAGCAGGCCCGAAAGGCTCGCGAGACGCTGGAAGTGATTGCGCCGCTGGCACATCGACTCGGCATGGCGACGGTCAAGTGGGAGCTCGAGGACCTGTCCTTCGCGATCCTGCACCCGAAGAAGTACGAGGAGATCGTGCGGCTGGTCGCCGATCGGGCGCCGTCACGCGACACCTACCTGGCCAAGGTGCGCGCCGAGATCGGCGTGGCACTGAGCGCGATGAAGATCAACGCTGTCGTCGAGGGCAGGCCCAAGCACTACTGGTCGATCTACCAGAAGATGATCGTCAAGGGCCGCGACTTCGACGACATCCACGACCTGGTCGGCGTACGGATCCTGTGCGACGAGATCCGGGACTGCTACGCGGCCGTCGGCGTCGTGCACTCGCTGTGGCAGCCGATGGCCGGCCGGTTCAAGGACTACATCGCCCAGCCGCGCTACGGCGTCTACCAGTCGCTGCACACCACGGTCGTGGGGCCGGAGGGCAAGCCGCTGGAGGTGCAGATCCGCACCCGTGACATGCACCGCACCGCCGAGTACGGCATCGCGGCGCACTGGCGCTACAAAGAGGCCAAGGGCCGCAACGGGGTTCCGCAGAGCCACGCAGCCACCGAGATCGACGACATGGCCTGGATGCGCCAGCTGCTCGACTGGCAGCGGGAGGCGGCCGACCCCGGCGAGTTCCTCGAGTCGTTGCGTTACGACCTTGCGGTCAAAGAGATCTTCGTGTTCACCCCCAAGGGTGACGTGATCAACCTGCCTACCGGATCGACCCCGGTCGACTTCGCCTACGCGGTGCACACCGAGGTGGGGCACCGCTGTATCGGGGCCCGGGTCAACGGCCGGCTGGTCGCGCTGGAACGCAAGCTGGAGAACGGCGAGGTCGTCGAGGTGTTCACCTCGAAGGCGCCCAACGCCGGGCCGTCGCGCGACTGGCAGACGTTCGTGGTGTCGCCGCGGGCCAAGGCCAAGATCCGCCAGTGGTTCGCCAAGGAACGCCGTGAAGAAGCGTTGGAGTCCGGCAAGGACGCCATCGCGCGCGAGGTCCGCCGGGGCGGACTTCCGTTGCAGCGCTTGATCAATGCCGACTCCATGGCTTCGCTGGCACGGGAACTGCGATACACCGACGTATCCGCGCTCTACACCGCGGTCGGTGAGGGCCACGTCTCGGCGCGCCACGTCGTGCAGCGCCTGCTCGCCCAGTTCGGCGGCGACGACGCGGCCGAGGACGAACTCGCCGAGCGGTCCACCCCGCTGACCATGCCGGTGCGCCAGCGCAGCACCGACGACACCGGTGTCGCGGTGCCGGGAGCGCCGGGAACCCTGACCAAGCTCGCCAAATGCTGTACGCCGGTCCCCGGCGACACCATCATGGGCTTCGTGACCCGTGGTGGCGGCGTCAGCGTGCACCGCACCGACTGCACGAATGCGGCTTCCCTGCAACAACAGTCGGAACGCATCATCGAGGTGAACTGGGCGCCGTCGCCGTCGTCGGTGTTCCTGGTGGCCATCCAGGTCGAGGCGCTCGACCGGCACCGGCTGCTGTCCGACGTGACGCGGGTATTGGCCGACGAGAAGGTCAACATCCTCTCGGCGTCGGTGACGACCTCCAACGACCGGGTGGCGATCAGCCGGTTCACCTTCGAGATGGGCGATCCCAAGCACCTCGGCCACCTGCTGAGCGTGGTGCGCAACGTGGAAGGCGTATACGACGTCTACCGCGTCACCAGTGCGGCCTAGCGTCGCCTGGCCAGGTAGAGCACCCCGACGACGGTGATCGCCACGACGCCGATCCCCACCATGATGACGACTGCGCGCGCCAGCTTGGCGATCACCGTCGCGGGCAACATCGTGTCCGCGGTGGACTCCAGCGACAACGAGAACGGCAACGAGCCCGATCCCAGGACGCCGGCCAGTTCGCGCGCCGAGTCGGCGGTGAAGTTGCCGGTGATCTGGACCCGGCCACCGGTGATGGCCTCTCGGATCTGCGGAGCGCTGACCACGCGGGAGTCCAGGGTGAACGCGGTCTGGTTGCCGACGTTGGCCGAGGTGAAGTCTGCCCACGTCTTCGTGCCGGCACCGGTGAGTGCCAGGTCGATCGCGTACTGTCCCGCGTCGTCGTTGTACTCCGAATCGGCCTCGGTGATCTCCGCGCCGGTCATGACGGATTTGCCCAGCAGGTAGACCGTTTGCCCGTCGGTGGAGCAGGTGACCAGCGGCAGGTTGGGGTCGTCGTTACCGGCCATCGCGTCGTCGTCGTCGCAGCGGGTGGCCTGGTACTGCAGCGCCAGGATCTGGATCGACGGGTTGATGGACTGCCGAAGTTCCTTCTCGTCGGAAATGCGTTGTGCCTGATCAGGTTTGGCTTTGCGGGGGACAGGCGTCGACGGGGTTTGGGAAGAAGATCCGCTCTTGGCGGCCATCGCATGGATCACCGGGCGGACCGTCAGCCGTCCCGGCATCGTGATGTCCCGCATCGCCGCCGGGTTTCGGCTCGGGATCGTGACCACCACGGTGTCCCCGTCGACTGCCACTTCGGATCCGGAGAGCCGGACCTCGTGCAGGCGCTTCTCGACGACCTCTCGCGCGTTCTCCAGATCATCGGGCGACGGTGGCGCGCTATCCGAGGTCGCGGTCGAATACGTCATGCGGGTGGCCTCTCGGTCCTCCCAGATGTGGCGGGTCAGGAACACCGCTGCCGCATAGCCGCAAACCAGCACGGCAAGGAACAGCACCCCGAGCGTGCGGGTCGACGCGCTGGGTCCGCTGCGTTGGGGCGGCGGGAATGGGGGTGGCGGAAATTGGGATGGAAGTGGATAGGACATCGCAATCTCCTGGCCGGGTCAGTCCATGCTCGCCGATTTGATCGTCACCGGTGTGGCCGGCTTGCCGTCGTGGCTGCCGTCGGCAACCCCGTCCGCGGCGATCGCGTCGAGCGTGGCCAGTCCGGTCTTGTCGACGGTGCCGAACACGGTGTACGTCGGTGGCAGCAATGAATCCTCGTAGACCAGGAAGAACTGGCTGCCGTTGGTGCCGGGTCCGGAGTTGGCCATGGCGACGGTGCCGCGGGGGTAGACCACGGGTCGCTGCACGGCAGGGTCGGAGAGCCGGTACTGGTTGGTCGGGTACTCGTTGGGGAACCGATACCCGGGCCCGCCGGTTCCGGTGGCGGACGGGTCGCCGCACTGCAGCGTTGCAAGGTCACCGGTGGTGAGCCGGTGGCACTGGGTGCCGTCGAAGAATCCCTGTCCGGCCAGGCTGGCGAAGTTGTTCACCGTGCACGGTGCCCGGTCGTTGGCCAGCTTGAGCCCGATGCTGCCGCGGTCGGTGACGATGCCTGCGGGCACCGTGGCGGGTTGGGTCGGCACGGCGCCGGTGCGCGGCGGGGCGGCCCGCTTGGCGGCGGGTCCGGCGGTGGCCGGGTACTGGCAGTTGGCACCGAGATTCTGCGACGGCGTGAATGTGGGCAGGTCCTGGCCGGCACCCGGGGAAGCCGTGTAGCGGTCCTGGCGTGGCATGTTCTCGGCGGCCTTGACGACGATGACGGCGAACACCACCGTCAACACCACCGCCACGAGCGCCAGCGCCGTCATCACGTACCCGATGACCAGGCCGGTGATCGCGATACCACGACCCTGCTCACCGCTGCGTTTGAGCTGCGACAGCGAGATGTGCCCGAAGACGATGCCGAGCGGCGCGAAGAGCACCGAGGACACCAGTGCGGCGACCGCCATGCCGTTGGTGTGGGCAGGCGGGGGATGACCAGCCGGATATGGATACTCCGGCTGGTAACCGCCGTAGGGGGGCGGGACAGTCAACGGGGACTAGTCCAGGGCCACTGACTTCAGCTCGACATCGAGTGCCGGCTTGCCGTCGGCTCCGCCTCCGGCGACGCCGGCTGCGGCGATCTTGTCGAGGGTGGCCAGGCCGGTGTCGTCGATCTTGCCGAACACGGTGTAGCCCGGCGGCAGCTGCGAGTCCTGGTACACCAGGAAGAACTGGCTGCCGTTGGTGTTGGGGCCGGCATTGGCCATGGCCACGGTGCCGCGCGGGTACACCACCGGCTTCTGCAGCGCCGGGTCGTCCGGCTGGAACTGGTTGGTCGGGTACTCGTTGGCGAACTGGTAGCCGGGGCCACCGGTGCCCTGGCCGGTCGGGTCACCGCACTGCAGCACCGAGATGCCGCTGGTGGTCAACCGGTGGCACGGGGTGTCGTTGAAGTAGTTCTGTCCGGCCAGGCTCGCGAAGCTGTTGACCGTGCACGGCGCCTTGCCATTGTCGAGCTGCAGCCCGATGTTGCCCTGGGTGGTGACCATGCTGACGCTGACCGTGGCGGGGTCGGTGGGGACCTTGCCGGTGCGCGGCGGAGTGTTCGGCTTGCTGGCCGCGGCCGCGGCCGGGTACTGACAGTTGGCGCCGAGGTCAGCGGGGGCGGCGAAGGCCGGCAGTTGGCCGTCGGCCGCAGGTTGGGCCGGTGCACCCGACGTCGCGGTGGTGGTATCCGCCGAGGCGGTGGTGCTGCCCGAGTCCTTGCTGGTGAAGACGAACGTGGCCACGACCGCCCCGATGATCACGAGGGCCGCGACCGCGCTCCCCGAGATGGTCAGGATGCGTCGCTTGCGTTCCTGGGCGGCCCGACGCTCCAGCTGGCGCTCCAGCTTGCGCTTGGCCGTCGCACGCCGTTGTTCGTTGGTCGGCACCGCGGCAGTCCTCCTTGTAGGCGGTTGAGGTTGGCAACGAGTCTGCCAGGCGAAGCTGCGTACCGGTTCTGCGACCCGCGGAGACCGCAGGTCGCGGCACATCGGGGAAGTGGTCGCATGGGAAACTGGGACCGTGTTCATTACCGGATTTCCGGCCGGGATGCTGGCATGCAATTGCTATGTCCTGGCCGAGCGACCAGGGGCCGACGCGATTGTCGTCGACCCGGGTCAGCGGGCGATGGACCGGCTCCGTCGGATTCTCGACGAGAACCGCCTGACCCCGGCGGCGGTCCTGCTGACCCACGGCCATATCGATCACATCTGGTCGGCTCAGAAGGTCGCCGACACCTATGGCTGTCCCGCCTACATCCACCCCGAAGACCGGTTCATGCTGACGGATCCGATGAAGGGATTCGGCCCGGCGGCGCTGGGAGCGTTGTCCCGGCTGGCGTTCGGCGTGCTGTTGTCCGAGCCGAAACAGCTGATCGACCTGAGCGGCGACGGCCAGACCCTCGATTTTGACGGTGTCTCGGTCACCGTCGACCACACCCCGGGGCATACGAGGGGTTCGGTGGTGTTCCGGGTCTCCGGCGGGCCGGAGCGAGCATCGGCGGCCCCGACGGTGTTCACAGGCGATACGCTGTTCCGGTCCTCGGTGGGCCGCACCGACCTGCCCGGCGGCAGCGGACGTGACCTGCTCACCTCGATCGTGACAAAGCTGTTGGTACTCGACGACGACACCGTGGTATTACCAGGGCACGGCCCGCGCACGACCATCGGGCATGAACGCCGTACCAACCCGTTTCTCGAAGGTTTGACTCTGTGACTTCTGCATTCCAGGCGCCCAAGGGCGTGCCCGACTATCTACCGCCCGAGTCGGCACAGTTCGTGGCGGTCCGGGACGGGCTGCTGGCTTCGGCGCGCCGGGCCGGCTACGGCGACATCGAGCTGCCGATCTTCGAGGACACCGCGTTGTTCGCGCGCGGGGTGGGCGAGTCGACCGATGTGGTCTCCAAGGAGATGTACACATTCGCCGACCGTGGCGACCGCTCGGTGACCCTGCGTCCCGAGGGCACCGCCGGAGTGATCCGCGCGGTGATCCAGCACCGCCTGGACCGCGGCGCGCTGCCGGTCAAGCTCTGCTACGCCGGTCCGTTCTTCCGCTATGAGCGTCCACAGGCCGGGCGCTATCGGCAGTTGCAGCAGGTCGGTGTCGAGGCCATCGGGGTGGACGACCCGGCACTGGACGCCGAGGTGATCGCGATCGCCGACGCCGGCTTCCGGTCGCTGGGCCTGGACGGTTTCCGCCTTGAGCTCACCTCGCTGGGCGATGACACCTGCCGGCCGGCATACCGGGAGCTGCTGCAGGACTTCCTGTTCAAGCTCGATTTCGACGAGGAGACCCGCAGACGCGCCGAGATCAACCCGCTCCGGGTGCTCGACGACAAGCGGCCCCAGGTGCGGGAGATGACCGCGGACGCGCCCCTGATGCTCGACCACCTCTCCGACAGCGCCAAGGCCCACTTCGAGGTGGTGCAGGCGCACCTCGACGCGCTCGGTGTGCCCTACGTGATCAACCCCCGGATGGTGCGCGGGCTGGACTACTACACCAAGACCACCTTCGAGTTCGTGCACGACGGGCTGGGCGCGCAATCGGGCATCGGCGGCGGCGGCCGGTATGACGGCCTGATGAGTCAGCTCGGCGGGCAGGACGTCTCGGGCATCGGCTTCGGGCTCGGTGTTGACCGCACCCTGCTCGCCCTGCAGGCCGAGGGCAAGACGGTGGCCGGTGTCGGTGGCGTGCAGGTGTTCGGTGTGCCGTTGGGCGATGCCGCCAAGCTCGAGTTGGCCAAACTCGCCGCGCGACTGCGCGCCGAAGGGGTGCGTGTCGACCTGGCTTACGGAGACCGCGGGCTCAAAGGCGCGATGAAGGCGGCCGACCGCTCCGGCGCCAGGTACGCGTTGGTGGCCGGCGACCGCGACATCGAGGCCGGCACCGTCGGTCTCAAGGACCTCTCGACCGGCGACCAGGTCGATGTTCCTGCCGATTCTGTTGTCGCAGAGGTTCTTTCCCGCCTCGCCTGATCAGATGGCCATGGCGGCGCGGACGTCGGCCTCTGACGTCGAGCCGCCGGCGCCGCTCGAGGTGATCCGTCCCGCCTCCAGGATGTAGTAGCGCTGAGCGGATTCCAGCGCGAACCCGATGTGCTGCTCGACCAGCAACACGCCCAGATCGCCGCGTGCGGTCAGCGAGGTGATCGCGGCTTCGATCTCGGCCACCACCGACGGTTGGATCCCTTCGGTCGGTTCGTCGAGGATCAGGCACTTGGGACTCGTGATCAACGCGCGGGCAATCGCGAGCTGTTGACGCTGGCCGCCTGAGAGTAGGCCGGCCCGCCGGCTGAGTAGCTCCTTGAGGGCCGGGAACAGGTCCAGTTGCTCGTCGATCAGCGCCTTGCCGTTCTTGCGGCCGTCGGCGACCACCTGGAGGTTCTCCGCGGTGGTCAGCTGCCCGAAGGACTGCTGGCCCTGGGGCACATACGCCAGGCCACGGGCCACGCGGGCGCTGGGGCGAAGCCTGGTGATGTCGTCACCGTCGAAAAGCACCTTGCCCGCAGTGCATTTGAGCAACCCGACGGCCGCTCGCAGCAGGGTCGTCTTCCCCGCGCCGTTGTGACCCATGACCGCGGCGACGCCGTCGGACGGCACGGCGATGCTCGTGCCGTGGATCACTTCGGACCGGCCGTAACCGGTTCGCACATCGAGCAGTTCGAGCATCAGGCGATTCCTTCCGCGCCGGCCGCGGCAGTGCCGAGGTAGACCTCTTGGACCTTGGGATTGGCCTGCACCTCGGCCACCGAACCTTCGGCGATGACCTGGCCGCGGGCCAGCACGGTCACCGAGGTCGCGAACGCCCGCATGAAATCCATGTCGTGTTCCACGACGACCACCGTTCGAGTTCCGCCGATACGGCGCAACAGATTTCCGGTCTCCTCGCGTTCCTCGTGACTCATCCCCGCCACTGGTTCGTCGAGCAACAGGACATCGGCGTTCTGTACCAACAGCATGCCGATCTCCAGCCACTGCTTCTGGCCGTGAGCCAGCACGCCCGCAGGTTTGTCGGCGAGGTCCGCGAGCCCGGTGGTCTCGAGTGCTTCCTCGATCGCGGGCAACACGCCGTGCCGCCGGCGCAGCAGGGTCCACGGCGAACGACCGGCGCCCGCGGCGATATCGAGATTCTGCAACACCGTCAGTTGTTCGAAGACGCTCGCGGTCTGGAATGTCCGCCCCACGCCCAACCGGGCGATCTGATGCACCTTCTTGCCGAGCAGCTCCGCACCTGACTTGTTCACCGAGCCGGTGGCACCCACCAGGCCGGTGATGGCGTCGATGACTGTCGTCTTACCCGCGCCGTTGGGTCCGATCAGAAAGCGCAGATCGCCCTGGAACAGCGTGAGATCGACGTCGCTGACTGCCTTGAACCCGTCGAAATCGACTGTGAGACCGCGAACTTCCAAATATTCGGCACCCATGCCGGCGTTGCCGCCGGCCACCGGCTCTGGCGCCGTGGCCTGCTCGGTTCCGGTCACGATGCGGCACCTACTTTCTCGGTATCGGCGTCGGGTGCCGTCTCGGGCCGGGGCTCCTCCGCATCCGTGGACCGCTTGCGCCGCCACCGGGAGAACAGCACGCCGAGACCGGCCAGGCCGGCGGGGAAAAATCCGACCACCACGATGAACAGCAGGCCCTGGGCGTAGATCCACCCGGACGGAAACCTTTCGGAGAACAGGGTTTGCGCCCAGGCCACGCCGATCGCGCCGAGGACCGGGCCGAGCAGCGTGGTCCGCCCGCCGATCGCGACCCCGATCAGGAACGCGATGGAGGGCACGATGCCGACCTGCGACGGCGCGATGAATCCGACGATCGGAACGAACAGGGCGCCGGCGATGCTGGCGAACAATGCGGCCAGAGTGTAGGCCACCACCTTGATGTTGGCCGGGTCGTAGCCCAAAAACCGCACCCGCTCCTCACCGTCGCGCACCGCGACCAGCAACTCGCCGTAGCGGCTGTACATCAGCTGACGGACCAGGGCCACGACGATCAGCAGCGTCACTGCCGCAAGGAAATACACCATCCGCTTGTTGACCGGGTCGTTGAGGTTGAACCCGAAGAAGGTCCGGAAATTGGTCAGCCCGTTGCTGCCGCCGAGACTGGTCTGGCCGACGAGCAGGATCGCCAGCGCGGCCGCCAGCGCCTGCGACAGGATTGCGAAGTAGGCGCCCCTGACCCGGCGCTTGAACACGCCGAAGCCGAGCAGGGCCGCGATCGCCGTCGGCACCAGCAGGATCGCCAACAACGCGAACGCGGGGGAGGCGAACGGCTGCCAATAAGCGGGCAGCTGCCGAACTCCCGCGATCTGCATGAAGTCAGGGACATCGTGCCCACGGATCTGGGCGTCGGCGATCTTGAGGTGCATGCCCATCATGTAGCCGCCGAGGCCGAAGAACACGCCCTGCCCGAGCACCAGCATTCCGCCACGGCCCCAGGCCAATCCGATGCCCACCGCGACGATCGCAAAGCACAGGAACTTGCCGAGCAAGCTGAGCCGGAAGTCCGACAGTAGCGCCGGCGCCACGCCGAAGAGCACGATCGCTGCGACGCCGAATCCGGCCCAGGTTTGCCAGCGGCCGAGAATGGTCATACGAGACTCCTGGTCCGAACCGTGAACAATCCCTGTGGGCGGACCTGCAGGAAAATCACGATGATGGCGAACACGATCACCTTGGCCAGTGACGCTGTGGTGCCGTATTCGATGAACGAGTTCAGGAAACCCAGGGCCAAGGCAGCGATCACCGTGCCCTTGATCTGGCCGAGCCCGCCGACCACCACCACCAGGAAGGCATCGATCAGGAAGCTCTGGCCGATGGTCGGACTGGTGGAGCCGATCAGCGTCAGTGCCACACCGGCCACCGCGGCCAGCCCGGATCCGATGAAGAAGGTGGTGATATTGGTCCGGCGTGACGAGATGCCGCTGGTCTCGGCCAGATCGCGGTTCTGGACCACCGCCCGGATCCGCCGTCCCATCGGGCTGGTCTTGAGGACCAGCGCCAGCACCGTGACACAGATGACGGCCAGCACCAGGATGAAGATCCGCGTCTTGGGCACCACCGCGCCGAGAATCTCGACGCCGCCTGACAGCCATTCCGGCGCAACGACATTGACCGCAGGCGCACCGAAGATGTCGCGGGCGACCTGTTGCAGGATCAGGCCGACGCCGAAGGTGACCAGCAGCGTATCCAACGGACGGTGGTACATCCGCCGGATCAGCGTCACCTCCAACAGAGCACCCATGGCGCCGCCGACGAGGAACCCGACCAGAAGGGAGATCACCAGGGAGGCGCCGGCATTGGTGATGAGCTGCTGCACCACGTAGGCGGTGTAGCAGCCCGCCATGATGAATTCGCCGTGCGCCATGTTGATGACGCCCATCTGCCCAAAGGTCAGAGACAGGCCGAGCGCCGCCAGCAACAGGATCGAGCCGAGGCTCAATCCCGTTGCCAGCTGGCCGATGAGGATGTCCATGCTGTGTGTGATTCGCCGTCGCTACGCTCGCCTCAGCCGGACAGCCCCGCAGCCCACGGGTAGGACTTCAGGTACGGATCCGGATCGATCGGCCCCTTGGATTCCCAGATGGTGTAGATCAAGCCGTCGGGCCGGATCTCGCCGATGCGGGCGGTCTTGGTGATGTGGTGGTTCTCGCCGTCGATGGTGACCTTGCCTTCAGGGGCGTCGAAGGTGACGCCGTCGGCGTTGTCCTGGACCGCCGCGACGTCGAACGACTTTGCCTTCTCGACGGTGTTCTTCCACAGGTACACCGAGACGTAGGCGGCTTCCATCGGATCGGAGGTGGGCTTCTTGGGATCCTTGACGAAGTCCTTGTAGGCCTTGACGAAGGCATTGTTCACCGGGGTGTCGATGGTCTGGTAGTAGTTCCACGCGGTCAGCTGGCCGGTGACATTCTGCACCCCGATACCGCCGACCTCTTCTTCGGCGATCGAGACCGAGACCACGGGCATCGCTTGCGGGGTCAGACCGACATTCTTGTATTCGCGGAAGAACGCGACATTGGAGTCGCCGTTGAGGGTGTTGAACACGGCGTCCGCGTCGGCGCTGCGGACCTTGTTGACGATGGTGGAGAAGTCGGTCGAGCCCAGCGGCGTGTAGTCCTCGCCCTTGATCTCGATGCCGTTCTCTTTGGCGTAGGCCTTGATGATCCGGTTGGCGGTCTGCGGGAACACATAGTCACTGCCCACGAGATAGAGCGACTTGACGCCCTTCTCCTTGAGGTAGTCCAGTGCCGGCACGATCTGCTGGTTGGTGGTGGCGCCGGTGTAGAAGATGTTCTTGCTCGACTCCAGACCTTCGTACTGCACGGGGTAGTAGAGCAGGGCGTTGGCGCTCTCGAACACGGGCAGCATGGCCTTGCGGCTCGACGAGGTCCAGCCACCGAACACCGCGGCCACGCAGTCACTACTGATCAGCTTCTCGGCCTTCTCGGCGAACACCGTGGGCTCGGAGGCCCCGTCCTCGCCGATCAGCTCGATCTGTTTGCCCAGGACACCGCCCTTGGCGTTGATCTCCTCGACCGCGAGCTTGATCGCATCGCGCACCGTCACCTCGGAAATGGCCATCGTGCCTGACAGCGAGTTCAACGATCCGACCTTGACCTTGGGGCCGGAGGTGTCCACACAGGAAGCAGTGTTTGCTGTGTCGGTTTCGCTCGCCCGGCTGCCGCAACCGGCAAGGAGCAGGCTGGTGACTGCGATCAAACTCCCTGCGGCAAGCGCAGACCGACGCAACGGGGCACGTCCTGGAACTCGCATGGGCGACCTTTCCCTTTGATTGCAGCGCTTCTCAGCCGATCGGTGCCGGCGGCGGTGCAAGAGGCTAAACACCGGAGTGCGGGTGTCGAATCGGGACGTTAGAGCGCCGCTGTTACTGGGAAATGTCTGTGTGTGACAAACAAATTAACCTCAAGCTAGGCCGAGTTGGTTTGCCGTTGGCGGGACGCTGTGACACCCAGTAGTCGCACCTGTAACAAGGCGGTAGCGTGCTCGGATATGACGTATGTGACGAATATGCGAAAAGCGACAACCACGGTCGGTGCGGCGCTCGTACTGGCGGCTGCGGGTATGGCGGTCTCCAACGCAACGTCGTATGCGGACCCGTCGGACCAGGGCCATCAGGTGAAGTACACGCTCACCTCCGGTGCGCCGTACGAATTCGACCTCTACTACCTGACGACGCAGCCTGCGAGCAAAGACGCCTACAACGCTGATGCGTACAAGTACCTGCAGAAGGCGACGGTGAACGTCGGTCCCGACACGCCCTGGGTGTTCGAAACCACGCTCGCCGATCCGCAGTGGGCTGTCTTCACGGTCGCGAGCACGACGCACGGGGGCCAGGCCCAGCCCAACGCGCACTGTGAGATCTCCGTCGACGGTCAGATCGCGGTCCAGAACGATCATCCCTACAGCCCGCGCTGCCAGCTCGGTCAGTGGTAGTTTGACCCGCCCGCGTTATCCGGCGAGGTACTCGCCGGATAACGCGTAGACCGCCTCGTCGCCGTGCGCGTCGTGGTAGTCCACCTTGATCACGACCTGATCCTCGCGGTCACCGGCGTCGCTGCCCCACGCACCGATGGTGATCTTGGCTTTCCCGCGGTCCACCGGGTCGACTCCATAGCGGCGCATCGCATCCTCACGCACCTGTGCCACGACGGTGGGGGAAATGTCGGTGAACCTGAACCGGGGTGACCGGGTGTCGTCGCTCATCGGATCATCCGGCGTGGTGAATCCGCCGGCGTTCACATGCGTGCGGTAGTAGTAGTCGCCCCGGAAAAAGGTGAGCCAGAATCCGCCCTTGTCGTCCGACAGCTCGATGTTCTTGAGGATCGGTTCTGAGGTCGACAGCCCGCGGGCGACCAGTGCGGCCTCCGCCTGCGCCAGCCCGGCGCCGACATCGTCGGCGGGCCACCACGGCGCGACGGTGCCGTCGGGTTTGCCCATCACCGTGACGTTGGGGTTGCCGAACCAGCCGTCGATCAGCACCGGCCGTTCGGCCCCGAAGATGTCGTCGTCCTCACGGGAGATGGCGAGGCGCGTGGGCTCGTTGTTGTCCGGCGGCAGCATCGCCATTGCCGTAGACAGATAGTTCCTCGCCGAAAAGGCCTGCAGTTCCCCGACACTGAAGGTGTCGCGGCTGCGTCCGCCGGTCGTGGACTCGGTGGTTTCCCAGCCGCGGGTACGGCCTTCGTAGCTCCGGCTCCGGTCTCCACCGAGGTACACAATTGCGGTGACATAGCTGTCGCGGATGTCGATCTCCAGCAGCGCATCGAGCAGATCCGGCGACTCCGCACGCAGGTGGGCGAGAAGTTCGTCGTACCACTGCCACAGCGGTTTCGTATCGGGGTCGTCCGAGGTGATGCCGGGAACCGCGGTCGACACACTTCTGGTCAACGGCTTGAGATCCCAGATGTCGCTCGGAGGGAGCAGCATCGTGGCCCACATCGCCGCCACCGCCGTCAGAGCCGCCGGTGCGTGGGCCCGCGTGGGACCGTGCTCGATGACCGCAGTGCTGCCAGGCGTTCCGATTGCCTCCGACGGCAATTCGCCGCGACCATCGGCGACGAGGCCGGCGATCTGCGCGCGGGACAGGTTGGCGTGACGGTGAAACCGGAACGGTACGTCTCGGGGCGGCCGTGCCTCGCCCGCGACGACGGTCGACGCGACCGCCGGAGCCGGCGCCGAGCGGTCGATCAGGTCCACGGCCACCGGGACCAGTGCACCGGCGGGCGCGGCGGTGACCGACCGCGTGAACGTGCCGGCCACCATCCCGATCCCCAACGTCGCGAGAACGACCGCGAGCACCAGGAACCAGCCACCCGAGTAGGCCCCGATCGCGATGCCGGAGCCGACGCACACGCCACCTGCGATCGAGCGAAGAATCGAATTCACCTCTACTCAACGACCTTTCGGCGGTCCAGCCGGGCCCGGCGGCGTTGCTGCGGGTCGTCAGCCATGGGTCAACCATACGCAGATGCCACTGGCCAGTGGTTGCACGGTAGTGTCGGCGGGGTGCGTTGGACGGTTGCGGCGGCATGAGCGTGGACGCGCCGGCCGGTGAGAATCTCGCGCTGATCTCCCGCACCGAATACCTCGACACTCCAACCCGCATCCGCCGGGGTGTCTGCGCAGCGCTGCTGTTGGCAGCAGCGCCCTTGCTGCTGATCCTCGTGGCCAGTGGGGTGCCCCCGGCGATCGTCATCGTGGTTGTCGGTGCGTCACTGACCAGTTCGGTGCTGTACAGCGTCGTCGGTCGAATGGCAGGTCGACGAGCCGCGGTTCGACTCGCGCTTGTCGACGGGCAGGTCCTGATCGGAACCGAAGACAGCGAGGATGTCGTGCGCTCGCTGTCCGATCTCGTCGATGTGGGCCTCTCCGCCGAAGAGTCGCCCGAGACCCGCATCGCGCTCGCTGACCGTGACCTTCGAGTCCAAGGTGTGCGCTATCTGCAGTTGACCTTCCGCGATGGCGCCGACTTTCACGTCGCGGTCCTGGAGGACGATCCGGTCGCCGCCGAGATCCTGCGGCGTCTGCGGCGCGCGGTCCCCGAGAAGCCGCGCAAGTACAAGCAGATGAGGCCGGCAGGTGGTCAGCCCGGCGCGCCGGCGGAGCCCGTCGCCGCCAGGGTGGAGGAGCCGCCTGTGTCCCCGGCGGCTGAGCCACCCGTGTCCCCGGCGGCCGACGTCCGGCTGTGGGAGGCTGCGCGCGCGGTCCACCGGCGGGTGTTGTCCGAATACGGCGCCTACGAACTGGAGCCCGCGCTGTACCTGCGTTATCCCGGCGTCACCGACATCACCCGCGAGCACGTGATGGATTTCCATACCGCGTTGGAGGAGGCCCAGGCGTTGGCCACCGACGCCTACCCGGACGCCGCATTCGCCGGGCGTTACCGCGCGGCGGTCGATGCGCTGCGGCGCCAATGGGTTCGGTGCGAGCGCGACGGAAAAGCCACCGGGACCAGTTACTTGGCCGACGACGACCGCGCCGACTTGGATACCGCCGCCAAGCTCTACAACCACGCGCAAGCCACCGACCAGCCAGGGGAGAAGACGTCATATCTGCGCAAGGTGCAGCAGATAGTCGTCGACCTCGACGGGCGTGGCCGGGTACACCTGCCGCGTCCGGTCGTCGCCGCGATCGAATCCCAGGTTCGGCTGGCGCTCGAGCCGGGACCCGGCTCGGCAGACTGAACGTGATCCCACGGACTGGGAACAGTGTTGACGACGTACTCGAACTGTTGTTCGATAAGTGAGTGCGCGTCGGGCGGTTCCGCTTCCGATCCGATGGGCGATTGACTGGGCAAGCGCCCACGGCGCGCGCCGATGCCGTACCCGAAACCGCGGCATCGGCGCACCCAGTCCTATCTGTGGGCCTCGCCGACTTGGTCGAGGATGTGCCGCAGATCGGCCACCCCGACGTCCACTGAATAGTCGGTGCCCAGGGCACCGCTGGGGACTCGGCCACGACGGTTGAGTGTGATTACCGGGTTGGGTAGCTCGATGGCGTCGACCACGGGACTCCATGTCGCTGCGTCGGCCATGACACCTGGGACAAGTAGCAGGGGAGTGCCGATACCGGGGCGAACCTGGCAACTCAGTGTGGTGCCGGCCCGGTGGTAGTCGATCGTGCCGGGTTGCGATTGCGTGAATGTCATTCTGGCGCAAGTCCAATCGTGAAATGTCGAATTCCGGTGCCGCTGCTGATCGCTCGGCGGCCCACCTGCTACGCAACCCCGTTGTGGCCGACGGTGTTCCTCTGTTCGGGCGGAACATCGACACACGCATGGAATTACCTTGACATTCATATCGAACAATTGTTCGATGTCGGTATGCGGTGGGACGACCAGGCGGTGCGCGCTGACGACGGGGCGCTGCCCGGTCTGCAGCGGCTCGGTTTCGTACGCAGCGTGCGTACGCCGCAGTTCGAGGGCATCACGTTTCACGAGGTGCTGTGCAAATCGGCGCTGAACAAGGTGCCGACAGCGTCGATGTTGCCCTTCCGGTACACGGTCAACGGCTACCGCGGCTGTAGCCACGCCTGCCGGTACTGCTTTGCCCGTCCGACCCATGAGTATCTCGAGTTCGACAGCGGCACGGACTTCGACACTCAGGTCGTGGTGAAGACCAACGTCGCCGAGGTGTTGGCCCGCGAGTTGCGGCGCCGGTCCTGGACGCGCGAGACCGTTGCGCTCGGTACCAACACCGATCCCTACCAGCGCGCCGAAGGCAGATACGCCTTGATGCCGGGAATCATTGCGGCGCTGTCTGATTCGGGTACCCCGTTCTCCATACTCACCAAGGGCACGCTGCTTCGTCGTGACCTGCCGCAGATCGCCGAGGCATCTCGTCGCGTCGACGTGAGCGTGGCGGTGTCGCTGGCGGTCGGCGATCCGGAGCTGCACCGCACGGTCGAACCCGGAACCCCGTCGCCCGAAGCGCGGTTGGGTCTCATCGCGGCGATACGCGACGCCGGGCTGCGGTGTCATGTGATGGTTGCGCCGGTGCTGCCATATCTCACCGATTCGGCTGAGCAACTCGACGACCTGCTGGGTCGTATCGCTGCTGCCGGGGCAGGCAGCGTGACCGTGTTCGGTCTGCATCTGCGGGGGACGACCCGCGGTTGGTTCATGTCCTGGCTGCAGCGTGAGCGTCCCGAACTGGTTGCCGATTATCAGCGGTTGTACCGGCGCGGAGCGTATCTGCCGCCCGACTACCGCGACATGCTTCGGGCCCGGGTGCGGCCACTGGTCGCCCGGCACGGTCTGACGGGCCCGGCGCCCGCCGCGCGCGTCGGGCCGGTACACGAAGCCCCGGCACCGACCCAACCGGCTCTCTTCTAGTGGGCGAGGCCGCGAACGAAGTCGGCGACCGCGCCGAGGGGGCCCGGCTCGGCGTCGACGAACAACTTCGGAACCGTGCGTCGTGTGATGCCCGCTGTACGCCGCGACGCAGTCAGCTCTTGTTGCGTTTGACCTGATTGAACGGCACGCCGCGGTCGGCCGCGAGCTCACGGGGGAAGCCGAGGATCCGCTCGCCGATGACATTGCGCGCCATCTCCGAACTGCCGCCGCCCAGTGACCCGGTCTGCCGGGACAGGTAGCGCACTCCGATCTCCATCAGCCCGGCCAACTCCGGGGCGTCGTCAGAACCCTCGTCGACGACGCCGGCCGTACCGGCGATGGCCAGCGCGGTGTCCACCTCAAGTTCGGTGGTCTCGGCATGGAACAGCCGGATCAACGTCCCCGCATTCGGTGGCAGCGAACCGTTTCCGATCGCCTTGCCGACGTGATCGATCAGCTGCTTCTTGACCATGCGCCGCACGAGCGCACGACCCGCCAGGTCCTGCACCCGGGCGTCGTCGCCCTGCCCGGTGGCCTCGGCCAGCCCGACGTGGTCCGGCGGCATCTCGTTCGCGTTCTCGGCCCCGGTCCCACTGGCGAACTCCGAACCGCCACCGACTGCCCGACGCTCATGGTGCAGCTGACGCGAGGCGACGGTCCACCCGTCGTTGACGTCGCCCACCACGGCGTCAGCGGGCAGCTCGAGATTGTCGAAGAACTCCTCGCAGAATTCCTCGTTGCCGTTCACTTCGGTGATGCGGCGCATCGTGATGCCCGGCGCGTTGAGCGGCACCAGGAACATGGTCAGACCTTCGTGTTTGGGCACGGTCCAGTCGGTGCGGGCCAGCATCAACCCGTAGTCGGCGGCAAAAGCGCTGGTGCTCCAGGTCTTGGCGCCGTTGATGATCCAGGTGTCGCCCTTGAGCTCGGCTCGGGTGATCACACCGGCGAGATCCGATCCGCCACTGGGCTCGGACAGCAGCTGGCACAGGACCTCATCGCCTCGGATCGCGGCCGAGATGCGCTCACGTTTCTGGTCTTCGCTGCCCATGTCGAGAATGGTTGCGCCGCAGATGGTGAACGACGGGGTGTTGAGGATCAACGGCATCTCGTAGTTCCGGCATTCGTCGTTGAATGCCTTCTGGTACGCGTAATCGAGGCCAAGGCCGCCGTACTCGCTCGGGAAGCAGATGCCGGCGAAGCCGCCTTCGTAGAGGCGCTTCTGCAGTTCCTTGGCCCGCTCCCAGGATTCATTCTCGGCGCGTACCGCGAACGGCGGGTTGTCGGGGTTGATGGGCGGCATGTTCTCGGCCAGCCAGGTCCGGGCGCGCAGTGCGAACTGTTCGACGGACTCTGTTGTTGCTGCGGTGCTCACGGTGTCGGTCATGCCCCGATCTCCTCGGCTGCGCGGGTCTTGCGGCTCAACGCGTACACGGCGCGGTGGTGGTCTTCGGGTGATCCGTAGAGCGCCCGGTAGAGCGCGACCCGCCGCAGGAACAGGTGCAGGTCGTGCTCCCAGGTCACCCCGATGCCGCCGTGTAACTGCACGCAGTCCTGCAGCATCACCGGTGCCCGTTCGGCCACATAGGCTTTCGCGACGCTGACGAGTTTCGGTGCTTCCTGTGAGCGTTCGGCCACTGCCGCCACGGCTCCGATGGTGGTGGCGCGCGCTGCTTCGAACCACATCTTCATGTCGGCGGCGCGATGTTTGAGAGCTTGATACGACGCGAGTGGACGGCCGAAGCTGTGCCGGTCGCTGAGCCACTGATTGGTCATCGTGAGTACCGCGTCGAGGATTCCTACGATCTCGGCGCACTGCAGCACCAGGGCGACCTGGCGCTGGCGTTCGATGATCGACGGGGTGTCCTCGGCCGTCCCCACCACGGCGGACTCGTCGACCTCCACGCCATCGAATTGCACTCGGGCATAACGCTTGACCAGGTCCACCGATTTCTGGGGGCTGACGGTGACGCCGGTGGCGTCGGTCGGCACGACGAACTGCCGGATCTGGCCGTCGCAGACGGCAACCACCAGGACCGTGCCGGCCTGGTCGCCGGCTTCGACGCGGTCCTTGACGCCGTCGATGCGGTAGCCCGCGTCGGTACGGGTGGCCGTGGTGCCGACGCCGGTGACGGACTGCAGGGCTCCGAATGGCCGCTTGGGTTCGTAGGCCGCCCACGATGCCACGGTCTCGCCGGCAACCAGTGATTCGATGAGTTCCTCGTGCCCGTCCGGTGATTCGACGAGGCCGGCCAGCACGATACTGACCGGATGCAGCGGACCGGGGGCCACGGTGTGGCCGGCCTGCTCGGCAAGCAGCGCCAGGTCGGTCACACCGTCTCCGGACGGACTCCCGCCGCCCAGCTCCTCGGGTACGAGCAGGCTGGCCCAACCCAATTCGGCTGCGCGTCCCCACCAACCGGTGTCGAAGGCGTTGCCCTCGGCATGGAGTTCACGCACGCGGCTCAGCGGCACCTCCTTCTCGAGGAAGGCCTGTGCGGTGGAGGTGAACAGCATCTGTTCGGGATTTGCCACATCTGTCATGTAGTCGCCCAGCTTCGTAGGGGTGGAGGGGACTGGATCAGTTCAGTACGAGTGCGGGAACATCGGGTCGGTACACCTTCTTGTTCTCGACCTTGAACAGGTCGACCAGGTTGCCGCCCATGACCTTTCGGACGCCCTCGTCGTCGAGGCCGTGTGCCACCAGATCATCGACGAGGTTGATCGGATCGGCCAGTCCCTCGGGGTGCGGCCAGTCCGATCCGAAGATGATGCGGTCGATGCCGCACAGGTCGGCCATCTTCTTGAAATCGTCCTCCCAGAACGGGGCGACGTACACGCAGCGCTTGAACGCCTCGATCGGATCCTCGGGGAACTCCTGCGGCATCTTCGAGTAGACGTCCTTGAACTGGTAGAACAGGTACGGCACCCACGAGGCGCCGTTCTCCACCGACAGGATTCGCAGGTCCGGGTTGCGGGTCAGTGCGCCGTGGCAGACCAGCGCGGCCATGGTGTCCTCGATCGGACGCTTGCCCATCGCCACCATCCGGAACGATGTCGGCTTGAACGGGAGGAACTCGTCGGCCGGCTCCCAGTCGTTGAGGTACTGCGCGTACCCGCTGTCCGAAGCGTGCATGCACACCGGGATGCCCGCTTTCACGCAGGCGTCCCAGAACGGGTCGAACTCCGGAAGGCCCATCGAGCGGGTACCGCGGTAACCGGGTACCGGCGCCGGGCGGACCAGCACGGTCTTCGCCCCGCGTTCCAGGCACCACTCAAGCTCTTCGAGGGCACGGTTCACGACGCCGAGATTGATGACCGGGGTGGAGAAGATGCGGTCGGAGTAGTTGAATTGCCAAGTCTCGTACATCCATTCGTTGAGCGCATGAATGATGTCGAGGATCAGATCCGGATCGTCCTTCAGCCGTTCCTCGACCAGGCTGGCCAATGTCGGGAACATGATCGTGTAGTCCAGGCCGAGGCTGTCCAGAACCTCAAGGCGCGCTTCCGGATTGCGGAATGCCGGGATCGCCTTCATCGGCTTGCCCATCACCTCGCGGTAGCTCTTGCCTCCGCTGCCGTGCCGGAAATACTCCTCCTGGGCACCCGGCCGCGCGACGACCTCGAACGTGGGGTTCGGGATGTAGTCGCTGATCTGGTTGCGCACCACGATCTTCGTACGGCCGCGCACATCGATGTAGTCGATGACGCCCTTGCGATTGTCGGGCAGGAACTGGGTGAGCGCCTCTTTGGGCTCATAGAAGTGGTTGTCGGCGTCGAACACCGGGTAGGGAAGCTCGCGTGAGGGCATGTTCGCCTCCTGAAAGAGTGTGATTTCCGAAACTGGTAATGACGTTACCACGGGATGAGCAGGGTCGACGAGCCCATTCGGGCGATCGCTCAATTGATCGGAAAGCTGCTGGTCAGACGGGGCGCTGAAGGGTCAGGAGACCGCGCACGCAGAACTCGTAGATGTGCTCCCCGTCGATCGGCGCGCCATTGAGTTCGACTCCCAGTGAACGCAGCCGCATCGCACCCAGGACCGACTGCATGATCAGGGCGGCGGTGCTCTGGACGTCGATGTCGGACCGGAACACCCCCGAATCCATTCCGCGCCGCAGGATGTCGCCGATGAGCTCGTGCAGTGGTGCCAGCACCCGCGCGTATTCGCGCGGTAGCGACTCGGCGAGATGGTCGTTGTAGAAGGTCAGGCCGCGGTTGATGCTGTCCTGGGTGCTCGACGACGCCGGGATGGTGATGCGCTCGATCAACGACCGGAGTGCTTCGGGGCCGGCGAGCCCGTCGGTATCGGCGTGCCAGCGCTGCGTGGACTCGGCCATGATCTTGTCGATGAGTGCCAGTAGAAGCTCATCCTTGGTGGAAAAATGCTGGTAGAAGGATCGCAAGGAGGTCTTGGAGCGTTCCACCACCTCCAGGACCGTGAAGTCGGTGCGTCCGGTTTCGCCCAGGATTGCCAACGCCGATTTCATGAACCTGCGGGCCCGGTCTGCTTGTGCCTCGGCGCGCGCGCCTTCGGGTGGTCGTCCGGCCGGCCTAGCCATTGCGCCATCACCTCCGTCATGCTGCACTTGCGAGAATGACGTTACCGTTTCTGTAGAAGCAATAGGCGGCTTGTGATTATGTGTTGCAGCGATGAGTGAGTGGTTCCTGTTCCTGCCCCAGGTCCGGCTGGCCGTCGACGACGTCGTTGAACGTGCCCAGGTGGCCGAGGCTAGTGGCTTCGACGGCATTGCCTTCATCGACCATCTGGAGGCACCCGGTGCCACTCACCAAAACATCTGGGAGGCAATGACCGTCGCGACGTGGGTGGCGGCGCGCACCGAGCGGCTGCGGATCGGCCACCTGGTGTTGTGCGATGCGTTCCGTCATCCGTCGGTGTTGGCCAAGCAGGCCGTCACTCTTTCCGAGGCCAGTGGCGGGCGCTTCGAACTGGGCCTCGGATCCGGGTCCTGGCCCCAGGAGTTCGAGCGGTTCGGCATCGAGAGCGGCGACGCGGCAGCACGGGTACGCAGGCTCGGCGAGAATTTGGATCTGCTGCACCAGTATTGGGGCGACGGTGAGCGTGGGCAGGTCCCGCGTCCGTCCCATCCAATTCCGTTGGTGCTGGGCGGAACCGGCAAGCGCATGATGGAACTGGTGCGGGCCCACGCCGACTGGTGGAACATTCCGTCGCATCAGCTCGATCGGCTGCCCGCGTTGCTGCCGACAGTGGGCTCGGCACGAGCCTCCCTGCAACAGATGGTCGGCTTCGTCGGCCGCGACGCCGATCGCACGGCAGTCACCGAACGTAGCACCCGACTGTTCGGGCACCTCGGCGACGGCTTGGTGTGCGGCAACGCCGCTGAACTCACCGCCCACTTCGCAGAGCTGTCCGCGCAGGGCGTCGAACGCTTCTATGTGTGGTTCGCCGATTTTGCCGCACCCCAAACCATTTCGGAATTCGCCGAGACAGTCATCAACGCGTGAAAAGAGAGGAAGTCATGACCGCAGAATCCGAGGCACCCCAAGAGGCCGAACCGACCCAGTGGACACTGCAGATGCTGCTGGACCTGTTCGATGCCGAACCCACGGGGGAGAACCGTTTCACCGTCCAGACCGGCATCGCCGGTGTCGACGAGCGTCAGGTGGTCGAAGGCACCCAGATCGTGGGCGCCGCGATCGTCGCGGCGGCGAAACGCTTTCCGGACAAGTCGGTGCGGTCGGCTCACGCGGTGTTCGCCCGGGCTGTGATGGTGGGCCCACCGGTCGAGCTCGACGTCGATGTGATCAGCGAAGGCCGGTCGACAGCTACCGCGGTGATCGCGGCGTCACAGAACGGCAAGCGCTGCATCACCATCACGGTGTTCACCGATGTGCCCTCCGGCGACGTGATCCGGCATCACCTGCCGCGGCCCGAGGTCGCCGGCCCGGCGGACTCGAATGTTTCGCACATGCCGATGATCGGACGGGAACTGCGTGTGGTCGACGTTGTCGACGTCAACAGCCCCGACGAGGTCGGACCGCCCGAGCTGTACGCCTGGCTGCGCTACGATCCGGTGCCGGCCCGAGACGATCTGGCCAAGGCGCTGATCGCATATTTCACGGGGCACCTGGGCATTTCGACCACGATGCGAGCGCATGAGGGCATCGGTACCGCGCAGGCCCACCTAACTGTCTCGACCGCGCCGATGACGGTCACGGTGAGTTTCCACGAGCCGGTCCGGTGGGACGGGTGGCTGCTCTACAGCCACGAGAGCACCCAGGTGGGCGCGGGTATGTCGTATGTGCGCGGCGCGGTGCACACCGAGGAAGGCGAACTCATCGCCTCATTCAGCCAGGACGCGCTGATCCGTCCGCTGCGCACCACCGACACCAACATCTCCGAGCACTCGCGGCTGTAGTTTCTTGCGCGAGCAGACGCGTAGGCACCCCGAAATGTGCTTGCAAGGGTACCTACGCGTCTGCTCGGCAGGAGAACTAGATCTTCAGATACCCCTTGTCTGCCGGGATCTGAGCGGCGGTGACCAACGACGACGCATCGCTGGCGAGCCACAGCACGATGTCCGAGATGTTGTCGGGCGGGGCGAGTGAATCCGTCGGCAGGGCCCCGGGGGAGAAGCTGTGGATGTAGTTCGGATGGTCGGCGAACATCTGATACATCGACAGGTCGTTACCCATCGGGGTGTCCGTGCCGTACGGGTGGATCGAGTTCACTCGGATTCCGAACTCACCGAGCTCGACCGCCAGTGAATTGGTGAGCCCGACGACACCGAACTTGCTTGCGCAGTAGTGGCCGCACCCGGGCACCGCCTTGATGCCTGCCGCCGAGCTGACCGCGATGATCGAACCGCCGTTGCCTGCCTCGATCATGGGCGGCACCACCGCTTGGACCGTGTTGAACACTCCGGTGAGGTTGATATCGATGATCTCCTGCCACTGCTGCGCCGGAATCTCCCACAGCCGGCCCCAATTGAGCACACCGGCGTTGGCCACGACGATGTCGAGCCGGCCGAATTGTTCGACCGCATCGGCCACCAGCCGCTTCTGGCCCTCGGCATCCCGCACGTCGACCTCCCGGGCCAGGATCTTGCGCCCCTCGCCCTCGACGAGGGCCACGGTCTCGGCGAGGTCCTCCGGAGTGGCTGCGGCGTAACCGTTCTGGGCGGCGACGGGTGCGCAGGCGTCGAGCGCGACGATGTCGGCTCCGGCTCGGGCCAGTCGCACGCAGTGCGAACGGCCCTGGCCGCGCGCGGCACCGGTGACATAGGCGACCCGCCCGGCCAGTGAAAGATCAGTCATGCGGGTTGCTCCTCGGGTAGTGCGGTGACGCGGACATTGGTGAATTGGTAGTCGGACAGCGGGGAGTGACGGGCGAACTGTCGGGATCCGGTGATCGTCTGCGGCCGGTAATACGGAGTCTCGTACTGGGAGTTGACGAAATAGCTGTTCAGGCCCGACGTAGCGGTGTAGTACAGGTGTGCGACCCGGCCGTCGCGACGCATCCGCTCATTCCACAGGTTGAACGCGTCCTGGCTGACGGTCGCGACCTGTGCACCGCGGCGGCGGGTCTCGTGGATGATCCGCACGGCGTGGGCGGCCACGGTCTCGACATAGTCCAGCCAGGCGAATCCGACGAAGCCGAGCGGGCCGACGATCTCCCAGCGGTTGGGCAGCCGTGGGTGGGCTGTCCCGGCGTAGCTCTGCAGACCGTGCGCGCGGTAGTACTGGGCGAGATCGAAACCGTTGGGGCCGACGATGGTGTCTGGCCGGTAGGTCTCCGGATCGATCCACAGTTCGTAACCGGTGGCCAGCACCAGCAGGTCGGCCGGATGATCGACGCCGTCGGTGGTGCGGATTCCGGTCGCGGTGATCCGTTCGATCGGCGTGGTGATCAGGTTGGTGCCGGGGTTGTTCAGTGCCGGCAGGAATGCGCTGGAGATCACCGGCCGTTTGGCCAGGATGCCATAGCGCGGCACCAGTTTTCGGCGGGTGGCCGCGTCGTCGACGACGGCGCGCAGCAGCAACCGGTACAGCATCTGGGACCAACCGTCGTAGAGCGGCATCAGGCGGCGGAGCCAGTTGTCCGGCAGTCGGGAGAAGACGTGGACGATGGGTGCCACCATGAAGATGTCCATCGCCAGCCGACCGACTGTGTTCACCGCTGGAACGACGCCGGGTAAGCGCATCAGTCGGCGCATCCACGGAGCGAAGTCGAAGTCGACTTTCGGTAGCACCCATGCGGGGGTGCGTTGGTAGACATCGAGATTGGCGGCTTCCGCGGACAGCGCGGCGGTGATCTGGACGCCGGAGGAACCGGTGCCGATCACGGCGATGCGCTTGCCCTTGGCGTCGTAGGTGTCGTCCCAGGCGTTGGGGCGCAGGACCGTCCCGGTGAAGTCGTCGACACCTTCGATGTCGACGGTGGTCTTGGCATTGACGTACCCGCCGACCGAGCTGACCACGAAACGTGCCGTCACCGGTTCCCCGCCGCGGATCTGCAATCGCCACAGGCCGTGTTCGTCGTCCCACTGCTGGCGGATCACCTCGGAGTCGGGCCGCAGGTGTTCATAGAGTCCGAGACCGGCCGCCGTGTCCTGCAGGTAACGGTGAATTTCCGGGCCGGGTGCGAAGAACCTGCTCCAGTTCGGGTTGGGAGCGAACGACAGTTGGTACCACAGGGTGGGGATGTCGACGGCGAGACCCGGGTAGTGGTTGTCGCGCCAGGTTCCGCCGAAGTCGTCGCCGCGTTCGATGATGACGAAGTCGTGGATACCTTTCTGGCGCAAGAGGTGTGCCGTCGCGATGCCGCCGGGGCCGGCGCCGATGATCGCCACCTCGTAATCTGGCTCGGTCATTTCTGCCTTCCGGTCAGGCCGACGACGATGTGGTCGGACACGAATCGTTTGACCGCACGTGGACTGTCGAGGTTCACGCCGATCGGTGGGAGAAGTTCGAAGCTCAGCAACAGGCGCACGATCCATTCGCCGGCCCGTGCCGGGGTGACGCCTGGACCGACCTCCCCGCGTTCCCGGGCCGCCTGCACGGCCGGCTTCCACAGTTCGATCGAGCGTCGCATCAGATCGTCACCGGTGCTGCGTAGCAGTAGCACGAGGATGCTCTCGTTGATGCCGCGCGGCGCCACGGAATCCGACTGCTGCCGGTGCGCGCAGATGACGACCGCGGCTGCAGCTACCTGCTCCGCGAGCGTGTCGTGACGGTCCACTTCGGCGGCAATGGTCTCGATGAACGCGCCCGCCAGGTGGTCGAGCCCGATTCTGATCGCGTTGTCGCGACTGCCCAGCGCATTATGTACGGTGCCGCGGGATACACCCGCATGTTCAGCGACTGCGGTGAGACTGAATTGCCTTGGGCCCAAAAGTCTGAGCGTCGCAGCGGTGGCGGTGAGCAGTGCGGGTGACACCGCTCGGCCCGTATCGCGCATTTGAACAGATTAACGAAATCTGTTCAATGTGGTCAGAGTTTGGCCAGATCCGTCGCGGCGGCGTCCAGCACGTCGTTGAACACCCTGGTCAGCATCGGACGGCCAACCCGACGAGTCAGAGTTCCGCCGATGAGTGGGAACTTCACCCGGAACGTCGTGGTCCACACGACGCGGGTGCCGCCATCCACCGCGGTGAAGCTCACCCGTCCATGCCGGTGCTCCGAGGGAGGGAAGCTGCGTTCGACCGAGTAGTCGAAGGAGTGCGGCGCGTCGTAACCGGTGATGCGTTCCCGGAACCAGCCGATCACCCAGACCAGGATGCGTACCGCTCCTTGTCCGTAGGGGGCTTGCCGGCCAGGCTCGGCCAGCCGCTGTCGAAGTACCAACGGAGAACGCGTGAAATTGGCTGCGTTGCTCATGAACTCGAACACCTCATCCTGCGGTGCTCCGATAAAGCGTTCGACGGTGACGGTCTGCATCAGTTCTCCTGCTGTCTGGTCAGGCTGCGGGTGGTGGCGGTGTCGCGGAGCTTGTCGGGATTGCGCATCGCGTAGAGCGCGGTGATGAGTCCGCCGGTCAGCTCGATGAGCAGGATCGAATCCAGCACTCCGTCCCGGAGGAACGACACGGCGGGCATCGAGTTGTAACTTCCGAACGAGATGTCGAACTCGGCCATCGCGCCCTGGGCAAGCCCGGCCATGAATTGTGCGACGCGGTGTGGCCCGACGACCGGCCGGCGGGCCGCCGATACCTTTCCGCCGCCGTCGGACAGCGCCACGATGTCGGGGGCCATCACCGCGACAAGGCCATCGATGTCACCGGTGTGTGCGGCCCGCAGGAATCTGGTGACAGTAGTCCGTGCCAGCTGTTTGTCCGGCGTGAAGCGTCGTCGTCGGGCGTGTACGTGTTCGCGTGCGCGGTGGGCGATTTGGCGCACCGCGGCATCGGACTTGCCCACCACGGGCGCGATCTCGGGATAGCTGTAGCTGAACACCTCGTGCAAGACGAAGACCACGCGTTCGTCGGGGCTGAGTGTCTCCAGGACCAGCAGCATTGCCATGGATACGGACTCGGCGAGGACGGCGTCCTCGCTCACGTCGGACTCGGTCTGGATCGGCTCGGGTAGCCAATTGCCGACGTAGTCCTCACGTCGGCGCTTGCTGGCGCGCAGTGCATTGAGCGCCTGCCGCGTCACGACCTGCACGAGATATGCGTGCGGATGCGTCACGTCGGCCGCCGCGATCCAGCGCAGGTAGCTTTCCTGCACCACATCTTCGGCGTCTGCGGCGCTACCCAGAATCTCGTAGGCCAGCGTGAAGAGCAGCGGGCGGTAGCCGGCGAATACCTCGGTGTCGTTCAGATGATCCCCCTGTGCCGTTGGTCGTCACACTCTCAGACACCGCTGGGGCTCCGAACCGTGACAGCCTTCGGCTGTGAACCACATCACATCCCGGCGACGTCGTACGCGTGGTGGACGATGTCATGCAGGTGGTAGATCGCGATCGTCGCGATGGTGAACTCGCTGCCATTGCTGCGCAACCCGCGGCGCGACCACGCGTCGGCCGGCACCCGGTCATAGGTGTCGGCGACAACCCCGGCCGCCTCGTACAGCTCGGTCGCGACCACCCCGGGATCCTGCGACCCGTAGTCGTCGGCGATGGCGGTGGCGTCCTGATCCCAGTTCGGGAACCGGGGATCGTGCTCGGTCAACATCAACTGGACCCGATGCTCGAAGATCCGGTGCACGTCGCGGATGTGGCAGCCGTACTCCAGGATTGACCAGCGGTCCGGACGGGCCCGCACATCGACCCCGGTGCCGTGCAGTCGGGGTACCCACAGTGCGGCATCGTCGCGGATCATGCCGGCGACCTCGCTGTGGTGCACCGATGCCGGGTCGAACCCGCACTCTGTGCAGGTGCGAGACAGTACCCAGGTCCAGTCCTTGGTGTCAGGCTCCAGGGCTTCCATACTCACAGTGTTGTCGCCGGTCAGCCGGCTGACAACGCCGATCTGAGGACATCGAGCGGCAATCCGCCCAGATCGAGAGCGCGGCTGTGGAATTCCCGCAGAGATGCTCCCCGGCGCAGGGCGTCGTCGCGCAGTTCGTGCCAGATTCGTTGCCCGATGGCGTACGACGGAGCCTGGCCCGGCCAGCCGAGGTAGCGGTCGAGCTCGAAGCGCAGGTTCTCCTCGGCCATGGCCGAATGCGAGGTCAGGAAGTTCCATGCCCGCTCGGCATCCCACACCTCGCCGTCGGGAGCCGTGAGGCCGCAGTGAACGCCGATGTCGAGCACCACTCGGGCCGCTCGGAACCGTTGGGCGTCAAGCATTCCCATGCGGTCGCCGGCATCGTCGAGCCAGCCCAGCTCGGCCATCAGCCGCTCGGCGTACAACGCCCAGCCCTCACCGTGGCCCGACACCCAGCAGCCCAGCCGGCGCCACCTGTTGAGCCGGTCGGCCAGCGCCACCGCGCGGCCGATCTGCAGATGATGGCCGGGAACACCTTCATGGAACACCGTGGTGGTTTCCTGCCAGGTGTGGAACCGCTCGACGCCGGGTGGAACCGACCACCACATGCGTCCGGGCCGAGACCAGTCCTCGGACGGCCCGGTGTAGTAGATTCCGCCGGTCTGGGTCGGCGCGATCCGGCACTCCAGCGTGCGAAGCGGCCCGTCGATGTCGAAGTGGGTGCCGGCCAGAGACTCCACCGCACGGTCGGACAAATCCTGCATCCAGGCCTGCAGCGCATCGGTACCGGTGATGACGTAGCGCGGTTCGTCGTCCAGCCGGCGCAGCGTCTCGGCCACGGTGGCCCCGGGGTAGAGCTGCTGAGCGATCGATTCCTGTTCGGCGACAACGGCATCGAGCAGGCCCAAGCCCCATTCGTAGGCCTCGTCGAGATCGACGGCGGTACCCAGGAACTGCCGTGACATCAGCCGGTAGGTGTCCCGCCCGCAGGCATCGGACTGGCGCGCACGCGGGGCGATGTCCTCCCGCAACACGTCGCCCAGTCGTCGGTAGGCGTCGGCCGCGGCTTCGGAGCGCCGCTTTAGCTGCGCCTGTAGTTGCCGGTTCTCCGGTGCCGCTCCGCTGACCATCTCGGCGAACAACTGGGCGATCTGCCGGGCCTGGGTGACTCCTCGGGTGACCTGGCGCAGGGCCGGTCCGTGACTGCTGCCGGCCGCGGCACGTAGGGCGTCCGCGTAGCCGGCGACACGTTCGGGCACCTTCGCCAATCGCGCAGCGATCAGCGCCCAGTCGTCCTCGGTGTCGGTGGCCATCAGGTCGAATACGTCGCGCATGGTTTGCAGCGGTGAGGCGATGACGTTGAGCTCGCCCAGGTCCAGGCCTGCATCGTGAACGTCGACCGCCGCTCCGAGGCGCTCGCGCAACGCGGCCACGGTGACCACATCGACATCGTCGGCGGGCTCCAGCCCGTCGAGTTCCCGCAGCGTTGCGCGGGCAGCTTCGGCGCGGGCTGCCACTCCCTCTGGGGAGTAGTCGGTCACCTCGTCGTCGTGGCCGGTGATACCGAGTTCCGTTGCGGCGCAAGGATCAAGCCGCGCATAGGTATCGAGGTAGCGCTCGGCTACCGCGTCGACGGCGGTGGCGGCCCTAGCCAAGGTTGTTCGCGGCGAAGGTATCGCACTTGTTCGGATCACCGGTCTGGTAGCCGATGGTGAACCACTTCTGCCGCTGCTCGGAGGAACCGTGGGTCCACGCTTCGGGGTTGACCCGGCCGGTGGCCTGCTTCTGGATGCGGTCGTCGCCGACCGAGGAGGCCGCCGACAGGGCGTCGGTGATGTCCTTGTCGCTCAGTGGCTGTAGGAACGGGACGTCGGTGCCCTCCTGCCGGGTGATCGACGCGTAATGCGCCCAGACGCCGGCGTAGCAGTCGGCCTGCAGTTCGGTGCGCACGCCCGCACCGGTGGCGCCCTCGGGGTCCCGCTGGGCCCGGCCGAGAACGCCGAGCAGGTCCTGCACGTGGTGGCCGAACTCGTGGGCGACGACGTACTCCTGTGCGAGGGGCCCTCCGCTGGAACCGAACTGATCGACGAGCACCTGGAAGAAGTCGGTGTCGAAGTACGCCGTCTTGTCGACGGGGCAGTAGAACGGGCCGACGTCGCTGGTGGCCGGACCGCACCCGGTCTGGACCTGTCCCTTGAACAGTCGGACGTGCGGACGGGTATATCCCTTGAGCAGCTGGGACCACACGCCGTCGACGGAGTTGCCGGTGGCGACCACCCGGCATTCGACCTTGCTGTTGGCGTCGGCGCCGGTCTTGCACTGGCTGAGGTCGAAACCCTCACCGCCCGCGCTGCTGGTGTCCATCGGCTGCTGCTGTTGCGGCATGACGGTGCCGGGGTCGACGCCCAGGAACATCGCGAGCACAACGATCAACAGACCGCCGAGACCTCCACCGATCGCGATGCCACGGCCGGGGCCGCGGCCACCGCCGGAACTGGAGGTGGTGCTCGTGTCGATCTGCATACCCTCGTTGAAGGTCATCCCGTCACTCCATCGCATTCGCCGGTAGGTGCGTGCTCAACAGCCCGTTAAGCTTTTCACACTACGATTCAGACGTGTCCGTCGTTGCGGAACATTCGACCATTGCCCACACCTCGCTGGGGCGGCTACGCGGTACCCGTGAAGGCGGGGTCAGCGTATGGCGAGGTGTCGAGTACGCCCAGCAGCCCGTCGGCGCACTGCGTTTCCTGGCGCCGCGGCTGGTGGTGCCCTGGACCGGAGTGCGTGACGCCGTCGAGCACGGCCCGTTGCCGCCACAAGGCCGTTCGTTCGTCGGGGGAGGCCGAGACGACCCCAAGGTGCGTGACGAGGCTTGCCTGACCGTCACCGTCTGGTCCCCGGACACGGGCGGCTCGTTGCCGGTGATGGTGTGGATCCCCGGCGGGGCCTTTGTCTACGGTGCGGGCCAGCTGCAGCTGTACAACGGCTCGCGGCTGGCCGAGAACGGCAACGTGGTGGTCGTCAACGTCACGTATCGACTCGGCGTGTTCGGGGGATTCGAGCTCGGCGATCTGGGTGAGGGATTCGACGACAACCTGTGTCTGCGGGACCAGATCGCCGCACTGCAATGGGTGCGCGACAACATCGCCGCATTCGGCGGCGATCCCCGGCAGGTGACGGTGTTCGGTGAATCGGCCGGTGCCACATCGGTGTTGGCACTGCTGGCCAGCCCGGCGGCCGACGGGTTGTTCGACCGGGCGATTGCGCAGAGTCCGGCGTTGCCGTTGATCGCCGACCGGGAAGACCGGGCCCGTCAGTCGCGCCGCTTCATGCAACTGCTCGGGGTGGGGGCCGAGCAGCTCAAGGTGCTGCCACAGCGGCAATTGCGCCGGGCCGCGGGGCAACTGCAGCTCGAGAGTGCCCAGCAGACACCGACGTTGGCCTACGGGCTGACCCACGGTGTCGATCTGCTGCCGTTGCATCCGACCGAGGCGGCACGCGCGGGTGCGGTGTCCGCGGTGCCGTTGATCATCGGCACCAACAGCCACGAGGCGTCGATGTTCGCCTGGGGTAAGCCGCCGATGCTGCCGACCACCCTGGCCGGGGTCGAGGACTATCTGCGGCGCCACGGTCCGGATGACCGCGATCGGGTGCTGGCCGCCTATCCCGATTTTCCGCGCCGCCGGGCGCTGATCGCCTTTGGCTCCGACGTCATGTTCGGTGCACCCACCTGGGCGTTCGCCGATGCTTACAGTGCACATGCGCCCACTCACGTGTACCGGTTCGACCACACCACGTGGACGCTCAGGGTGCTGGGACTTGGCGCCACCCACGGCAGCGAGATCGTGCACATCCAGCACAGCTACGGGTCATATCTGGGACGCAAGCTGCACCCGTTGGGTCGCCGGGTACAGCCGTCGGTCGGCCGGCGAATGCAACGTACCTGGCTGGACTTCGCCCGGGCCGAGATCGCTGACTGGCCGGAATACGACACCGACCGCCGGTTGACCCGGGTGATCCGGTCCACGCGTGACGAGACCGTGGCCGATCCCGACGCGGTGCGACGCCAGGTGTGGGACGGGCTCGGTTAGCGGCCTACTTGCCGTAGCGCTCGTCGGTATACCGGCGGAGGTTGTGCAGGAACCGCTGGAACAACCATGCCATCACGGGCTGTCCGAGCGTCATCCCGAGTCGGCCGGCCAGTCCGCTGGGTTTCATGGCCATCACCCAGGTCAGGTGGCAGCCGTCCCCGGTCTCCACGACGCGGTAGTCCTCGGCGAAGGCCGATATCGCGTTCGAGGTGCTGGTGTTGAACCGGAAAGCCATGTGGGAGAAGGGTTCCCAGGCCAGGAACTCCTCGTCGCCGGTGATGTGCCCGCGCATCGTGACGGTGCGGGTGGTGCCGATGCCGCGGGGTTCTGGGCTGGTCCATTCCACATTGGTGATCACGGTGGCCCAGTGCGGCCACGAGGTCGCGTCGCTGAGCACCTCGAACAGTTGCTCTGGAGTGATGGCGAGGTCGACGGTGCTGACGAAGCGGAACGGCGCACGGTCGATGAAATCCAACTCGACGCGTTCGCACTGGTAGGTCCGGGCCATGGGTAGACACCCTAGGGGAGAGTGTCTAGTGGTGGGTCAGCCCGGCCCGTCGCCGGCCGCCGCCAGCAGCGGGACCACCACGTCGCTGATCGGTGTCGGCAGGCCGTGGGCGGCCGCCTTGCGGACGATGACGCCGTTGCGGACATCCCACTCCAGCGGTCGGCCGGCCTGGTGGTCGGTCAGCATCGAGGTGGTCAGGTCCTCGGGCGCTGCGGCCAACATGGAGACGATCTCGCCGACCACCTCGTCACCCAGGTCGGCGCCGTCCGCGCGGGCAACCGCCAGGCACTCGGACAGATAGCGCCGCGCCAGCGCGGCCACATCGTCACGGCGGAACATGCCCGCTCGCCGGTCGGACAGCACCATGAACCCGACCACGGCATTGACCAGCAGCTTGCGCCAGGTGGCGCTACGGAAATCAGGATCCAGTTCGGCGGTGATCGCGGTGCCGTCCAGTGCGTCGGCCACGATCGTCGCCGCCGGGGTGTCGGGCAGTACCAGCCGGGCCTCGCTGCGCAGGCGCACCCAGCCGTCGGGCTGCATCTCCGAGGAGATCCACACCGCCGCCGGCACGACGTGCGCCTCGTCGGTGTGCGGGCCGACGGCGCTGACCCGCTCGACCTGCTCGACGCCGTTCTGCAGCGCGCACACCACGGTCTTCTCGTCGCACAGCCGGTCCAGCCACGCCCCCGCCTGCGCGTTCTGGGTGTCCTTTACGGCAAGAAAGACCACGTCGAGCGGGCCTTCCACGCTGTTGGGATCGGTGTGCACCGGCCCCGGTACCCGGATGGGTTCCCCCTCGTCGGGCCGGACTTCGACGCCGTCGCGCGGGGTGCGGCCACACAACAGAACCGACCGTCCGGCCGCGTGCAGGAGCGCCGCGATGGTCGATCCGATGGCGCCCGGGCCGATGACCGCGATGGGGGAGTTCAGTGCTTTCTGGCCTTCGCGCGAGCGCTCATCCACATCGCCACGTTAGCGCCGCCGGTCGACTCTCTAGACTGTTCACTCGTCACCACCAGTCTTTCTCGACTCAACACTCAGGAGTTTTCGTGCTGCGCAGTCATGCCGCCGGTTCGTTGCGGGCCACCGATGCCGGTCAGACCGTGACACTGGCGGGTTGGGTGGCGCGTCGCCGTGACCACGGCGGCGTCATCTTCATCGATCTGCGCGACGCGTCAGGGGTGTCGCAGGTGGTGTTCCGCGCGGGCGACGTGCTCTCCGCCGCCCACCGGTTGCGCGCCGAGTTCTGCATCGCCGTCACCGGCGTCGTCGAGGTACGTCCGGAGGGCAACGAAAACCCTGACATCCCGACCGGCAAGGTCGAGGTGAACGCCACCTCGCTGACCGTATTGTCCGAGAGCGCCCCGCTGCCATTCCAGCTCGACGAGACCGCCGGTGAGGAAGCCCGGCTCAAGTACCGCTACCTGGATCTGCGCCGCGAGGGCCCCGGTAACGCAATCCGCTTGCGCTCCAAGGTGAACGCCGCCGCTCGCAACGTGTTGGCCGAGCATGACTTCGTCGAGATCGAGACCCCGACGCTGACCCGCTCCACTCCGGAGGGCGCGCGCGACTTCCTGGTGCCCGCGCGGTTGCAGCCCGGCTCGTTCTACGCGCTGCCACAGAGCCCGCAGCTGTTCAAGCAGCTCCTCATGGTCGCGGGCATGGAGCGCTACTACCAGATCGCGCGCTGCTACCGAGACGAGGACTTCCGCGCCGACCGACAGCCGGAGTTCACCCAGCTGGACATGGAGCTCAGCTTCGTCGACGCCGACGATGTGATGGGAATCGCCGAGCAGGTCCTGCGGGCGGTCTGGTCGACCATCGGTTACGAACTGCCCCTGCCGTTGCCGCGGATCAGCTACGACGAGGCGATGCGCCGGTTCGGTTCCGACAAGCCGGACCTGCGGTTCGGCGTCGAACTCATCGAGTGCACCGAGTACTTCAAGGACACCCCGTTCCGGGTGTTCCAGGCCCCGTATGTGGGCGCGGTCGTGATGGAGGGCGGAGCGTCACAGCCGCGTCGCACCCTCGACGGCTGGCAGGAATTCGCCAAGCAGCGCGGCCACAAGGGCCTGGCCTATGTACTCGTGGGTGAGGACGGCACGCTGGGCGGTCCGGTGGCCAAGAATCTCACCGACGCCGAGCGCGACGGTCTGGCGGCCCACGTCGGTGCCAAGCCCGGTGACTGCGTGTTCTTCGCGGCGGGTCCGGCCCGCACGGCGCGCGCGCTGCTGGGGGCCACCCGCATCGAGATCGCCAAGCGCCTGGATCTGATCGACCCGGCCGCCTGGGCCTTCACCTGGGTGGTGGACTTCCCGATGTTCGAGCCGGCCGACGTGGCGACGGCCTCGGGCGACGTGGCCGTCGGTTCGGGTGCCTGGACGGCCGTGCATCACGCCTTCACGGCGCCGAAGGTCGAATCGGAGGACACCTTCGACACCGACCCCGGCAGCGCGCTGTCCGACGCTTACGACATCGTCTGCAACGGCAACGAGATCGGCGGCGGCTCGATCCGTATCCACCGGCGCGACATCCAGGAGCGGGTGTTCGCGATGATGGGCATCGACCATGCCGAGGCCCAGGACAAGTTCGGATTCCTGTTGGACGCCTTCGCCTTTGGCGCACCGCCGCACGGTGGCCTGGCCTTCGGCTGGGACCGCATCACCGCACTGCTGGCCGGGGTCGACTCGATTCGCGAGGTGATCGCGTTCCCCAAGTCCGGCGGCGGCGTCGACCCGTTGACCGACGCCCCGGCGCCCATCACCGCACAGCAGCGCAAGGAATCGGGGATCGACGCGAAGCCCGAGTCGAAGGCCAAGGCCGAGGACAAGCCGCAGGTGAAGGCCTAACCCCTCTCGGCTCTCTGCGCGCGGTTCACCACGGCGAAGTTCGAGTCTGGAATAGAAGGCCCCACCGGAGAAGCTGGAGAAGGCATGAGCGACATCGATCCGAACATCGACAAGACCGAACTGGTCGCCGACGTGGCGGCCCTCGACAACTTCAACCGCAACGTCGTCGAGGAATTCCGGGCCAATGACGGCAAGGTGGGCGGGCCCTTCGAGGGCGGCACGCTGCTGCTGTTGCACACCACGGGAGCCAAATCCGGGCAGCCCCGGCTGTCGCCGCTGGCGTATCTGGACATCGACGGCTCGATGCTGATCGTCGGTTCCTACGCCGGTGGGCCCAAGGACCCCGCATGGGTGCACAACCTGCGGGCCAACCCGCAGGCCCGGATCGAAATCGGTGCCGAGGCCTACGACGTGGTCTCACGCGAACTGCCCGACGACGAGCGCGACGCCGCCTACCCGAAGATCGTCGAGCGCGCCCCGGTGTTCGCCGAGTACCAGTCGAAGACCAGCCGGGCCATCCCGCTTTTCGAGCTGGTTCGCGCCTAATATCCTTGCGCCGAAACCGCATTCCAGCAGGCGCTTACTCGCACTTTCTCTGCTGGAATGCGGTTTCGGCGGGGGATCAGGCGAGCCGCTCGATGATCGTGGCGTTGGCCATGCCGCCGCCCTCACACATCGTTTGCAGGCCGTATCGTCCGCCGCGCTGCTCGAGCGCGTTGACCAGGGTGGTCATGATGCGCGCTCCGCTGGCGCCCAGCGGGTGTCCGATCGCGATGGCCCCGCCGTTGACGCTGGTCTTGCCGAGATCGGCGCCCGTGTCGTGCGCCCAGGCCAGCACCACCGGAGCGAACGCCTCGTTGACCTCGAACAGGTCGATGTCCGCCAGCGTCAAACCCGCACGCGCCAAGACCTTTTCGGTGGCGGGGATGACACCGGTCAACATGTAGAGCGGGTCTGATCCCACGACGGTCGTGGTGTGGATACGTGCCAGCGGCTTGAGTCCGAGCTTCCGCGCCGTGGCACCGCTGGTGATCATCACCGCCGCGCTGCCGTCCGACAGCGGTGACGAATTGCCCGGGGTGATCTCCCATTTGATCTGGGGGAAGCGCGCGGCGTAGGCCTCGTTGTAGAACGCGGGCTTCAGCCCGGACAAGGTCTCCACCGTCGTTCCCGGCCGGATGATCTCGTCGGTGCTCAGCCCGGCGACCGGGGCGAGTTCGGCCTCGAACAGTCCGTCCTTCGTGGCCCGGGCGGCCTTCTCGTGACTGCCTGCAGAGAACTCGTCGAGCTGAGCGCGGGAGAATCCCCATTTGGCAGCGATCAGCTCGGCACTGATCCCTTGCGGTACAAGGCCTTCGGAGTAGCGCTTCGCAAAGTCCAGGCCGAACGGATCGCTGCCCGGTAGTACCGAACTGCCCATCGGTACCCGCGACATGGACTCCACACCTGCGGCGATCACGATGTCGTAGGCGCCGGCCAGCACCCCCTGGGCGGCGAAGCTGATCGCCTGCTGGCTGCTGCCGCACTGGCGGTCGACGGTGGTCCCGGGAACGGTTTCGGGGAAGCCTGCGCCCAGCAGTGCGTTGCGGGCCACGTTCACCGCCTGGTCGCCGACCTGGGTCACTGCGCCGGCGATGACATCGTCGACGAGTACCGGGTCGACGCCGGTGCGGGCGATCAGCTCCCGCAGGCTGTGCGCCAGCAGGTCCGTCGGCAGGACGCCGTGCAGCGCGCCGTTGGCTTTGCCTTTGCCGATCGGGGTCCGGACCGCTCCGACGATGACTGCGTCCCGGTCTGCATATCCGGTCATCTTGACCTCCTGATGCTCCACGCTGAGTATTGTGATGACTACCCAGATATAGCACCTGGGTATAGTTAGAACAACTCAGGGATGGGGTTTGATTCCGTGGGAATGCTGCAGGGCAAGCTGGCCGACCGAGACGCCTGGTCGGCGGTGGGGCACTGCCCGATCGAGCGGACCATGGCGTTCGCGGGGACCAAGTCGGCGATGTTGATCATGCGCGAGGCCTTCTACGGAACCACCAGGTTCGACGATTTCGCCCGCCGGGTCGGGATCACCAAGGCAGCGACATCGGCGCGGTTGTCCGACCTCGTGGCCGCCGGACTGCTGGCGAAGCGGCCCTATCGTGAGCCCGGCCAGCGGGAACGCGACGAGTATGTGCTCACCGACTCCGGAACCGACTTCATGCCGGTGGTGTGGGCGATGTTCGAGTGGGGTCGCAAGCATCTCGGCGACACGGGCCTGCGCCTAGCGCACGACGGGTGCGGCGCACTGGCCGGCGTCGAGATCCGCTGCGACGAAGGGCACCCAGTGCCGGCCGACGAGCTTGTCGTGCGCTTCGAGCGTCCCACGTCGTGACCGTAGGTGCACGTGCGGTCGAGATCCTGGCCGAGCACGGTCAGTGGCGTATCGACCCGGGGCTCACCGAGGCCGAACTGAGCACACTCGAATCGCGATTCTCCTTGTGGCTCAACGATACTCACCGCGACTTCCTGTCCGCCGGGCTGCCGGTAGGGGACGGCTGGCCGGACTGGCGCAACGCCGACGAAGTCACGCTTCGGGCGCACATCGGCCGGCCGGTGCGTGAGTTGCTGCGCGCCGTCCGCGAGGGTGGGTTGTGGCACCCCGCCTGGGGTGACAATCCGGGTGGCGACGCGGCGCTGAAGCTGGCCAGTGCCAAACTCGCCCAAGAACCCAGGGTGGTGCCGGTCTACGGGGTGGCGTTTCTGAAGCAGGGGCCGGGTGCCCACCCGGTGTGGGCAGTCCAGGACGGCGGCCGGGGAGTCACTGCCGTGGCCGCGGACCTGATCGGACTGGCTCAGTTGCTGACCGGTCAGCCCGTGACGTCACCCTCGTCTGTCGGCGATCCTCCGTTCCTGCCGGCGCCGCCACCCGCGCCGGACGTGCCGGAGCTGGACGCGCCGCCGTTCGCGCCCGATCCGGTGAACGTGCCGCCGCCGGCGGTAGCCCCACCACGCGATCCCGGCGCCGCCCTGGCCGCGACGGGGGTCGTCCTGGGCGAACTGAAACGCCACGACGACGTGCTGGCCCACCGCGCACCCATGTGGACAGTCCCGGTGCCGCCGGGTGTTCCTGCCGCGGAGGCGTGGGTTGCGGTTCGCGCGCAGTTTCCGGTGACGGGATTGTGGCCCGTGCTGCTCACCGACATGGCCTGGCACCGGATCGGGATGGACGGTGTGGCCGACGAAACACCGGTATTGGCAGCGGAACTCGACGGCACTCGATGGCTGGAACGCGAGTTCGAGATCCGCACTGCCGGGTACGACATCCCGCGTTATCCGTCCGGGTTCGACACCGGCGACCCGGGGGACTGGCGGCAGCAGTTCGCCGACTTCGACTCTCGCGGCGAGTACACGCGGCTGGCGTTGATTCCCACCCCTGCGGATTGGCTGGTTCCCGGACTGCTGCAGTGGTCGGGCGCGATCAATTCGGGCGTCCTCGGTGCCGAGCACGCGGCGATCTTGAGGCGCTGGTCCGCCCACTACGGGACCGAGGTGTTGGCCCTCGACGACGAATCTCTGGTGCTCGTGGTCGATCAGCCACCACGAAGGCTCCAGGACGCGCTCACCGCCGCCCTGGAGGCCTATCTGTACTGCGACGACGCGGTCAACACCGAGGCCGGTTCGCTCGATGCACTGGCGCGCATGCTGGCGCGTCCGCTGTGGGTCTTCTGGTGGGATTGAGAACGCTACTCTCGGCCCGTGCTCCACTTACGCGTCATCGCGCCGACCGATCTGCGACAGCCGATCCTGAACGTCCTCGACCGGGAAGCCGGCGTCACGAATGTGGTGGTGCACGCCGGGGATGCGAGGGATCCGGCCGGTGACGAGATCACGGCCATCCTGGTCCGGGAGGCGGCCAACGATGTGGTGGAGCGGCTGAAATCCCTTGATGTGCCGCACTTGGGGGCCATCACCCTCGAGCCTCTCGACACCGTCCTGTCCGCGTCGGCCTTTCATGCCGAGGATGCCACCGAGGGAGACGGCGCCGATGCGGTGATCTGGGACGAGCTGGTGTCGCGGACCCGCGAGGAGTCCAGCCTCAACGCGACGTATCTGATGTTCCTGTGCATCGCGTGCCTGCTTGCCGCAATCGGCGTCATCACCGACTCCGCGGTCACTGTGGTCGGTGCCATGGTCGTCGGGCCCGAATTCGGGCCGCTGGCGGCACTTGCAGTCGCGCTGGTGCAGCGACGGATGTCGCTGGCCCGCCGCGCGGGCGCGGCGCTGTTGATCGGCTTCCCCTTCGCGATGGCCGTCACCGCCCTCGCCACCTTGGGCTTCGAAGCTCTGGGGTGGGTGTCGTTGACCAGCTTCCGTGACCTGCAGCAGGTGGATTTCATCTTCCAGGTGGGCCCGTTCTCGTTGGTGGTGGCCCTGCTGGCCGGCGCGGCCGGGATGTTGTCGCTCGTGTCGGCGAAATCCGCGGCACTCGTGGGTGTCTTCATATCGGTGACGACGGTTCCCGCCGCCGGTTTCGCGGTGGTCGCCGCGACGGTCGGGGAATGGGACATCGCGGCCCGGTCGGTACTGCAGTTGGGCGTGAACCTGGTGGGCATCACCATGGCGGGTGTCCTGATGCTCGCGATCTATCGCAGATTCGCGACCCGCTGACGGGACCGCAACCTCACAGGTGGCTGATGCCCGTGGCCAGGAAGTACACGCCGACCGCGCCGGCGATCACGGCCACGACCAGCCGATGGTGAATTCCCATCCACTCGTAGATCCGCTCGACGCCGGACCTCGTGGCGGCCGGAGCCACCCAGAAACTGATGATCGGGATGATCGCCGCGAGGAAACCGACCAGATTGAACACGACCATCGCGGCCATCTGCTCGGTCACCGCCGCGCCCGAGGTCAGGGCGGCAGCCATCGCGGCCAAGTAGTACGGGGTGGGAAAACCGTTGATCAGGCCCAGCAGTCCGGCGGCCCAGGGCGCCTCGCCCCGCAGCGCGGCCTGCATCCCATCCGGCAGCTTCGACAGGCCCGGCACCGAGTCCGCCGAGGCTGCGCCCGGAGCCGTCCGACGCGCGCGCGCCCTCGTGACCAGGCGTTCGAGCACACCAGTGATGGACAGGACGCTGATCGCCAGCGCCACCACACCGATGCCGATCTCCAGGCCCGGAGGCATGCTGCTCCCACCGTCGCCGGTGACGTTCTTGAACACGAACACCACCGCGGCGCCGACCGCGACGTTGGCGGTGAAAGCGAACAGGAAGAACGGAAGCAGCAACCGCACCGGCCGTGACCGAGACAGCATGAAGGCCACGACCCCGATTCTGAGCGGATCGACTGCCGCCACGACGGCCATCACCAGCACGGTGCTCCACATCGCCGGCGGCCACATCCCTTCGCCTCGGTTACCTCACCGCTGAATTCAACCAGCGCCGGGCAAATCCGGCCGAATCTGGGCGGCGTGATCGTGCGCACGGTGCGCCAAGCAAGCCCGGATCATCGGAGGGTGCGTACCGTTCTTCACTGATGGTTCTTCGCGCGAACGGCTCACCGGAGTCCGCTCAGGCCACCGGTGTTGCCCTGGACACCGGTGCGACTGGCGCCGCCGACGGGATGGACGTGGACGGTGTGGTGGCCGCCTACCGCCGTTCCCGGGCCCAGCGTGCGTTGTTCGAGGTGCGCGACGATGGCGTGGGTGCCGGCTACGACGAGTTGATCGACGCCTCGGGCAACGTCCGCCCGGCCTGGCGCGAGTTGGCCGCCGGCGTCGGCGAGCGTGGCCGTGACGGCCTGGACCGGCTGCGTGCCACGGTGCGCGGCCTTGTCGACAACGACGGCATCACCTACATCGAGATGGATCACCACGGGGAGGTGGTCACCGACGACGACGGCACCGCCGTGCCGGGCCCCTGGCATCTCGACGCCGTGCCCCTGGTGCTTTCGGCGGCGGACTGGGATTGCCTGGAATCAGGTCTGGTGCAGCGGTCCAGGCTTCTCGATGCGGTACTGACCGATCTGTACGGCGCCCGCCGCTCGCTCACCAGCGGGGTGCTGCCCGCGCCGTTGTTGTTCGCCCATCCCGGATATGTGCGGGCCGCGCGCGGCATCGTGGTGCCCGGACGTCATCAGCTGTTCCTCCACGGATGCGACGTCAGCCGGGGTGACGACGGCGCCTTCTTGGTGAATGCGGACTGGACACAGGCGCCCTCAGGTGCCGGCTACGCCCTGGCGGATCGCCGCGTCATCGCGCACGCTGCTCCCGACCTCTACGAACGGGTAGGTCCGCGGCCCTCCTCGCCGTGGGCTCAGGCATTGCGGTTGGCGCTGCTCGACGCGGCTCCGGAGGCCGCCGACGAGCCCATGGTCGTGGTGCTCAGTCCCGGCATCCATTCCGAGACCGCCTTCGACCAGGCCTACCTGGCCGGGGTACTCGGCTTCCCGCTGGTGGAGAGTGCCGATCTGGTGGTCCGCGACGGCACGGTGTGGATGCGGTCGCTGGGCACGCTCAAACGCGTCGATGTGGTGTTGCGTCGAGTCGACGCCGACTATGTGGATCCGCTGGATCTTCGCCCCGATTCCCGGCTCGGCGTGGTGGGGCTGGTCGAGGCGTTGCGGCGCGGTTCGGTGACGGTGGTCAATACCTTGGGCAGCGGAGTTCTCGAAAGTCCCGGGCTGGCACGGTTTCTGCCGGATCTGGCCGAGCTGTTGCTCGGCGAGAAACCACATCTGGCCACGGCGCCGATGTACTGGGGCGGAATCGACATCGAGCGCTCTCATCTGCTCACCAAGCTGTCGTCGTTGTTGATCCGGCCGGTGAGCGGCGGTACCACGATTGTCGGGCCGATGGTTGCGGCCGCGGAGCGCGATGAGCTGGCCGCCCGCATCGACTCCGACCCGACCCGGTGGGTAGGGCAGGAACTGCCCCAGTTCTCCACCGCACCAACCAATTACCGGTCCAAGGGGTTGTCGGCAGGAAATGTCGGAATGCGGTTGTTCACCGTGGCTCAGCGCGGCGGATATGCGCCGATGATCGGTGGGCTGGGCTACGTGGTCGCTCCCGGGAATGCCGCCTACCGGATGAACACCATTGCCGCCAAGGATGTTTGGGTGAACGCGCCGCAGCGTGTCACCGCCGAGCGCATCCCGCCGGTCTCGGTCGAGCTCGGCTCCGCGATTGCGGTGCCCAGCCCGACCCGGGCCGTCAGCTCGCCCCGCGTGCTCGCCGACCTGTTCTGGATGGGCCGGTATGCCGAACGCGCCGAGAGCATGGCCCGGCTGCTCACCGTCACCCGGGAGCGCTACCACGAGTATCGATACCGACTGGACCTCGATGAAAGCCAGTGTGTTCCGGTACTGCTCGCTGCGGTCGGTTCGATCACGGGAACCGACACCGGTGACTCCGCCGATGCCCACGAGATGATCGCGATCGCCCCGAGCACGTTGTGGTCGGCCACCGCGGACCGGCATCGGTCGGGATCCCTCGCCCAATCGGTGGAGCGGCTCGGGTTGGCGGCCAGGGCGGTACGCGACCAGATGTCCAACGACACCTGGATGGTGCTGGCCGGCGTCGAACGCGCGGTGCTGCGGCCGTCGGCCGCCCCGCCTCAGTCGCCCAATGTCGCGGAGGGATACCTCGCCGCCGCGCACAGCCAGACCCTGGCCGGGATGTTGGCGTTGTCCGGGGTGGCTGCGGAATCGATGGTGCAGGATGTCGGCTGGACCGTGATGGATCTCGGCAAGCGCATCGAGCGCGGGCTGGCGCTGACCGCGCTGCTGCGCGCCACCTTGACTGCGGTGCGCAGTGCGGCGGCCGAACGTGCCGTGGCCGAGTCGGCCCTGGTGGTCTGTGAATCGTCGGTCATCTATCGGCGGCGGAATCCCGGGCTGATCAGCATCGCCGCGATCGCCGAACTGCTGTTGTTCGACGCCGAGAATCCCAGGTCGTTGATCTACCAGTTGGAGCGCATCCGATCCGACCTCAAGCCCCTGCCCGGAGCATCGGGGTCGTCGCGTCCCGAACGACTGATCGACGAACTTGCCACCCGACTGCGCCGCCTGGACCCGGCAGATCTCGAAGAGGTCAGCGAGGACGGGACTCGGGCGGAATTGGCCGGATTACTCGACGGAGTGCACGCCGGCCTGCGCGATCTCTCGGGTGTCATCACCGCGGCGCACCTGTCGTTGCCCGGTGGGATGCAACCGCTGTGGGGGCCGGACGAGCGGCGGGTGATGCCATGACCGGACCTGCCGGCGTGGCGGGAACCCGCTGTTACGAGATCATCCACCGCACCGTCTATCGCTATTCCGACGATGTCACCAGCTCCTACGGACGCGGTTTCCTCACGCCGCGTGATCTGCCTTGGCAGCGCTGCCTGTCCCACCACCTGACGATCGAGCCGGAGGCGGCAGACAGCTCCACCAGCCGCGACGCGTACGGCAATGTCAGCTCGTATTTCCACGTGACCGAACGCCACCGCACCTTGAGTATCACCGGTGCATCCGTGGTGGAGGTGGAACCGTTTGCACCCGAGCATTATTCAGGTGCGTCTGCCGGGGCGCCGTGGGAGCTGGCCCGCCCGGTCGGCGGTGATGGTGCGCTGGCCGCGGAGTTCACCCTTGACCTCTCACCGCCGGAGATCACCGACGCGGTGCGGGAGTACGCCGCGCCCAGTTTCGTGCCCGGACGACCGTTGATCGAGGTGCTTCGCGAACTGACGTCGCGGATCTACTCCGACTTCACCTACCGGTCGGGTTCGACGACAGTGTCCACCCAGGTGGCCGAGGTGCTGGACGCACGTGAGGGCGTCTGCCAGGACTTCGCCCGTCTGGCGATCGCCTGCCTGCGGGCCAACGGCCTGGCAGCCAGCTATGTCTCGGGGTACCTGGCCACCGATCCGCCACCCGGCAAGGAACGCATGATCGGAGTCGACGCCACCCACGCCTGGGCGTCGGTGTGGACGCCGCAGAACGTCTGGCTGGGAATGGATCCCACCAACGACCAGATGGTCGACGAGCGCTATATCGTGGCCGGATTCGGCCGTGACTATGCCGACATCCCCCCGCTGCGCGGCATCATCTACACGGACTCTCTCAGCAGCGTGATCGAGGTGTCGGTAGATGTGACACCCTGCCCGCCCGATCGAGAGCCGTTGCTGCATGCGTGATTTCAACTGCCCGAACTGCGGCCAGCGTCTGGCGTTCGAGAACTCGCTGTGCCTGTCATGCCGCAGTGCGCTGGGCTTCTCCCTCGATGACATGGCGCTGTTGGTGATCACCGCCACCGAACAGGCCGGCCACGCCGGTGCCGTCGACGAGAAGCAGTACCGGCTGTGCGCGAATCTGCATCTGGCCGAATGTAATTGGCTGGTACGGATCGGCCAGGATCCGTTGTGCGCGTCGTGCAGGCTGACCAGGACCCGGCCCGCAGATGCCGATACCGCGGCGATGACGTCATTCGCCGAGGCCGAGCGGGCCAAGCGCCGACTGATCGCGGAACTACACGAGCTGAAGCTGCCGATCATCGGCCGCGACGAGGATCCGGAATTCGGATTGGCCTTCGACCTGCTCTCCAGCGAATCCGAGAAGGTGTTCACCGGTCACCACAACGGCGTCATCACACTGGATCTCGCCGAAGGCGACGATGTGCACCGCGAGCAGTTGCGGATCGCCATGGACGAGCCGTACCGAACGCTGCTCGGCCATTTCCGCCACGAGATCGGGCACTGCTACTTCTATCGTCTGGTGGCGCCGTCACCCGACTACGCTGCGCGATTCACCGAACTGTTCGGAGATCCGGACGCCGACTATCAGGCCGCCTTGGACCGCCACTACGAGGACGGGCCGCCGTCGGGTTGGGAGGACGACTTCGTCTCGTCCTACGCGACGATGCACCCTGCCGAGGACTGGGCCGAAACCTTCGCCCACTATCTGCACATCCGCGACACGCTCGACACCGCAGCGGCTTTTGGATTCGCTCCGGCCGGAGGCATCTTCGGTCGGCGTCTGTTGGGTCCGGCCGCGTTCGACACAATCATCGAAATGTGGCTGCCGCTGGCGTGGTCACTGAACATGGTGAACCGGTCGATGGGCCGTGACGATCTGTACCCGTTCGTGCTGGCACCCGCCGTCCTGGAGAAGATGCGGTTTGTTCACACCGTCATCGACGAGGTCACCGGCGGTTGAGTTCGGCCGCGATCGCGCTGAACATCAGCGACATCTCCAGCGGCAGGGTGTTGAACGCGGGTTCGGCCTGCGGCCAGGTCGACCATTGCACCATCACGAGGTTCTGCCGTTGATCGACCATGATCACCTGCCCGAATATGCCGAGTGCCCAGAGGTTTTCGTCCATGCCGGTAGCTCGGGGCGGCCGCACGTCACCCGCGTCGGCCGCGATGCTGTTGTTCCACCACTGGTACCCGTACGTGCCCTCAGGATGACTCGGCGTCACCGAGCCGCGCGCCGTCGTCCAGGTCCGTGCGTCGCGCACCCAACCGTCGGGCAGCGTCCTCGTGCCGTCGCGCAGTTCACCGTCACGCATCACGAACAGCCCGAAGCGTCCCCAGTCGGTCAACGTGGCGTTGACCCCGTGCCCGCCCATGTCATGGCGCCCGAGCTCGTAGGAATGCCAGACACCGTCATCGGCCATGCCGAACGGCTTCCAGATCTTGTCCTGCAGGTACGTGGCGAGATTGGTGCCCGTGGCCTTCTCCAGCAGGTCACCGAGCAACCAGGCACCGCCCGTGGTGTACGACCAGACCTCGCCCGGTGCGACGCCGGGTTTCCGCTTGACCCCGTGAACCAGTGAGTACACGCACCGGTAGGTGTCATCAGCCGCTTCGCACGCCGTGAGTTTGGCGAAATCCGAATTCGGGTCCGTGTAGTACTCGTTCCACGCGATCCCCGAAGTGTGCGTGATGAGCTGGCGCACGGTGACGCCGTCGAACGCGGTGCCGACGAAATCGGGCTCGTACTTGGTCACGGCGTCGTCGAGGGAGGCGATCTTGCCTTCTTTGACTGCGATACCCACGAGCGTGGACACCACGGACTTGCCGACCGACCGCGAGGTCCACAGCGTGGAAGAGTCGTTTCCGGCGCCGTAGTGCTCGTAGGCGATCTTGCCGTCCTTGAGTACCAGCATCCCGGTGACACTCTGCCGGTTCAGGTAGTCGTCGAGATCGTGGGTGATGCCGCCGATCGTGTAGGACGCGTCGGTCAGTCGGCGATCGGCCGTGGGCAGTGGGAACGGGTCACCGTGGCGGAACAGATCACCGGGATAAGCCCGGTAGTCGTTGCGGAACCCGACCACCCGCTCCGATTGATTCCAGGTGAGCATGTCCGCGACGTCCGGCAGATCATGATCGCTCGGCTTGGGGCATACCGTCATTCCCGCGACCCCGCAGTCGGGTTCGGTTCGCGGACTGCACGCGCTCGCCGACACCATCAACATCAGCGCCGACGCCGCGGCGAGCGTGCGAGTTAACAGCACGATCACGATGGTATGTCGCAACCCCGCTGTCGCTGCAGACGTTTCTAGGATCGCCGCGTGACTGATCGCTACGGTTCCGACATCCTGTCCCGAAACCCACATACCCCGAAGCTGACTCGATCGACCGACCAGCCTGCGGAGAAGGGACTGGTCGTCGAGGACGCCCAGAGCGGTTACGTCGGCGCCGTGGTGCGGATCGAGGGTGGTCGGGTGGAGCTCGAGGACCGCAGGGGCAAGGTGCGGACGTTTCCGATGGGCCCGGGCTTCCTGATCGACGGCAAGCCGGTGAGCCTGGTGGTGCCGAAGCGGACCACCGCACCCGCGCGTACGGCGTCGGGCTCGGTGGCGGTGGCGAATGCCAAGGCCCGGGTCGCGCTGGCCAGCCGGATCTACGTGGAAGGCCGGCACGACGCCGAACTCGTCGAGCAGGTCTGGGGAGCCGATCTGCGCATCGAAGGTGTCGTCGTCGAATACCTGGGCGGCGTCGACGACCTGACCGACATCGTTGCGGAGTTCGCGCCCGGGCCGGGCCGGCGGCTGGGAGTGCTGGTCGATCACCTGGTCACCGGGTCGAAGGAGGCGCGCATCGCCGAGGCGGTGCGGCGCGGCCCCGGCGGTGAGCACACCCTTGTGGTCGGACATCCGTTCGTCGACATCTGGCAGTCCGTCAAACCGGCCCGGCTGGGGATGAAGGCCTGGCCGACGATCCCGCGCAGTGTGGAGTGGAAGCACGGCATCTGCGAGGCGCTGGGCTGGCCGCACCGGGACCAGGCCGACATCGCCCGCGCGTGGCAGCGGATCCGCGGGCAGGTGCGCGACTGGAACGATCTGGAGCCCGCGCTGATCGGCCGGGTCGAGGAACTGATCGATTTCGTCACCGCACCGGCGTAGCCCGTCGTGTCGGCGTGGTAAGCAGAAGGCGTGTCCGACGGTTTGTTCGACGTGCCAGGCGACCCGGGGCCGGGTGACCCCGGCGCGCTTGCCGCGCCCGGCACGGCACCGCTGGCGGTGCGGATGCGCCCGGCCGGCCTCGACGAGGTCGTCGGCCAGTCGCACCTGTTGCAGGCCGGATCGCCTCTGCGCCGACTGGTGGAGGGGTCCGGCGCGGCGTCGGTGATCCTGTACGGCCCTCCCGGCACCGGCAAGACCACTCTGGCCTCGCTGATCTCACAGGCCACCGGCCGCCGGTTCGAGGCGCTCTCGGCGCTGAGCGCCGGCGTCAAAGAGGTCCGCGCCGTGATCGATGTCGCCCGGCGCGCGGCCGTCCACGGCGAACAGACCGTGCTGTTCATCGACGAGGTACACCGCTTCTCCAAGACCCAACAGGATGCGCTGTTGGCGGCGGTCGAGAACCGGGTGGTGCTGCTGGTCGCGGCCACCACGGAGAACCCGTCGTTCTCGGTGGTCGCGCCGCTGCTGTCGCGTTCGTTGATCCTGCAGTTGCAGCCGCTGACCCCGCAGGACATCGAGACGGTGTTACGCCGCGCGATCACCGACCCGCGCGGGCTCGGCGGTGCGGTCGAGGTCACCGACGACGCCGTCGACCTCATGGTGCAGCTCTCCGCCGGGGATGCGCGGCGGGCGCTGACCGCGCTGGAGGTGGCTGCCGAGCCCCGTGAACGGGTCACGGTCGAGACCATCGAACAATCGTTGGACAAGGCCGCCGTGCGGTACGACCGTGACGGCGACCAGCACTACGACGTCGTCAGCGCCTTCATCAAATCAGTGCGCGGATCGGACGTGGACGCGGCGCTGCACTACCTGGCCCGGATGCTGGTGGCGGGGGAGGACCCCCGGTTCGTGGCGCGCCGGTTGATGATCCTGGCCAGTGAGGACATCGGGATGGCCGACCCCACCGCGCTGCAGACCGCGGTCGCCGCTGCCCAGACCGTGCAGCTGATCGGCATGCCTGAGGCGCAGCTGACGTTGGCGCACGCGACCGTGCACCTGGCCACCGCACCCAAGTCCAACGCGGTCACCACCGCATTGGGTGCGGCCATGAACGACATCCGGTCGGGCAAGGCCGGTTTGGTGCCCCCGCATCTACGGGACGGGCATTACTCGGGAGCGCAGAAGCTCGGCAATGCCGTGGGGTACAAATACGCCCACGATCACCCCGATGGTGTTGTGCCACAACAGTATCCGCCCGACGAGCTGGTAGGGACGGACTATTACCAGCCGACCGGACGTGGATTCGAACGCGAGCTGGTCACCCGGGTGGACAAGCTGCGGGCCATCATCCGCCGCGCCCGCCGCTGACCCTCCCGGACGAAAACCACGGTCCCGGTTGAATATTCAACCGGGACCGTGGTGCGGGGGCAGCTGGTCAGCGCAGCAGACCGGACCGTCGGGTTCCGAGGATGCCGGTCCTCCTGCGTCCCATCAGAGCGGATATCAGGGCCACCCCGAGTGCGGCCACGATGACCTGGACGAGGAGCTCGAGCCAGTCGACGCCGCTGGTCGCCGTCGGGACGCCCATGGCGCGGGCGAGGGCGGTACCGATGAACGCGGAGACGATGCCGACCAGGATCGTCACCAGAATGCCGATGGGTTGTCTGCCGGGAACGATCAGCCGGCCGATCACGCCGACGACAATGCCGATCAGGATCGCGCTGATGATGCCGGTGATGGTCATTTCTCCTCCAGGGCTGTGTTGGGCTGGAGGGGAGATACCCCGGGCGATCACCGTCCAAACGGTGCCGTCAATTCTGGACGCGTTCTCGGTCAGGCCATCTCGGGTACCCGGAGGTGAGCCAGCACGAGTTCGAACTCGCCGACATCGATCTGATCGGCGCTCAGGTCGCGCAGGCGGGCGGTGCGCAACGCCCTGGCCTGATCGCGGTTGTGGTCCATCGCAGCGGCACTCTCGAAGGTGGCCGAGGACACTGCCCGACCAGATCCGCGGTCGAGCATGAGGCTGGCGCTGCAGAAGCCCTCGAGGTCTTCCATCGCAGGCAACACCGAGCTCCGGTAGAAGTCCACGGCCCGGTCGAACAGTTCGGGGCGGGTTCGCAGCCACGTCGCCCGCACACAGGCGCCCGGCCCGGAGTACTGCTCGCGGTGAACCACTTCGATCTCCCATTCGTCGACCGTGGCAGTGCCGGCGAACGTTTCCACCACCCGATGGCGCATCGGCGCTATCGCGGCGGCACTGGCATGCATGGCCTCTTCGGACCGCCACGCCGTCGTGAGGACACACTGGCCTGATTCCCGGTCCACCATCAGCGAAAGGCCGATGCAGCCGTCGACATCGTCGAGAGCAGGCATCACCTCGTCGCGGACATGGGTGATGCCGGCGTCGATCGCCTTGGTGCGCGCCGCGATCGTGGTTGAACGTGCGAACACGATCCACCCCTTCCTGCCAGGGCGGCGCCCCGGTGGCGCCACCGGTTCCACTACCACCATCCTCTGGTGCGCCGGAGGTGGCAATGGGTCGGCGTGTGCCTCGTAGGCTGGGCAGATGGACACCGGCATGATCGACGTGGACACCTCGCGGCGTCGCATCGTCGACCTCACCGACGAGGTACGGCAGTTTTGCGGCGCTCACCGTGACGGCCTGTGCAATGTGTTCGTGCCGCACGCCACCGCGGGCGTGGCCATCATCGAGACGGGTGCCGGCTCGGATGACGATCTGCTCGATACCCTGGAACGGTTGTTGCCGCGCGACGACCGTTACCGGCACAGCCACGGCTCGTTCGGCCATGGCGCAGATCACGTGCTGCCTGCGCTGGTGTCACCGTCGGTGACGTTGCCGGTCCAGGCGGGCCGCCTGCTCCTGGGAACCTGGCAGAGCGTGGTGCTGGTCGATCTGAACCGCGACAACCCGCAGCGCCACGTGCGGCTGAGCTTTCTGGGGGCGTGACGTTCGTCGCCTTTTCGGGGTGAACGCGCAGAACGGTAATGTAAAGCGGTCTAACTGGTAGTTGCCTGCGCAACCCCAGCCACCCACGAACACGAGGACACGAGCAACGTGCAGACACACGAGATCAGGAAGCGCTTCCTCGATCATTTCGTGAAGGCAGGCCACACGGAGGTGCCCAGTGCCTCGGTGATCCTCGACGACCCCAACCTGCTGTTCGTCAACGCCGGCATGGTGCAGTTCGTGCCCTACTTCCTCGGTGCCCGCACCCCGCCGTGGGACCGCGCCACCAGCGTGCAGAAGTGCATCCGGACCCCTGACATCGACGAGGTGGGCATCACCACCCGGCACAACACGTTCTTCCAGATGGCAGGCAACTTCTCGTTCGGTGACTACTTCAAGAAGGGCGCCATCGAGCTGGCCTGGACCCTGCTGACCAACCCGGTCAGTGAGGGTGGCTACGGATTCGACCCGGAAAGACTGTGGGCAACGGTCTATCTGGACGACGACGAGGCAATCCAACTGTGGCAGGAAGTCGCCGGGCTGCCGCTCGAGCGCATCCAGCGCCGCGGCATGGCCGACAACTACTGGTCGATGGGCATCCCCGGGCCGTGCGGCCCGTGTTCGGAGATCTACTACGACCGCGGCCCCGAATACGGGATCGAGGGCGGGCCGGAGGCCAACGAGGACCGCTACATCGAGATCTGGAATCTCGTGTTCATGCAGAACGAGCGCGGTGAGGGCACCTCGAAGGACGACTTCGAGATCCTCGGCCCGCTGCCGCGCAAGAACATCGACACCGGTATGGGCGTCGAACGCATCGCGTGCCTGTTGCAGGACGTGGACAACGTCTACGAGACCGACCTGGTGCGTCCGGTGATCGATCTGGTCGCCGGGATCGCCCCGCGCGGATACGGCGCAGGCAACCACGAGGACGACGTCCGCTACCGCATCATCGGCGACCACAGCCGCACCGCGGCCATCATCATCGGCGACGGGGTCAGCCCCGGCAACGAGGGCCGCGGTTACGTGCTGCGCCGCCTGCTGCGCCGCATCATCCGCGCGGCCAAACTGCTCGGCGTCGAGGAGCCCATCATGGGCCGGCTGATGTCCACGGTGCGCGACGAGATGGGCCCGTCGTACCCGGAGCTGGTCACCGACTTCGAGCGCATCAACCGGATCGCCGTCGCCGAGGAGACCGCGTTCAACCGGACCCTCGTCGCCGGCTCGAAGCTGTTCGACGACGCCGCCGCCAAGACGAAGCGCGCGGGAGCCTCCAAGCTGTCCGGCGACGACGCATTTACCCTGCACGACACCTACGGCTTCCCGATCGACCTCACGCTGGAGATGGCCGCCGAGGCCGGCCTCTCCGTGGATGAGCAGGGCTTCCGGTCGTTGATGGCAGAGCAGCGTCAGCGCGCCAAGGCCGATGCCGCCGCGCGCAAGCAGGCCCACACCGATCTGTCCGCATACCGCGAGCTGGTCGACGCCGGGCCCACCGAGTTCACCGGCTTCGACGAATTGTCCACTGAAGCAAGGATTCTCGGCATCTTCGTGGACGGCAAGCGGGTGCCCGTGGTGACCCACGAAGGCCTGGACGCCGATCGCGTCGAACTCATCCTGGATCGCACGCCGTTCTATGCCGAGGCCGGCGGCCAGATCGCCGACGAGGGTGCGATCACCGGCACAGGCGCCTCGGGCGCTGCGAAGGCCGCCGTCACGGACGTGCAGAAGATCGCCAAAACCCTGTGGGCGCACCGGATCAACGTGGAGTCCGGAGAGTTCGTCGAGGGCGACACCGTCACCGCCGCCGTCGATCCGAAGTGGCGTCGCGGTGCCACGCAGGGACACTCCGGTACCCACATGGTGCACGCCGCGCTGCGACAGGTGCTGGGCCCCACCGCCGTTCAGGCCGGTTCGCTGAACCGGCCCGGCTACCTGCGGTTCGACTTCAACTGGCAGGGCGCGCTCACCGAAGACCAGCGCACCCGGATTGAAGAAGTCACCAACGAGGCCGTCGAGGCCGACTACCAGGTGAACACGTTCGTCACCGCGCTCGACAAGGCCAAGGCGATGGGCGCGATGGCGATGTTCGGCGAGAACTACCCGGACCAGGTCCGGGTGATCGAGATCGGCGGCCCGTTCTCACTGGAACTCTGCGGTGGTACGCACGTACACAACTCGGCCCAGATCGGCCCGGTGACCATCCTCGGTGAATCCTCGGTCGGCTCGGGTGTGCGCCGGGTCGAGGCCTACGTAGGGCTGGAGTCCTTCCGCCACCTGGCCAAGGAACGGGCCCTCATGGCCGGGCTGGCCTCGTCGCTCAAGGTGCCCTCCGAAGAGGTGCCGGCTCGCGTCGCGAACCTGGTGGAACGTCTCAAGGCCGCCGAGAAGGAACTCGACAAGGCCCGGTTGGCCAACGCCAGGGCCGCGGCGGCCAATGCCGCTGCTGGCGCCGAGACCATCGGCAAGGTACGGGTGGTCGCCCAACGCATGGCCGGCGGCATGTCGGCCGGTGACCTGCGCAGCCTGGTCGGCGACATCAAGGGCAAGCTCGGCTCGGACCCGGGCGTGGTTGCGCTGATCGCCGAGGGCGAGGACGACGCGGTGCCGTTCGTGGTGGCGGTCAACCCGGCTGCTCAGGATCTCGGCCTGCGCGCCAACGAACTCGTGAAGCAGTTCGGCGCGGCGGTCAACGGCCGCGGGGGCGGCAAGGCGGACATGGCACAAGGTTCCGGTAAGGGGGCGGCGGGTATCGACGCGGCATTGGCCGCGCTGCGCGCCGAGATCGGCCGGGGCTAGCTTCGTGTCCGACACGGTCGACGACCGGCTACCGGACCGCCCAGGGGACGATGACCCCGGACGTGGCCGGCGCATCGGCGTCGACGTCGGCACCGTGCGGATCGGTGTGGCCAGTTGCGATCCAGACGGGATACTGGCGACCCCGGTCGAGACCGTTCAGCGGGACAAGCGCGACCGGTCGGGCAAACATCTGCGCAGACTGGTGGCGCTGATCGGCGAGTACGAGGCCGTCGAGGTCGTCGTCGGACTGCCGCGCACGCTCGCCGACCGGGCCGGCAGCTCGGCCGTCGACGCCATCGAACTCGCGGATCTGCTGGCCCGCCGGATCGCTCCGATACCGGTGCGGTTGGCTGACGAGCGGCTCACTACTGTGTCGGCGCAACGGTCTTTGCGCGAAGCGGGCGTTCGGGCAAAGGGACAGAAGGCGATGATCGACCAGGCCGCTGCGGTTGGCATTCTGCAGTCCTGGCTGGATCAGCGGCGTGCGGCTCTGGCTGCGCGCGGAGAGGGCATGGATGGCTGAGAAGTGGGGTGCCGACAAGGCCAAGCCCGAGGTGGTCGGACCACCGCGCCGCGGGCTGAGCAAGGCCGAGCGGGCCCGCAAAGCCCGCAAGGACCGGAAGCGACGCACCACCAGGGGCTTCTCTCTCGCCGTGCTCATCATGGTGGTGATCGGTGCGGTGTTCCTGGGGTCCAAGCTGTGGCACAGCATGTCCGGCAGCTCCGGCGACTATGCGGGCGACGGGGTTGCCGATGTCGTCATCCAGGTCCACGACGGCGATTCAACGACAGCCATCGCCAAGACCTTGCAGGACAAGAAGGTGGTCGCCACGGTCAAGGTGTTCGTCGAGGCAGCCCACAAGAATGAGGCGATCTCGGCGATCCAGCCCGGGTTCTACAAGTTGCGTACCGAGATTCCGGCGGCCAATGCCGTTGAACGCCTGGCTGATCCGGAGAACCGGGTGGGCAAACTCACCATCCCGGAGGGGCGCCAGCTCGACGACACCGCCGATGTGAAGACCAAGGCCGTCACCGAAGGCATCTTCACGCTGATCTCCCAGGCCTCCTGCGTCGAACTCGACGGCGAGAAGCGGTGTGTGCCGGTCGATGAGCTCCGGGCCGCTGCGCAATCGGCACCGGCGGCCGCGTTGGCGGTACCCGAATGGGCGGCTGCTCCCGTTGCGGCGATGCCCAACGATCACCGGCGGCTGGAGGGGCTGATCGCGCCCGGCACCTGGAATGTCGACCCCGCGGGGACACCGCAGGACATCCTCTCGACCCTGATCGGCGGCAGCGCCACCGTCTACACCCAGAGCGGTCTGCTCGACACCGCCGCGGCCATGCAGATGTCGCCGTATCAGATCCTCACCGTTGGATCCCTGGTGCAACGCGAAGCCAAGCCACAGGACTTCGACAAGGTTGCCCGGGTGATCTACAACCGGCTGGCCGAACACCGCAAGCTGGAGTTCGACTCGACCGTGAACTACCCGCTGGACCGCCAGGAAGTGGCGACCACCGATGACGACCGCGCCAAGACGACTCCGTGGAATACCTATATGAGTCAAGGGCTTCCGCAGACACCGATCTGCTCGCCGGGCACTGACGCACTGGCCGCGGCCGAGCATCCGGCGGCAGGGGACTGGTTGTACTTCGTGACCATCGACCTGCAGGGCACCACGCTGTTCACCCGTGACTACGACCAGCATCTGGCGAACATCGAACAGGCGCAGCACAACGGTGTCCTCGACAGTGCCAGGTAGGTCAGACAGCGGAGACCGGCGCGCGGCCGTCCTGGGCTCGCCGATCACGCACTCACGCTCGCCGCAGCTGCACCTCGCTGCCTACCGGGCGCTGGGGCTGACGTCGTGGACGTACGAGCGCATCGAGTGCACCGCCGAACAACTGCCGGGCCTCGTCGGCGCGCTCGGCCCGGAATGGGTCGGGCTGTCGGTCACCATGCCCGGCAAGTTCGCTGCCCTGGAATTCGCCGATCAACGCACCGACCGCGCCCAGCTGGTGGGCTCGGCCAACACCCTGGTCCGGATGCCGACCGGTGGCTGGCGAGCCGACAACACCGATGTCGACGGGGTCACCGGAGCGCTCGGCACGGCCGGCGACTCGGCTTTGGTCATCGGATCCGGTGGCACTGCCCCGGCCGCAGTGGTCGCCCTGGCCGAACTCGGCGTGCAGCAGATCACCATCGTGGCGCGCGACGAGGGTAAGGCCTCGAGGCTGGTCGATCTGGCCGGTCGCTGTGGGGCGCACAGCAGTTGGTGTGACATCGGCGGTGCAGCTCTGACCGATGCGGTGGCCGGCGCGGACTCGGCAGTCAGCACCATTCCGGCCGACGCGGCAGCGGCCTACGCAGACAAGCTGGCTCGAGTGCCGCGCGTACTCGACGCGATCTACGATCCGTGGCCCACGCCACTGGCCAAAGCTGTCGAGGCGGCGGGCGGCGAGGCGATCAACGGGCTGCAGATGCTGCTGAACCAGGCCTTCGCTCAGGTGAAACAGTTCACCGGGATGCCCGCTCCCGAAGAGGCGATGCGCGCCGCACTGGGCTGAGCCCTCGCTCGTAGGGTGGCGAACATGATCCAGACAGGCCAACCGCCCCGTGTCGGTGTGGTGTTCCGACCCGACCGCTCACCCGAGAGCCTGCCCCGCACCGCGGCTGCCGCACAACGAGCCGGTATCGACGAACTCTGGCTGTGGGAAGACTGTTTCATGCAGGGCGGCATCGCGCAGGCCGCGGTTGCGCTCGCCTGCAGCGACACGCTGACCGTGGGGATCGGCGTGCTCCCGGCACCGTTGCGCAACGTGGTGTCCACCGCGATGGAGCTCGCGACCCTGGCCACGGTCTACCCCGGCCGCGTCCGGGTGGGTATCGGTCACGGCGTGCAGGCCTGGATGCGCCAGGCCGGGGCCGCGGTGCCGTCACCGCTCACGCTCTTGCGCGAATACCACACTGCGCTCAGGCGACTGCTCGCCGGCCAATCGGTCAGTACCGGCGGCAGCTTCGTGCATCTCGATGATGTGCAACTGGATTGGGTTCCGCCTCAACGCGTTCCGTTGCTCATCGGCGGTACCGGGCCGAAGACGCTGCGGCTCGCCGGCGAGATCGCCGACGGTGTGATCATCGACAGCACCAACACGCCGGACTCTGCGGGTGAATCGCTCGGTCATGTCGCTGCCGGGCTGGCCGAGCGGGACAGTGCGACGGAATTCGCGGCTGTGCAGTACCTGGCGTGTGTTCCGGGTGCGGACGGACGGCGACGTCTCGACGAGGAGGCCGCCAAGCGTGGTCTGGCAGCCGGATACGGCGTCGCCGGATCCGTCGACCAGATCGTCGCCGGTATCGCCGGTTACGCCGCCCAGACCGTGGTGCTCCAGCCGTTGGGGTCAGACGTCGATTTCGACAGCTTCGCCCAAACGGCGGGTGCGGTGGGGACCGCGCTGCGCGCGGGATGACCCGCAAAAGAAGCGCGTTGGTGGGCCGGCGGCCGCGCTTAGCCTCGACTGATGGGGGTAGGGATAGCCGCCGTCGTGGTGGTTTGGCTCCTTGCACTGAGCGGCTACGACGTCCGGGAACGCCGGCTGCCGAATTGGCTGACACTGCCGGGCGCGGTACTGATCACGGTTGTGGCGGCGGTGGCCGGGCGCGGTGGCGCCGCGCTGGCCGGGGCGCTGGCGTTGTCTGTGCTGTATCTGGTGATGCACCTGGTGGCGCCCCGGTCGCTGGGCGGGGGAGACGTCAAACTCGCCATCGGGATGGGGGCGATGACCGGTGCGTTCGGTATCGATGTGTGGCTGCTCGCCGCGCTGGCCGCACCCCTGCTCACCGCGGGCCTGGCCCTCTGGGCAGCCATGCGTGGTATCCGCACCGTGCCGCACGGACCGTCGATGTGCGCGGCCAGTGCCGTCGCGGTCGCTCTGGTGCTGGTGTAGCCGACGGCCGAATTGGTGCGAATGACCCGCGAATTCCGTGGTTACGCTCATCACCGGTAATCAGTCGTCCCGGGGGGTTCGCGTGTCACAACCACACTGGCAGCAGGCCGCGCCGCAGTATCCGCCGCCGCCCACGGTCCCGGTGTTCCGAGTGGAGACGACTCGGCACACCGGTCTGCTGGTCTTGTGGTTCAACCAGACCCGCGTGGTGACCGGAACCGCCGAACAGTGCGAGGCCGCGTTGACCAGCGCCCAGCGGCACAATCTCGTCCTGGGTTGGTGGAGCTTCCTGTCGATCCTGTTCATGAACTGGCTCTCGTTGCTGAGCAACGCGGGTGCGCGGTCCACCCTGCGCAAGGAAGTCGAACAGGCGCAGGCCTACGCACAGTGGTGGTACCAGTACGGCCGGCACCAAAACGGATCGCAGCAGCCGCAACAGCGGTAGGTCGTGTCACGAGTGACCACGGATTTCGGGAGGCAAACCCCGACGTGGGAGAATGACAGCCGTGTTGCGATGGACCACAGCTGGTGAATCCCACGGCCGCGCCCTGGTGGCCATGCTCGAAGGGATGGTTGCCGGCGTGCCCATCACCTCCGAGGAGATCGGGGCGCAGCTCAAGCGTCGTCGACTCGGCTATGGCCGGGGTGCCCGGATGAAGTTCGAAAAGGATCAGGTCACCATGCTGGCCGGGGTGCGTCACGGCACCACCCTGGGCGGGCCGATCGCCATCGAGATCGGCAACACCGAATGGCCCAAGTGGGAGACGGTGATGTCTCCGGACCCGGTCGATGAAGCCGAGCTTGCCGCAGAAGGTGCAGCGCGCAATGCCCCGCTGACCCGTCCGCGACCGGGCCATGCCGACTACGCGGGCATGCTCAAGTACGGCTTCGACGATGCCCGCCCCGTGCTGGAACGCGCCAGCGCCCGCGAGACTGCGGCGCGCGTGGCGGCCGGCACCGTGGCCCGTGCCTTCCTGCGAGCTGCGCTCGGCGTGGAGGTCGTCTCGCACGTCATCTCCATCGGCGCGTCAAAGCCCTACGACGGACCTCCGCCGCAGTTCTCCGACCTGGAGGCGATCGACGACAGCCCGGTCCGGGCCTTCGACAAGGACGCCGAGGCCGCGATGATCGCCGAGATCGAGGACGCCAAGAAGGACGGTGACACCCTCGGCGGCGTCGTCGAGGTCGTCGTCGCGGGTCTGCCGATCGGGTTGGGCTCGTTCACCAGCGGTGACAACCGACTCGACAGCCAACTGGCCGCCGCAGTCATGGGCATCCAGGCGATCAAGGGCGTGGAGATCGGCGACGGCTTCGAGACCGCGCGCCGGCGAGGCAGCGTCGCCCACGACGAGATGTACCCCGGCCCCGACGGGGTCTTGCGCTCGACCAACCGGGCCGGAGGTCTGGAAGGCGGCATGACCAACGGCCAGGCGCTGCGGGTCCGCGCCGCGATGAAGCCGATCTCGACCGTCCCGCGGGCGCTGGCCACCGTCGACATGGCCACTGGTGAAGAGGCCGTCGCCATTCACCAGCGGTCCGACGTGTGCGCGGTGCCTGCCGCCGGTGTGGTGGTGGAGACCATGGTGGCGCTCGTGGTGGCCCGCGCGGTGCTGGAGAAGTTCGGTGGGGACTCGTTGACCGAGACCCGCGCCAACATCGACGCCTACCTGCGGGCCGTCGCCGAGCGCGAGCCGGCGGCGCAGGCCCTGGGCTGATGGCCCCCAAGGCGGTACTGATCGGCCTGCCAGGTTCGGGCAAGTCGACGATCGGCCGCCGGCTGGCCAAGGCGCTGAACCTCACGATGCTCGACACCGACGCCGCAATCGAGGAGACCACCGGCCGCACGATCGCCGACATCTTCGCCACCGACGGCGAGGCAGAGTTCCGCCGTATCGAGGAAGAGGTCATCCGCTCGGCGCTGGCCACCCACGACGGTGTGCTGTCTCTGGGCGGCGGCGCCGTGACCACCGCGGGAGTGCGAGCGGCCCTTGCCGGGCACACCGTCGTGTACCTGGAGATCAGCGCCGCCGAGGGGGTCCGCCGAACCGGTGGTTCCACCGTCCGTCCCCTGCTGGCCGGGCCCGACCGGGCCGAGAAGTACCGCGCCCTGATGTCCGAGCGGGTGCCGCTCTACCGTCGCGTCGCGACCATGCGGATCAACACCAACCGTCGCAATCCCGGCGCGGTCGTGCGCACCATTGTCACGCGACTGGAAAACCCGCAGCCCCAGAAACAGTCCCAACCCTCGGCGCGGACCACCAAGCGGCGCCGGCGTCGGCCGCCGTGGCGGCGTGGTGCGGCTTCCTCGCAGTCCTCGTCGGGTTCCGAGGCCACGGGCGGTAAGACCCCGTCCACTTCTTCCAATACTGAATCTGCAGCCATACCCACCCCCGCGGCCCTGGCCGCTCGCAACGCGGAGCGACATGATGACTGACCCGGTAATCGTCGAGGTACTGGTGGACCGGCCCTACCCGGTCATCATCGGAACCGGCTTGCTCGGCGAGTTGGGAAACACGCTCGAGGGCCGTCACAAGGTGGCGATCCTGCACCAGCCCGTGCTGACCCAGACCGCCGAAGCTGTCCGGCAACACCTGGCAGACAAGGGAATTGATGCTCACCGCATCGAGATTCCGGATGCCGAGGCGGGCAAGGAGCTGCCCGTCGTCGGCTACATCTGGGAAGTGCTGGGGCGCATCGGTATTGGCCGCAAGGACGCCGTCGTCAGCCTCGGTGGGGGAGCGGCCACCGACGTCGCGGGCTTTGCTGCGGCCACCTGGCTGCGCGGTGTCGACATCGTGCACGTACCCACCACGCTGCTCGGCATGGTCGACGCGGCGGTGGGTGGCAAGACCGGGATCAACACCGACGCCGGCAAGAACCTCGTCGGCGCGTTCCATCAGCCGGCAGCGGTCCTCGTGGACCTCGCAACGCTGGAGACCTTGCCGCGCAACGAGATCATCGCCGGTATGGCGGAGATCGTGAAGGCCGGTTTCATCGCCGACCCGGTGATCCTCGATCTGATCGAGGCCGATCCGGAAGCGGCCCTGGATCCATCCGGAACCGTCCTGCCCGAACTGATCCGTCGGGCCATCACGGTCAAGGCCGAGGTGGTTGCTGCGGACGAGCGCGAATCGCAGTTGCGCGAGATCCTCAACTACGGCCACACCCTCGCACACGCCATCGAGCGCCGCGAGCGGTACAAGTGGCGCCACGGCGCCGCCGTGTCGGTCGGATTGGTGTTCGCGGCCGAATTGGGCCGGTTGGCCGGCCGTCTCGACGACAAGACCGCCGAGCGGCACCGCTCGGTGCTGACCGCACTCGGGTTGCCTGTCAGCTACGACGGCGACGCGCTGCCCCAGCTGATGGACTACATGGCGGGCGACAAGAAGAACCGCTCGGGAGTGCTGCGGTTCGTCGTGCTCGACGGGCTCGCCAAGCCGGGCCGGCTGGAAGGCCCGGATCCGTCACTGTTGGCGGCCGCATACGCAGAAGTGGCGCGGGCCTGATCGCCCGCGCCACTCGCGACTGAATTCTCGTTCTGCCCTTGTGGGCAGCGGACCGGCTACTGCTTGGGCTGCTCGGGGTACTCGATGGCCTGGGTGGTGTCGTCGGTGCTCTCGGTGGCGCCGTTGGCGCTCACGGCGGCGAACACATCGGTGTCGGCGCGGTCTTCTGCGGCCAGGCCGTGGTGACGTTGGCGGGGCTGCGGGGGAGCCTTGCGGTCCACCAGCCAGCGGCCCACCGTCACGCCTGCCACGCCGAGCAGGAACGTCAGCAGGGCGGTGAACGCCGCGAACGTGGTCACCTCGTTGAGCAGCGCGTCGGTGTAGAGGCTCTTGTAGAAGAGGCCGATGAACCACGCCACGGCGCCGCTGACGACGCCGGCGAACAGGCCGGCGATCAGCCAGGTCATCGCCATGTCGGCACGACGATCCGGATCCGGATTGGCGCGCGCGTCGCTCTGGCCGTCGAGAAGGCCCCAGATCAGCACGCCGATTCCGAACAACGTGACCAGGCCCAGGCTGAACCAGGTGGCATTACCCGGCGAGGCGTTGATCAGTGCTCCTTGCAGTAAGCGCACGATGACCATCGCTGTTGCGAACACCACTCCGCGCAGTAACCACTTGCTCATGGGGGCACACTGTAGCGAGTAGCGTCACAGACCGTGACTATTTCCCAGCGCAGGGACCGACTGCGGCGTCGACTGGCCGAGCGGGGTCTGGACGCGATGTTGGTAACTGACCTGGTCAACGTGCGTTATCTGTCCGGATTCACCGGGTCGAATGCGGCCCTGCTGATCCTCGCCGAGGATGTCGTGCCGGTGCTGGCCACCGATGGGCGCTACCGCACGCAGGCCGCGCAGCAGTCTCCGGACGCCGAAGTGGTCATCGAGCGGGCATGTGGGTCGCATCTGGCCGGGCGCGCCGCCCGCGCCGGTGCCCTGCGGTTGGGTTTCGAGAGCCATGTGGTGACCGTGGACGCCTATGCGGCGCTGAAGAAGGCTGCCGGCGACACGGTCGAGTGGATCCGCGCGGCGGGCACGGTCGAGGCGCTGCGTGAGGTCAAGGACGCGGGGGAGATCGCGATGCTGCGGTTGGCCTGTGAGGCCGCCGACGCGGCGCTGATGGACCTGCTTGAGCGTGGTGGCCTGCGTCCCGGCCGCACCGAGCGCGAGGTTCGAAACGAGCTGGAGGCCCTGATGCTCGATCACGGCGCCGACGGCCCGTCGTTCGAGACGATCGTGGCGGCGGGCGCGAATTCCGCCATCCCGCACCACCGGCCCACGGATGCGGTGCTGGCCGCGGGTGACTTCGTGAAGATCGATTTCGGTGCGCTCGTCGCCGGCTACCACTCCGATATGACGCGCACGTTCGTGCTGGGCCCGGCGGCCGACTGGCAGCGCGACATCTATGGGCTGGTGGCCACCGCGCAGCAGGCGGGGTGCGACGCGTTGGCCCCGGGAGTGTCGCTGAGCGCGGTGGACGCCGCATCACGCCAGGTCATCGCCGATGCCGGGTACGGCGACAACTTCGGCCACGGACTCGGACACGGTGTCGGGCTGCAGATCCACGAAGCGCCGGGAATCAATGCCGCTGCCGCCGGTACACTGCTTGCTGGCTCTGCGGTCACCGTTGAGCCTGGTGTCTACTTGCCCGATCGCGGCGGTGTCCGGATCGAGGACACCCTGGTCGTCGGAGAGTCGGCACCCGACCTGCTTACCCGGTTCCCCAAGGAACTGGCCATTTTGTGACAAAAGCTTAGGAGCTACACCCTCATGGCATCGACTGCCGACTTCAAGAACGGGCTCGTCCTGCAGATCGACGGACAGCTGTGGCAGATCGTCGAATTCCAGCACGTCAAACCGGGCAAGGGTCCGGCCTTCGTGCGGACGAAGCTGAAGAACGTGGTGTCCGGCAAGGTCGTCGACAAGACGTACAACGCCGGCGTGAAGGTGGAGACGGCGACCGTCGACCGGCGCGACGCCACCTACCTGTACCGCGACGGCAGCGACTTCGTCTTCATGGATTCCGAAGACTTCAACCAGCATCCCCTGTCCGAGGCGCTGGTCGGCCGGTTGGCCGACTTCCTGCTGGAGAGCCTGCCCGTGCAGATCGCCTTCCACGACGGTGTTCCGCTGTACCTGGAACTGCCGGTGTCCGTCGAGCTCGAGGTGTCCCACACCGAGCCGGGCCTGCAGGGTGACCGCTCGAGCGCCGGCACCAAGCCCGCCACCATGGAGACCGGTGCCGAGATCCAGGTTCCGTTGTTCATCAACACCGGCGACAAGCTGAAGGTCGACACCCGCGACGGCAGCTACCTCGGCCGCGTGAATGGCTGAGCATGCCTGATCGCCGTGGCGACCGGGGCCGTCACCAGGCCCGCAAGCGCGCCGTCGACCTGCTGTTCGAGGCCGAGGCCCGCGGTCTGACGCCGGAGGCGGTGGCCGACGGCCGTGCCGCGCTGGCCGAGGATCAGCCCGACGTCACCCCGCTCAACCCCTACACGGTGTCGGTGGCGCGCGGCGTCACCGAGCACTCCGCCCACATCGACGAACTCATCTCGGCGCATCTGCAGGGATGGACGTTGGAGCGACTTCCCGCCGTGGACCGGGCCATCCTGCGGGTGGCCGTCTGGGAGCTGCTGCATGCCGAGGACGTTCCCGAGCCGGTGGCAGTCGACGAAGCCGTCGAGCTCGCCAAAGAGCTGTCCACCGATGAGTCACCCGGCTTCGTCAATGGCGTTCTGGGGCAGGTGATGCTGGTGACCCCGCAGATCCGGGCTGCCGCCGCGGCCGTGCAGGGCGCGGCTCAGGATCGCCCCGAGCAGTAGTAGCTGTCCCGAACAACGGGATACCGGCGTCGTTCGGTGCCACGATGTTGTTACGTGTGTGGTCACACGTAACAACATCGGAGGCCGCTGATGGGACATGAGCCGGGAAGTATCGCGGATATCGGCGAGGACGGCCTGCATCTCCACGCCTGCCCGCTGTGTGAGGCAATGTGCGGCTTGGAGATTCAGGTCTCCGCCGGTTTGGTGGCGAGCGTCCGGCCCAACAAGTCCGACGAGTGGAGCGCGGGGCACATCTGCCCGAAAGGCGCGTCGCTGGCCGCGCTGCACGACGACCCGGACCGGATCCGCCGGCCCATGATCAAGATCGACGGCCAGTGGCACGAGGTCGACTGGGACACCGCGTTCCGCCGCTGCACCGAACTGCTCGCGCCCGTCATCGAGAAGTACGGCGTCGGTGCGGTCGCGGCGTACACCGGCAACCCACTGGCGCACTCGTTCTCACTGTCGCGCTATTCGGCTGTCCTGCTCGGCCTGTCCGGGATGCCGATCACCTACTCGCCCGGGACCATCGACCAGTGGCCGAAGAATCTTTCGTCGCACCTGATGTACGGCAGTTGGTGGGCATTCCCGACCCCGGACATCCAGCGCACCGATCTGTTGGTGGTGATGGGCGCCAATCCCGCGGCGTCACAGGGTTCGTTGCTGGCCGCGCCTGACGTGATGGGCATCATCGGCGGTATCCGCAAGCGCGGCAAGGTGATCGTCATCGACCCGGTGCGCACCGCCACCGCCGCCAAGGCCGACGAGTGGCTGCCGATCACGCCCGGCACCGATGCGGCACTGCTGCTCGGGATCGTCCACACCGTGTTCGACGAAGACCTGGTCAACCTCGGCGACCTGGAGCGCCACCTCGACGGGGTGTCGACGCTGCAACAGGTGGTGGCCGAATGGTCACCCGAAAAAGTCTCTGCCGCAACAGGTATCGATGCAGAGCGGATTCGAGGTCTGGCCCGTGAACTGGCGGGCACACCGCGCGCAGTGGTCTACGGCCGGATCGGTACCTGCAACCAGGAGTTCGGCAGCCTGGCCAGCTGGCTGGTGGATGTGGTCAACATCGTCACCGGCCACTTCGACACTCCCGGCGGCTCCATGTTCGCCACCCCGACCGCGTGGACCGTCACCAGTCAGCCGATCCCGGGCCTGGAGGACGGGGCGCCGAACTTCGGCCGCTACCGCACTCGTGTGCGCGGAGCCAAAGAGGTGATGGGCCAGGTCCCGGTGTCGTGCATGCTCGAAGAGATCGTCACTCCCGGCGAGGGGCAACTAAAGGCGCTGATCACGGTCGCCGGAAACCCGGTGCTGTCCACTCCGGGCGGCGACAAGCTCGACGAGGCGCTGCCGCAGCTCGACGCGATGATCTCGGTGGATCTGTGGCTCAACGAGACCACCAAGCACGCCGATGTGATCCTGCCCGGTGCCTCGGCGCTGGAGCAGCCCCATTCCGCCGATCTGCTGCTGGGTGCGGCGATCAACAGCTTCGCGCGCTACTCGCCGCCGGTGTTCCATCGCGAAGACCCAGATGCTCCCGAGGAATGGGAGATCCTGATCCGGCTGACCGGGTTGTGCACCGGCACTGCGGCCGAGGACGTCGACGTCGCCGCGCTCGACGACGGTTGGTTCGACTACCTGTGCTTCACCCAGGGGCTCGACGGCGCCGAGATCCGTAAGCATTACGACCACGGCGGGCCGGAACGCATGCTCGATCTGACGCTGCGGACCGCCGCGTTCGGCGACCGGTACGGCGAGAACCCGGACGGCCTGACATTGGAGAAGCTCAAGTCCCATCCGGACGGAATCAACTTCGGCCCGATGGTGCCCCGGGTGCCCGAGGTGCTCGGCACCTCTGACAAGAAGATCCGGATTGCACCGCAATACCTGCTCGACGACCTGCCCCGGTTGGCCGAGCGACTGGATCGCGCCTCCGACGATCTGGTGCTGGTCAGCCGGCGACATCTGCGCTCCAACAACTCCTGGTTGCACAACGTCGGCTCGCTGATGAAGGGCCGAGACCGGTGCACCCTGCTGATGCACAGCCGCGACGCCGCCGAGCGCGGTATCTCCGACGGCGACGCCGCAGAAGTGGCGTCGACCGCAGGCAAGATCGTGGTGCCCGTGGAGGTGACCGACGCGATCAAACCCGGTGTGGTGTCCATGCCGCACGGCTGGGGACACGGCCAGCCCGGTACCCGACTCGGCGTCGCCAACGCCGCACCCGGGGTGAACACCAACATCCTGTCGCTGCCGGATTTCATCGACGAGCCGTCCGGTAATGGTGCGCTCAATGGCATCCCGGTGACAGTCAGCCGGACGACGATCTAGCGGCGAGGGACGAGCTGCGCTGAGGAGTGCGGCAAGTCAGGCCCAGCCGGACGACGATCTAGCGGCGAGGGACGAGCCGCGGACTCAATCACTTTGTGCGTCAGCGTGGTTGCGATAAGCGGGCCGGTTCTACCCGTCAGCGGCTTCGTCCGGGGGTATCAATAGTTCTTCGGGGTGGAAGTGGTGGTTGAGGGTGTCTTGGCCGGTGTCCATCAGCGGCGGTGGATGCCAGTGGATGCGGCCGGTGTCGGGGTCGACGCTGGTGGTCCAGCCCAGTCCGACGAGGCGGTTGTCAGGACCGCAGCTCAGGGCGAGGGCGGGGGCGTCGGTGCGTCCGCCGTGTCGCCAGTCGGCTTTGGCATGGTGCGCCTCGCAGTAGTCTGCCGGTGCGGTGCAACCCGGGCGGGTACATCCGCGGTCTCGGTTGTAGAGCAGGAGCCGCTGCGCTTTCGTGGCCAATCGTTTGGTGCGGGCCATGTAGAGCGGTTCGGCGGTGTGGTGGTCGTAGACGACGAGGTAGTGGTAGCTGTGCGATGCCAGCCGGAGGAGGTCTGTCATCGGCATCCGGATGCCCGCCCCGGTGACGGCGATGCCGGCTCCGGCTTCCAGTTCGGCCAGGGTGGTGGAGACGACCACGGTGACCGGGAGGCCACCGTGCTGGCCCAGCCGTTTGGACATCAGTAGTTCGCGCAGCGCGGCTTTGAGTGCGTCATGGTTGCGTTGCGCCTGGGTTCGCGTGTCGCGGTCGGCGGCGGCCTGCTGCTCTTGCTGAGCATGCTGGTCTGGCGATGTGGCGGTGGTGCCGGCGGCAGCCGCTTCGGGCTCGGCTTCAACGTCAGCGGCCTCGGCATCGGGGGCATCTGGAATGTCCAGTGGGTTGGGTGTCGGGTTGTGGACCGGTTGTGGGTCATTGGGGTTGTTGATGCCCGGTGCGCCCCACACGCCGGTGACGGTGGTCAGATACGACGCAGTCTCGGGGTCCAGCCAGCCCTGCACGTGCACCAGTCCGTCGGCATCTTGTTTGCCGATACGCAGCCCACGCAGGTGTGCTGCGACATCGGGACTATCGCCGTCCTGGTTCAGCAGGTACAGAAGTTTGTCGGCAGCGGCCTTGAGGGTTTCGGGAGTGTCGCGGGTCGCCGCGGCCACCAGGTCCGACTCGATGGAGGCGAGTTCGGTTGGGCCGACGTACTTTTCCGCTTCCGCCACCGTGTGGCGGATGATCGTGATGTGTTCGGTGTTGATCGACCCTGACCGAAGCGCCTCCGCGCATGCAGGCAGCGTGGGCTCCAACACCTCGCCGGTGAGGCCATATCGGGGCCCGAGATCTGCGGCCGCGGCCACTCGGCGCGAGGCTTCCTTGCGGCTGATCCGCATCCGGGTGGCAAGGACGTCAGTCCATGACTTTCCGCCGATCTCGCGTGGACTGGTCCGAGCCGTCAGCGCCGACTGGATGCGGTGATCGACCGTCGCCTGCGCGCGGGCCTGCCGCTCGCGCTCGGACTGGATAGCCAGTAACTCCGCAGTGTCGAACCCGGTGAAATCGACATCGAGGAGCGTCGTGGTCGCGGCCAGGTGGTCGGCCAACGCGGTCTGTGCCGCGCCCCGGTTCTGCGCCAACCCGACCTTCATGTATCGAACACTAGTGCTACTCCTCATGTTCTTGTGGGTAGTTGAGGGTTCAGGCCGCCGAGGCAGAGGTAGATCATTGAGG